>NZ_JBIWJO010000019.1:0-84684 GCF_044765245.1 Micromonospora sp. NPDC093277
ATCGTGGCCGCCGCACTCATCCTGCTCCACACCGAACACGACCGCACCACATGATCACCTTCGGTGATCAGAACGTTGCGCGGAATGGCTCACTGGTGATCCGGCGAGCGTGGAACGGGGCTGACTTCCGCTCCTAGCTCCGGCTGAGCCCATTGACCTAAATCTCTGCCGCTTTTTCCCTTGTGCGGCTCCGGCAGGTCCGAATCACTAGAGTTTACTATCTTTGCGCCTGGGTGAAAGAGGTGACCAGAGTCCCGTTACCTTGTCGAAGGCGGAGTGTGTTGCTAGCATTACCGGCAGCCACCTAGATTCACCTGCACCAATCAATCATTCGCTTATGGTCAGACGGGGGATGAATGCCGCAGGGAGAAAACTGAATGGCATCCCCCGCCAGTCAAGGACACACTGATTGCGCATCTGAGTCCATTTTGGCGTCCTTATCGATACCCCGCTTCGACCGGCACCGCAAGCCCGCACCCCGGCACCCGGTCACCGGGCAGCCACCTGCCGCCGCCCCGGACTCCCACCATCAGGCTGATCCATTCCCCGCCCCGGCGCTGCGGTTTCACATCCTCGGCCCGCTTGAGGTCTACCGGGACGGCGAACCGTGCACCCCGACCGCCCCGTTGCAACGCAAACTGCTCGCCCTGCTCCTGTTGCACGGCAACGAACTGATCCCGGTCACCCGGATCATCGACGCGCTCTGGGGGCACCGGCCGCCACGATCGGCCCTCGCCGCGTTGCAGATGTACGTCTCAGCGGTCCGCCGGGTCCTGAGCCCAGGTGCCCGAGTCCGAGGCGGGACCCGACAACATCCGGTCCTACGGACCCAGCCGAGCGGATACGTCATCCGGGTCGAGCCCGGTCAGTTGGATCTCCACCGGTTCCGGTCCCTCTCCGCTGACGGCCGCCGGCGGGTCGCCGAGGGCCGGTGCGCGGAAGCGGGCGAGTCGTTCCGGCAGGCACTGGCGATGTGGCGCGGGCCGGCGCTGGCCGATCTGAGCCGCTCAGATCTGATGGAGCGATACGCCGTACCTCTGGAAGCCGAACGTCTCGCGCTGCTTCAGGAACGGATCGGGGCCGACCTGTGCCAGGGCCGCAGCCTCGAACTGGTCGGCGAGCTGGGCGAACTCTCCGCCCGGTACCCACTGCGGGAGAGCTTCCACCAGCAGTTGATGCTGGCGCTCTACCTCTCCGGCGGCCGGGCCGAGGCGCTGCAGGTCTACCAACGCGCGCACCGGATCATGGTCGATGAGGCCGGCGTCGAGCCCGGGCCGGGGCTGCGGGCCCTGCAACAGATGATCCTCGACGGCTCGGCTGCTCCGCACCCGCACCACTCCGCGATCTGGTGTCCGGCCTGCGCCGACCGGCCTACCGCCAATTGCCGTTGCCGCAGGACCTGCCAGGCCGGGGTGCACCATCCGGTCGCCGTCTCGAACCGGTGGTAGCCGGGCGGGCCGATCATCGCGGACGGCTCTGGACCGGCGGCTCAAGCCGCCAGTCCAGGGCCCGCCGGTAGTAGACCAACGGCTCACCGTGCGATATCTCGCCGTCGGCCACCTCGCCGATGACAATCGCGTGGTCACCGTGCTCGAACACCCGTCTGCGTACGCAGCGCAGGTAGACAGGTGTGGCGTCCAGGCGCGGCACCGAGCCGTCCCACGCCCAGTGCAGGCCGGCGAACTTGTCGTCGCTCCGGCTGGCGAACAGCCGCGCGATCGGGCCGTCGCCGCTGCCCAGCAGGTGCACCCCGAACTCCGCCTGCCCGAGCAGGGACCGGTACGACCGGGACTCCCGGCCGATGGACACCAGGACTGAGGGTGGCCGCACGCTGTAGGAACAGATGGAGGAGACCAACAGACCGCAGGGTGCCCCGCCCGGTTGCCGGGCGGTGACCACCGCGACCCCGGAGGCCAGCCGCGCCATCGCCTCGGTGAAGACTCCGGTCCGCGACGGGACTGCGTGCTCCTGCGTGGTCATCGCGGCGGCCCTACACGGCGGCTGACGTGGAGGTGGCCCGCAGGCAGTCAGCCAGCCGCGCGGTGGCATCGACGTCGTCGGTGACCTCCAGGACGGCCCGGTAGTCGGCCGCCGCCTCGGCGAACCGACCCGCCGCCTGGTAGACCATCGCCCGATTGTAGCGGATCTCCGGCGTGCCGAGCAGCTCGACCGCGCGGCTCAGATCGCTGATCGCCGCCACCAGGTCACCCGACTCGTACCCGAGGCCGCCCCGGATGGCCCACGCCTCGGCCAGACCGTCGTCGATCCCCAGCGCGGCCGTCAGGACCTCCCGGGCCGCCGCGGCTTCGCCCCGTTCGACCAGGATCCGTCCCTTGACGCAGAGCAGGTGCGGGTTCTCCGGCGCGTACGCCAGCCCGGCGGTGACGTCGGCCCAGGCCCCGTCGACGTCGTCCAGGTCGCACCGCAGCGCGGCCCGGTTCAACCGCGCGTCGACGTGCTCCGGGTCCAGTTCCAGCACCCGGTCGAAGTCGGCGAGTGCCCCGTCGACGTCGCCGAGTTCCAGCCGGGCGTCCCCCCGGTTGTAGTACGCCTCGGGGAACGGCGGGGACAGTCGCAGCGCCCGTTCGTAGTCCTCGATCGCCTCCTTGTTCCGCCCGAGGCGGCGCAGGACGTTTCCCCGATTGAAGTAGTGGTCGTGGAAGTTCGGGTCGACCTCGATGACCGACGAGTAGTCCGCCAGCGCCTCTTCCAGCCGGCCGGACATGCCGTACACCTGGGCCCGGTTGTAGCGCAGCCCGGTGCGGTGCAGCAGTTGCTCACCCGGTTCGAGCTCCCGATCCAGCCGGGCCATGCCCTCGTTCAGCAGCCGCAACGCCTCCTCCGGTCGGCCCTCCCGGGTCTCCACCAGCGCGATGCCGTTGCGGTGGAACACCGAATAGAAGGCCCGTTCCTTGGGATCGGGCAGCAGCGACGCGATGGCCACCGCCTGGTTGAGCCAGCGCCGGGCCTGCTTCGCGTCACGCCGCTGGTCGCCGTAGTGCCGGGCGAAGAGCATCGCGGTGCCGTACGCCGCATGCATGTGGATCAGCGGGTCGGTGGAGATGGCCCGCGCCTCGTCGTAGCGGGCCTCGGCCTCCTCGGCCCGACCGATGGCGGAGAGCGAGGTGGTGACATCACCGGTGAGGTCCCACCACAGCTCGGGGCGGCTCGCCCGGTCGACGACCGCCCGGCCGCGCTCGCCGAGCTCCGCCGCCGCGTGGTAGAGGCCAAGGTTCTTGCAGTACAACTGGGCCTCCCGCAGCGCCGCCGCGCCGGCGCCGGCCGGGTCACCGCCCTGCTCGGCGTGGTAGGGGACCGCGCCGAGCAGCAGGGACCGCTCGCCCCGGGCCAGCAGCGCGAGCCGGCGCTCGTCGTGCAGCGCGGCCCGGTCGGCAGCGGACAACGACTGGTACGCGGCCCGCTGTCGCGGGTCGTCGCCGGTGCACTCGGTCGCCACGTACGCCCGGGCCAGCCCACCGAGCGTGGCCTCGTCCAGCCCTTCCACCAGTGACCCGCCGGAGCCGCTGCCCTCAGCGTCCGCCGGATCGCCCGGCGCGCCCGGTCCGGCCGGCTCATCGACCCGGACGGTCCGCTCCCGCAGCGTCTCCGGCAGCGAGATGCTCACCGGACCCGGCGCCTCGGCCGGCGGCCCGGCGGCGGTGCCCACCACGACCGTCAACTGACTGGGCGACAGCCGCTGCAGCAGCACCGCGACGAACTCGTGATCGGTCGGATCGGCCTCCTGCACGTCCTCCAGCACCAGGGTGCGCGGACCGTCGCCGAGTGCCGTGAGGTAGTCGCGAAGGAACTCGGCGAGCCCGTGCGCGAGCCGCAGCGTGTGCAACCGGGCCTGGTAACGGGTACGGGCGCCGGACTCCGACTCCTGCTCCAACGTGGACTCGATGGGTGGCACCGCGCCCTCGAACTCCGGGGCGGCGGTCAGGATCTCGATATGGTGCCGAGGTCCCAGCTCCGGGCAGCGGGCCAGCGCGTCCGCCCCGATCGCCCGTAGCACCGCGCCCGCGGCGGTGTACGGGCCACGCAGCCGACGGTGTGCCTCGACCCGGGCGAGTAGCGGCGGAAGGTCGATTCCCGCCCGGAGCCGATCGCGGTCCGCGCGGCGATCAGCGCTGATCCAGTAGTGGCTGCCCATGCTGGCGCCTCCTTAGGCGATGACGTGCTGGAACTGTTGGTTCTTGCGCTGCCGGCGTTCGCGTACGGCCAGCCAGACGGTGAGCGCGATCTGCGCCAGGTTCAGCCCGAGGAAGACCACCGAGTCGAACGTCTGCCCACCGGTCGCGGCGTCGCCGAAGAGCCGGGCGATCGAGTTGGCGAACATCCGGTAGACGGCGGGGGCGACCGCGACCAGGAACGTCGTGATGCTGAAGGTGTATCCGGCGACGATCAGCCAGGAGTACCAGCCGGCGGCCCGTCGGTCGACCGGGTGCCACTGCGTCTCGTCCGTCGTCCGCTCCGGGCGGCCGAGCAGTCGCACCGCGCGGTTGCGCAGCAGCCGCTTCGCGGTGGTGTGCAGGTCGACGCAGCCGAGCAGGGTGGACATCAGGACGTACAGGTCGGTGCGGAGATAGAAGAAGAACTGCCAGAGCACGCGCAGCAGGGTGGCGAAGGCCAGGGCCAGGCAGAGGCGGCCCGCCATCGAGTACGACCCGTCGGGCCGGCGGTTGAGGTCCGCGACGACGGTGAACGCGGCCAGGGCGAGCACGTCGACCAGCATCCCGGCGAGGATCGGCAGGTACCGCCTCCGGCGGGGCACCGCGACCAGGCCGTCCAGGCTGGTCTCCAGCACCACGTAGTAGAACCTGCGACCGATGCTGACCCGGGAGCGTACGCCGAGCCGGCGGGCGGCGAGCACGTGGAACAGTTCGTGCAGGATCAGCAGCGGCACGGCACCGACGAACAACGCCACCTCGATGAGCGTGAAGTAGTCGGTGAAGAACAGGTTGCGGTAGCTCGGGACCAGATCCGGCGAACGGACCATCGCGATCATCGCCCAGGCCACCAGCGCGCCGTAGCCGACCCAGGCCGGCGCGGAGAAGAGCGCGGCGCCCAGCCGCTGCCAGCGCACCGGTGCCACATCCACCGGTGCCTGATCCGTGGTGGCGATGAAGCCCAGCTCGTCCAGGGCCGCGAGGACGTGCTCGAGGTCGGCGCTCTCGCCGTACTCCGCCTGGTACCACCGATCGACCTCGCGCGGGGTGTCCCCGGCCGCCAGCCGGCGGACCACCTCGGCGCCGTCCGGCGGGAAGATCCCGTACGAGTCGACGTCCGGTCTGCCGATGGTGACCTCGTCCCCGTCGGCGAAGTACACGAGGGGATGGAGGACCACCCGGCGGTCCTGGTCGTACTGCACTTCCGTGTCCACGGTCCGTCCTCCACTGGTCCGCGATGGAGAATGAAGCGTCGGGCGTGGGCGCCCACTCCGCGCCCACGCCCGACGCCGGACCCCTTAGAGCTTGGTGGGGTACTGCGGGCAGGCGGCGGCGGTCAGCCGGACCGGACCCGCCTTGCGGATCTTGATCTTCTTGAGCTCCTTCTTCTCCATCTGGGACACCTCCTCCCTCTGTGCGTTCCTGCCCCAACGGTGTCGCCGGCCGCCAAAGTCTCGCCATAGCCACGCCAACACCCCGACGCTCACCTCGACGCGGGGCCAGCGGCGACTCCTCCGTGGCGACGTTGGAGGCCCCCTGGAGCGATGCCGCGGATGCCTGCTGGGCGAGGTCCCCGGCGGAGCACGGCTGTGGCCCGGCCCGGATGGTCCCGGGCCGGGCCACAGGTCCCTTTCGGTCAGCTCGCCAGTCGGTCGAACATGCCGGCCTCGTAGGACCCCCCTTGCTGGTGCACGATCACGGCGAGCCGGTTGGCCGCGTTGATCAGGGCGACCAGGGCGACCAGCGCGGCGATCTGATCGTCGTCGTAGTGCTTGCGTACCTGGGCCCAGGTCTCGTCGGACACGCCGAGGTGGGCGTCAGCGAGCCGGGTCCCCTCCTCGGCGAGCGCCAGCGCGGCCCGCTCGGCCTCGGTGAACACGGTGGACTCGCGCCAGGCGGCGACCAGATGGAGCCGGACCGAGGTCTCGCCCGCGGCCGCGGCCTCCTTGGTGTGCATGTCGATGCACCAACCGCACCCGTTGATCTGGCTGGCGCGCAGCGACACCAGCTCCTGCGTCGAGTGCGGCAGCGACGACTGCTGGATCACCAGGCCGGCGTTGGCGAACCGCTTGGCGAACCGGGCGCCGATCTCGTTGGTGAACAGGTCGATACGAGGCTCCATGGCTTCGTCCTCACTCGTGGAGTTACGTACCGCGCGGATCGAACGCGCGGCGTCTGACGAACATGGAGATGCCGGCGGACCGATCCTTGTGACAACGTGGCCGCGTGACGTGTGCCACGGATCGTAGGGGTACCACAGCGCGACTGGGGCCGGTGTCTGGCGCGACGTGGCGCACCGCCATAGAGTGATGGCGATCGGTCTGCGCATGGCCAGGGACACGACGGTGGGAGCGATGGCGGGGCGAAGAGCACTCATGGTCGTGCTGGTGGCACTCGGCGCGGTGCCCATCGTGTCGGGGCTGGCCGGGCTCTTCATCGGGCCGGCCTTCATACCCGGCGGCGCGTCGACCCCGGTCAGCGTCGACAACAACTACCGCTTCATCGACGCCTACTGGCTGGCGGGCGGCGTCGCGCTCTGCTGGTCGCTGTTCCGGCTGGAGGAGCGGGCGGTCGTCACCCGGACGATTCTCGTGATCGCGGTCGTCGGCGGGTTCGGCCGGCTGATGTCGGTCCTGGCCGTGGGCTGGCCGACTCCCATGTTCGGGACCGCGTTGGTGTTGGAACTCGTCGCGCTGCCGCTGGTCGTCTGGTGGCACGCCCGGGTCGTCCGGGCGGGCGGCAAGGACCGCGAGCCGGCTACGGAGGCGCAGCCGCTGGGTGCCGCGTCGTCGATGGCCAGCCCGGTTGACGCGGCGTGAGACCAGTCCTTTCGACGCCGCCCGCCGTCCCCGCCGGAAGCCTCGCCGCCGGCGTTCCGGCGGCTCAGCGGTTCGTCATTGCTTGGGCGAGTTGCCCCGCCCCGGCGGCGAGCGCGTCATAGCCGGCGCTGCTGATTCGGTCCTTCTTGCGGAGCCTGACCAGCTTCTCAGCGAACTCGCGCAACTTTTCCCGTGCCTTGTCCAGATTACCGTCCGCGATTTCCTTCTTGACCTCCCGTAGTCGCTTGGTCAGGTCCTCACCGGCGTCCCGGGACAGCTGACGGTCCCGGACGAGCAGGTTGATGGTGGTCTGCATCCCCTCGACGAGGTCGGCCGGGCGCGTGGGACGCCCGGTGGATGCGCGGGGGGACGGCGATGGCGACGGTGACGCGGAGGCGGACGCTTCCTCGGTCACCGCGACGTCGACGGTTGGTTCGTCGTCAGCCTCGGTGGGCGCGGCGAGCGCTGGTGCCGGCTTCGGCGGTTCCGCGTCGTCGCCGCCGCCGGAAACAGCCACCGCGATTGTTGCGGCCGTGACGGCGACCGCCGCACCCGCGACGGTCGTCCACATCAGCCGGCGCCCATCCGTCATGGCGCGGTGCCGCGGCCGCGTACGTAGCTGCGGCAGCACCGTGGTCGGCGAGGCGAGGGGGGAGGAGTCTCGGTTGTCAGGAGTAGTCGACACGCCTGACATCGTGCCAGGGCCTGATGTGCAGGTCACGGCCGTCGGAGCATGATCTCCTGGCGCAGACCGGTCACGATCTATCTCGGTAGATGTGGTTGGACACGAGGGCAACCGTCTTTCGGCGTGGCGCTAGGATCAGTGCAATGGCACACCGTACTGGTTTCGAGGCTGGAGGATTCTCCGTTGCGTCAGGGTAGGCCGCCGAAGCTGTCCGAGATCACGACCTTCGCGGAGTACATGAACACGGGATGGGGCGCGCGGGAGCGTACCCCATCGGTTGTCCCCGGCGCCGCCGACGCGGCCGCCGCCCATCGGGCCCGGCTGGCCGAGGCGCTCCCCGGCCGGACCGTCGTGCTGGCCGCGGGGGAGGCGCCCGTGCGCAGCAACGACACGATGTATGACTTCCGCCCGGACAGCGACTTCGTCTGGGTGACCGGCTGCGATGTCGAGAACGCCGTGGTGGTGCTGCGCGACGGCGATGCCACCCTCTACCTGCCGCCGCCCGCCGGCCCCGGCGACCCGGGCTTCTGGACCGATCCGCGTTACGGGGAGCTGTGGGTCGGGGCCGCTCCGGGACTGACCGACTGGGCGCGGGCGCTGGGTGTCGAGGTACGGCCGCTCGCGGAACTCACCGAGGACGTGACCCGGGACGAGGAGGTGACCCGGGTCCTCGCCGAACTGCGCATGTACAAGGACGAGTGGGAGATCGGGCAGCTCCGCGAGGCCGTGGACCGCACGGTCGAGGGTTTCGCCGCGGTCGTCCGCGAGATCCCCACGGCGATCGCCGGGCCGGGGGAGCGGTGGCTGCAGGGCACCTTCGACCGATACGCCCGGGCGTACGGCAACGGCCCCGGCTACGCCACGATCGTCGGCAGTGGCGGCCACGCGCCCACGCTGCACTGGGTACGCTGCGACGGCCCCGTGCTGCCGGACGAGTTGCTCCTGCTCGACATGGGCGTCGAGGCCAAGAGCTGTTACACCGCCGACGTCACCCGCACGTTTCCCGCCTCCGGGCGGTTCACTCCGGTCCAGCGTCAGGTTCACGACCTGGTGGAACAGGCCCACCGGGCGGGCCTGGCGGCGGTCGGCCCCGGCCGCCCGTTCACCGATTTCCACCATGCCTCGATGGAGGTGATCGCGCGGGGACTGGCGGACTGGGGGCTGTTGCCGGTCTCCGTGGACGAGGCGCTCTCCGACAGCGGTCAGCACCACCGGCGCTATCTGGTGTGCGGCGTCGGACACCACCTGGGGCTCGACGTGCACGACTGCGGGCGGGCCACGCCGGAGGCCTATCAGGGCGCGATCATGGCACCCGGCATGGTGCTCACGGTCGAGCCCGGCCTGTACTTCCACTCGCACGACCTGACCCTGCCCCCGGAGTTGCGCGGGATCGGCGTGCGCATCGAGGACGACCTGCTGGTCACGCCGGACGGCGCGGAGGTGCTGTCCCGTGCGTTGCCGCTGGACGCCGTCGGATTGGAGAAGTGGATGGCGGCTCAAGCCCGCTGACCTCGGGTCGAGCGATTGCCCGAGGAATCCTGGTCGCGGCCGTGGCGGGCGGCCGCGTACCGTGGGCGGCGTGTCCGAAACGGATCTCACGAACGATGTCAGTGGCGACTTCGAGGTCCACATCACCGCCTACGAGCGGCACGCCGGCAAGCTGGCGGACTTCGCCGAGAAGCACGGTCTGAAGTACACCCATGTGGTGCTGGACCGGGGACAGAGGCCATCTCAGCCGATGCTGACGCTGGTGGGGTCAGGGTCGCTGGAGCAGCAACGCGATGCCGCCGAGCGGTGGACAAAGCGGCTGAGGGCTGCGGGCCTGCCCGTCGCCCGAGTCAAGATCGAGGCCGCGCCGTGGTGCGACGGTGTGCCGGTGACCGATTCGGATGCCGGCACACAACCCCTCGACCGGTACTTCGAACACCATGTCAAGCTCGTGCTCCCGGTGGGGGTTTCCGCGCTGGTGGCGGTGACCGAGCTGGCCGAGCGACACGGCGCGCGGCTGTCCCGCAACCCGAGACGGACAAGCCACGACGGGAGCCAGGAACGGTTCGTCACCCAGCGGTGCCACCGGGTCGGTCGCATTGCCGCCCAGGCTCGGCTCGACACCCTCGTTGCGGCCCTGCGCGACTCCGGCTGGGACATCCTCGCCGTCGAGCAGGAGTACGTCGTGTCCGACGACCGGATCTCGCTCGACGCCGGCTGGCTGACCCAGCCCGGACCGAATGCACGGGAGCTGGCCAGGGAGGAGACGATGCGCTCCGCACCGGCCGGCACACCTGGCTACCCGAACACCTATCAGCCGCTGCCCGCCCAGCCCGGCGTGCGGCAGCGCGCCGCGTTCGACCCTGCCCTGAAGCAGTACGGCAACGCCTATCGCGCCGGCGAACCAGTGTTCTCCGACCCCGGCACCGGTGCCCGGTGGCGCGCCGCCCGTCGTGCCGCGATGCGACACATGATCACCGTCATCGCCGACACTCGGTGGGCACAGCACCTGGTCCTGCGCGGCAGCGTCACCATGTCCGCATGGTTCGGAGCCGCCGCGCGCGACCCCGGTGACCTCGACTTCGTCGTGGCCCCGCCCTCGATGGACAGCCACAGCGACGAGGCCACGGCCATGTTCGCCGGGATCCTGTCCGCACTGCGGCACCGGCCAGGAGCCGGCCTCGATCCCGACCGGGTCGAGACGAGCGACATCTGGACCTACGAACGCGCCGACGGGCGGCGTCTGATAATCCCGTTCACCACCGACGACGGGTTGACCGGATCCGTGCAGGCCGATTTCGTCTTCAACGAACACCTTCCCCTCGAACCCACCACGATCCGGCTGGACGGCGTCGATCGCCCCGTACCGGCGGCGACCGCGGAGATGTCGTTGGCCTGGAAGGTCATGTGGCTCGCCACCGACACCTACCCCCAGGGCAAGGACCTCTACGACGCGGTGCTGCTCGCCGAGCACACCACAGTGAGCCCGCAACTCGTCCGGGACCTGCTCCGGCCGGAACTGGGCGCCGAAGCCGACGACTTCACCGTCGAATCGGTCCTCGCCTGGAATGTCGACTGGGGTAACTTCCTCGATGAGTACCCCGGGGTCTCCGGTGACGTCGAGGCCTGGAAACGCCGACTGGCGCTCGCCCTCGACGGAGGGTCCCACGGGTGACCGCGGTGGCGGTCCCGACCAGCCGCAGCGAAGGTGGGACCTCGGACGTCACCTACCGGCCGGCTGCAACCCCTTGACGAACGCGCCGAACTCGGCCCGCTGCTCCTCGGTCATCGGGCCTTTCGGAATCGTGACCGCCTGGATCCTGCCGAACATGACGTACCAGACCTCGGGGGTTTCGATGACCCGGCCGAGGCCCGCCCACCGGAGCCGCGACTCGGCGAGCGGGTAGGCGAGCGTGACCCATTCGTCGTCCAGCGTCATGTGCAGCCCATCCCTGATGACGTTGGACTGCATACGCATCGACCAGGCCACCGTTATCGGTGCGATCGCGAACACGAAGAGCAGTCCGAGGACCAGGACGAGGTAGGCCAGCGGCGTTGACGGGTCCAGGGCCACCATGGCGAGGCCGAGGACGATCAGCACGCCACCCAGCGGGCGGATGGCTCTCAGCTGTGGGCGGAGGATGAACCGGAGCGTGCGGCGGAGTTGTCTCTCGTCGTAGGGGACCCACATGGAGATATGCACCGCCGCATCCTAGATCCAGGATCAAAGCGGTGCCGGCCCGGCGGACGGGAGTGGTCGTCTCGCACCGACGGCCACCCCCGTCCCGGCCGGTGTTCAGGCTGCGGTCGGGTGCAGCATCGCCTGCCAGGCACCGTACCCGCCGAGCAGGTCGGAGACGTCCGCCCGGCCGGCGTTGCGGAGCACGCTGGCCGCCACCGACGAGCGGTAGCCGCCGGCGCAGTGCACGACGACGGGCCGGTCGGTCGGCACCTCCTCGATTCGCCGGGTCAGCTCCGCGATCGGAACGTGCAGCGATCCAGCGACGGCACCGTGCTCCCGTTCGCCGTTGTTGCGGACGTCGAGCACCACGGGTGGCTCGGCCGTGTCGAGGGCCGCGCGCAGCTCACTGGCGGTGAGCCGGCTGGCCCGCGCCAGGTCGGCGACCATCTCCAGGAAGGCCGCCTCAGGCTCGCGCAGGTAGCCGACCACCCGGTCGAAACCGATCCGGGCGAGGCGTACGACGATTTCCTCCTCGCGGTCCTGCGGGGCCACCACGAGCACCGCGCGGTCCGGCGCGACCACACTGCCGGCGGTCTCGGCGAACCGGCCGTCGGCGGGGATGTTGATCGCGCCGCGCAGGTGGCCCGCCGCGAACTCCTGCGGGTCGCGGGCGTCGATCACCACGGCGCCGTCGGCCCGGGCGGCGGCGAAGTCGGCGGCGCCGAGCGGACGTGGGGCCCGGCTGTGGTCGAACAGTTCGCGGGCCTTGCGGTTGAGCACGGCGTCGAAGGCGAAGTAGCCGGGCGCGGCGGGCTGCCCGCCGGTGACCAGGGCGAGGAACTGCTCCTGGCTCATCGGGGTGCAGGCGTAGTTGGTGCGGCGCTGCTCGCCGATGGTGGACTGCCGCTCGGTGGAGAGGTTCTTCCCGCAGGCCGAGCCCGCGCCGTGGGCGGGGAAGACCCGGACCTCGTCAGGCAGGCCCATCAGCTTGCGCTGCACACTGTCGTAGAGCATCCGGCCCAGTTCGTCGGCCGTGACGCCGAGCGAGGCGAGCAGGTCCGGCCGGCCCACATCGCCGATGAACAGCGCGTCACCGGTCATCACCCCGTAGGGCACCGCGTCGTCGGCGCGCTCGTACACCAGGATGCTGATCGACTCCGGGGTGTGGCCCGGGGTCTCCATGATCTCCAGGGTCACGTCGCCGAGGCCGATCCGCTCGCCGTCGTGCAGTTTGCGGCTCGGGTACTCCGTCTCGGCCCGCTGTCCGTAGCCGATCCAGGCGCCGGTGGCGGCGGCGACCTCGAGGTGACCGGCGAGGAAGTCGGCGTGGAAGTGGGTGTTGACGACGCCCTCGATGGTCAGCCCGCGGGCCTGCGCGTCGGCGAGGTATTCGTCGATGTCCCGGCGCGGGTCGACCAGCACGGCGCGCTTCGTGGTGTCGTCACCGATGAGGTACGACGCCTGGGACAGGCAGTCCAGGTAGTACTGGGTGAACAACATGGCGCTGAACTCCTTCGCAGCGATGACTGGCGATGCTTTCACAGTAGCGTATACCCCGGGGGGTATATTCCGGAGCCGCCGGCGTGCTGCCGAGCGGCAAGGAATGCGTCAGGCCCGGCTGCCGTCGGTCAGGGGGTGGCCCGCGCGGGCCCACGCGGCCGTCCCGCCGGCGACCGACCGGGCGTCGATCCCGACGCGTCCGAGCAGATCGGCGCCCACCTGGCTGCGGTTGCCGCTGGCGCAGATGACATACACCGTGCCGCCGCGTGGCAGGTCCCGGATGCTCGCGTGCAGGTCGCCCAGTGGGATGCACCGGGCGCCCGGGACGTGACCGCCGACGTACTCGACGCGTTCCCGTACGTCGATCACCGTCGCCCCGTCGGCGTGGGCGGCGGCGAAGGTCGCCAGATCGACCTTTCGCATGGCTCATCACTCCTTTGACCAGATACCCCGGGGGGTATATCGTGGCCGACGATAGCGCGCCGATCCGCCCCGGGCCAGCCGTGCGGCGGGGGGTGCCTGGCGGGGAATGAATACCCCGGGGGGTATGTTTCTCCGGACGCGCACAACGGGGGCCTCGCAGCCGGACGAATACCCCCTTAGGTATGTTTGGAGGCTAGGGAGGTGGCGACATGAAGCTGCGACCGGAGATGACGAGCGACGCGCTGACTCGGCTCAAGCGGGCGCGCGGGCAGCTCAACGCCGTGATCGAGATGATGGAGGAGGGTCGGGACTGCCGGGAGGCGCTGACCCAGCTCGCCGCCGTGTCCAAGGCGATCGACCGCGCCGGCTACAAGATCATTGCATCGGGAATGCGGCACTGCTCGGCCGCGCGTGACCGCGGCGAGCAGCCGGAGATGACCGAAGAAGAGCTGGAGAAGCTGTTCCTCGCCCTGTCGTGACCCGCAGGGTTTGACGTTCGCGCCCAGGCCGTGATCCGCGGCCTGGGCCGGTGACCGCGCATGAGTTCGACCAAGAGAGACGAGTGACCGTTACATACCCCCCGGGGTATGTGCGACAGGAGAGGAGAAGGCGAGTGGCAGTGCAGGTGTCGGTCATCTCGACCTCGTCCCTGGGCGACCGCAGCTACCTGGCCACGGACGGCCGGGTGGCGGTGGTGGTGGACCCGCAGCGGGACATCGACCGGATCATCTACCTCGCCGGCGAGCAGGGTGTGCGGATCAGCCACGTGGTCGAGACGCACATCCACAACGACTACGTCTCCGGCGGCCTCGAACTGGCCCGGGTGACCGGTGCCCGGTACCTGGTCGCCGCGGCCGACGAGGTCGGCTTCGACCGGGTGCCGGTCGCCGACGGTGACGTGGTCGACGTGTCGGAACGGCTGCGTATCCGGGTGGCGGCCACGCCGGGGCACACGTTCCACCACCTGTCGTACGTGCTCGACGAAGCCGGCGACGACGGCTGGTCCCCGGCCGGGGTGTTCACCGGCGGCTCGCTGCTGTTCGGCACCACCGGCCGCACCGACCTGCTCGGCCAGCAGCACGCCCACGAGTTGGCCCACCACCAGCACGCCTCCGCGCGGCGGCTGGCCGACCTGCTCCCCGACGGCGCGCAGGTGTGGCCCACCCACGGGTTCGGCAGCTTCTGCTCCGCGAGCCAGGCCGACGCGCCGGAGTCGACCATCGGCCGGGAGAAGCAGGCCAACCCGGCGCTCCGGCTCGCCGCCGACCGGTTCGTCACCGAGACCCTCGCCGGCCTCGACGCCTACCCGGCGTACTACGCGCACATGGGCGTGGCCAACGCCGCCGGCCCGGCCCCGGTGGACCTCACCCCGGTCGCGCGAGCCGACGCGGACGAACTACGCGCCCGGATCGCCGCGGGGGAGTGGGTGGTCGACCTGCGCCACCGCACGGCGTACGCCACCTCGCACCTGGCCGGCACGGTCAGCCTGGGGCTGGACGGGCCGATGTCGACGTGGCTCGGCTGGCTGATCGACTGGGGAGTCCCGATCACCCTCCTGGCGCAGACGCCGGAGCAGATCGCCGACGCCCAGCGGGAACTGGTGCGGATCGGTGTCGACCGGCCCGCCGCCCAGGCCACCGGGGCACCCGAGCAGTGGGCGAGCGACCGAGCCGATCTGCGCCAGCTGACCGTGGCCGACTTCCCGGCCCTCGCGGCCGCGCAGGCCGGTGACACCCCGGCCGGGCTGCCCGCTCCGCAGGTGGTTCTCGACGTACGGCTCACCAACGAGTGGAAAGCCGGCCACATCGACGGTGCCGTCCACGTCCCGCTTCCCGACCTGCCGAAGCGACTGGCCGACCTTCCCGCCGGAACGGTGTGGGTGCACTGCGGCTCCGGCTACCGCGCCACCGCCGCCGCGTCCCTGCTGGCCAACGCCGGCCGCCAGGTCGTCCTGATCGACGACCTGTTCGGCCGGGCCGCGCAGGCCGGCATACGGATGGCCCCCACCGACTGACCCGCCCCCTTCCACCAACCAACTTCAGGAGAGGAAACCAATGACCACGCCGACCCCCTCGACCCTCGACGCGGCGACCCTGCGGGAGCTGATCGCCGCCGGCCGGCCGCCTCGGCTGCTCGACGTGCGCACCCCGGGCGAGTTCGAGACCGTCCACATCCCCGGCGCCTACAACGTCCCGCTGGACCTGCTCAAGGAGCACCGCGAGGAACTGCGCAACCACCTCGACGAGGACATCGTGCTGATCTGCCGCTCCGGCGCCCGCGCCACCCAGGCCGAACAGTCCCTCGCCGCCGTCGGCCTGCCCAACCTCAAGGTCCTCGACGGCGGCATGCTCGCCTGGCAGGCCGCCAACGCGCCCACCAGGCAGGGCAAGCAGCGCTGGGACCTGGAACGACAGGTCCGCCTCGTCGCCGGCTCCATCGTCCTGGCCAGCGTCCTGGGTTCGGTGTTCGTACCGGGTCTCAAATGGGTCGCCGGGTTCATCGGCGCCGGACTGACCTTCGCCGCGATCACCAACACCTGCGCCATGGGCATGCTGCTCAGCAAGCTGCCCTACAACCGGGGCGCCAGTTGCGACCTGGACACCATCGTCGGCCAACTGCGTGACGGCGCCGGGAATCAGTCTTGACCGCCCTCGTCCTGACCATCGCCGGAGCGGTGCTGATCGGCGTCAGCCTCGGGCTGCTCGGCGGCGGTGGCTCCATCCTCGCCGTACCGCTGCTGGTCTACGTCGCCGACCTGCCGGCCAAGGAGGCCATCGCCACCTCCCTGCTCGTCGTCGGCGCCACCAGCGCCGTCGGCGTCCTGCCGCACGCCCGCGCCCACCGGGTGCGGTGGCGTACCGGACTGGTCTTCGGCCTCGCCGGCATGACCGGCGCCTACGCCGGCGGTCGGCTCGCCGAGTACATCCCGGCGGCGTTCCTGCTCACCGGCTTCGCGATCATGATGCTGGCCACCGCGGTCGCGATGATCCGCGGGCGGCGCACCGCCGAGGGCCGGCCGGTGCCGCACGAGCTGCCGGTGCCGCGGGTGCTCCTCGACGGGGTGGTGGTCGGCCTGGTCACCGGGCTGGTCGGCGCCGGCGGCGGCTTCCTCGTGGTGCCCGCCCTCGCCCTGCTCGGCGGCCTGCCGATGCCGGTCGCCGTCGGCACCTCCCTGGTCGTCATCGCCATGAAGTCCTTCGCCGGCCTGGCTGGCTACCTCTCCAGCGTGCACGTCAACTGGGGACTGGCCGCCGCAGTCACCGCGGCCGCCATCGTCGGCAGCCTGCTCGGCGGACGGCTCGCCGGACGGATCCCGGCCGACCTGCTACGCCAGGCGTTCGGCTGGTTCGTCGTGGTGATGGGCGTCTTCGTCCTCGCCCAGCAGCTTCCCGGGGAGCTGCGGTCCAACCCGCTGCTCTGGACGGCCCTCGCGGTGGCCGCCGTGGCCGTGGCGGTTGCCATGCTCCGGCGGCGCCGTGGCCGACGATCCCGGCACGCCGAGCGCGACCTCCTGGTCACCGGCCAGCGCTGACACCAGCGGGACGTGACGGTGGCACCAGCACCGCAGCCGTCACGTCCCGCCGCCGTGGTCGGCGGTGCCCACCGGCGGCTGTCCCGGGCCGAACGGCGACCTGACGAGGAGACGTGATGACGAATCTGAACGTGGGGACCACCCCGGCCGCCCCGGCCCGCCCCATCGTCCTGGGCCTGCGACAGAACGCGGAGCAGTTCATCCTGCTCGTCGCGGTCAACGCGCTCGTCGGTGGGATGCTCGGGCAGGAACGCACCGTCCTGCCGTTGCTCGCCACGCGGACGTTCCACCTCAGCGCGTACACCGCCGCGCTGACCTACATCCTGGTGTTCGGCGTGGCCAAGGCCGCCACCAACTACTTCGCCGGCACCTGGTCCGACCGGTACGGCCGCAAACCCGTGCTGGTCGCCGGCTGGCTGATCGCCGTCCCGGTACCGCTGTTGCTGATCTGGGCACCGAGTTGGGGATGGATCGTCGCCGCCAACGTGCTGCTCGGCATCAGCCAGGGCCTGACCTGGTCCACCACGGTGATCATGAAGATCGACCTGGTCGGTCCGGCCCGGCGCGGATTCGCGATGGGCCTCAACGAGGCCGCCGGCTACGGCGCGGTCGCCGCGACCGCGCTGACCACCGGGTACCTCGCCGAGGCGTACGGGCTGCGCCCGGCGCCCTTCCTGCTCGGGGTCGCGTTCGCGGCGCTCGGGCTCGGCCTGTCGAGGTTCGTGGTGCGGGAGACCCGCGGGCACGCCCACCTCGAAGCCGCCGACCACGTCGCCCGTGCCGACGGCCGACACGACCACCTGCATCACGGGCTGAGCAACGGGCAGGTGTTCGCCCAGACCAGCTTCCGGGAGCCCGCGCTGTCGTCGGCGAGCCAGGCTGGGCTGGTGAACAACCTCAACGACGGCCTCGCATGGGGACTGTTCCCCGTGCTGTTCGCCGCCGCCGGCCTCTCCGTCGGGCGCATCGGCGTCCTGGCGGCGCTCTACCCGGCAGTCTGGGGCGTCGGGCAGCTGTTCACCGGCGCACTGTCGGACCGGTGGGGACGCAAGTGGTTGATCGCCACCGGAATGTGGGTCCAGGCCGTCGGTCTGGCGCTGATCGCCATCGGAGATGCCTTCGAACTGTGGGCGGTCGCGGCGGCCCTGCTCGGCGCCGGCACCGCCATGGTCTACCCGACACTGCTGGCCGCCATCGGCGACGTCGCCCACCCGGCCTGGCGGGCCCGCTCCGTCGGCATCTACCGGCTCTGGCGTGACGGCGGGTTCGCAGTCGGCGCCCTGCTGGCCGGCGTCGTCGCCGACGCCCTCGGGGTACGCGCGGCGGTCTGGACCGTCGCCGCCCTCACCGCCGTGTCCGGCCTGATCGTCGCCGTCAGAATGTACGAGACCCACCAACGCCGGGCTACGTCCGCAATGCCGACAGCAGCAGATCCGAGACCATCGCGGGCTGCGTGACCAGCGCCAGATAATCGGCCTCCATGCGTCGGACCCGGTACCCACGCTCTTCCGCCTGCTCCGCCGTGGCCTGGTTCGCGGCGCTCAGCTGGAGGTAGCTGCGCCTGGCGTTGTGCCACGCCCTGCCCGGCGTGGGCAGCACCTCAGCGACAACCTTCCACGGCAGCTCGGGTGAGCGGTGCAGCACCTGGCTCCGCTGGCCTGGGTCGGGCAGAAGATCGTCGAGGGCGCCGTCGGGGAACCAGGTGTCCCACCTTGGCAGTCGGCCCGACACCATCATGTCCCGCAGCCACCTCGCCTGCTCCGGGGTAATCAACTGCTGGCGTGCGGGGCGTCTTTGGTAATCGAGGGTGTTCTATGGTGCTTGGTGTGGATGTGAGGGAGCGGGCGGCGTTGCAGGGCATCACGTGCGTCACCGCTCCGGCGGTAGTGTGCTGCCGGTGTGTTGCCTGTGGTTTTGTTTCGGCATGGGCGGCTGATCATGGTGGGTGAGTCGCTCGATGCGGCTAGGGCCGTGGCTGAGCGGGTTGTGGTGTGCGCTAGCGGTGGACGGTTTCCTTCGAGTCCGTCCAGGCGGACAGCGGGATCGGCGGGAACAACTCGGTCATCCGGACTCCTCCGAGCGTGCTGGACACCATTCGGGCCCGCGCCGGCATCCTTCCCGATCCGATGGCCGGGTGGGTGCCAACCTCACGGCTTCACGACGGCTCGCCCCGACCACGTTTACGCCCGGGCCGATCTGGTACTCGCTGCAGGACTGCCGCTGGTTCGGGCGGCGTGCACCGTCAGCGTTGCGGATGTCCGCCGTTGCCTGCAGGCCGGCGTGGGCAGGAACGAACATCCCACCCAGTAGGGAAGGAATCCCCATGAATGGCGGACCGGACATCGTCCTCGTCCATGGCGCCTGGGCCGATGGCTCCTGTTGGAGCGGCGTTGTCGAGCGTCTACAAGCCGCCGGCCACCACGTGACGGCACCCCAGTTTCCGATGACCTCTACGCCCGATGATGTCGCCCGGCTACGCCAGGTCCTGGCCTTGCAGGACGGACCGACGATTGTGGCCGGACACTCCTACGGGGGCCAGATCATGACCGCCCTCGGCACCGACGCGCCGAACGTGGTCGGGCTGGTGTACATCGCGGCGTTCGGGCTGGACCAAGGGGAACCGCTCGGCGCACTGCTGTCGCAAGGCCCTACACCGCCAGCGCTGGAGCACCGGTTCACCGACAAGCAGGGCTTCATCTGGCAGCAACTGGACGACGTCGTCCAGCACTTCGCGTCCGGCGTCGACCCGGTCCAGGCCAAGGTGTTGCACGCCGTACAGCAGCCGATCGCCAGTTCTGCCTTCTCCGAAGCGATGGGTGTCCCGGCCTGGAGATCGCTACCGTCTTGGTACCTGATCGCCGCACAGGACGAGGCAATCCCGCCGGACGCGCAGCGCATGTTCGCCAGCCGCATGGGCGCGACCGCCACCGAGGTCCCTGCCGGCCACCTCGCGATGGTTTCTCACCCGGACGAAGCCGCACTGCTCGTCATGTCGGCAGTCGAGGCCCGGGCTGCGATGCCGGCAGGTCGCAGGTGACAACGAGGCACAAGCAGCACGCTCCGGCCCGGGAAGGGGGCGATGGTGGTGGGAAACGAACGCGGACGAAGCGAGCGAATGGTGCCGCCTCCATCGCCCCGGCCGGCGGTCCTGGCTCAGTTCATCGCCGGTCCCGGGCGCGCGGACGCCGTCCGAGACGCCCTTCTGCAGCTCGGGAGGGCGGTCCGGGAGGAACGCGGCAACCTCGGCTACGACGTGCATCAGCTGAGGAACAATCCGGCCGCGTTCTACGTGCTCGGCAACTGGGCGGACGAGCAGGCCCTGGACGCGCATCTGGCGAGTGAGCAGGTTCGGCGGTGTCTCGCGGAAATCGTCGCGGGCGAGATCGTCGCCCCCTACACCCTGTGGCGCGTGCGGCTGCTGTCGGAACCCGACACCCGATCCGACCGCCCACGGCTGGTCGCGAACTCGCCGGCTCAGGTGACCCTCGTGCCGTTCTTCACGATCAAGGCTGGCGAGGAGGCCGCGGTCGGCAACTGTCACTTGGAAATGGTCGGGATCACCCGCGCCGAGCCCGGGTGCCTGGGTTACGACCTATACCAGTCGGTCGAGGACCCGTCCGTCATGTTCCTCTACGAGAACTGGACTGATCAGGCGGTTCTCGACCAACACATGAACACGTCCAACTTCTACCGCATTGTCCGCGGCGAGATCGACAAGCGCCTCGTCGCCCCGTGGACCGCGCACACGATGACGATGATCAGCGAACCTCATCGCGAGCGGGTCGCGGCCTGACCGGGCCCGACCCGGCCGTCGCGCGTCCGGTACTCGTGGCCCTGGCGCACCACGCCCCGAACCGCACGACTCGGTACGGGTGGCACTCAACCGGACTCCACGGCAGGCGGGCGAGTCGCAGGTGTGGACGGCAGCGACTTGACGGCTGCGGTTCGCCGATGAAGAGGGCGTGAGGCATGAGAGCTGTCGTCTATCGTGGCGTACCCACCTGTTCTGCGGCATCTGCGCCATGCGCGCCCGCGGCCTGTCCGCCTTGTGCCTGCGGGCACGGACCGAGGGGCCTGGCGCCGCGTACGGCTACGCGGGCATGGGCCCCTACCCGGGCGCGCAGGCCGAACTGCTGCGCGTGCCGTGGGCCGACGCGAACTGCCTGCCCGTGGCGGGAGAGCCGGGCGACGCGTACGAGGACGACTTCGTGCTGCTCGCCGACGCGTTTGTCACCGGCTGGCGCGCGGCCGCCACCCTCGCCGACGTCCGCGCCGGGGACACCGTCGCCGTGTTCGGCGCCCGCGCCGTCTACTGCGTCGATCAGGTCGACGCCCGGTTGGACAAGGCCGAAGACCTGGGGGCGGTGCCTATCGACTTCCGCCAGGGTGATCCGGTCGAGCAGATCCGCGGGGACCGGGCCCGCCGTGGCCTGCCGCTGGGGGAGGAGAAGCTGCTGGGTGTGGATAAGGCCGTCGACGCGGTCGGCTTCCAGGCCCACGACCGCGCCCACCCCGACCGCGAGCGCGCCGACCAGGTGCTCGCCGATGCTGCCCGCCCGGTCAATCCCGGCGGCGCGATCGCCGTCGCCAGCGTCTACCCGGAGAAGGACCTCACACCCCAAGCGGGCGGCACCCCCGACGGACACCTCAACGCCCCGTGGGGCACGTTCTTCGCCAAGGGCATCGATTCGGTCTCAGGAGGATGCCTAGCGCCCTCGCGAGCAGGGAGTCGGGTTCCGCGGTGAAGGTGCTCCTTGAGCACGCGATCAGCCAGTTCGCGCCACCCGAGCCATCGAAGACGCCTGCAACCACGACGGCAGGACCTACGCCGCCGCCCTCAACCCAGACGACGCCACCGCAATTGCGATGCCGAGATCCATTAGGCCGAGAACTGTGCAGGGAGGGGCCGTGCACGTCGCTCGACCCCTCTCTGCCTTCAACGGCGTGCTCGCCGACCTACTCGGTGGGGATGATGCCGAGCTGCTGGAGGACCTTCACGCCGTCGTCGAGTCCGACCTCTTCGACGATGAGTCCGTCGACGACCTTGAGGACGGTCGTGCCGGTAAAGCGGAGCGTCTTGCCGGACGCCGCCGGCACCGAGCCGATGGGCACGTCGTCGAAGGCGATCGGCCCGGTGTGGGTGCCGCCGCCTTCCCACTGGCCGACCACGTAGTCGCCCTCGGCGATCAGGTCGGCGGTGCCCCAGAAGTTGAGGTCCGGGAACGCGGTGCGGAAGTTGGTGGCGAACGCCCGCACTTCGTCGCGACTGCGGATGGGCTTGTGCAGCGAGTACTCGAAGCGGATGTCGGGGTGCGCGAGCTCGTCGATGACCCGAGGGTTCCAGGGGTTGCCCCAAAACTCGGTGAACCAGCGTCCGACGATGGCCTTGTTCTCTTGCAGCGACATAATGTCGTCCCTTGTCTCCTCTAGGGGATCGCCAGCTGGTTGCTGGCCGCCGATACTGGGAAGACGCGCCTGGCGGGTGTTTCGTGAGACCGGCCGCCGGGGCTTCTCTACTCAGGTCGCAGCCCGAGCGACAGATAGAAAAACTCGGAACGGATGTCGCCCGGCGTCTACAGGGCGGTGCAGCCGGCTTGCCGCCCGGCGAGCGGTGCATGGCGCTTGAGCGCGGTCGCCAGGCCGCGGTGACGTTGGCTGGGCTCGATCAAGGTGAGTACGTCGAAGCGGCGATCGTCGTCGTTCTCGATGATCGAGAGGCCGACGCGACGTTCGCCACCCCAGGCGATGTGCGCGAGCTTACCGGGTTCGAAAACGATACCGATGATTCGGCCGAGGTTGTCGATCACATCACTCAGTGTCGGTGTCGAGATCGAGCCCGGACCGGATTCGCCGCGACACCTCGGCGGCTGTTGTGTCGTCGGCATCCAGGTCGACGCACACGCCGCTGGCGTCGAAGGTGATTGTGACGACGGTCGGCCCGCCCGTGCTCGGCAGGGCTCTGGTGTGCGTTGACGCTTCGCGGTCGGTGTTTCAGCCCCGGGAACGGCATGCGCTGCGAGCATCGCGAGCGCAGCATCGTGATGGAACGGCCTGGAAGCGTCGAGACGGATCGTGCTCATTCTGGCCAGACGCCGGAGGTGCCTCGTCGGTGCGAGCCGATCAGGTGCGTGTCGACGATGCCGATCGCCTCCATGAGCGCGAACATCGCCGTCGGGCCGACGAACGCGAATCCGCGCTTGCGCAGCTCTTTCGAGAGGGCGACGGATTCGGGCGAGGTGGTGGGGATATCGGCGAAGGTCCGCGGGCGGGGGGTCGTTGCCGGCTTGGACGACCAGATGAGCGCGGAAAGGCCGGTGTGGTCGCGGAGCTTCTGCGTCGCTTGGGCGTTTCGGATCGCGGCTTCGATCTTCTGCCGGTTGCGGACGATCCCGGTGTCTGCGAGGAGGCGTTCGACATCGCGCTCGGTGTAGGCGGCGACCGCGTCGGGATCGAAATCGTCAAACGCGGAGCGGAATGCGGGGCGTTTGCGGAGGATCGTGGCCCAGGACAGGCCCGCTTGGAAGCCTTCGAGCGTGACTCGCTCGTAGACGCCGCGTTCGTCGGTGACGGGCATGCCCCATTCGGTGTCGTAGTAGTCGCGCAGCATTGGATCGACCGACGCCCACGCGGGTCGGGCCAGGCCGTCTTCGCCGATCACGACGCCGGGGTCTTCGGGTGCCTTGTTCATTGCTGTGCTGCTTCTCCGTCAGTCGGTGAGTCCGGTGGTGCGCATGGTGATATTGATCCGACCGGTATCCAGGCCGCAGCCGTCGGGGGCGGTGAAGGGATGCACGCGCGTGACGCCGTGGTAGGCGAGCCTGGATGCTCCGCCGAAGATGAAGAGGTCCCCGGAGCGGAGGCGCAGGTCGGTGTAGGGCTTTCCGCGGTTCGCCGTGTTGCCGAAGCGGAACGTACAGGTGTCACCAATCGACAGCGACACAACCGGGGTGAGGGAGCGTTCGTCCTTGTCCTGGTGCATGCCCAGACGTGCGGAATCGTCGTAGTAGTTCACGAGCGCCGTGTCCGGCGTGTGGGCGTTCACCTCGTCTTCGGGGTAGCCGGCGTCGCGAAGTGCGCGCCGGCTGAGCCGCACCATCCAGTCCGGAAACGGGAGGACTCGGGCGCCGTTGACGTCGGTCGCTTCTCGCGTGTACTTGTAGGGCTGCCAGTGCCAGCCCAGGCACACGGTGCGCACGGACATCTTGTGGCCGCGGACCGTTGCGGCCCGAATGGGAACGGGCCCTTGCGTCCAACGGTGAAACTGGCGCACGATCCACTCCTGCTGCTCCATGTTGAGCCAACTCGGGATGAGGATCGCATCGGCCCCGGGTTCGCTGCGTTCTCCCGGGTCGAGGTCCGGAGTGAAGAGCGTCATCGTCAAGTCCTTACATAGGGTGCTGTGATGACCTCGTTCTCGATCTGCCAGGCGCCGCCTGATTCGGTGACGCCGGTGATTCCATTGAGGTTGACGAGGCCGACGAGATCGAGCGCCTTCCGCTCGGACAGCGCCGCCGTCAGGATGGTTCGAGTCGGCCGCCAATTGGTCGACCAAAGGAGCCTGCGGGTCATCTGCGCCCATCCGACTGGGGAGCCTGTCATGATCCACAGATCTGGATTGGCAGCGGTGAAACGGGTGGCCTGCCGCAACCACGACGCGGCGGTCTCCGGCCAGGTGAGGGTTGAGGCGATCTCGCCGCCGAGCGCTTCCCACCATGTCGCGATAGCGCGTACCGTCGTGAGGTCGCCGTCCGCTCGACCCGATCCGATGGCTAACCGTGTTGCGCCGCGAGCCCAGGCGAGTGCCGTGATCGCCTCGACTTCCGCCTCTGTCGCCGCCCAAGCATGCGGGGGGCGGATTCCCCGCCAACCATGAAGGAGCGGGCTCACCAGGGCGTCCACGGTTCGCCTCTCTCCCGTGCGACCTTCCACGCCTGGTAGCGGTCTTTGCAGCATGTCCCGCACGGCCGGTAGCCTGCGGCAATCGCGGTCGCCTCGTCCGCAAAGAAGACGCGCTGCCTCACGTAGCCGTCTCGCGCGATCGCTCGGAGCGCGGCGGGGCAGTCGAACCGGCCGTAGGTCTTGCTGCCGCTGTGGCCGCCCCACTCGCCCTTGACGGGAGACGAGTGGGGGCGCCCGTCCGCGCCGATGAGCGTGTAGGTCTTCGTGGTGCTCATGCCGCGTCGTGGAAGACGAGGGCGAGTGTGTGCCGCTCGCCGGAGCGGATCGCGGAGACCCCATGCCGCACCGGTGCCGCCGACCAGCCGCGGGCGGAGCGGACGGGACGGTCGCGAGTGGTGAAGACATACCCGTGACCGTGCGGTAGGAGTGTGGCCGTGCCGCGGGACTGCGCCCGCGGCCGCTGCTCCAGCAGGAGGAACTCGCCGCCGGTGTGATCAACTCCGGGCTCGTTGAGATTGATCACCACCTGGAGGGGGAAGACGAGGTCACCGTAGAGGTCGCGGTGCAGCGCGTTCCAGTCCTTCTTGCCGTAGCGGAGCAGAATCGCCGACGACTTGGTCTGCCCAGCATCGTGGCACATCTGCAGCCACTCATCGAGGGTGTCCGGCCATGGGGCGGGCCGGCCGAGCTTGGTCCACCAGTCACGGGCGATCGGCAGCAACCTCGGGTAGAGAGCCTGCTTCAGCGCCTCGATCGGCGCGGGGTAGGGTGCCGCGAAGTATCGGTACTGTCCTTCGCCGAAGCGATGCCGGCCCATGTTGATCGTGCTGCGGAACAGCTCATCGCTGTCGTACAGCTCGCGGATCTCCTTCGTCTCCTCGGGGGCGAGGAGCTGCGGGAGCAAGGCGCCGCCGTACTCGTCAATCTCGACTGCCACGGCGGCCCAGTCCGCGGATCCGACGCGTTTCCGCCAGGGGTTCGCGGGGGGCTTCTTCTTGGCGGTCATGCCGCGACCTCGAGCTCAAGCAGGGTGGTCTTGGCATCGAACCCGCCGATGTAGCCGCCGAGAGTGCCGTCGGCGCGGAGCACACGGTGGCAGGGAACGACGACGGGCAGCGGGTTGGTGGCGCAAGCGGTGCCGACGGCGCGCACGGCCTTGGGGTTGCCGACGAGCTCGGCGACCTCCCGGTAGCTGCGGGTCTGGCCGTATCCGATTTCCGGGAGGTGCTGCTGGACGAGCTGCCGGAAGCCGCGGGAGAGGGACAGATCGAGCGCCAGGTCGAAGACCTTCCGGCGGCGGTCGAAGTACTCATCGAGCTCGCGCGCTGCGTCGTCGAGTCGCTTCGGTGCGCGCAGAATGCGGGGGCTGACCTTCTCGGCCAGGTTCTCCAGCACACGGTCGTGGTCCTCGCGGGCGTAGGCGACGCGGATTAGGCCCTTCGTGGTCGCTGCGAGCAGCAACTTCCCGACCGGGCTGTCAACGGTCGTGTATGCGACGTCGACGAGACCTTCGGCCTGCGCCTCGTTCTCGAGTCGGGCGTGCAGCCTTGCCAGGGTCTCGGGGTCGATGGGCGCCGACAGGGCGGTGAGGGCGTCATCGTTGCGGATGTCGCTCATTGGACTGCTCCTTTCGTTTTTGCGCCCGGATAGTTCTTTCTGAGGGTTTTGAGTCCGTCGGCGGCGGCTCTTCGTGCCGCTTCGACGGTTCCGCCGAGGATCGCCGCGATCTCCGCATGTGACATGCCGGCGAGGTATCGAAAGGTGATCGCCTGCCGTTGCTTGCCGGGGAGACGGCCGACGAACTCCCAGAGATCGGCGTCGTCGGCGCCCGGGATTCCGATTGAGGTCGGCGCTTCCGGCAATGTCTCCACCGGCAGCGGGTCGCGCTTCGCGGCCCGGTGGACATCGATCGCCTTGCGGCGGGCGATGGTCACGAGCCAGGCCTCGACGTTCGCGGTCTCCGGAAGGTCCGGGTAGGCGCGCAACGCGGCAAGGAAGGTCTCTGACCAGGCGTCGTCCGCATCTTGCACTCCGAGGAGCGTTCGGCAGACGCGCAGCACCGTGACGCTGTGCTGCGCGACCACTGATTCGAACGGCTGTTTCATATCCATCCCATTGAAGACGGCGAAGGCGACTCTTTCGTGAGATTCGCTAGAACAATCGTCCGGCGCGCACCTGAGCGGGCTCCTCAAGCTCCAGAAGCGCCTGCTTCCGCTTGAGCCCGCCGGCGTAGCCAGTGAGGTTCCCATTCGCGCCGACGACGCGGTGACACGGCACGAAGATGCACAACGGGTTCGCGCCGACCGCCTGGCCGACGCGGTAGGCCAGGGACTTGTGGCGAAGCCGTTCCGCGATCTGCCCGTAGGCGGCGGTCTCACCGAACGGGATTTCGGCGACGATACTCCACACGGCGCGCTGGAACGCATCACCCGAGGCGTCGAACGGAAGGTCGAACTCACGTCGACTGCCGCCGAGGTAATCGATCAGCTGCTCAGTCGCCCCGGCAAGCAGCGCATCCTCGGCCGTCGTCACTTCCTGCCCGAACGTTTCCTGCGCGGGCCGACGGATGTGATGGCGGAAGTAGAGGCCGATGATCGCGTCACCGCTCGCGACGATCGTGACCGATCCGAGAGATGTTGTCACCAGTGTGTGTCGCGTGCTCATTGCGGTTCCTTTCTCTGCGCTCTGTAGACGTCAGATCGGAGCCAAACGTGAGACGGCAGTTTCGGCAGCTCAGCCAGCGGCCCAATGCCGCTTACGGGGCGATGAAGTAGCATCAGGGCGGCTTTAGGTTTATTGTCTGATTCCGCAGTGATTCCGGGGGTTATGCCCGCCGGCGGGGTACCCGTGGTCCGGGTCCTTCCGTCGGCCCCTTCCCGAACCGTGCTGGCCCTTTCGCTGTCTCAACAGACGCACTCACCGCTTGCTCCACAAAAGGTGGATCAGAGCTTTTTGCCATGGCCACGGACAGCCGCCGGACTTCCCTGCGCCGATCCTGTTCTCCTACGGTCCTCGCAGTGCTATGCGCGCCGAGAGGGCCGAGCGAAGTTCACCGCGGCTGGTAATCCCGAGCTTCGGAAAGATGCGGTAGAGGTGTGTGCCGATCGTCCGGTGGGACAGATACAGCTGCTGTCCGATGTCTCTGTTTGAGAGCCCTTGGGCGGCGAGTTGGGCGATTTGAAGCTCTTGAGCGGTCAGTTGGTCGCTGGCGGCGAGGTCGCATCGCCGGCTGGCCTCCCCGGACGCTCGAAGCTCTCGGCGGGCTTGGTCGCTCCAGGCTGCGCAGCCCATGGCGTCGAAGGCATCGCGGGCGTCCCGCAGCGGAGTGCGCGATTCGGCGATTCGGCGCTGGCGCCGTAGCCACTGGCCGTGTGCAAGCAGGAGCCGGGCACGCTGAAGCGGCCAGTGCTTGAGGTCGGCGCCGAGTGCCCCCTCGAAGCGAACCGCGGCCTCCTGGGGGTCCTGGGCGAGTAATGCGCGTGCGTGCAGCAGTCCTACTGCGATGCAGGTCCCCGGGATGTCGCCGGATGCTGATTCGACCTGTCTTACGCGCGCTCGTGCTTCGTTGATCCGGCCGGTGTGCAGTGCAGCTTCGGCGAGATCGCCGATGAGCCAGCACGCGACAATCGGGTGGTGTGCCGGACTCGCCGGATCGAAGAGGCGTTCGGCCACCTCGTAGGCGTCGGAGTGCCTGCCCGCTCCGAGTGCGGCGAGGATCCGACCGAGTTGCGCGAAGGCGACGGTGATGTTCGCCCCGGTCGGCACCGCGATACGCTCGGCCCGGGCCGCGGCTCGCTCAGCCGCGTCCGGATCGCCTCGGATTCCGGCGATGATCGAATCGACTGTGTCGGCTGCTGCGATCCATTGCGGCTCGCCGAGCTCTGTCGCCAGGCGCCGAGCCTCCTCTGCCGCGGGAATCGCTACGGCCCAGTCAGCGACCTGCGCTGCCATACTTCCCTGCAGCGTGAGCATGCGCGGCAGATGCCCGAGCCGTCCTTGCGTTCGGAGACCCTCGACCGCCTCACCGAGGAATCTCGCAGCGAGATCGAAGTCCCCCACGACTGCAGCTGCCGGGCCCAGGAGACGGACGGCGTCGGTATCGCGGTGGAGATCGGTCGCGGCTGCGCGGACGCGCTCGACTACTGCCGGTGCCGTCCGGAACGGGTCGGCATAGGCCTGGATCGCAAGGATCCGTAGGTCGGCGGATGCCGGATCACCCAAGCGATTCGCCGCTTCGACAAGGACTCTGCGTGCCGAGGGTGCCGGATCCACCATCCAGGCCCGGGTGGCGACAATCCAGGCCATGTCGAGTTGTAGTTCGTGATCACCCGCCTTGCCCGCATGCTCGGCGGCGGCGATCAGTGCTGCGGCACGTGGCGTGTCGCCAAGTGGCCGCGTGTGGACGACTTCTTCAATCCACGTGGCGCGAGCTCGCTCGATCGGATCGGGATCGAGGTGCTCCACCTCACGCAGTATCGGCGTGACGACGTCGCGTTGGCCGAGCTCGAAGGCGAGCTGCGCCGCGGCGAGCAGGCGCCGGACGCGCTGCTTGGACGAGCTCAGCTGGGCTGCCCGCTGCAAAGCGGTGACCGCGACGGCGAGTGCACCGCGGTGCCTCGCGCGTCCGGCCGCCTCCTCCAGTTCCTTGGCGATTTCTTCATGCGTGCCGCTGATCAATGCAGCGCGATGCCACACGCGCCGGTCCGGCTCGGCGCGCAGTACCTCGGCAAGCGCCTCGTGCACCTGGCGGCGCCGCGACAGGCTCGCACTCTGGCGCACCGCCGAGCGGATCAGCGGGTGGCGAAAGCGCACCGTGTGCAGGTCAAGGTCGACGATCGCGGCCTCGGCCGCCGGCTCGAGCAGCTCGAGCCCCAACGTGGTCCCGGCAACCGCGCCCGCGGCCTCGAGGATCTCGCTGACGCGCTCGTCGTCGCTGTGCGCCCCGACCAGCAGAAGCAGCCGGGTCATCTCCGGCAGATCCGACACCCGGGCGGCGAAGGCTTGTTCGAGCCGCTGCGTGAGCGGCAGCGAGCCTGGCGCGATCGGCTCCAGTCGTGCCGCGGTGGTCGGCAGCTCAATGAGCGCGAGAGGATTGCCGGCGGCCTCGCTCAGCACGCGGTCACGGATCACCGTGGAGAGCTCCTGCGCGGACGCGTCCAGCAGTGTCTTCGCGTCGGCGGGCGCGAGACCGCTGAGGCGCTGCTGCGGCAGTCCGGCATCAACGAGCGGCGACGGGTAACCCTCGCGCGCGGCGACCACCAGCACGATCGGATCGGACTGTATGCGGCGGGCGACGAACGCGAGCACTTCGGTCGTCGGGCGGTCAAGCCAATGCGCGTCCTCGGCCAGGACCAGCAGCGGTGCGTCGGTCGCCACCTCGCAGAGCAGATCAAGAACAGCCATCGCGATCCGGAATCGCTCCGGCGCCGACTCCTGCGCCAGCCCGAAGACAGTCTCGAGCGCGGCACGCTGCGCCGCCGGTAAGTCCGCCGCGCGGAAACGCACCGGGCGAAGCAGCTGGTGAAGGCCCGCAAATGCCAGATGCGCCTCGGACTGCACCCCGGTCGTGCTCAGCACCGTGAAGCCGCGTTCGCGCGCAACCGCAGCCGCCACGGCAAGCAGCCGGGACTTGCCGATTCCCGGCTCTCCATACAGCACCAGCGGCCCACCGCTACTCCGGACTCCACCAAGCAGCGAGCCAAGCAGCTCGGTCTCGGCGTCTCGACCGAACAGCGGCCCAAGGTTGTTCACAGCGATCGACATCAGACCCATCCTCGCAGCCGGTGACAGACCGCAGAAGGCCCGTAGCAGTATCCAGACAGCAGACGCGATTGTCCCGGCAATGCCCTGCCCGGTGGGGACGAAACGCCAGGTCAGCGGCGTGTACTCCGCTCGCCACAGCAACGGCCCGCCGGACTCCCCATGAGCTGTCTGCCAGAAACCTGCGTCACGAACTGAAGTCAAATGACGTACGCGGCGCTCGCGCACGGCGACTTACCGTCCTGGCATTGCCCCGGACTTACGAGAGGAACAGGGACCGCCATGGGCACACATACGCTGCGAAATGTTGTTCTCGTACACGGAGGATTCGTCGACGGCTCCGGCTGGCAGGGCGTCTATGAATCACTCACCCGGGACGGCTTCCGAGTCAGCATCGTGCAGAACCCGACCCTGTCGTTGCAGGGCGACGTCGAAGCCACCCGGCAGATCATCGACGCCCAGGACGGACCGGTCGTGCTGGTCGGCCACTCCTACGGCGGTGCGGTCATCACCGAGGCCGGCACCCACCCGAACGTGGCCGCGCTGGTGTACGTCGCGGCGTTCGCCCCGGACAAAGGGGAATCGGTCAGCACACTCATCGCCGACCCGCCGCCCGGCGCGCCGGTACCGCCGATCCTGCCCCCGCAAAACGGGTTCCTCTTCCTCGACCGCGAGAAGTTCCCGGCTTCCTTCGCTGCGGACCTGCCGGCCCCACAGGCCGAGTTCATGGCCGACTCCCAGGTCCCGTGGGGCGCCAGCGCGCTGGAAGGCGCGGTAACCGAACCCGCCTGGCGGAGCAAGCCCAGCTGGTACCTGGTCGCCACCGATGACCAGATGATCCCGCCACCGGCGCAGCACGCCATGGCCCGGAGGGCCGGCGCCACCGCGTCCGAGATCGCAGCCAGCCACTCCGTCTACCTGTCGCAGCCAGAAGCGGTGGCGAGCGTCATTGCGCAGGCCGCGGCCGGCGCCCCGCAGCAGTAGACACCACGCCAGACGCCGTCCGGCCTCTCCTACCAGCCGACGAGTCCGCGTTCTTGGCCGACTCCGAGATGCCATGGGGTCGGCGCGCTGGCCGGTGGGGTCACCGAGCCGGCGTGGCGGCGCAAGTCCAGCTAACCCCCTGGTTACGGCCGAGGTCATCAGGAGGCGTAGAGACAGGCTCCCAGCCCGGTGTGGACCAGGGTTGGTCCGCCCTCGGGGCTGCGGGTGGGACTGCCTCGCCATGCGGCGCATGGCGCCGCCAACCAAGTCAGCACAGTTCAGTGAAATGAGGAGATCACCATGGCACCGAATGTCTCACGCCGTCAGGTGTTGGCGACTGGCGCGGCTTTGGCCGGGTCGGCAGCGCTGATGGCCACTCCGCTCGGGGCGGACGCGGCGACCGCCGCGACGGCCCAGGCGGGCAGGTCGGGTGCGAAGATCAAGCCGACCATCGTGTTGGTGCACGGTGGCTACGCCGACTCGTCGTGCTGGAACGGGGTCATCTCGGAGCTGCAGCGCGAGGGTTACATCACGGTCGCGGGGTCAAACCCGCTGAGGGGCATCCCCACCGACGCCCCGTACATCGGGAGCCTGCTGGACTCCATCAGCGGGCCGGTCGTGCTAGTGGCCCACTCCATGGGTGGGACCGTCATCACCAACGCTGCAGCCGGGAAGAGCAACGTCAAGGCTCTGGTCTACATCGCAGCGTTCGTGCCCGATGTGGGCGAGACGCAGGGGGATCTCATCAACAAGTTCCCCGGCAGCGAGGTTCTTCCCGTGAGCGTCCCGGTCCCCTACACGAAGGCCGACGGCACCACCGGAACCGACCTGTATCTGAGCAAGGACGGCCAGGCGGCCTTCGCCGCCGACATTCCTACGGCGACGTTCCGACTCCTGCATGCCACCCAGCGGCCGTTCGATGCGGACTCCTTCATCTACCCGACCCAGGCCGCCGCGTGGCGGACCATCCCGTCGTGGGGGCTGGTCGCCGGCCAGGACAAGGCGATCCCACCCGCGTGCGAACGCTTCATGTACAGCCGCGCGAACGCCCGCAAGGTCATCGAAGTGCCGACCGCGTCCCACGTCGTCATGATCAGTCAACCGAGGATCGTCGCGGACCTGATCCAGGACGCCGCCAGGGCGACGTCCTGACGTCGCAGGTCGCCACTGCCCCGGCTCACCGCTGTGAGCCGGGGCACCGGCGACGTGAGCTGAGGAAGTACCGACTGTCAATCACTCGGCAAACGATCTCTGGTCGCTAGGTTTTTCACACTTGTCATCCCTGAATGAGCGGGGCCAGTCAAGGGGGTGGGTCTTGGCTGTTGTTGGGGAACCTCAAAGACCGTGAACGCGGACGCGAGTGACAGCTCGGGCACGCCGCCGAACCTGCGTCCCAGGTGGCTCCTGGAACCCTCAATTCCCATCGTGGCGGGTGGAGCCCTCGATAAAGTGCGCGGCCTGAAGCGGTGCGCCAGCCCCGCTGTCCGGGTGGCCGTGACCGATGACAGCGAGGGGGCGTACGGATCGCAGTCAGTGCGGAGGGATCCCGCACTTTAGAGCGGGGGGAATGTCAAGGCGCGAGGTCGGGCCGGTACACCCGGAACCAGTCGCCGATGCGGCCGGCGCGCCAATCACGATCGATGAGCGTGAGGCGCAGGAACGCCTCGCTGCTGGTCTCGCCGAGCGGCTGCCACACCGGGCCGGCCTGGCGCTGCTGCGCCACCTGTGCCCGGGTCAGCACCTCGCCGGTTCCGACGATCCCATGGCCGGTGTTGGCGGCGGCGAACGCCGCGACGTCGGCAGCGACGATCGCCCGGGCGGCAGCGGTGGGTGCGACGGCCCCGGTACGGCGCTGCGCCAGCACGGTGATCTCCCGGATATCGGCCCACCGCATCCGCACGACAACCCCGTCACGGCGCAGGAACTCGACGCCGGTGGCGGACAGCCGCAGGCCATGCCCGCGGCTGGCGACTCGATGCAGCAGCGTGATCAGGGTGACAAGGCCGACCGGCAGCAGCACGGAGAGAACCGGGCCGCCGAACACGTAGCCGAGCACCCACGTGATGAGTGCGATCAAGATGTTGGAGGTCAGGAACGGCCTGATGTGTGTCTGCCACGTCTGCCGCCACGAGGCCCGGAACTCCTCAGGCTCACTGCCAGGCAAGGTCACGTGCTGTCCCCTCAGCTCACACCGATCACGGCCGGGAACGCAGCCTACCTATCGATGTCGGGCCGCATCGGCCCGACCCTCCATCGAGGATCTCTCCGCCGTACGCGAGGGGCCGCCGCTTTGCACGTTGATCTCGATCGCGGTGGGCGACAAAGGGAAAGGGAGGTCGTGCCCTACCTCCCGCCACTCCCAACATATAGCGCACCGGGGGGCTTGCGGCAAGACCCGGGTGGTGCCGCAGAATCACCCGGCCGAGGCCAGGACCTGCGGAAATGTGAGCCGCGAAGGGCGGGTGCCGGCGTCGATGCGACCCGGAGTCGTCGTCACGCCGGTTCAGGCACTTGCCGCGCCCAACTGGTCATGACCGGCCTCAGATCGGAGCTGATGTACGTGAACCCGTCGACCGCCAGTGCGTTCGATCTACCCGAACACCTCTCTCTCAAGGCCGACCCGGCCCTGATCGCCGGCGACGAGCAGCATTTCGCCGCCATCGCGGAGAGCCTCGTGCAGTCGGTCGCCGACCTGTCCGACCGCCTCGACGCCGAGCGGAAGGCCCCCGGCGGCAAGGGCCAGCAGGCGCTGGACCGGGACCAGTCGGTCCACCGGCTGACGGCTCGCCTGCGCGCTCTGCGTCGCTTCAGCCTGGACCTGTGCCTCGGCCGCATGGTCCGCGCGGACGACCCCGAGCCGGTGTACATCGGACGACTCGGCCTCACGGACGGCGCGGGCCGCCGGCTGCTGGTCGACTGGCGCTCTCCCGCGGCCGAGCCGTTCTTCGGGGCGACCCACGCCAACCCGATGGGTCTGGCGAGCCGCCGCAGGTATCGCTGGACCCGCAGCCGGATCACCGACTACTGGGACGAGGTGTTCACCCCGGACGGGCTCGAAGGGCACGCCGCGCTCGACGACCAGTCCGCCTTCATCGCCAGCCTGGGCGGTAACCGGACGGCCCGGATGCGGGACGTGCTCGGCACCATCCAGGCCGACCAGGACGCCATCATCCGGGCGGGATCCGGTGGCGCTCTCGTCGTGGACGGCGGTCCGGGTACGGGGAAGACCGTCGTCGCGCTGCACCGCACCGCGTATCTCCTCTACGCCGACCCTCGCCTCGGACACCGCCGGGGAGGCGTGCTGTTCGTCGGTCCGCACCAGCCCTACCTGGCCTACGTCGGCGACGTCCTGCCCAGCCTCGGGGAGGAGGACGTGCAGATCTGCACCCTGCGGGATCTGGTCGCCGAGGGGGCCGCGGCGGCGATCGAGACCGACCCGGACGTGGCCCGCCTGAAGTCGTCCGCGGACCTGGTGAAGGCGATCGAGGCGGCCGTCCGGTTCTATGAGGAGCCGCCCGCCAAGGGGATGACGGTCGCGACCGACTGGTCCGACATCCGGCTGAGCGCCGACGACTGGGCCGAGGCGTTCGAGGCACCGGATCCCGGCACCCCGCACAACGAGGCGCGCGACCAGATCTGGGCGGAGCTGCTCGCGATCCTGATGGACAAGCACGACGTCGACGCCCCGGCTGACCTGCTCCGCAGGTCGTTGCTGCGGAACAGGGAGCTGGTCACGGCCTTCAACCGCGCGTGGCCGCTGCTCGAGGCGGCTGAACTCGTCGGGGACCTGTGGTCGGTCCCCGCCTACCTGCGCAGGTGCGCTCCCTGGCTCACCACGGACGAGGTGCGGAAGTTGCAGCGCGCGGACGGCCAGGCGTGGACGGTGTCCGACCTGCCGCTCCTGGACGCGGCCCGGCAGCGGCTCGGCGACCCGGAGGCATCGCGGCGCAGGCGCCGGCACGACGCCGCTGTCGCCGCTCAACGTGCGCGGATGACCACGGTCGTCGACGACCTGCTCCACGCCGACGTCTATGACGACGGTGAGGGTGTGCTGACGATGCTGCGTGGACAGGACATGCGGGAGGCCCTGGACGACGGGGCCGCGTTGCCCGGCGCGGATCCGGACCGGCTCGCCGGCCCGTTCGCGCACATCGTCGTGGACGAGGCTCAGGAGCTGACCGACGCGGAGTGGCAGATGTTGCTGCTCCGCTGCCCGTCCCGGAGCTTCACCGTCGTCGGGGACCGTGCCCAGGCCAGGCACGGGTTCACCGAGTCGTGGCAGGAACGGCTCGAGCGCGTCGGGCTCGACCGGGTCAACCTCGCCTCCCTCAGCGTCAACTACCGGACGCCGAAAGAGGTCATGGCGGAAGCCGAGCCGGTCATCCGGGCCGTGCTCCCGGACGCCAATGTGCCGACCTCGGTCCGCGGCGGTGGCGTTCCGGTCGTACACGGATCTGCTTCGGATCTGGGCTCGATCCTCGACAGCTGGCTCGCCGCCCATGCCGAGGGGATCGCCTGCGTCATCGGCGACCCTGCGTTCCGGGCGACGGCCCGGGTCCGGTCGTTGACCCCTGAGCTGTCCAAGGGGCTCGAGTTCGACCTGGTCGTCCTCGTCGACCCGGAGGCGTTCGGCGAGGGTGTCGAAGCAACGGTCGACCGCTATGTCGCGATGACGCGGGCGACGCAGCAACTCGTCATCGTCACGAGCCCCTGACCGCGGGACGCAACCACAGCGCGCGGGCGGGCGCACGGCCGAGCCGGCTCGGCCGCAGTCCGACCAGCCATCGTGTCGACTACCTGGAGATTCCCAGCGACCGTCGAGTATCGAAACTTTCCCTTAACTCGACGTTAGTGTTCACAGAACGTACCGGACCTGGTAGGTCCCGGTGATTGCTGCCTAGCGTGACGACGTTGCCAATGATGTCGACTTGGGAAGGCGTCGTGTCGCTTTATCCGATGATCATCGGCCATCGTGATTAGGGCCCGCTATCAGTGCTACCGCGTCGATCAGGGACTGATCGCTTGGCGCCTGCTGGCCGGCAACAATCGCGTCCTGGGAGTTTCCGTTCATCAATTCCGCGCGCTGGAACTCGCGGTCGCCTCGATCGAGCGCGTCCACCGTGAGGTGGAGCGGGGTGAGTTCGTTGTCGAGCGGCAGGTCGGCGGATTGTGGTGGTGGGACCTGGCGGCGGGAGCCACGCCGATAGCCCGTTCCGCCCAGGGCTTTGCCCGCCGGGTCGATGCCCGGCTCGCCGCGTCCCGGTTCCGCGAAAATGCCACGATCGCGGACGTCGAGCAGGGGTTGTCGGTGTTCGGGGCGGGCCGTCGGGGCCGGACGCTGGGGGTGCCAACCCGTCGTTCGGCGCGCGGCCCCAGCCGGCGGAAAGACTAAGTGTTGCCGCAGCGCGACGTTTGGCAAGCGTTCATGATCCCCGATTTTGCTGCGATCAGCATCAATGCCAGCACCTGTCCGAAGCTAAGTGTCCGGGAGGGTTTCGTGCAAGGTCCCGCTGTGTTCGACGACAGAACTCAGGCGGCGGGAGCCGATGTCGACCGCCCACGTCAGATCAGCGCGAGCATGCCGCTGAGCGACCGGATCTTCCGTAGCGCGGTCGGGCTCTGCGGGATCCTGGTGCTCGTCGTGATGGGCGGTATCGGGCTGTTCCTTGCGTACCAGTCGGTCCCGACGCTGCGGGTGTTGGGCTGGAGCTTCTTCACCGAGCGTGAGTGGCTGCCCGAGCAGAACCGTCTGGGTATCGTCGCCGTCCTCGCCGGCACGGTGCAGGTGGCGATCGTGGCGATCGTCATCGCGTTCCCCCTCGCCCTGGGCGTCTCGCTGTTCATCTCCGAGTACGCGCCGCGCCGGTGGCGGCGCACTCTCATCGCCCTGCTCGACCTCATGGCGGCGGTGCCGAGTGTCGTCTACGGACTCTGGGGGTTCTTCTTCCTGCAACCGCAGATCATCTACCTGTCCCGGTGGCTCGCCGATCACGTCGGCTGGATCCCGGCCTTCCGGGTACGAACCGACCCCACCGTCCAGGGCTGGGAGCAGAACCTCTACACGTCCTCGGCGTTCATCGCCGGCGTCGTGGTGGCCCTGATGGTGATGCCGTTCGCGGCTGCGGTGATGCGGGAGGTGTTCGCCCAGGCGCCACTCGCCGAACGGGAGGGCGCGCTCGCCCTGGGCAGCACCCGCTGGGGCGTGATCCGTACGGTCGTGCTGCCCTTCGGTCGCGGCGGCATCATCGGCGGCACGATGCTCGGCCTCGGCCGCGCGCTTGGTGAGACCATCGCGGTCCTGCTGATCATCTCCCCGGCGTTCGACCTGAAGTGGTCGGTCCTCGAACGCGGCACGATCACCGTCTCCACGCTCATCGCCGGCCGGTTCGGCGACGCCAACGGCTTCCAGATTTCCGCGCTGCTCGCCGCCGGGCTGGTGCTGTTCCTGTTCACCCTGCTGATCAACACCCTCGCGTCGCTGCTGGTCGCCAGGTCCCGCAGCGGTGCGGCGACGGAAATCTGAGGTGCGACGGATGACCACCATCCTGCCCCAGCCGCGGCGAACCTCCGACGACCAGCCGGCCGCCGCCCCGCCTGACCCGGACGGCGGGCCGCCGCCCCGGCGCCGCAAGCGGAGCGACGTGCCGCTTGTGCCGCGTACCACCACGTTGGACGACGTGCTCGCGGTCGCCGGCTCGGCCCTCGGCGCGGTGGGCCTGGTGTGGCTGCTCTACGGCAACCTGCTGCCGGTGGCCGGCCCGCTGGGCTTCGTGGTCTGCGTGTGGCTGGCCTTCCTGCTGCTCTACGCCGTGGTGAGCCTGCTCCGCCACACCGGCCCCGTGGTGGCCGACCGGCTCGCGGCAGCAGTCGTGCACGTGGTCGCGGCCATCGCCGGGCTCGCGTTGGTGCTGGTTGTCGGCTACACGTTCTGGCGGGGCCGGGAGGCGCTGAGCCACCCCAACTTCCTGGTCGAGGATCTCAGCCTGGCCGGGCCGCTCGACCCACTCAGCCGTGGCGGGGTGCTGCACGCCATCGTGGGTTCCCTGATCCAGATCGTCATCGCGGTCGCGATCACGCTGCCGCTCGGCCTCGGCTGCGCGATCTTCCTCAACGAGGTACGCGGACCGCTCGCCCGGCCGGTCCGTACCGTCGTGGAGGCGATGACGGCGCTGCCCTCCATCGTGGCGGGCCTGTTCATCTACAGCACCGTGCTCGTGGCGGCCGGCTTCCAGCGCAGCGGCCTCGCCGCCGGATTGGCGGTCAGCGTGATGATGCTGCCGATCATCGCGCGGGCGGCCGAGGTCGTGTTGCGGGTCGTGCCCAACGGACTGCGGGAGGCGAGTCTCGCCCTGGGCGCCTCCCAGTGGAGCACCGTGTGGCGGGTGGTGCTGCCGACCGCGCGGCCCTCGCTGGTCACGGCGATGATTCTCGGCGTCGCGCGGGGCGTGGGGGAGACCTCCCCGGTCCTGCTCACCGCCGGGTACACCACGTACCTCAACGCCGACCCGACCAGCGGGCCGATGGTCTCCCTGCCGCTGGTGACCTTCACGCTCGCCAAGTCGTCGGAGGAGGCCGATCACGCGCGGGCCTTCGGTGCCGCGGCGATCCTGTTCTTCGTCGTGCTGGTGCTCTTCGTGGTGGCCCGCGCGGCCGCCGCCCGGGTCAATCGGAAGGAACGGCGATGACCGCCTCCATGTTTCGACCGCGGCGTCTCGCCGCTGTACGCGCGGTGCTCGCGCTGCTGCTCGTCGCCCTGTCCGGCATCGCCGGCGCGTTCCCCTCGGCCACCCCGGCCCGCGCCGCCGAGACCCCGATCTACGGATCCGGGTCGACCTGGAGCGCGAACGCGATCTCGCAGTGGATCGCCGACGTGGCGACCAACGGGCTCCGGGTGAGTTTCACGGCGAACGGCTCCAGCGCCGGACGGCTCGACTTCCACGTCAAGCAGAGCGACTTCGGGGTCTCCGAGATCCCATACCAGGGCCGCGACCCGGTCACCGGCACCATCGATGACACCAACCGGCCGTACGCGTACATGCCCATCGTGGCGGGTGGCACCTCGTTCATGTACCACCTGACCGTCGGCGGTCAGCTCTACCGGGACCTGCGTCTGTCCGGGGACACGATCACGAAGATCTTCACCGGGCGGATCACGAACTGGTCGGACCCGGCGATCACCCGGGACAACAACGGCAAGCAGCTGCCCAACAAGCGGATCGTGCCGGTGGTCCGCTCCGACGGCTCCGGCACCACCGCGCAGTTCACCACCTGGATGGCCAAGGAACACGCCAGCCTGTGGTGCCCGTTCTTCGCCGAGAAGATCTCCAGGACGAACCGGTGCGGACTGACCTCGTACTATCCGCAGTTCAACAACTCCGTGGCGCAGAGCGGCTCGGTGCAGATGGCCGGTTACATCTCGGCCAGCTACGGCGAGGGGACGATCGGGTACGTCGAGTACTCGTACGCCCGGAACAAGAACTACCCGGTCGCCAAGGTGCGTAACGCGGCGGGCTACTACGTGCTGCCCACCCAGTACAACGTCGCCGTCGCCCTGACCAAGGCGCGGATCAACACCAACCGTGACCCCAAGGTCTATCTCACCCAGGTGCTGGACGACGTCTACCGGTACCAGGACCCGCGGACCTATCCGCTGTCGTCGTACTCGTACATGATCCTGCCGACCTCGCTCGACGGGCGGCTCACCGAGGAAAAGGGACGGTCCCTCAGCCTCTTCGGGCAGTACTTCCTCTGCCAGGGGCAACAGAAGGCCGGCCCGCTCGGCTACTCGCCGCTGCCGCTCAACCTGGTGAAGGCGGGATTCGAGCAGCTGCAGCGGGTGCCCGGGGCGGTGCGGAGCAGCCTGCGTCCGGAGGGCTGCCAGAACCCCACGTTCGATGCGGCGAACCCGAACAGCAACCGTCTGGCGCGTATCGCGCCACAACCGCCCGGCTGCGACCGCGACGGACAGGGACCGTGCAGCGGCGGCGGTGCCGGGAACGGGGGTGGCGGCAACGGCGGCGGTGCCAACGGTGGCGGGTCCGGTGGCCGTAACGGCGACCTGGCAGCCGGCCAGCCCGGCGGGACGGTGAGCCCCGGCGCCTCGGTCGGTCCCGGTCCGACCACCCCTGGCGAGGACGTCCGGATCGACCCGATCACCGGTGAGGTGCTCGGCGACGCCGAGGGGGCCGGCGACGGAGCGACCGGCGGGGGCGGCGGCTCCGGCGTTGTCGAGCTCGCCGCATCACAGGGCTCCATCCAGGCCCTGAGCGTGCTGGTCGTGGTCCAGCTGGGCCTGGTCCTGCTGCTGCCCGTGCTGGTGGCCCGAGCCGTACGGCGACGCGACCCTGACCCGCGCGACCGCTGATGACCGTTCCATCGACCCGACACAGGCTGAGGAGCAGCACCATGACCCCCACTGTTTTTCATCGCCGTCGACGGGGCATCGCGGGGACGTCCGTACTGGCGGTGCTCGCCACCCTGATCGTCCTGCCCGGGCTGCTGCTCGGGACGGCGACCCGGGCCGTGGCCGCAGGCCCGGTCATCGGCCCGCCCGAGGGTGTCGACGGGCCGATGACGCTGACCCAGACCATGGACGACACCTACGGCGCCGATCTGGGGCGAACCTTCCTCGGATCGGTGACCGTTTCCCAGACCACCGGCCTGATCCGCCAGCGGGTCACGGTCTCCTGGTCCGGTCTGCGCCCGACGGTGAACGGCTCCCCGCCGGTGGTCGTCATGCAGTGCTGGGGCGCCCCGAGTGCGGTCACCCCGCAGCGGTGCTGGTACCCGAATCGTGGGGACACGGCCCTGGTCAACCGGCTGGACCCGAAGCTACCCGCGGGGCAGACCCTCGACCCGGCCGTCTGGGGCGAGTCTGTCGAGTCCGACGTCACGGCCGGCGCGATCCCGTTCACCGCCCGGGACGGCCGGTCCTACTTCAGCTTCTCCGACGGCCTGCCCGGTGGGATTTTCCCGGACTACCCCACGAGCGCTCTCTACCCACAGGGCGTGATCCTTTCGAACCCGCCGGACCGCTCCCAGGCGACCTTGAACGAGGTGACCGCGGTCAGCAACGAGTCCGGTGCCGGCTCCCAGCCCGTCGAGCTGATCCCCGCGGCAGACCTGCCCAGCCTCGGCTGTTCGGACCGCCAGGAATGCTCCCTGGTGGTCGTGCCGGTCGGCCCGATCGGGTGCCGGCCGATCGGCGAGTATCCGGAGCTCTACGCGGACTTCGCCGACTTCCTCGACGAGTACTGCCAGAACAACCAGAGCACCATCGGATCCGACACCTGGATGACGCCGACGAACTGGGACCGCCGCTTCGTCTTCCCGCTCACCTTCCGGGCGACCCCCGAGGTCTGCGCGCAGGACACCCGCCCCGAGACCGGGCTGGTCGGATCCCCGTTGGTGGCTCCGCTCATGGCGAGCTGGCGACCGCGGTTCTGCCTGGACAAGGCGTTGTTCAAGCTGGGCTACACAGATGTGCCCGAGGGCGATGCGCGCCGGCAGTTCGTCGCAGGCCTCGACGAGCCGGACGGCGGCCTGGGAGCGCTGCTGTCCTCCCGTCCGCTGGACGAGAAGCCCGACAAGCCCCTGGCGTACGCGCCGGTCGCGGTGAACGGGTTCGCGGTCAGCTACATCCTGGACACCACCGACGAGCAGGGAAACACCCGCGAGGTGACCCAGCTGCGGTTCAACGCCCGCCTCCTGGCGAAGTTGATCACGCAGTCCTATCCCGGGGGCGGACCGGGCCAGTCGTCGCCGGTCAAGAACAATCCGCGGTGGTGGGCGGCGGACCCCGAGTTCAAGGCGCTCAACCCCGGGCTGAACCCGTTCGACAACCCCGCCGGCTCCACCTTCCCGATCCTGTTGCAGGGCGACCAGGATCTCGTCCACGCCCTCACCGCCTACATCGCCAGCGACCCCGCGGCGGTGGCCTGGCTCACCGGCGCGCCCGACGAGTGGGGGATGCGGGTCAACCCCAAGTTCCGCGGCTGGGCCGTACCGGCCGAGCAGTTCGAGCTGCGCGAGGACTGGACCACTCCGGGCACCTCCAACGACGTGTACGGCAATGTTGTCTGGTTCAACCTCGCGGCGAATCAGGTGGCGACGCTGCGTGAGGCCGCGCTGGCAATGGTCCGCGCCTGGCCGACCAGCATCACCGAGCCGCTGATCAGCACCGGGCAGCCGGTCACGTACAAGCGCGTCCTGGCGCAGACCGTGGGCACCCGCGCCCTGCTGGCCATTGTCGACAACGGCAGCGCGGCGCAGTTCGGCCTGCGCCGGGCGGAACTGCGCAACCGCGCCGGCGAGTTCGTCGCCCCGACATCGGCGGCGATGGCCTACGCCCTGCAGACCGTCCGCACGGACAAGGCGACCGGCGTGGTGTCGGTCGACCACGCGACACTCGACGCCCGTGGCTACCCGGGCACCATGCCGGTCTACGCCGTCGTGCCGAAGGCCGGGCTGCCGAAGGCCGTCGCCGACCGGTACGCCACGTTCCTCGAGTACGCGGCCAGCACCGGTCAACACGTCGGGTTCGCCGCCGGTGACCTGCCGGACGGTTATCTGCCGTTGCCCCCGGCGATGCAGGCCGTGACCACCGCCGCGGCGAAGGCGGTCCGCGACCAGGGCGCCGGCGCCACGCCGACCCAGACCCCCAAGCCCTCCACCCGGCCGACCGACCGTACCGACACCGGCGCGGGCAGCACCGGAACGCCGCCCGCCGGTCAGGCGCTGGACCCCGACGCGACGCCGTCGGTGCCGTCGTCCGGCGGGGCGCCGTCGCCCGGTCCGGTGCCGTCATCCCCCGGGGTGCCGTCGCCGGCACCCTCGGCCGTGGTCCCCGCGTCCGCGACCACCACGGCCGCCTCCCCGGCGGCCCGCTGGCTGCTGCCCGTCCTGCTGGCCCTCGCTCTGGTCGCCGGGGTGGTGGCACCGGTCGCCACCGTGGTCACCCGGCCCGGGCATCCGCTCGGCGCCCGGCTGAGCCGACTCCGAAATGCCCTGCGCGGGCGCTGACCCGCACAACGCCGTCGCGGGCGGCGGGCTCCGGCCCGCCACCCGCCTCCCGTGGAGGCAACCGTGACCACGCTCGTCCAGTCCTCGGTGGTGGAGCCGCCCACGACCGACCACCCGGCCGATTCCCCTGCCCCCCGGCATCCGACGCTGCTCGCCGAGACGCTCAGTCGGGGGATGGCCACGCTCGCCGTCGTCTCGCTGGCCTTCGTCGGATACCTGCTGGTCATCAGCCCGCTACAGCACGACCGCACCCAGTCGGTCCTGCGCGACTCGTTCGCCGAGCAGCTGTCCGCGCAGACCCTGCCCGCCGGCGGGCTGATCGACACCGGCTCGCCGGTCGCGCGGCTGCGGATACCGGCGCTGGGCCTGGACGAGATCGTGGTCGAGGGCACCGGTGGCCGGCAGCTCGACGGAGGTCCGGGGCACCGACCCACCAGCCCGCTGCCCGGACAACCCGGCACCGCGGTGATCATGGGCCGCTCGGTGACGTTCGGCGCTCCGTTCCGGCAGCTGACCCGGCTGAGGCCGGCCGACGAGGTCACGGTCACCACCGTCCAGGGCGAGCACACGTACCGGGTGATCGGCGTGCGACGGGCGGGCGCGGCGCTGCTGCCGCCGCTGCGGGCCGACCAGGGGCGGCTGACGTTGGTGGGCATGGAGGGCGACGGACCGGTGCCCGGGCTGCGCCTGGGCGTGGACCGTACCGTCTACGTGGACGCGGAGTTGATCGGAGCGGTGCAGGCGGCGCCGCCCGGCCGTAGCCGGGTGCAGTGGCCGCAGGAGGTGCCGCTGGCCGCCGACCGGACCGGGTTCGTCCAGCTGGTGCTCTGGCTGCAACTGCTCGCGGTCGCGGTCGCCGCCTTCACCTGGGCCCGGTACCGGTGGGGACGGCGGGAATCGTGGGTGGTCGGCATGCCGCTGCTGCTCGCCCTGGCTGTGCAGGTGTTCCACCTCACGGCCGTCACCCTGCTGCCCAACCTCATGTGACGCGGGGGAGCCCGGCACCAGTGGTGCCGGGCTCCGACCGGGGCTGCCGTCAGGACAGCGCGACCGCCACCGCGATCACCTGGGTGGATCGGTTGCCGACCGAGCCGTTGTCCGAGACGAGCAGCAGGCTCCGGCGCCCGTCGGGAAGCTCGGGCCCCCACGTCAGCGCCTGCAGGTTCTGCACCGTGCCGATCCGCAGGTCGGCAAGGTCGAGCACCAGCCGCTTCTGCAGCGACAGGTAGTCCGCGCCGGCAAGCGCCGCCGGGGCCTCCTCGCTCAGCAGGTTGGTGGCGCCGAGCGACGGGTCGATCTCGTAGAGCCGCACCGAGTTCCCGCCGTTGGGCAGCGGGGCCTGCTCCAGCACGAGGTAACGGCTCTCGTCGACGGTGACGAGCTCGGCCACGCCGTTGCCGGGCAGGGCGTCCAACTGGTACGCGAACTGGGCCAGCGGTTCACCGGACGCGCTGTCCCGGAAGGTCATCCGGACCGGCGTCGCCCCGTCCTGGAGCAGAGGCCAGCGTAGGGCGCTGGCGACGAACGAGCCGTCGGCGCTGAGCGTGAGGCCCCGGTAGCCGCCACCCGCCTGCGGGCCCTGGCCCGGCACGTCCACCCGCTCGTTGCCGGGCCGCGGCAGCTCGGCGACGAAGGCGCCGTTGGCGGTCGCGGCGCGGACAGCCGGAGCGGCACCGGCGGCGCGGTCGCCCGCCGACGCCCAGAGCACCCTTCCGGAGGCGGCGTCGTAGCGGATCGCCTGCGGGTCGGCCGCGTCCGGGCCCGTTGCCGGGTACGGCGTGCCGTCGGGACGGGTGAGCGGGTGCACCCCGCCGACGAGGCGCAGTGCGCAGACGCCGGAGCCGACGGTGAGCTGGGCCGAGAAGAACCGGGCCGGCGCGCGGTTCGAGCGGTCGGCGCTGACCAGCCGCAGCGTGCCGCTGGCCGGGTCGTAGTCGGCGCCGGTGATGCCGGCCACCCGGCTGCCGCCGTAGCTGAGCTGGCCCGGCAGGTTGACCGTGCCGAGCAGGGTGAACGCGTAGCCGGAGGCGCCGACCGGGGCGGGCGGCCCGGCCACCGCCGGGGCGGCGAGCCCGGTTGCCGCGGTGACGGCCGCGGCCGTCGCGACGAGGACTGTCCTGCGCTTGAGCATCTGTTCCTCCTGAGGTTGAGGCGCCGGACGGGATGTCCGACGGGAACACGGGGGCGGCGCGGCGCCGTCGGTCGTACGTCACGGATGCGCACGCAGGTCGGTGCGCCGCGAGTGGGGCCGGGGCCCGGCACCGTGGTGCCGGGCCCCGGGTGCGGGGGTCCTGCGGCGGTCAGCTGCCGCAGTTCGAGGACCGGCGGAAGCCGGCGGCCTCGATGTCGGCCTTGGCGGTGGCGTTGGTGCAGATCCAGCCCAGCGGGCCGAAGGCGGCGTCGAGCCGGGCCTTGTAGGTGCTGCCGGTGGCCAGGTCGGCGACGCGGAACACGTTGTACAGCGCCCGGTCGTAGACGTTCACCGCGGTGCCGGCCGTGGAGACCTGGCCGGTCACCGGGTCGACCTTGACGGTGGAGTTGGCGGCCAGGCCGGACGGCCGGACACTGTCGTCGAGGTTGCGGAACACGACCGAGGTGAAGGCGCCCTTACGCCCGGCCGAGAAGGGGGCGACGGCGTTGGCGTTGTTGGCGATCGGGGCCGGGTCGTGCTCCTGCACCCCGACCTCCGGGGTGGCCGGGTTGCTGTCGTTGTCCCAGGTGTCCTTGGCGCAGCTGCCCTTCGTCGTCTCCGTCAGACCGATGTTGGCGAGGAAGACCGAGCGGGTGCCGGAGCCCGGCTGGGGCAGGTAGGCGGTGCGGTTGCAGGCGGGGGTGCCCGCCGCCGCCCCGTACAGGTTGAACAGGTCGAGGGTGGTCAGGGTGGCGGGCACGCTGCTGCCGCTGGCCTTCACCGCCACTCCGAGGCCGTCCCGGGCGAACTCGCGGAACGTCAGGTTGGACTCGGTGCCGTCGGTCTTCTTCGGCCGGGAGGACCGGGCGAAGTCGATGCAGTGGGTGGTGTCGGCCTGCAGCGCCGTGATGCCCGCGGAGGAACCGTTCGGCCGGGTGATCGCGGTGCAGCCCGGCTTCAGCGGGATCGTCGACGAACCGGTCGCGTCGTACGAGAACAGCTTGTTGGTCGGAGCCGGGGACTTGGCGTTGTAGTCGGCCGCGAGCTTGGCGGTGACGAACTCCGTGGTGTCGGAGCCGACGCCCACCACGTCCGACGCTGCCGGGGTGCCCGGGCTGTCCGCGTACGCGGTGCCGGTCACCGTCATGAGCAGGGCCGCCGAGCCGGCGACGACCAGACCCGCCGTGCGGATGACTGAGCGCATGAGAATCCTCCTTGAAGGGCGCTCCGTTGACCCCACGCTTGTGGAGCCGAGGGAAACCCTGCCCTCCGCAATCGCCCCACTCCACAACGTGACATCGAAGCTTGCGCTCTCGCCGCGTCCCCGGCCGGTGAACGCGCAACCAACGGGTGGCCCGCCCGGGTGGCCGGACCTGGACCGACCCGGCGGCGCCCCGAACCGGGCCGGCGCGACGGTGCATCTTCCGTGAACCGCGCGTTCACTCCGGACGGCCCGGACGTGGCTAGCCTCGTTCTCGAACGGCCCGGCAGGCGCCGGCATCCGGAGAGCGAAAGGGAGGCGGCGGTGTCCGTCCACGAGCTCGCAATCATGGGCGACGAGACCGACCGCCCGACCGTGACGGCGACGCTGCCCGGGCAGCCTCCCGAGCACGTCGCCGACGGCGCCGCGCTGGAGGCCGACGCCGTCTCCGCCTGGTTCGGCACGCACAAGGTCCTCGACCGGGTCTCCCTCACCATGGCCGCCGGTACCGTCACCGCGCTCATCGGCCCCTCCGGCTGCGGCAAGTCGACCTTCCTGCGGATTCTGAACCGGATGCATGAACTGGTGCCGTCGGCCGCCCTGTCCGGCGAGGTCCGCTTGAACGGGCGCGACATCTACGAGCACGGCCGTCCCGTGATCGAGACCCGCCGCCGGATCGGCATGGTGTTCCAGAAGCCCAACCCGTTCCCGGCCATGTCCATCGCGGACAACGTCCTCGCCGGCCTGCGCCTCACCGGAACCCGGGCCTCCCGGGGGAACCGCGACGTCCTGGTCGAGGAGTGCCTCACCAAGGCGGGCCTGTGGCGCGAGGTGCGAGACCGACTCGGCCAGCCAGGTGGCGCGCTCTCCGGCGGGCAGCAGCAGCGACTGTGCATCGCCAGGTCCCTCGCCGTACGCCCCGACGTGCTGCTCATGGACGAGCCCTGCTCCGCGCTCGACCCCACCTCCACCCGGCGGATCGAGGAGACGATCGAGGCGCTGCGCCACGACGTGACGATCGTCATCGTCACGCACAACATGCAGCAGGCCGCCCGGGTCTCGCAGTACTGCGCCTTCTTCCTCGCCGAGGAGGGCCGGCCGGGTCAGATCGTGGAGGCCGGTGACACCGAGACGATGTTCGGTGCGCCGGCCGACCCCCGCACCGCCGACTATGTGCACGGCCGCTTCGGCTGACCGTCCCACCAGCCGCCCTGACCGGCCGCCGACCGGTTGACCCGGTGATCCGGCGCCGCGACGAGCGGGTACGGCTGATCTTCGCCGGGCGTTCGCCCTCGGGCCGACGGGCGGTGACCTGGTCGGTACGTGGCTGGAGGATCCTCATTTCGTGCCTACGCGCGGGGGGTGGCCGCGGCCATGATGACCACGCGGTTCGTCGCCCTCGGCGACTCGATCACGGCCGGCTTCGGCGACCCGATGCCGGACGGGAGCTGGCGCGGGTGGGCCGCGCTGCTCGCCGAGGCCCTCGGCCCACCCGGCAGCGTCGAGTTTCACAATCTCGCCGTTTCCGGCGCGCTCACCGGCACCGTCGTCCGGGACCAGTTGCCCCGTGCGCTGGAGCTACGTCCCACCGTGGCCGCGGTCCTCGTCGGGGTCAACGACACGCTCCGCGCCAGTTTCGACGTCGCGGCTCTCAGCGCCGCCGTCATCGAGACCGTCGCGGCGCTGCACCGGGTCGGCGCGCTGGTGCTCACCGCCCGGCTGCCGGAGCCGGGCCGGATGCTGGGCCTGCCCGCCGGGCTGGCCCGGCCGCTCGCCCGGCGTATCGACGTCGTCAACGCGGTGTTCGACCATGCCGCCCAGCGGTTCGGCACGGTGCATTTCGACGCCGCGAGCCACCCGGAGACCTACCGCAGCAGCATGTGGAGCGTCGACCGGCTGCATCCCAGCGAACGCGGCCACCGGCTGCTCGCCGGCTCCTACGCCGACCTGCTGGCTGCCCGGGGCCATCCGGTGTACGCCCGACCCGACCCGAAGCCCGGCAACCCGCCCCCGACCCGACGACAGCAGCTGGCCTGGCTCGCCGTCAAGGGCACCCGCTGGGTCCGGGACCGCTGCACCGACCTGGTCCCGCAGCTGCTCTGGATGGCCACCGTCGAATCCTGGCACCGACTGGGCGGCCGGGCCCGCCGGCTGGACGAGCGGCTCACCCGCGAACTGGCCAGCGCCCTCGCCGCCACGGACCAGGCCGATGCGGCGATCGGCCGTACCAGGTCCCGGACCACGGTGCCACCGTCGGCCGCGGCCACGCCGGCACCCCGGTCACCTCGCCCACACCCGCCCGCGCCCCTGCCCGACGGCCAGAACACCGCGTGATGGCCGGCCGGTGGTCAGGCGGCGGCCTGACGGATGAGGTCGGCGACCGCGGCGGGCTGCGAGACGTGGACGGCGTGGCTGCTGATGGCTTCGACGATCGACGATCCGGCGCGTTGGGCCATGGTGCGCTGGGCCGGCGGCGGGATCATGCGGTCCTCGGTGGCGACCAGATACCAGCTGGGCCTGTGCCGCCAGGCCGGCTCGGTGACGGCACCGCTGAGCGCGTCCACGCCCCAAGGGACCTGCGCGTCGGCCATGAACGCGGCCAGTTGCGCGGGCAGATCGGCGGCGAACGCGTCGTGGAACCTGTCCCGGTCGAGGTAGAGCAGGCCGTCGCGCGGCGGCAGGATCGGCGGCACCGGCGCCCCGGGCGGCGGGTTGGCGATCAGCGTGTTGACCGACTCGCCCTGGTCGGGGGCGAACGCGGCGACGTACACCAGCGCCGCGACGTGGGGGTGCGTGCCGGCCTCGGTGATGACGGCCCCGCCGTAGGAGTGGCCGACCAGGACGGCCGGGCCGTCGAGCGCGTCGAGGACCCGGCAGGTCGCGGCGACGTCACCACCGAGCGTCAGCGTCGGGTTCTGCACGATCCGGATGCGGAAGCCGTCCACGGCGAGGTCGTCGTGGACGGCCTGCCAGCCGGATCCGTCCACGAAGCCGCCGTGCACGAGCACGACGTTCCTGACTGTCGTCATGGTCGCTCCTGACCTGGATGGACAGGCCCGACGCCCGTCCGATGCGCTCCATCCAACCGGCGCGGAAGGGGCGAGGCCACGCAGAAGAGCAGGCAGAAGTTCGACGGCGCCCACGGCGGGTCAGCGGCTGGCCGTCGCCAGGTCACGACAGCGGCTGCTCTCGTCGGCGTCACCGATCGCCTCGAACACGTCGGCCGCGCGTGCGTAGACCTGGCGGCTCTCGTCGGCCCGGCCCTCGTCGGCCAGGGCCGCGGCCAGTGCGATCAGGATGCGCGCCTGCGAGCCGGACAACGGAAACCGGTCCATGAGGCGGACCGCCTCGGCGAGGGCGGTGATCGCTTCGGCCGGGCGGTCGAGCAGCCGAAGGCAGTCGCCGACACGGACCAGCGCCAGCGGCCGGGTGAGCGCGGCGATGCTCGGCGTCATCCCCGCCTCCTCGTCGTCCACGAGAACACACATGCGGCGGTACTGCTCCAGCGCTTCGTGGTGGTGCCCGCTGTCGCGCAGGCAGTCACCGAGGGTGCTCAGACCCTGGCAGTACGCGTCGGCGTCGCCGTCGGTCTTGAACATCTCCACGGCCTGAGCCGCTGACACCGTGGCCTCGTCGAGCCGTTGAAGCAGTCGCAGTGCGATTCCGCTGTACTGGTGGGCCCAGGCGATCTGGGCCCTGGCGCCGCAGCCGGCAGCGATGTCCAGCGCCTGGGCCGCGTACCGCAGGGTGGCTTCCGAGTCACCGGGCGGCACCAGGTGAACCCAGGCCAGATAGTTCAGCTGAGTGGCATGCTGGGCCGGATCACCCAGGGCGGCGGCGGCCTCGGCGCCGAGGGTGAAAACCTCACGCCAGTGTGGTGCGTGCATCCACCGGTCGGAGAACCAGTGCATCGACTCGGCGCAGTCGAGGACAGCGGCGTGCTGCGCGTTGCCCGCCCCATATCGCAACGCACCCAGCCAGTTGTCCGAGTTCACGCGCAGCCAGTGGTCGGCCTCGTCCATCGAGGACAGGCGCACGAGGTCGGTGTCGGGCCGGTCGGAAGGACCGTACGCGGGTTCGAACCACCGCCCGGCGGTGGTGGCCGTCCGCAGCAGCCACGACATCATCGTCCCGGCGACCGCGTCCCGCTCGGCCGCGGTGTCCTCCTCGTGAAGTCGATCGCGGGCGAACAGCCGGACCAGGTCATGGAAGCGATAACGGCCCGACGCGCTGTCCTGCAGCAGACCGAGGTCGACGAGTTCGTCGAGGGCGTCCCAGGCATCCTCGATCGAGATTCCGCCCAGAACCGCGGCGAGGGCGGCGTCGAAGTCCCGGCCGGGCACCAGGGCGAGCCGGCGGAAGACCCGCCGCGCGGATGCCGCGAGCTGTTCGTAGGAGAGCCCGAACGCGGTGGCGATCTTGAGATCTCCGGCTCGGAGCTGGTCGAGGCGGCGCTCCTCGTTCGTCAGCCGGGCGGCGAGGTCGGCGGCTTTCCAGCCGGGCCGGCTGACCAACCTGTTCCCGACGATCCGTAGCGCGAGGGGCAGACCACCGCACAACTGTGCGAGATGGGCCAGCGCCGGTTCACCATCCGCGGCAACGCGGTCACCGAGGATCCCGGTCAACAGTTCGGTGGCCTCCGGCAGTGGCAGGGGTCCGAGGCTCAGCCTGCGTACGCCCTCCAGGCCGGCGAGCAGCCGTCGGCTGGTGACCAGAGCCCGGCTCCCGCCGGCCGGCAGGAGTGGACGGACCTGCTCCTCCGACGCGGCATTGTCGAGCACGACCAGCACCCGCTTGCCCCGCAGCAGCGAGCGGTAAAGGGACGAACGGCCGGGAGCATCGGTGGGGATCTGCTGGTCCGTCGCACCAAGGGCACGAAGCAGCGACGCCAACGCGACATCGACGGTGAGGGGTTGCTGGGACATGCCGAACAGATCGAGAAAGAACACCCCGTCGGGGAAGTTCGACCGCAGGGCGTGGGCGGCGCGAACGGCGAACGTCGTCTTTCCCAGGCCGGCGGACCCGGTGATGAGTCCCACGCTGGCGACACCCGGGGAGACGTCCGCGCAGACGAGATCGTTGGTCCAGGCCATTTCGGCGACCCGGCCGGTGAAGTCGGCAACGGATCGGGGCAGCTCGCACAAACCGGTCGGGCGTACCCAGCGATCCCGCAGCCGGCCGTCGCGGGCCAGCTCGATCAGCTGCTTCCGGTCGGCGTCCTCGAGTTTTAGCGCGTCCGCGAGGGCGGTGACGCTTCGGTGCTGAGGTCCCCGGCTGCGTCCACGCTCCATGTCCGACAGCGTCCGAGCGCTGACCCCCGACGCCTCCGCGAGCTGCTCCAGCGTCAGGCTCGCCGCGTGCCGATGGCGTCGCAGCAGCTCCGCGAAACCGGGTTGGGCAATGATCGCGGTCACCTTCCCAGGTGGGCTGCTCGACCTCTGTGAATGGTTGAGAGCGTACGGGGTGTCCACGTTCGAGCCAACATCCGTTCACCGAGTTCGTCGGTGCCGTGCGTGCCGTCGCCGCTGTCTGATCGGCGCCGGCATCCGCCGAGTCGTGCAGGCGCCGGTGGTGGCGTGCCGTAGACCGTGAGCAGGGGTACCCCCACGACGCGCGAGATCATCGGTAACCTGGACGGGTGCCACCAAACCTCCCTCATCCCGACCCCGGCGCGCCGGACACGAGGGGGCCGATGTGGTACATCTGGTGGCTGATCCGCTGCCAGCCGTGGCGGGTGCTGCGCGGCAGCCTGATCGGTACCGCCTGGATGCTCGGGTTGTCGGCGCGGCCGTACCTCGTCGCCCGCGCCATCGACGACGGTCTGCGCACACACGACTACCAGGCGTTGCTGTGGTGGGTTGCCGCGATCGTCGTCGCCGGGGTCGGCCTGGCGTACCTGGGCATCATGCGGCACCGCACGATGACGTTCGTCCGGGAGGACGCGTCGGCCCGCTCCGCGGCCGTCCTGCTGCGTCAGCTGTCCCGGATCGGCGCCGTGCTGCCGCGCCGGCTCGCCGCCGGGGAGGTCGCCACCGTCGGCGGCAGCGACATCACGAACACGTCGGCGGTGTTGACGATGACCGGGCCGGGCGTCGGAGCGGTCCTCGCGTACGCGTTCGTCGCCGTCGTGTTGTGGTCGGTCTCCCCGTTCCTCGCGCTGTTCGTGCTGCTCGGCGTGCCCGCGGTGGCACTGGTCGTCGGGCCGCTGCTGCGCCGGCTCGAACGGGTCGAGTCGGTCTACCGGCACCAGCAGGGCATCCTCACCACCCGCGCCGGAGACATCGTGGCCGGGCTGCGCGTACTCGCCGGGGTCGGTGGGCGTGGCCTGTTCGCCCGCCGGTACGCGGCCCGCTCCCAGCACCTGCTGGCCGAGGGATACCGGGTCGGCGCCGTGAACAGCTGGATCCAGGCGCTGACGATTGTCATCCCGGGACTGTTCCTGGCCGCCGTGGTGTGGCTGGCGGCGCGGATGGCCGCGGCGGGCGACATCACGATCGGGCAGATGGTCGCCGTCTACGGGTACGTGGCGATCCTCGTCGTGCCCGTCTGGTTCCTGATCGAGGGCGGCTACCAGGCGATCCGGGGCCGCGTCGCCGCGCGCCGGATCGTCGCCCTGCTCAACCTGACCCCGGATGACGTCGTGGCGCCTTCGGGGAACGACCGGAAGGCTGTCCTGCCCGCGCCGGACGGTCCCGCCGAACTGCATGATCCCGCTACCGGGCTGGTGGTGCCCGCCGGTCGGCTGATCGCCGTCGCCGCCGACGACCCGGCCGAGGCCATCGCGCTGGCCGACCGCCTCGGGCGGTTCGTCGCCAGCGACGTGACCTGGGGCGGCGTACCGCTGGCCGGGATCGCGCTCGACGAGGTACGGGCCCGGATCCTCGTCGCCGACCACGACTCCTACCTCTTCGCCGGGACCCTGCGGGAGATCCTGCGCACCCGGCCGGGCGCCGACGACGCCGAGATCAACGCGGCCCTGCGTACGGCGTCGGCCGAGGACGTCGTCGACGGACTGTCGGACGGGCTCGCCACCCCGATCGGCGCGAGGGCTCGCACCCTCTCCGGCGGCCAGCGACAACGCGTACGTCTCGCCCGGGCGCTGCTCGCCGAACCGGACGTACTGATCCTCATCGACCCGACGTCGGCCGTGGACGCGCACACCGAGGCGCGGGTCGCGCGGCGACTCGGGGCGGCGCGGGCCGGGTGGACCACGGTCGTGCTGGCGACGTCGCCGCTGCTGCTCGGGTGCGCCGACCTGGTCGCGCACCTGCGCGAAGGCCGGATCGTGGCCGCCGGCACCCACCTCGACCTGCTCGAACAGGAGCCGAGCTACCGGGCGCTGGTGGCCCGGGACAGCGAGTCCGCCGACATCGACGGAGCGCTGCGGTGACCGGGCTCCCCGTCGCGGACCCGGCCGCGGTCCGCCGGGCCGCGCGGGACCTCGTCGCCCGGGACCGCCGCGCGGTCGCCATCGTGCTGGTGCTGCACAGCGCCGCCGCGGTCGCCGGGCTCGCCGCACCGTGGCTGCTGGGCAGGATCGTGGACGAGGTCGCCGCCGGCGCCGGTGCCGCCGCCGTGGACCGCCTGGCGCTCGCGATCGGTGGCTGCGTGCTGGCCCAAGGGCTGCTCACCAGGTACGCCCAGTACGCCGGCCACCGATTCGGCGAGCGCGCCGTCGCCCGGCTGCGCGAGGAGTTCGTCTCGCGGACGCTCGACCTGCCCGTCTCCGTCGTCGAGCGCGCCGGCACCGGCGAACTCGCCACCCGCAGCTCGGTCGACGTGACGACGGTCGGGACCACGGTCCGGGACGTGGTACCCGTCATCGTCATCGCCTCGGCGCAACTGGCGCTCCTGTTCGGTGCGATCTTCCTGCTGCATCCGCTGCTCGGCCTGGTCGCACTGGCCGGGCTGCCGTCGATCTTCGCGGTCACCCGCTGGTACCTACGTCGCGCCCGGCCGGCCTACCTCGCCGAGGGGGCGGCGACCGCCGAGCTGACCGAGGCGCTGACCGCGACCGCCGAGGGCGCCCGCACCGTCGAGGCGCTCCGCCTCGACGCCGACCGCATCGCGTACGGCACGCGGCGGATCGGCCAGGTGTGGGCCGCCCGCCGGGCGACCCTGGCCCTCCGGTCCGTCTTCTTTCCGGTGGTGGAGGCGAGCTACGCGCTCCCGATCGCCGCGGTGCTGCTCAGCGGCGGGTACTTCCTGAACAGGGGAATGGTGACCCTCGGTGAGGTGGTCGCCGCCGCACTCTATCTCCAGCAGGCGGTCGATCCCATGGACCAGCTGCTGCAATGGGTGGAGCAGGCGCAACGCGGCTTCGCCTCGTTGGCCCGCGTGCTCGGCGTCGGCCCGAGAACCGAACGGGAGAACGGGCCCGGCGACGTGACGGTCACCCCGGCCACGATCGGGATACCGGAGGCGCGCGGCACGGCGGCCGCGCCGTCCGGGCAACCGCTCGTCGTGCGTGGCGCGCGGTTCTCGTACGCCGACGGCCACGACGTGCTGCACGGCATCGACCTCGAGGTACGCCCCGGCGAACGTCTCGCCATCGTCGGACCCTCGGGCGCCGGGAAGTCCACCCTCGCCCGGCTGCTCGCCGGAATCGACGCGCCGCGCGAGGGCGTGGTGAGCCTCGGCGGCCGCCCGATCACCGACCTGGACCCGGCCGAACGGCGCCGCCGGATCGCCCTCGTCACCCAGGAACACCATGTCTTCATCGGCTCGCTGCGCGACAACCTCGCCTTCGCCGCGCCCGGCGCGACCGACGAACAGATGCGCTCCGCACTGGGCGCCGTGGGTGCCGACTGGTACGCCGACCTGCCCGGCGGCCTCGACACGCAACTCGGCGACGGTGCCCGCGAACTCGCCGCCGCCGACGCCCAACAGCTCGCGCTGGCGAGGCTGGTGCTCGCCGACCCGGACACGCTGATCCTCGACGAGGCGACCGCCGCGCTCGATCCGACGACGGCCCGGCGCACCGAGCGGGCGCTCGCCGCCGTGGTCACCGGGCGTACCGTCCTCGCCATCGCGCACCGGCTCAACACCGCGCACGACGCCGACCGGGTGGCGGTGATCGAGGACGGCCGGATCACCGAACTCGGCAGTCACGACGACCTCGTCTGCGCCGACGGCGCCTACGCCGCCCTCTGGCACTCCTGGCACGCGGGCGACCACCAGTGACCCGTCGCGTTCCTCATCTGGTCACCCAACGCCGTGAATCAAGGGTGGTGATCCCGACCGACGAGCAGATCCGGGCGTTGCACGAGCGGTGTGCGTCGACCGAGGAAGCCTTCGAGCTGGTCTACACGCACTGCCAGATCGTTTGTGCCGTAGCGGAGCAACTGCTCGACCGGCATCACTCGGCCGTGAACGTCGATCTGGTGCGGGCGGGAAGTCTTTTGCACGACATCGGCGTCTACCGCCTCTACGATGCGGCGGGGCAGCTCGATCATGGGAGCTATGTACGGCACGGCGTGTTGGGGCAGGAACTGCTGCGAGACCTCGGTTTCCCGGAGTTGATCAGTAGATTCTGCTCCCACCACACCGGTGTCGGGCTTACCCGTGAGGATGTGCTGCGGCAGCGGCTGCCGGTGCCGGTGGGCGACTACATGGCCGACACCGTGGAGGAGCAGTTGGTGATGTACGCGGACAAGTTTCACAGCAAGACGTCGCCGCCCACCTTCGTGACCACGACGTCCTATGCTGCCGGCGTACGGCGGTTCGGTGCGGACAAAGTGGCCCGGTTCGCGGCGCTGGTGGAGAAGTTCGGCGAGCCGGATCTGTCCCGACTGTCCCACCACTACCAGCAACGCTGACCTGATCCGCGTACGGCAAATGCTCGTCAAGCAGGGTTGGAAGGGAACAGGCCAGGAGCGGTCGACTGCGACCGCCCCTGGCCTCAACGGTTACCGGACCGCGGTTTCGGAACTACGTGGCGGTGCAGGTGATGGGGGCCGGAATCGCGTTGGCGCCGTTCCAGCTCCCGAGGAAGCCGAAGTTGGTGCTGCCGTTCGCGGGCAACGCACCGTTGAAGGAGACGTTCCGCGAGGTGACGCTGGCGCCGCTGGTGGTCATTGTGGCGTTCCAGAACTGCGAGATCGTCTGGCCGTTGGCGAACGACCACTGAAGACTCCACCCGTTGATGGCCTTGCTGCCGGCTCGCACGATCACCTCGGCCTGGAAGCCGCCCGGCCACTGGTTGACGATGCTGTACGTGGCACTGCACGCACCGGCCGGCGGGTTCGTCGGCGAGAGCGTCGGGGACACCGTCGGCGAGACCGTTGGTGAGGTGGTGGGCGAGGTCGTTGGGGACACCGTGGGAGAGGTCGTCGGGGAGCCGGGGACCCGGAACGAGTAGAATCGCGTGCTGGCGGTGCCGCCACGGGCGTACCCGTTGCCCCAGTAGAGCTTGCCGCCGACGATCGCCGGTCCGGCGTTGGACGAGCCCGCACCCTGGTACTGCCACAGCACCTGGCCGTTGTTGGCGTTCAGGGCGTACATCCAGTTGTTCATCGAGCCCACGTAGACCACGCCGTTGGCGTAGGTGACCGGTCCGATCGAGCGTCCGCCGTGCGGCTCCGGCACCTGCCAGAGGATCTGCCCGGTACGCGCGTCCAGCGCGCCGAACGAGCTGTAGTTGATCGTCTGGCCGTTCGGCAGCCGGTGGCTCTCATTGCCGGCGTTGCTCTCCGTGAAGAAGATGCGCTGTCCGTCGTTGGCGGTGCCCCACTCGATGCCGCCCTGCGTCGAGCCAGGTCCGACCGACGTGCCCCAGATGATCTCGCCCGTGGCCGCGTCGAGCATCCACACGTCGCCGCTCTTCTGACCTGCCATGACCGCGCGGCGGGTCGTCCCGTTCGGGCCGGGGAGGTCGAACAGGTGTGTGCCCTCGCCCGTGTCATGGTCGGGACCGGGGTTCGGGCAGTTCTGCGGGGACGGTCCCTGCAGGCAGGCGAAGTTCCACACATCGAAGCGGGCGGGACCAGTGGCCCACTTGATCGCGCCGGTGGTCAGGTCCATCGCGACGATGGAGTCCTTGCGGTTCCACGACGCCAGGCACTGCGCCGGCGTGCCGCCGTTGGCCTGGCACTGCTCCACGCTCTGCGGCACCGAGTAGTTCTGCCCCGTACCGATGAAGATCGAGTTGCTGGCCGGGTCGATGCTCGGCGTGGTGCCCCACACGGAGGCCCCGCTGTAGATGTCCCCGCCCGGGCCCTGGTCCGGCAGCGTGTACGACTTCCACTTCAGCGCCCCGGTCGCCGCGTCGATCGCCACCAGGCTGCCCCGGAACGTGCAGCAGTCGTAGCCGGCCTCCGTGGCGTGCGAGAACTCGAGCGAGGAGACGCCCTCGTACAACACCCCGTTGTAGTAGACGGCGCCACCGGTGAGGATGGCGTCCGGGTGCGTGTCGGCCTGGGTGTTCCACCGCAGGTTGCCGGTCGCCGTGTCGATGGCCAGCACCCGCGCCCCGGTCTGCGTCCCGATGTAGACGGTGTTGCCCACCACGACCGGGCTGGTGCGGGACACCACGGTTCCGCCGGCACCCACGTACGACGAGACCGCGCGGGACCAGATCACCGCGCCGGTGTTCGCATCCACCTTGTGGAAGTAGCCACCCCAGTCCGGGAAGTAGACGGCCCCGTCCACCACGGCCGGCGTCGCCGACACGTCGCCCCGGGTGGTGTAGCTCCAGTTGAGCGTCAGGCCACCGACGCTCGACGGGCTGAGGATCGTCTCGCTCGGGTTGGACCGGGTGTTGCTGATGTTCTGGCCACCCATCGTCCACTGTTGATCGTCCGCGGCGTCCGCCGGTTGTGCCGCGAACACCGTGAAGGTGGCCGCCGCGCACACCAGGGCGACCGCGGCCGCGGTCGCCGCGCGGCTCATTGCAGGTCTCACATCGCCTCCTGCTCGTTGAGTAATGGATATTCGTCAATCTAACCGGTCGGTCGAAAGTTTCAAGGGTCTTTCCGGAAAGTGGACGACATGTTCCGGAACGGGCAGTGGCACCTGGATGGCTCTCGCATAATCGGCGCATGTGCACGGCGGTTTGGCGGAGGGTGGGGCGGGCGTTTCCCGGTCCGATGGGCCTGGCGGCCTGGATCGCGATCACCGTGCCAGCCCCGTTGGTGTTCTTCGAGGCAAGCCATCGGTGGGAGGAAAGCCCGAAGGCGTCGACTGCGCTGTGGTGGACCCTGGGGGCGCTGCCTGTGCTCGCTGCCGTGGTGGCGGCGAGGTGGACCCGGTGCGCCGACCGGCGTCGTACCTGCTCCGCCTTACTGGCGGCGGCCGCTGTGGCCACGCTTATCAGTGGGGTGTTCCTGGGTGTCTCGGTGGCCGTGTACCGCTGGGTCATCCCGCTGGATGGTGCGGCGGAGTGGTGGGATGTTCTGTCCACCGGTGTGTTGCTGGCGGCCGGCGGTGCAGCGATCGGGTATCTGATCGGGCTGGCCGGCGTGGGCCGTGGTTGGTCGCCGGATCGGCATGGCTACCTCATCGGCGGGGCCGTCGCCGTGTTGGGTGTCCTTTTTATCCAGTTGACGGTGCAACTGGGTGCCGAGGGCAGCACCAGCCAGTACGACGTGGTCGGTTATGGCGGGGTGGGGCCGAATGCTGCGGCGCCCGGTGAGGCCGGGGTTCTGCGCTTGCCGGCGGCCGGCCGTTACGCGATCCTGTCGGTGGGGTTCGCGCCGCAGAACCCTGACTGCCGGGTCGCCGGCGCCGATCTGGCCGATCGGTCGGCGGAGTTGGTCACGATACCGCCTGGCGACTATGGCTCCGACGCCGCTTCTTATGCATGGGTTGCCTCGGTCGACGTTCCCGATGCCGGCACCTACTCGCTGACTTGCCGTTCCCATGACAGACAGGCGTCCTACATCGTGGGAGAGGTGCCCCAGATCCGAGGCGCGGTTGGCGAGATGGTTCACTGGCCGTCGGCCGTGATCTGGTTGCTCGGCACCGTTCCCGGCCTGCTGATCATTGCGACCCGGTGCGTCAGCCAGCGGAGAGTCCCGGCATCCGTTGGCGGCCTGTCGTGATTGCTCCCCGCCCCTGTCCGATCGGTGGCGCCCGCGGCTCACACGCGGTGTTGCGTGGGCCGGCCACCTGGCGTGCCGGTGATGGTTTCTTGGAAAGCTCTGAAGCTGATGCCGTAAGCGATTCAACTGGCCTGCCGGCTGGACGTCGGGGAGTGGCCCGAAGCGCCCCCACTGGAGGTGGGGGCGCTTCGGGTTGGCGCGGGCCGGGAACGGGTCAGGCGACCGGTGGTGCCAGGTAGGTCACCGGCTTGCCGCAGTAGCTGGGTGGGAGGGTGACGATCGGGCTGCGGCAGACCTGGATCACGACCCGGTCGATGCCCCTGGCGGAGGTGTTGTTGCCGCCCAGGGTGAACGCGACCTTCGTGACGCTGTTGTCGGCCACCTGGGTCTGCCGGTCGACCTCGGCGGTGCCCGAGTAGGCGATGTACGTGGCGCTGCTGTAGTACCTGTCGTCGGGGCAGGTGACGGGGCCGCTGGGCACTGGCTTGTCGGTGAGCGTGCCGCTGACTGCGACCCCGGACAGCGGCAACGGCGAGGTGCCGTAGCGCCAGTCGAGGGCGCCCTCGGTGACGCCGTACCGGCAGGCGTCGCCGGAGTCGGCGTAGAACGGCTGGCTGATCGCTGCGGCGTGGGCGACACCGGGACTGGCTGCCACTGCCAGCAGGGCGGCCAGAGGCGCCGCGAGGCGAGCTGTTCGCATCGTCGCGTCCTTTCACGTGGCGGGGTGGTGTGGGTGTGCCTGCATACTAAGCGACAACCATCGATATAGGCGCGATCCCCGCTGGGACGACCGGGGCGGCGGCCACCTGGCCTGTCGGTGCGGCGGCGTTGGTTCCGTGAACGCTTTGGACCTGATGCCGTAAAGCGGCGTGTGCAGGAACCGATGTGCCTGCGCTGAGTGTGCCAGGATCCTGCTGTGACAGTGATCGAGATCGTCTTGGGCGACATCACGCGGGAGCACGTGGACGTCATTGTTACCGCTGCCAACGAATCTCTGCTTGGCGGTGGTGGCGTGGATGGCGCCATCCACCGCGCTGCGGGACCTCGCCTGGCGCAAGCCGGGGGCACCGTCGGCCCCTGCGAACCGGGCGACGCGCTGGCAACCCCGGCGTTCGACCTCGACCCTCCGGTTCAGCACGTCATCCACACCGTCGGACCGATCTGGGAAGGCGGCGACCACGGCGAGGCCGAGGTGTTGGCCTCCTGCTATCGGCGGAGCTTGCAACTCGCGGACGAACTTGGCGCCCGGACCATCGCCTTCCCGATGATCGCCACCGGCGTTTACGGATACCCGCCGGACCAGGCGGCCGGGATTGCAGTGGCGACGATCAAGAGCACACCGACGGGCCTTCAACAGGTACGACTCGTGGCGTTCGACGAGGAAAGCCACCGCCATCTGCGAGCGGCCATGGCAGCCGTTAGTTGACCCTTCTCACGAACGAGGGGCGTGGACCTGCTCGAAGCGGAATTCGCGGATGAAGCAGGCCGGCGGCTGACCGACCGCGAACAGCACACAGTCCACGACGGACTGCGCGGTGAGGTCAGCGTCCGCCTCGCGTGGGCCGTCCTGCAGGAAGTCGGGGCCGGGAGGGTCACCTCCCGGCCCCGCGCGGTTCGTTCCGAACCCGCTACGCGGTGGGGCGGAGCGTCCAGTCGAGGGCCACGGCGGCGGTCCACGACTGGGAGGCGCTGCCCAGCGGTTCCCCGGTGAGCGGCTCGTAGTACTCCCCGAACGCCAGGTCGGCCAGCTGCCGCAGGGAGTCCTCGCGGATCCGCGCGGCGAACGCGGGGGCGACACCCTGCCGTTCCAGCGTCCAGCAGAACAACCAGTTCATCACCGGCCACTGCGGCCCCCGCCAGTAGCTGCGCGGCCGGAACGCCGGCGACGCCGGCGAGGTCGACGGCGGTACGGCGTACCGGAGCGCGGGGTGGTCGCACCACTGCGGACCGGAGAGCAACGCCACCTGCCGCTGCACGATCGACGGGTCGGCCCCGCACAGCAGCGGCGCGAACCCGGCGATGGTCTCGGTCTCGACCCACCCGCCGGCGCGGATGTCCTCGTCGCGGGCCAGGCCGGTGTCGTCCGAGACGGTGGAGAGCACACCGGCCCGGAACCGGGCGGCGAGCGCCCGCAGTTCGGCGGCCTCGTCGGTGCGGCCGAACTCGTCGCCGACCTCGGCGAGTTCGTCGGAGGCCAGGGCCAGGATCGCGGACATGAACACGTCGGTGAGCCGGAAGTCCACCGTCTCGCGTACCGCGTCGTCGTCGTATCGTGCCTCGCGCATCTGGTGTACCAGCCACAGGTAGCGCTGGTACTCGTCATTGGTCGGCCGCTGGCTGGCGTCGGCGACGTGCTGCAGGTCCCGCCGCGACCGGACCTCCTGCTCGACTTTCGGCACCACGTTGGCGTACGCCGAGTCCCAGCGGGGCGAGTTGTCCATGCCCGACTCCCAGCTGTGATAGATCTCCAGGAGTCCCCGGCGGGACGGGTCGCGCGCCTCGGCGAGCCACCGGTGCCAGGCCAGCCAGCGGTCGAACGTGCCTTCGGCGAACCGTTCGGCCAGCTCGCGGTCGGCTCCGCCGTTGCGGCGTCCGGCCGCGAGGACGTGGCGTACCGCGATGGCGTGCACCGGGGGTTGGCAGATGCCGGAGGTGTGGACGTCGCGCGGCGCGGCCTCGGCGCGGGCGGAATCCCACACGCCGGCGCCCGGGAAGTAGTCCGCGTCGGGCCCGAAGACGATGTGCGGCAGCATTCCGTTGCCCCACTGGGCGCGCAGCAGCGTCTGCAGCTCGGCGATCGCTCGGGGCACGGAGACCGTGGCCAGACCGATCGACACGAAGGCCGCGTCCCAGCTCCACAGGTGCGGGTAGAGCCGCGGTGCGGCCGTGGTCAGTTCACCGATGTCGTTCCCGCGCAGGATGTAGGCCGCGCGGGCGGCGAGCAGTTCTCGGGTGACACTCATCGTCGTCATCAATTCACCAGCGTCAATGCGGTCTCGGGGTCGAAGCAGCGCAGGCTCTCCGGCCCGCAGCGCAGCCAAACGTCCTGCTCGGGTGGCACGTCGAAGTTCGGCGGCGCCTGCACCTTCAGCTCGTGCTCGCCGAGCCGTACGGTCAGCAGCATGCTCGCGCCGGTCGGCTCGACCACCTCGACCCGGGCCCGGATCCGGTCATCGGCCGGGGCCTTCGCCACGTCGATGTTCTCGGCGCGTACGCCGACCAGGACCTGCCGACGGTCGAAGGCGCCGAGGTGGTCGGGCGCGGTGAGCAGTTGGTCGCCCACGACCAGTCGGGTGCCGCCTTCCGAGCGCCGCACGTCGGCGGTGAAGAAGTTCATCGGCGGCGTGCCGAGGAAACCGCCGACGAAGCGCTCCTCGGGGCGGTCGTACACCTGCAGCGGCGAGCCGAGCTGGGCGATGCGCCCGGACCGCATCACCGCGATGCGGTCACCGAGGGACATGGCCTCGGCCTGGTCGTGGGTGACGTAGAGGGTGGTGGTGCCGATCTGGCGCACGATCTTCTTGAGCTCCGCGCGGAACTGCAGGCGGAGCAGCGCGTCCAGGTTGGACAGCGGCTCGTCCATGAGCAGGACACCGGCGTCGACGACGATCGCGCGGGCGACGGCCACCCGTTGGCGTTGGCCGCCGGAGAGTTGGGCGGGGTAGCGGTCGAGCAGGTCGGTCAGCTCGAGGATCTCGGCGGCCCAGCGTACGCGTTTCTCGATCTGCTCCGCGGGGGTCTTGCGCATGCGCAGCCCGAAGCCGATGTTCTGCCGCACCTTCAGGTGCGGGAAGATTGCGTACGACTGGAAGACCATCGAGACTTTCCGGTCGCGGGCCGACAGCCAGGTGATGTCCCGACCGTCGACCGTGATGCTGCCGCTGTCCGGTGTCTCCAGTCCGGCGACCATCCGCAGCAGCGTGGTCTTGCCGCAGCCGCTCGGCCCGACGAGCACGAGGAACTCCCCGTCCGCGATCGTCAGCGAGACGTTGTCGGTTGCCGGGCTCTTGCCACCGGGATAGGTCTTCATCAGGTCGCGGATCACGATCTCGGACATGTCGACCCCTCGCTGGCGCGGCTTGTGCTGGCGGCGGTCATCTCAGCGTCGTCCCCCACATGTTGATCAGATATTTGCGCATCACCGCGATGAACACGATCGCCGGCAGCACCAGGGCGAACCCGCCGGCGAAGCGGTACGCCAGTGGCGAGTCGGCGAGCGTCGAGAGCACCTGGGCCGGCAGCGTCCGCTGGTTGAGCGTGAGCACGGCCGCGCCGAGCACCTCGTTCCACGACATCACGAAGGTGAACATCGCCGAGGCCGCGATCCCGGGCAGCGCCTGGGGCAGGACGACGTGGACGAACGCCCGCAGCGGTGTCGCCCCGAAGATGAGGGCCGCCTCCTCGTGGTCGTTCGGCACGGCGTGGAACACGGCGGAGGTGATGAGCACCGTGGTGGGCAGCGCGAGTGCGGTGTGCAGCAGCGCGACCGCGTAGGTGCTGTCGTACAGGCCGGTGGCCAGGAAGACCTTGGCCAGCGGCACGGACAGTACGACGATCGGCAGGGCCCTCGTCAGGAGCAGGAACAGCTGGTAGGGCTGGCGGCCCCGGAACGCGTACCGGGCCAGTGCGTAACCGGCGGGCACGCCGAGCAGCAGCGCCGCCGCGAGGGTGAACAGCCCGACCTGGAGCGAGTTGAGGAAGCCGGGAATCACCCCGGTGGTGGACAGGAATCGGGACAGCGTCTCGGTGGACAGGTCGGTGGGGAGCAGCGGCAGCGGGAACCGGTTGAGCGACTCCCGGCTGGAGAGCGCGGCGAGGGTGATCAGGTAGATCGGCACGCCCATGAAGAGCGTCACCGCGATGCATGCGACCTGGACCAGTATGTCCCGGCGGCGCCGGGCGTGCCTGGGGTCGGAGTTCATCGGGTCACCTCCGTCCGGTCGCGCAGCAGCCGCAGGTACGCGATCGCGGTGACCATGGAGACCGCCAGCACCACCAGGGCGATGGCAGCGGCGACGTTGGGGTTCTGCAGGGAGTAGTACCAGTGGTAGGTCTCGCCGACGAGCAACGGGAAGTCGCGTCCGGCCAGCGCCTGCGCCACCGCGAAGGTCTGCAGGGCCAGGATGGTCCGCAGGATCATCGCCACCTGCAGGCTGGGCCGCAGCTGGGGCAGGATGACCCACCGCAGCCGTTGCCAGTAGGTCGCCCCGAAGACCGAGGCGGCCTCGTCGTAGTCCCGGGGGATGCCCTGGAGGCCGGCCACGATGATGACGAGCACCAGCGAGGTGGCCCGCCACAGCTCGGCGACGAGGACGGCGACGAACACCGAGGTGGGGTTCTCGTACGACAGCCAGGCGTAGCTGTCCACACCGACCATGTCCAGCACCGAGTTGAGGTACCCGTGATCGGTGAAGATCGACAGCCAGACCAGGCCGGCGGCCAGGTCGCTGATCGCCAGCGGCAGCACCCAGACGTAGAAGTAGACTCCTGAGAATTTCGGTCTGGCACGCAGCAGTAGGGCCATGGCCAGGGCGAACGCGAACTGGAGCGGGATCAGCACGACGATCAGCAGCACGGTGTTGCGCACGGCCGGCCACAGGTACGGGTCGTCGAGCATGCGCTGGACGTACGCCAGGGTGGCACCCTGTTCGCCGCTGAACGCCTGCGTCACACCGACGACCATGGGCCAGGCGAACAGCGCGGTCAGGAAGACCATCGACGGTGCGATCAGGAGCACGGGCGCCGGCAGCTTCGCCCGGCGTCCGGGTACGGGCGGGTCGTCGCCCGGGTGGCCGCCGCGTCCGGTGGAGGCGGCGGCGCCCGGGCCCGTGGTCACTGCACTCGACACTGCTGCCCGTCCGGGTCGGGCTTCCAGCAGGGGACCTTCAGCTCGTCGAGGATGGTGTTGAGCTGCTTGGCCTGGCTGTCGAGGACCTGCTGGACCGGCTTCGAGTCGAGGCAGATCTCCTTGAAGGAGTTCTTGAAGACCTGGGAGACCTCGCCGTCCTTGGCGCCCAGCCCGACGGGCGGCAGCGACGGCAGCGCGTCGCCGGCCTCCTGCTGCGCACGGACCGCGGCGGCCTCGAGACTGACGGCGGGCGGCAGGTCGCTCGGCAGGGTGGCCTGGGCGACGGGGAAGAAGGCGTTCTCCCGCAGCACCTGCACCTGCGTCTCCGGCGTGGTGAGCGCCTTGATGACCTCCTTCGCCCGATCCACGTCGGGCGCGCCACGGGGGATGGCGAGGCCGGCCACGACGAGCATGTAGCCCATGCCCTTCGGGCCGCGCGGGGCGGGGACCATGAGCCAGTCGTCCGGCTTGTCCTTCGGGGCGTCCACCAGCCGGGCCACGTGGTCCCAGGCGATGAGCACCTCACCGCGCTGCAGCGGTTCCTGCATGAAGTCGTAGTTGGTGGAGGCCGGAGCCGCGTTCGCCCACAGCTCCTTCATGTACTGCCAGGCCTGCGCCGCCTCGGGGCTGCGGAAGGTGGTGATCTGCCCGCCGGTGAAGCTGGGCAGCAGGTATCCCTGGAAGAACCGGTGGTACAGGCCCTTGGGACCGGCCGGCAGGCCGAAGATCGGCTTGCCGCCGTTGCCCGCGCGCCCGGCCTTCACCCAGGCCAGCAGCTGATCGTAGGTGAGCTTCTGCGGGTCCACCCCGCTGGGCAGCCACTGGAGTGCCTTCTTGTTGACCGCGACGACGTACGACGCCTGCATCCAGGGGATGTACTTGACGCTTCCGCCGCCGAGCTTGCCGAGTGCCGCCACGTCGGCGGAGAACCCACGGTCGCCGAGCGACCCGGCCAGGTCGTCCAGGTCGAGCAGCCGCGCGGCGTGCGGCGCGAGCTGGCCGTGCAGGCCGCCGACCAGGTTGACCTGGACCTTGCCCGCGTCGACCTGCGACGTGATCGTCGAGGCGAAGACGCCCTCGTCCACCGGGTTGTAGGCGACCTTCGCGGCGGTGACCCGGCTGCCGAGAATCGTCTCGAAGCGCTGCCGTTCCTCGACCGGGGTGAACTGGGTGGAGAGGAAGGTGATGCTGCCGCTGCCACCGCTGGAGCCGGTGGTGGAAACCCCACCGCAGGCCGACAACGCCGCGGCACCCGCCGCGCCGAGTCCGAGCCCGAGTACCGTGCGTCGGCTGATCAGTGCATTGGGTAGGGTACTCTTCGTCATCGTTGACTCCCTGGGCACGTCTAAATCCGAGGTAACAGGATCTTTCGGCTAGCCTTTTGACAAGAGCTTTTGCAAAACGAGCTCACACAAGTTCGCAGGTCGACACACGACTGTCAAGAGGTGTTAACAGATGCAGCTCCGAAACAGCCCGGACCCGTCGCGCCCGGCCGTCGGTGCGACCCCCGGACACGTCCTCGAACTGGTCCGGTCCCGTCCGGCATGGACCCGCCAGCAGCTGCTCACCGCCACCGGGATGTCCCGCCCCACGCTGCAGGACCGGCTGGCACCCCTGTTCGCCAGCGGTCTCATCTACTCCGCGGGCTTCGAGGCCTCCGAGGGAGGCCGCCCCGCCGAGCTGATCCGCTTCGACGACCGGCACCTCGTGATCCTGACCTTCGACGTCGGACACACGCACGCCCGCGTCGGCGTCAGCACCGTGCACGGTCAGGTGCTGCGCTTCCGCGACATCCGACTCGGCGTGACCCGAACCCCGCCGCCCACGGTGATCGGCACCCTGATCGACGTCGCCGCCGACCTCACCGTCGACACCCCGGACGAGCGGGTCGCCGGCATCGGCATCGGACTGCCCGGCCCGATCTCGCCGCTGACCGGGTTGCCCGGCCCGACCACGATCCTGCCCGGCTGGGAGCACCTGCCGATCTTCGACCTGCTGCGCGAACGGTGGAACGTGCCGATGGTCGCCGAGAACGACGCCCGCGCCCTCGTGCTCGGCGAGGCGACCCGGCATCCGAAGTCGACGGTGTTGGGCCTCAAGTGGTCACACGGTATCGGGGCCGGGCTGGTCATCGACGATCGCAGCCTCGGCGGAGACGACGGAGCGGCCGGCGACATCGGGCACGTGAAGCTCAGCCGCGGCGGGCCGGAATGCCGCTGCGGTCGGCGGGGATGCCTCGCGGCGTACGCCTCGGGCCATGCGCTCCTCGCCCGGCTGGCCCCGGCCGGGGTCCGCGACCTGGACCACCTCGCCGAGCTGGCTCACGCGGGCGACCGGGCGGTCCGAACCACCCTGGACAGCGCCGCCCGCCAGGTGGGCACCGTGCTGGCCGCGCTCATCGCGCTGGCCAACCCGCGGACCCTCGTCCTCGGCGGAACGATCGGCGCGCTGCCGCGGGTCGTCGACGCGGTGGCGGCCCGCGTACGTGAGGTCACCCTCTCCCGAAGCGTGGACTCGCTACAGGTGCTGCCCAGTCAGCTCGGCCCCGGCGCCGGAACCGCCGGACTCGTTCACCTGGTCGTCGAGCGGGTGCTCTCGGCCGAGGCCGTCGACCGGTCACTCGCCGCCGAACCCGGCTCGCCGCACGCGGCGATCATCCGGAAGGCGGTCACGGCCGAGGGCTGACCAACCCGGTCTGGTAGGCGACGACGACCAGCTGCGCGCGGTCGCGCGCCCCCAGCTTCGCCATCGCGTGGCTGACATGGGTACGCGCGGTGGCCGGACTCAGGAACAGCGTCGCGCCGATCTCGTCGTTGCTCAACCCCTGCCCCACCAGGGCCAGCACCTCACGCTCGCGTTGCGTCAGCACGGCCAGCCGCTCCTCCCCGGCCCGGGTGGCGATCCGGTCCGCGGTGAACTGGGCGATGAGGCGCCGGGTGATCCTCGGCGCGAGCAACGCCTCTCCGGCGGCGACCACCCGGATGGCGTGCAACAACTCGGCCGGCCCGGCATCCTTGAGCAGGAAGCCGCTCGCGCCGGCCTGCAGCGCCTCGAACACGTACGCGTCGGTGTCGTACGTGGTCAGGATCAGCACGCGGACCTGCTCAAGGCCGCGCGTCCTGGCGATCTGGCCGGTGGCCTTGATTCCGTCCATCTCCGGCATGCGGATGTCCATGAGTACGACGTCGGGCCGGGTGGCCCGCGCCCGGTCCACGGCCTCGACCCCGTTGGCGGCCTCCGCGACCACCGTGATGTCGTCCTCGACGTCGAGCAGCCCCTTGAATCCGGACCGCACCAGAACCTGGTCGTCGGCGAGCAGCACCTTGATCGGGGCGCCGCCGGACGGCGGCGTGGTCGCCGTGCTCACGGGCGCACCGCCGCGGCCGGAACCAGCGGCAGCCGCGCCCTGACCTCGAACCCGCCGCACGGCCGCGGGCCGGCGGTCAGCTCACCGCCCAGGAGCCCGCAGCGCTCGCGCATTCCGATGATCCCCCGGCCCGATTCGCCCGAGCCGCCGATGGCGGCCCGCTGTCCGGGCAGCGCTTCCGAAGCCGAGGCGCCATCGTCCGAGGCGTCCCGGCCACCGTCATCGGCCACCCGGACCTCCAGGGCATCGCTTCCGTAGTCGAGCGCGACCGTCACCCGGGTGGGGCCGACGTGGCGGATCACGTTGGTGATCGACTCTTGCAGGATCCGGTAGGCGGTGGTGTCCACCGCGCTCGGCAAGGGGGTCGACGACGAACCCACCTCGAGCTTGACGTCCAGCCCCGCCTCGCGCGCCATCGCCGTGAGATCGTTGATCTGGCCCAGTCCGGGGTGCGGCACTCGCCCGTTGTCCGGGGAGCGGAGCACCCCGAGGATCGCCCGCATCTCGTGCAGCGCCTGGGCGCTCGTCTGCTCGATGATCACCAGCGCCTCGCGTGCCCGCTCCGGCCGCTTGTCGAGCAGGTACGCGGTGACGCCGGCCTGCACGTTGATGATCGCGATGGCGTGCGCGACGGTGTCGTGGACCTCGCGCGCGATCCGGAGCCGCTCGGCGTCGACCCGCGAGCGCGCCTCCTCCTCCCGGGTCCGTTCGGCCTGCCGAGCCCGCTCCTGGGCTTCGGCCGCGATGACCCGCCGAGACCGGACCGACTCACCCAGGGCGGCAGCCATGATCGACGCCGCGATCCGGAAGAACACCCATCCGATGGCGGCGGCCGGCTCGATGTCGGCCGCGGCGATGAGCCATCCGGTGGTCAGCACGGCGATGCCGGCGTACGCGATCACCAGCGACCTGCGCCCGTCGCCGTAGGCGGTCAGCGTGTACAGGGCGACGAAAAGTGCGATCCATCCCGGTCCGTCGGTGAAGCCGATGGCGTAGTACGCCAGGCTGACGAGAGCGGTCGTGACGAACACCGGCACCGGCCAGCGGCGGCGTACGGCCAGCACCAGGCCACTGACGAACAGCAGGACGTATCCCAGGTGCCCGAGTTCGGCCAGCGAGCGCGAGCCCACCTCCGGAGGCTTCGCGGCGGAGCCCTGGGCCTGCATCACGGCGACGAAGAGCCCGAGCAGGACGTCCTGTGCCAGGGCGGGCAGGCGGAACGGCACTGCTCGGCGTTTCATACGGCGATGATAATGGCCGCGCCTGGGACGCCGGCTACGACGACGGGCGCGACCAGGTGCGGGCCACCTACGCAAATCTGCGTAGGAGCTGCCAACCGTGGACCGAGGACACGCACCGGTGAGCGACGCGACGATCACTTCCGTGACTCAACCAACTGCAGTCCCGACGACTGATGCGGCGTCCGCGCGCGACGCGCGTCGACGATCACCCGACACACCGCGGCCGGGACCGCTGGGCAGGCTCGGGGGCCTGGCCTTCCGCCGGCGGGGAAGAGTGCTGATCGCCTGGGCCGTGGGCATCGTCATCGCCTTCGGCCTGTCGGCGGCCTTCGGGGGCGAGACCAGTAACGGCTCCTCCGCGCCGGGCTCTGACTCGGAGCAGGCGCAGAGCCTGCTGGGCGAACGGTTCCCGGCCCAGTCCGGCGACACGGTGCGGGTGGTGGTGCGTGCGGACGACGTCAACAGCGCCGAGGTGCGCCAGGACGTCGGCGCGCTACTCGGCGAGCTGGGACGGGTGCCACACGTAGCCTCGGTCGAGGATCCGTACTCCGCCAAGGGCACCGTCGCGCCGGACGGCCGGACGCTCGCCGCACGCGTTTATCTGGATGTCACCAACCCCAACGACATGCCGGTCGAAGACACCCAACGGCTGCTGGCCGCCGGCGGGGCGGCCGAGCACGGCGGGCTGGAGATCGCGCTCGGCGGACGGGCCGTGCAACTCGCCGAGGCGAACCAGTCGGGATCCGAGATGATCGGCCTGCTCGCGGCCGCGGTCATCCTGCTGATCATGTTCGGGTCGGTGGTGGCGGCCGGGCTGCCACTGGCCATGGCGATCGGTGCGCTGGCGCTGAGCGCCAGCCTGGTCGGCGTCGCGGCAGCCGTGGCGGATGTGCCCGATTTCGCCCAGATCATCGGCATGACGCTGGGTATCGCCCTGGGTATCGACTATGCGCTGCTGCTGGTGACTCGGTTCCGTGAATGGCGGGCGGCGGGACTCGACCCCGAAGCGGCGACCGTGGCGACGCTCGACACCGCCGGCCGGTCGGTCCTCGTCGCCGGTGGCACGGTCATGGTGAGCATGTCCGGGTTGTTCGTGGTGGGTCTGTCCATCATGAACGGCACCGCCGTCGTCACCATGGTGGCGACCCTGGCCGTGGTGCTCGCCGCCCTCACCCTGTTTCCCGCGCTGCTGGGCTACTTCGGGCCGCGGATCGACCGGCTCCGGGTGCCGCTGGGACGGCGTCGTGCCGCCCAGGTGTCGGCCGACGGCCACCTGGTCCCGGCGGCCGGCTGGGCGCGCTGGAGCGGGCTGGTGCAGCGGTACAAGGTGCTTGCCGCGCTGGCGAGCGTCGCACTGCTGCTGGTGCTGGCCGCGCCGTTCCTCGGCGTGCACTTCGGTCTTCCCGACGCGGGCAACGACCCCGAGGGCACGTCGAACCGGCAGGCGTACCAGAGGCTGGCCGAGGGATTCGGCCCCGGAGAGAACGGGCCGTTGCTGGTTGTGGCGGAGGTCTCGCCGGCCGACGGCGACGTCGCCCTCCAGCGGTTGCAGGCCGAGTTGGGTCGCACGTCGGGCATCGCGGCCGTGTCGCCCGCACGGCTCAATCCCGCCGGCGACACGGCGCTGATCACCGTGGTGCCCACCACCGGACCGCAGGAGGCTGCCACCGAGGATCTCGTCCAGGCGCTGCGTGACGACGTGATTCCCGCCTCGATCAACGGCACCGGCACCGAGGTGCACGTCGGCGGCGCGACCGCGGCGAATATCGACATCAACGAGTTGATCGCCGGCCGGCTCGCGCTGCTCATCGGTGGCGTCGTCGTCGTGTCGATGCTCCTCCTGCTGGTGGCGTTCCGCAGCGTCGTCATCGCGGTCACGGCCGCCGTGATGAACCTGCTGTCGGTGGCGGCCGCGTACGGGGTGGTGGCGTACTTCCTCGAGGGCGGCTGGGCCGGCCGGCTGGTCGGCATCGACACAGCCACCCCGATGGCCGCGTTCGTTCCGGTCATCATGTTCGCCCTGCTGTTCGGCCTCTCCATGGACTACGAGGTCTTCCTGATCAGCCGGGTGCGCGAGTCGTGGGTGCGTACCCGGGACAACGGCCGGGCCATCGTCACCGGACTGGCCAGCACCGGACGGGTGATCACCGCCGCCGCGGCCATCATGATCGTTGTCTTCGCGGCGATCATCCCGAGTGACCAGGTGTTCATCAAGGTCTTCGGGGTGGGCATGGTCGCGGCCATCCTGGTGGACGCGACGGTCATCCGGCTGCTGCTCGTGCCGGCGGTCATGCACCTGCTCGGCCGCAGCAACTGGTGGCTTCCGCGCGTCCTGGAACGGCGCCTGCCGCAGCTGCACGTGGAGGGAACCCCCGACATGTTCCTGCGCCCCGTCACAGCGGCGGACCCGGCCCCGTCCCGATAAGGCAGGGCGGCGGCTGCCGGGCACCCACTGGGCAGCCGCCGCCCGAACGGGGGCGAGCATAGCCCGCAACGGGTCCTCGACCAGCGCGGGCGGCGACGCAAGAATCACCTGTGGTGACCCAACCAACCTGGAGGAGCCTACGATGCGAAAACTGTTCGTCGGCCTCGCGGCCCTGCTCATGCTGGTCGTCGTGGCACAGTTCTACTTCGCCGCCAGCGGCGCGTTCAGCAGCGCGCCCAACGACGAGGCCTTCCGGCCGCATCGCGCGCTCGGATACGTGATCTTCCTGTTGCCGGTCGTGATGGCGATCGCCGGCGCGGTGGCCCGGATGCCCGGCCGGCTCATCGGGATGGTCGGCCTGATCGCCGGGCTGGCCGTCGTCCAGGTGGTGATCGCGGTGCTCGCCAAGGCGTTCAACGACACCGGCGACACCACCACCACGGCCGGCCAGATGGTCTTCGGTCTGCACGCGGTCAACGGTCTGGCCATCATGGCGGTGTCGGGGAACGTCCTCCGACGGGCACGAGTGCTGTCGAGGTCCACGGTGACCGACCGGCCCGGCGGGGTGGGCGACAACGCCGAGGTGCCCGGACCGACGGCTGGAACGGCCCAGCCGGCGTCATGAGCACTGGTGCGTTGATCGTCGCGGACCACGTGGTCGCGCTGCTGGGCGTGGCCGCGTGGTTCGCGACCGGCGCCACCGCGGCCGCCCGGCGCCCCCGGCTCGCGCTCGGTCTCCTCGGCGCGGCCGTGCTCGTCACCCTTGCCCGGGTGGCCACGGTGGCGATGCTGGCCGGTCACGGCTGGTGGTTCGTGCAGGAGAAGGTGCTGTTGGGCCTGCCGATGCTGGGAGTCGTCGGGTCGGCCGCCGTCGTGGTCGGCGGCCCGCGGCTACTCGCGGCGAGGCGCGCGCCGGAAGCCGGGGCGCCGGGCGGTGGGATACCGGTGAGCAGCGTGGTCCTGCTGCTCACCGCCGGGTACGCGGCCCTGGCCGGGCTCGTGGTGACCTTCCTGGCCGGCTACCCGCTGACCTGGAGCACCGCGCTGATCGCCTGTTCCGTCGTCTGCGCCGGCGCACTGCTGACCGCACGGGTGCTGGCGGCACCGGCCGACAGCACCAGCGGCACCGCCGCGAGCCCGACTGACAGCACCAGCGGCACCGCCGCGAGCGCGACTGACAGCACCGGCGCACCCACCCCGGCCGGGCACGGAACGCCTGGGTTGTCGCGTCGCCGGTTCATCAGCTTCGCGGGGGGTGGAGCAGTTGTGGTGGGCACCGGCACCACCGGCATCGGCCTGCTGTTCATGCCGGATGAAGCCACCGCCACCGGAGGCGGCCCCGGGCGCTCGTCCAGCTCCGGACCGGTCGTGTCGCTGGCCGACCTGCGGGGGGCCGACACACCGGCGCCGGGCGGCACCAGGCGCCAGCACGTACTCACCGCGCGGACCGCCACCGTCCGGCTCCCGTCCGGACGTGAGATCCACGCCTGGACCTACAACGGGCAGCTACCGGGTCCGCCGATCACCGCCACCGTGGGCGATCTGATCGAGGTGACGCTGCGCAACACCGACATCGACGACGGTGTGAGCCTGCACTGGCACGGCTACGACGTGCCGTGCGGTGAGGACGGCGCGCCGGGCGTGACCCAGGATGTGGTGGCGCCCGGCGGGGAGTTCGTCTACCGGTTCCGCGCCGACCAGGCGGGCACCTACTGGTACCACACCCACCAGGCGTCTCACCGGGGCGTACGCCGGGGGTTGTACGGGACCCTCGTCGTGGCGCCACGCGAACCGCATTCCGCGGAACAACTGGATCTGACGCTTCCCGTGCACACCTTCGACGGCACCGTCGTGATCGCCGATCGGGACGGGCGCACCGACCACACCGCTCCGGCCGGTACCCGGGTGCGGCTGCGGCTGATCAACACCGACTCGGATCCACACCGGTTCGCGCTCGCCGGGACACCCTTCCGGGTGGCCGCCGTCGACGGCCGGGACATCAACGAACCTGGCGAGGTCAGCGACGTCGGGCTGCGCCTGCCCGCGGGCGGACGGTACGACCTGGTCTTCGCCATGCCGGACACGGCGGTGGCGCTCGTCCTCGACAACGATCAGGCCGGCGGCCTCCGGCTGCGTCCGGCCGGGCACACCGGCGAGGACGCGTCGGTTCAGGACGCCTCCGGTTGGCCCGAGCTCGACCTGCTGCACTACGGAACGCCGGCCGCCGTGCCGTTCGACGCCGGCAGCCGGGCCGACCGGCACTTCACCATGGTGCTGGATCGTGGCGTGGCCCTGGTCAACAGCCGCCCGGCGTACGCGCAGACGGTCAACGGCCGGGGTCACCCGTCGATCCCGGATCAGCTCGTTGCCGAGGGTGACCTCGTCCGGTTCACCGTGGTCAACCGGAGCCTGGAAACCCACCCCTGGCACCTGCACGGCCATGCCGTGCTGGTCCTGTCCAGGAACGGCACGCCGTCGTCCGGAAGCCCGTTGTGGCTGGACACGTTCGACGTCCGGCCGGGGGAGGTGTGGGAGGTCGGGTTCAAGGCCACGAATCCCGGGATCTGGATGAACCACTGCCACAACCTGCCCCACGCGGAGCAGGGCATGATGCTGCAGCTCCGCTACGACGGTGTCAGCACGCCGTTCCACGGCTCGCACACCGCCGACGCGGCCGGTATGGCCAGGAGTCGAGGCCGTCACCACTGACCCGCCGCCGGCTGCTCGCCTCGTGAAGGCGCGAGGTTGGCGCCCGCACGGCCAGCGGATCGGGAAGGATGCCGACAGAGGCCCGAATGATGCGCGGCACCACTGTCGGAGGAGTCCGGATGACCGAGTTGTTCCCGCCGATCCCGCTTGCCGCCTGGGCGGACTCCAAGGAGACCGTCCACCGGTTCGCGCAGATCGTCGGCAAGATCCGCCTGGACCAGGCGCCGCCGCGCAATCACTGGTGGCACGTGCCGTTCCACCTGACCGGCCGCGGCATCACCTCCCGGCCCATGGGCCGGGAGGTGATGTTCGCCATCGACTTCGACTTCGTCGACCACCGGCTGGTCATCAACACCCTGGCCGGGCGGACGGTCTCCTTCCCGCTGCCCGGCCTCTCCGTCGCGGCGTTCCACGAGCGACTGTTCAGCGCGCTCTCGCACCTCGGCATCAGCGTCCAGATCACGGCCCGGCCCTACGACCTGACCGACGACCTACCGTTCGCCGAGGACACCACGCACGCCGCGTACGACCCGTACTGGGTCAACCGGTACTGGCAGGTGCTCAGCCAGGTCGGGCTGGTGCTGGAGGACTACGCCGCCCGGTGCAGCGCCAAGACCAGCCCGGTGCACCACTTCTGGCACACCTTCGACATCGCGGTCACCCGCTTCTCCGACCGGCGGGTGCCGCAGCCGGACACCGTCGACCCGGTGACCCGGGAGGCGTACTCGCACGAGGTGATCAGCTCCGGCTTCTGGTTCGGCGACGAGAACGTCTCCGAGCCGGCCTTCTACTCGTACACCGCGCCCGAGCCCGACGGTCTCACCGAGGAACCGCTGCGACCCGCGCAGGCCCGCTGGATCGAGAGCCGGGGCGCGCACCTCGCGCTGCTGACGTACGACGACGCCCGCGCCGCCGCCGACCCGCGCGCGACCGTCCTCGAGTTCCTGGAGAGCGCCTACCAGGCCGGCGCCCACCGTGCCGGCTGGGACGAGGGCGAACTGCGCACCCGGTACGCACCCTGATCGCCGCGCCGGCCTGACCGGTGCCGTCCGCCGACTGGAGTTCCGAGCCAGGATCTGGTGGTGCATCAGTTCACCCTCCACGAGGCCGATGTGTGCGACCTCGCCGGCCAGGCGCGGGCGTCACCGGACGCGGTTGGCGTGTTCCAGTACCCGCCGCAGCGCCGCCGCGTCGAGTAGCTGGATCCCGAGGGCGATACCGGCCGCGCCGGGTGGCACGAGTTCCCAGCCGTGGGTGGAGTGCAGCCCGTCGGCCGTCAGGGTGAGTTCGAACGCGCCCTGTGCCCGGGCCGGCCGAAGCGTCCAGACACCGGTGTCGCCGAGAGTCGGGTCCAGCACGAGCACCACGGTGTCCGCGGCGACGCCGAGGGCGGCCACCAGCGCGGCCAGCGCGTGGCGCTGGTCCTGGGTGGTGGCGGGCAGGTGGGTGGTGTTGTTCAAGGTCGCCCAGATACCCGGCGGTGCCAGCACGACGAAGGTGCCGGTGTGGCCGGCGGCGGCCGCGTCGTATCCGTCCCACACCGCGCCGGTCCGGGCCGGACCGATCCACAGCGTGTGCCCCGCCCCGGTCACCCCGGCCACGACCGGTGGCTGCCATGAAGTTCGTGCCCAGAGCTGTCCGACCTGGGCCCGGGCGAATTCGGCGTTCGCCGGGAAGAGCGCGAGCAGGCGGTCGAGGTCGGCGGCCCCTGGGTCGCGGTGCCGGGCGGAGTAGTGCTGCCCCACCAGTTGGGCCGGGGCCGGGGCGCGGTCGCGGTCGGTGATGGCCTCGACGAGCGCACGGGTCAGTTGGATGCGGGCCTGCAGCACGCCCAGATCCAGCTCCGCGTCCCAGAACGAGAAGCCGACGAACGGCTCTCTGGTCTCGGTCGCGTTGGCGTTGACCCGCGCGGACGCGTACCTGCCATCCCGCGCCGCCGGGCCGACGGCGGCGCCGAAGTGGTATCGGCCGCCGATCGCCGGCGCCGCGAGCCGGATCAACGCATCCTGATGGCTAGTCAGCAGGTCGTTGAGTCGAGCCATGATCGCGTGGTAGTCGTCGTCGCTTTGTAGGACGAAGTCGTGAGCGGCCACCCGAATTTGCAGGCCGCCCATCTCGGGTACCCCACCGGCACGCTGAACGCTGGCGAGCACCAGCGCGAGCTGCCGCTCGTCCAGGCCGTCCAGCAGCGGTGAGACGACAATGGCCTGCCGTTGGTCGCGTGGGCTCACCGTGAGCCGCCAGCCGCCTGCGCCGGCGAGCCGCGGATCGGGTATGTCCCGCAGGGAGCGTTGGGTGCTCAGCCGGAGCCGACGCAGGTCGTGGAGGATGATCGCGGTCCGGTCGGCGGCGGGAACAGCGAACGAGAGGGCCAACCCGAAGCCGCGGTCGATGTCCCCCGGCTGCGGCTCCATCGACACGTCCAGCAGCGCGCGTCCGGCCACCCACGCGACCATCTCGCCCGCGGTCGGCTCGACGCCGGTCAGGTCCCGGGCCAGTCGCCTGTCACGGGTGCCGTAGCCGAGGTCTGGCATGCGCGGGTCCAACACCCGCCAGCCACCGTCGGCGACGAGGTCGAATCGGTACGGCCGGACCCGGCTGCCGGCCACCGGGACGAATACGGTGCGGTTCAGCCGGCCGAGCGCCCCGCGTAGGACGTCCAGGGTCGCCTCGGTGAAGACCGCCGCGCCGGCCGGTACCAGACGCACCGGCCGGCCGGTGGGGTGCAGCGCGGCCAGCGGTCGCAGGTCCGGCCGGCCGCCGGGGAGATCGAGGAACTCGGTACGCAGGTCGGTGCGGAGCGCGGCAACCGTTCGTGGATCCGAGCCTGCGGCGACCCCGGGCGGCGCCCCGTGGCCGCCCGGCGCGGTGGACGGCAGCCGGACCGGACGGACCAGTTCGGCCAGCCACCAGATGCCTTCCGGGTCGCTCCCGTCGGCGGGCTCGGCTAGGCCGAGGTGCCCGGCCACGTCATCCGGCAGGTCGACCCGGCGCGTCCGGGTGCCGTGCGGCCCGTCGCCGTCCAGCAGCACCCGGTCGGTGACGCGGCGGATCAGCGAGCGCAGCCGGGGCTCCTCCAGGAGGTACGCGAGCACCGCCCGCCACCCGGCGTGCGGGTCGGGCATTCCGTTGACCAGCGGTGCGACCAGCGTCAGGTGCAGGTCGCCGTCTTGGTTGTGCAGGTCCCGGACGAGCGCGGTCACGACCGCGCGGAGCACGAACGGCAGGTGCCCGCTGTCCCAGTCCTGTGTCGAAGCGAGCGGGTCGTCGCCCGGCATCCAACTGTTCGCTTGTCCGAACTCGAAACCGGTGACTGCCGGTAGATCCTCTGCTTGCAGGTGCCCGCCCCACCGCCGGATGAAGGTCAGATTCGCCGGACCGGTCCGGTACATGACCGAGTGCCGCCGATGGCGCAACGTGGTGGCGAACGGGGCGTTGCCGGCGCGGCCCGGGGGCCGCTCCGGGATGAGGTCGCGCTGGGACTGTGTGTAGTTGTCCCCGAGACGCCGTAGCAGGGCCGCTACCAGCGGGTGCCCCCGTACGGCGACGGAAGCCGAGTTGTTGACCTGCGCCCCCTCCAGGTGGGCGGCGAAGCCGCGGTCACTCAGGGCCACACGAATGTCGTATTCCACCGCTGCCTCCCCGCGGAAGGGGTTGTCGCCGTCGGTGTACACACCGCCGAAGTCGAACATGATGGCTTGCCGCACGATGTCGCTGGCCGCAGCGAATCCCTTTCCGGTCAGCCGGTTGAGTTCCAGCAGGAACGGGCCGCGAAGGGGGAACTCAACGCCGGCGTGGTAGACCTCGTGCACGTTGATCAGCAGGACGCGATTGCGCCTGGCCCAGTCGTGCATCTGGCGTAACCCCGCCGCCGGGTCGGGCTGCCCCGGCGGCGGCACCCCGGCCGTGGCCAGCGCGATGTCACTGCGCTGCACGTCGGTCCAGAGCACCACCTGGTAGCGGTGCTCCGACTCCCGACCGACCCGCGCGAGCAGGTCCCGGATCTGTGCGGTGGTCCGGTTCTCTGCGGTCAGGGGGCTGCCGAACCAGATGCTGTGCACGAGCAGCGGCATCTCGGTCTGCTCGGGGAGCCGCCGCAGGTCGGCGGCGACCAGCTCTGGCCGGAGCGCCCAGGCGCGCTGGTTGTCATCGCGGCGGCGGTACAACCAGCTTCGCTCGTCACGGGGTATCTGCTGCCTGGTCAACTGCCCGTCCTGGGGCGTCACGTCGGCCGCGAGGTCGAGCAGGCGCAACATCGGCACCAGTTGGGCGGTGGCCAGCGAGCGGTGGTTCAGGCTCGGGAACGGGGACGGCCGGGGTCGACGGAGCCCGAAGACGTCCGGGCCGAGCAGTCCGTCGCCGTGCAGGACCGCGCCCGGCTGGGTGGACGACCGCAGCGTGGCCAGCATCGTGTCGGCAACGGGGTCCGCCCTGAAATGCCGGTCCACTCCAGTGCGGTCGGCCCGCAAGGCCGGCAGGTAGTGATTGCGGGTCTGCACGATCTGGAGCACGTTCGGGTCCGTGGGCACCTCGGCCTGCGTCCACGGCCGGTGGACGAGCACGTCGACGTGGAGCAGCCGCGGCGCCACGGTGAACAGCGAGTCGAACAGTGGGTGTGCCCACTGCCCGGGCGTGAGCAGCTCGGCCCGGAACCGGTCGTAGTCAGCCTGATCCGCCGTCATGCCGCGCAGTTGGGCGTCAACCTCCGGGTTGCGGTCGATCGCCTCCGACAGCCTCCCGCGCAGCTGGGCCGGGTTGAGCGCGGCGAGACGCGCCACCGCCGGTGTGGGCTGGTCGACGTCGCGCGCGGCGGTCAGGATCGAGGTGAACCAGCAGTCTCCGTCCGGTTCCGTCCACCGGGCGTACCGCCGGGTTCGGATCAGTGCGTCGACCTGCCTGGCGTTCAGCACATTCGGGTCGTCCGGGACGTAGCGGAGTGCGGGCAACGGGAGACCCGCGGCGTCGATCGGCCGCAGGCCCGGTGTCGGGGGCCGCAGTGTCTCTGGCCCCTCCGGCGCTGCCCGGCCAGCGGTCACCTGCCCGGTGGACGTCGCCGAGTCGTCGCTGGCGTCCCGTACCAACAACCCACCCGGGGCGGTCCGGTAGTCTCCCGGCGCCGGCACGCTCGCCGCTCCGTCCACCCGGATCCACTCACCGGGGGCACCATCGGCACGTATCACGGCGAGATCGCCCTGGTACGGCACCACCGAGCTTCCCGGCTCGGGCAGGAACACGGGCCGTGTGGAGTCGGCCAGCTCGCTACGCAACCACCGTGCCAGCGTCGGCGACTCCTCACCGACGGGCACCAGCCGTAGCGGGGACCGGCCGCCGGCGATCCCGGCCAGCGGCCGCTGGTCCACGATGCCGCCCTGCACCCGCAGGAACACCGTCTCAAGGTCGTCGCGTGGCAGCACGCCCGACAGTCCCATCGGCGGCTCGGTAGGTGTCCGCGGCCACTGCTCTCCGAGCCAGGCCGTCACTTTGGACAGGCTGTCGGTCAGGTGCCGTGCCAGGCCGGCCGGGATCGCCGGAAGCGCCGCCAGCCGCGCGACGCTGTCGGAGATCCCCCACAGCGTGTCCCGCAGCTGCCGCGCGGTGAGCCCCCCGTTGTCCAGCAGGACGAACCGTCCGCCCAGCTCCGCCAACCGGGTCAGCTGGTCGAAGGTGAGGGGCAGCGGATTCTGCGCGTCCCGGGGGTGCTTGAGGAGCAGGAGGGCGCCGATCTGGAAGATCCCGGCCAGCCGGCGGATCAGGTCGTGATCGGCCAGGGAACTGGCCAAGGTTTGATCCACAAATGGTTGCGCGGGGATCGACTGCGCGTGAAGTCCGTCGACGTGGCGGATCAGTTCCCGCAGGTGCCCGCCGCGCTGCTGCGTCGATGCCCGGACGTGTGCCCGGAAGCCGGTGATCTCCAGCGAGATGACCGGCACACCGGCACTCGTCGGCAACCCGTCCGCCGCGACCGGCCCTGGCGGATTCAGTTCCTCGGCCAGCAGGTCACCCACCGTACGGCCCGGCTCACCGGTCGCCGGCGTCTGCAGCGCCGCGACCACCCACTGCGGGGCGTCGGAGGCGGGCTGTCCCCACGGGGCGTTCCTGTCCCCGGTGGCGCCGCGATGCACGTCGAGGAACGCTTGCCGGATCTCGTTCGGGTAGGTGCGCAGGAAGTGCTGCGGGGCCCTGCCCAGGCGGGCATGCAGGGTCGCCAGGGACTCCCGGGCCACCACCGGTGGGCGCGACGCCGGCCCGTCGCCGGACGGGTACGCCGCCGACGCGTGCAGGAAGAGCAGGGCGCCGAAGCCGCGCAGGTTGGCGACCGTGTCAAGAACGAGGTACCACGGCAGCAGGCCCGGCAGTCGGGCGTCCGCGCCGGCCCACCGCAGATACTGGTTCGCCAGCAGGTCACCGAAATACAACCCGCGGTGCAGCAGCCTGTGGCCGGGCGACAGGTGATCCAACCGCTCGTTGAGCGTCAACCACCGCAACAGGTCATGGATCCCTCGCACCGGCACGGTCATCGAGTACCGGATCCGTGGCGGCAGTGCCGCCGACACACCGACGCGCGCATGTTGGGCCGTCGGGTCGTGCTGGAAGCCCTCGGTTGCGGGAAACGCCTCAGCCAGGTTGACCTGCGGCTCTCGGCCGTCGGCCGGGTTTGCGACCGTGGCCGACGCGGTGCCCGTCAACCGCGACCAGACCGGTTCCAGCACCTCCGACCACCAGTACGACGAGAGAACGTCGGCCTCGACCGAGCCGATCTCGATCGTCGATGGCACGACGTCGACGACGAGCCGGTCGACCCACCTGCCGCCGGCGGCGGCCGTCGGCGCGAGCTGCGGGGAGCCGTAGGAGCCTCCGTCCGCTCCCAGGTAGACCGGCCGCTGAGCAACCTCCAGCCGAAACCCGTCGCCGGTCAACAGCACCCGCTCGGACCACTGCTGGGTGTCCTGAGGCACCTGTGCCGGCGCGCCCGGCGGAGGCACCTGCACCGATGGGACCGGCGCGGGCGCGGCCTGATCCGGCGGCGCGGTGGTGGCGGCCGGGGCTGAGGTGCGCTCGGCTCCGGTGCGTGCCGGGAGAGCGCCGGCCCGACGCGAGCCGGTCGGGTCCAGGAGCGCCTCGACCGTGCGGGACGCGGGGGCGGTCGGGGGATCGGGGGCGGGACGGCCGGTGGGATCGTGGAACGCGACCCGGGTGCCGGGCAGGGACAGCAGCCGGCCCCAGGCGTCGTCGGCCCGGGCGCGGGCCGCGAACAGGCCCGGCGCCTGGGTGTCCACCCACCGGGGTGTGGCCGGCGTGGTGCGGCCGTCGGAGACGATCCAGAACACGTGGGCCGCCCGGTTCGGGGGACGCACCGCCACCAGCGCGGCCGAGCCGGGCCGGGCCGTCACCCAGTCGACGACGGCACGGGCGTCCGTGGTCGGGGTGAGCACACCTGCCAGCATCGCCGCCAGCCCGTCCGGGTCGCGGGCGCCGATGACATCGTCGCTGCGTACACCGCTGCCGAGGTGCCCGTAGCGGGCCAGGAACGCGCCCAGTGCCCGCGGCACGCAGTCGGTCGGCGACGCCTCGCGCTCGGTGCCCGGGTGCGCCTCGACCTCGGCCACCCACGACGCCAGCCGTGCTATGTCGGGCGGTGCGGCGTCCGGCTTCGCGATCAGCCGCAACGCCGCCGTCGCCGCGTCGAGCGCCGCCGCGCCGGGCGGTCGCACCGCCGGCCGCCCGCTCTCGACCAATTCCACGGTCGCGACACCCGGGCGCGTCCACCGCTCGCTGCGCCCGACCCGTCGCGGACCGTCGGCGTAGCGTCGTCGAGGACGCGGCACCGGATCCTGCCTCAGCCGCACCTCGCCGGTCTGCTCCGCTCCGGCCTCGCTGTAGTGGGCGAGCAGCCGGGACAGGTCGGCGTCGAGGCGCCGGGCGTCGCGCTTGGTGCGGTACCGCCGCCGCGCACGTTCCCGGTTACCTGTCGGGGCAGCGGTGCGGGACACGAGCGGCGTCGCCTGCGGGGTGACCTGCACGGTGAGCGGAGCGAGGCCGCCCTCGGCGCGTCGATGGGCCTCGTCCACGGCGTACGCGGCGAACCGGGCCAGATTCTCGTGCTCGGCGGCGCCGCGCCCCACGCCGGCCTGCGGTGGGACCTGGTCGGCGACCAGGAGCAGCGGATGGGCCGGCTCGAACGTGCGCACCAGGTCGGGCCGGAACACCCAGGTCGGCGAGCCGTTGCGACCTGCGTACTCGCGTAGCACCTCGGTGACCGGCTCGCCCGGCGCTGGCCGCGCGCCGCCGGCCACCGCATCCGAGATGCGGTGCAGCACGTCGCGGGCGAACACCGAACCGGCCGGCGCAGCGACCGGCCCCGAGCCCGGCGTGACCGTCACGGCGGCCCGGACCCGGCCCCGAAGGTCGTCGGCCGAGGGTTCCCCGGCCGGGCCGCCGATTGCCTGGTGCGCGGGACTCAGGTAGGGCACCGTGCGCGGTCCGCTGTCCATCGACACCGGCTCGGCCGGCAGTGCTGCTGGGGCGGGAGGCAGGTCGATGTCCACGACCAGGCCGCCGTGTGTGTGCAGGGCCTCCCATCGGGCCGCCTGCGCGACCAGGTCCGACGGGACCTCCGTACGCGCCAACCGCGCCGCCACGCCGTCCTGTCCGCCGCCCGCGTGGAGCGAGCTCAGCGGATCCACCTGAACTCCGGACTCTGCCAGCACCGCAGCGGCCGGACCGTCGGCCCAGACCTGCAGGCGCCATCCATGCTCGGTGACGTGGTCCGCCCAGGCGTGGACGTTGGCGAGCACCTCCGGGCCGGGTGTGGTGGTGGCGGTCCAGATCATGTGTACGAGCTGTGGCACCGGGGCGGCCGTGCTCGGGTTCGGCCCGGTGCCGCCGATGACCAGGGGTGTCCAGGTACTTCCGCCGGCGTTCAGGAAGCTGACGATCCGTTCGGCCGTCGGTGTGGGGAAGACCGTTACCGCCGGTCGCGTTGCCGGTGCGGCGTGGTCGTCCGTCGACGGCACGTTCGCGGCGGTGCGACCGCCGTCGGTGGTGGCGCCGGCCAGGGTGTACGCGCTGCCGTCGGTGGTGGTGTGCGTGCCGTCGGCGCTGGCGGCCGCGAGGTGTCCACTCTCGGCGGCCGGGTGGGCGGCGGCGGTGCGCGCGCTGTCGACATTGTCGGCGGCGGTGCGCGTGCTGTCGGTGGTGGTGGCGGTGTGGGTGCTGTCGGTGGTGCTGGCCGGGCTGTGCGTGCTGGCGGTGTCGGTGTC
>NZ_JBIWJO010000020.1:0-83515 GCF_044765245.1 Micromonospora sp. NPDC093277
CGTCAAACGACCCACCGACAAGATCACCCGCCACAACCGACCCGCCATACCCAAGCTGGCCTGCCCAGACGCCTTAACTTAATGGCATTGGCTCTGGATGCGGTCCAGCGTTGCCGGCAACGGTGTTGGAAGAAAGACTGGGTGATCGATCTTGACATTCAAAAGTTCTTCGACAGCGTCCGGTGGGACCTCATCGTCAAGGCTGTCCAGGCTCACACCGACGCCGTCTGGGTGACGTTGTATGTCAAGCGGTGGCTCCAGGCGCCGCTGCAACTGCCCGACGGAACCTTGAAGGAGCGGGACCGGGGGACCCCGCAGGGTTCCGCGGTCTCGCCCGTGCTGGCGAACCTGTTCATGCACTACGCGTTCGACACCTGGCTAGCCCGGAACTTTCCGGACGTGCAGTTCGAACGCTATGCCGACGACGCGGTCGTGCACTGCGTCAGCGAGCGCCAGGCCCGCCAGGTACTGGCGGCGCTTGGGGACAGGATGGACGAGGTCGGGCTGCGGCTGCATCCCGACAAGACCAAGATCGTGTACTGCAAGGACGGCAACCGGCGCGGCTCGTACGAGCACACGTCGTTCACCTTCTTGGGGTTCACGTTCCAAGCCCGCAAGGCGCGCAGCAGGAAGGGGAAGAACTTCACCAATTTCCTGCCCGCGATCAGCAAGGAAGCCCTGAAGAAGACAGTAGGCAAGTCCGCTCCTGGCGGATCCACCTGCGCATCGGCCACACCTTCGCCGAGCTCGCACGAAAGATCAATCCGATCGTCCGCGGCTGGCTGCAGTACTACGGGGCGTACTACCGCTCCGCGCTGCTGCCCCTCCTGGAACGCATCAACGCCTACCTGGTGCGCTGGATCCGCAAGAAGTACAAACGACTGCGGCCGTTCAGGAAGGCCCAACAGTGCTGGCAACGCATCACCCGCCAGTACCCGAGGCTCTTCGCCCACTGGGCATGGACACCGCGCTTCTGGTGATCAGGATGACAAGAGCCGTGTAACGGGAGACTGTTACGCACGGTTCTGTGGGAGCCCGGGGGTGAAATCCCCCCGGGCGACCCGACCTAACTGCCGGCCTCGTCGGCGCGGCCGCCGGCCTCCTCGCTTGGGCGGGCGGCCTCAACCCACCTACCGCCGTCCTGACCGGCGGTGGCAGCTTCGCCGGCACCATGCTGCTCATCCTCACGGCCATCCAGTTCACGACCGGCCAGGCGCGATGAGGCAGGCAACCCTCTGTCTGGTCCCCGGAAAGCTAGCTCGAAGACTTGCTCCACCGCGCTTCTACCACCGGGCGGCCCGAAGCAGCCCGGTGGAGGATCCCCTAACGGGACAGCAGCTCACCGACCACCGCATGCTCATGGCCGCGCGTGAAGATCAACTATTTGGCCCCTGGTGACGCCGTTCTTACCAACACCCCTTAAGGGGTCGGCTTGTCTCGTTTACGTTCAGCCAGCATGCGCTCGATCTCCGCGATCCGCTTGGCCGTGAAGTCGAGCGATGCCTGGTATTCGGCCGGTGAGAGCTGAACTGTCTTCTGCGGGGTCGTCAGGTTTTCGTACATGAACTGACACGCCTCATCCTCGGTGGCGAAGTGACGCTCGGGCGTGAACGTGCCTCGTTCCAGGCCGCCCGCGACCCAGCGACCGCCGGACTCCCGCTTCAGGCCGAGAGCCCCTTCCCCCATGGGCTTAGCTGAGGGCTGGCCGTCGATGCGATACGCACCCTCGTCAACGCCGGCGCTCCGGAGGGCCGCTACAAGCTGTTCGGTGTTCATATCCGGTTGATACTACGCCCGCCCCGGGCCGGGTCTCTGGAGCATGACCTGCGGTGATCAGAACGTTGCGCGGAATGGCTCAGTGGATTGCAAAGCGCGGCATCGCTGCTGCTCAACCGCCTGATCTCATCTCTGATCTCGTCTATGCGCCAGCAGAAATTCTATGGATTAAAAGTACACAGAGCATGGCAAAGGCGACTCGTCCACGCATCGTCCGGAATCCGAGCGCGCCGTCCGGCCGCGTTCATGCTGGTCCGCGCCGCGCCCACCTTGGGTGACATCGCGATGAGTGGCTGGCAGAGGTGCGAATCCATGCAGCGTGTCGCCAGTCCGTCCGGCATAGGAACATCCGAGCACCCATGGAGCACCCACGGCCACAGGTCAAACCGGAAACGCGGCCGGTTTAAAGATCCGCTACGTGGGCTACCCGTTCAAGGCTGCATTATGAGGTTCTGAATCTGTCACAACGGGCAACTCTTCACTTTCTCCAGCTTGTGCTTGCCAATTTGGCCATCGACGGTCAATTACCCTGAAGCACTGGACCGATACGGCGTACGAGGCGCAGGGGGATGTCGCTGACTGAACCCAGGAAAGGCTCGAGCCCAGTCCGACATCACACGCTTAGCGGAAGCCACATCAACCCAGCCCATGGGCTACCTCGATTGTGAGTCACGCGCCCGGCGCGATATGTGCATTCTTTGTCGAACTGTCGGGTGCCCCACGAGGGAGATCAGAACAGTGTTGGCCAATCTTCCGATGGCAATGAGGTGGACCAGTTGCGGTCGACAACACCATCGACAAGAAGCTGCCCCTCCATGGCGGCTCGCTGACGAGCGATCATGATGGCCGACGCATCGGTGCCACCAAGCAAGGTTCGAAGATCCCGCATCTGCGATTCCAGCTCACGCCGAACAGACTCATGATCGCGCCAGCCATCAAACATACCGTGTTGCGATGAGTACACACCCTGCAACAGGCGGAGCATTCCCTTGGCGGAAAGCTTCGCCTCTGTGCGCCTCTCGTCGATGCTCGACTCTCCAGCGCACCAGACGGCGTGCCCCAGAACGGTAATGGCATCGAATACAGCATTATGACTTGAACCGAAGTCTGCATCCTCCAGTTCACCCAGGATCCGCCCTCCGGCCCCAACAAGCACGTTCGAGCCATCTGCCAAAAGCTCAGGTCCTATAGCCCAGGACCGGTCTAGGTCCTCCCGAAATGAGCCGAAGACTCTATCATCAACACCAATTCGACAGATTGGCAACGCTCGCTCGCCACAGCAGAGCGCGAAAGCCACTATCGCAGGCATCGACTCGACCCTATCTAGTTCGCGCTCGACACTCCCCGTACTCATAGCTTGACAGCGCTCCGAAGGCCGGTTAACGTCCAGCCCGCTTTCGCAAGCATGGGCTGACACGACTTCTTGCAGATATCTCTTGAGGTGCCCAGCGAGATCGGGGTCAGCGGACCAGGGTTAAAGAGGTCCCCGTCGCGAACCGCATTAAGAAGCTGCCTCTCCGCATGAACCTTCGATCCAGGGAACGGGAGAGGGGTAACGTTGTGGGATGCCAAGATCTTCACCTGGTCCTCAGTGAAGGCACGCCCTGCTTGGGCTGCAAATCGACCTTCGGCAGTCGTTACGACTCCGACCGTGAGGACGTTTTCTTCGACGTATTTATCACCAAATGCGGCATGCACCTTCTCCGCAATCTCCTGATCGCTGCAGTTGTGGACCAGCACTGGAATGTTGCCGGCTGCCACATAGTACGTGTGGATGCCGTCGATGGTCAGGTTGTGGACGCGGCGCTGCTGGGTGAAGGCGCGTACGGCTTCGACTTGGACGTGGGTGCCGGCTGAGGTGCGTAGCCATTGGCCGGGTTTGAGGTCGGCGGCTTTGACCCAGTCGTGCAGGTCTTCGGCCCAGAAGGGGTGCCCGTCGGTGGCGATGATCGTTCCGCTGGTGTCGCCCTTGGCGCCGTCGGTGTCGACAGTGACCTCGACGAGGTTCTTGTAGCCGTCCCCGACGATGAGGCCGACGACCTTGCGGGTTTCGGTGTTGCCGGTCTCGGGGTCGGTGGCGAGGACCTCGTCGCCGAGGTGGATGTCCTCGATGGCCTTGGTGGAGCCGTCGCCCATGATGACTTGGGTGTCGGGGGTGAAGCTGTTGCCGATCTTGCAAACGTCGCCGGCGGCTTCGGCGACGTCGTCTCCTTGTTTGGCTGCGGTCGCTGCCGCGTCGTCGGCCTGTTTCGCCACTACTGCGGCGGCGTCGTCGGCCTCCCTGGCCATCAGGGCGGCTGCCTCGTCGGCCTTAGCGAGGACCCGCTGAGCCCATTTGACCTCTTTGAACCAGGTCATGACGGCTTTGCCGGCCCGGAACATGGCTTCGCCGATGCGCTTGGCTTTGAAGATCTTGCCCCAGGGCAGGGCGCCAACGACTGCCATGGCGCAGGCGCCGATGTCGCCCTTCATGACGCAGTCACGAATGTCGTTGACGCCGAGGACCTCGAGGAGGATCTTCCCGCCGGCTTCGATGACGATGTCAAGGATCTTCTTTTCCTTGACCGACTTGGCCTTGGCCACTTCTTGATCGCTGGGGCCGCTGGGCGTCTTGCTGCCACCCGCCGGCGGCGTCGTCTTCGTCGGTGTCGGCCGTGGTCCGGTGCCGGCGACACCGCCGCCGTTGCCGACGCAGTTGTCGTTCGCGCAGAACCTCAGGCCCGTGGAGTCGGAGAAGCTGACCGGGGAGTTGTTGGCGTAGGCGTACCCCTGCATCTGCTGGGGATCGGTGAAGTCGACGATCGGGTCGACGGAGATGAACCGTCCGGTGCCGGGCTCGTACTCCCGAGCACCGAGGTGCGTCAGGCCGGTCGAGGAGTCGATGGTGCCCCCGACGAAGCCTCTCTCGCCGGGCCAGACCGACGGCTGGGTGCCGCGGGCCTGACCGTACGGGGTGAACTTACGTCGGGTGGCGGCGAGGGTGGACGCGTCGATGCTTTCCTGGGCGGTGCCGTGATGGTCACCGATCAGGAAGTTGACCTTGTTCGACGGGGTACGGACAGCGCTGACGCCGGCGTAGTAGCGGGTGCCGCTGACCGCGGTGGTGGACTTGTTGAGGGTCAGTTCGGTGGAGCCGAGGTAGAGGGTGACCGTCGTCGGGTCGCGCCGGATCAGCCGGTTGCCGTCGGCGTCGTAGACGTAGTCGGTGACCTTGCTGCCCTCGGTCACCTTGGCCAGGTGCCCTTCGGCATCCCAGTCCAGGGTTTGCGCGGTGCCGCCGATCTTGCGGCTGGTCATGTTGCCGGTGTTGTCGTAGTCGTATTCGTCCAGGCGCTGTCCGCCTGGCAGGCCGCTGGTGGGCGGGCCGACGGTGGTCACCGACGACAGGGCGTGTGGCCGGCTACCACCGGCGGGTGGGTAGGAGTAGGTGGCGGTGACGTCGTTGGCCGCGTTTCCGGTCGGGTCGTGCTGGACCTCGGTCTTCCGGTTGCTGGTGCCGTCGTGGAAGGTGTACGAGTGCCAGTACGGGTTGGGGCCGCCGACTGTCGTGCTGGAGGGGGTCTTCGCGGCGCAGTCGTCGGTGGCGGTCCACGCCTGTGTCATCCGCCGTAGGTGGTCGTAGGAGAAGCACTGGGTGTCGGTGTTGGTGCCCTGCTCGACGCCCTTGATCTTCAGGATGTTGCCGATGGCGTCGTAGTCGTAGGTGATGTCGTCCAGGCGGGTCGGTGCGATGGCCCGGTCGATGATCATTTGGGACAGTCGGCGGGTGCCTTCTTCGTACTTGAGGGTCTGGTAGACCTCCTTGCCGATGGCGCCCATGGTGAGGCGCAGCGGCTCGCCGTATTCGGAGTAGGTGGTGGTCTGCAGGTACTTGCTCAGGCCGGTGACGCTGACCGGCATGTCCAGGCCGTTGTAGCCGATGGTGACCCGCTCTTCCGGCAGCCCGCCGGCGAGAGGGTAGGTGGTGGTCTTCGGCAGGCCGATGATGTCGGTGTAGCTCTGGCCGAAGCTGTAGCTGCCGGCGAGGGCACCCTCGCTGGCGGGGATGGTGTACTTCGTGCCGGTCGGCTGGTTGCGGACGTTGTAGCCGGTGACCTCGCTGACGTAGGCGTTGGAGCCCACCCACCGGGTCGAGGAGGTCGGCAAGCCGAGCTTCAGGGTGTCGTAGGTCCATTGGGCGGCGAGGGTGCCGGTGGCGGTGCCGTGCCTGAGGGCGGTCGGTCGACCGAGCTCGTCGTAGCTGTGGGTGAGGGTCTGCTGCCGGGAGTCGGTGGTGGAGACCAGCCGGTCGCCGTCGTCGTAGGTGCTGGTCAGCGCGCCCTTGTCGGGATCGTTCGCGCTGGTCTGCCGGCCCCGCAGGTCGTATCCGTAGGTCCACTTGTTGCCGGTCGGGTCCTTGACCTCGCTGAGGCGGCCGAACCGGTCGTAGGTGTAGGTGGTGGCCTCGTACGCGCCGGTCGGGGTCTGTGCCTGGTACTGGCGCAGTTCGACGAGGCGTCCGGCGCTGTCGGTGATGTTGGTGGTGGCGGTGCCGCCGTTCGGCGGGTCCACGTCGATCCGGTCACCACGGTAGGTGGTGACCGTGCGCCACTTCTCCACCCCGAAGCTTTCGAAGACCTCGTTGGTCGGGCGTCCCATGCCGTCGAACGTGTAGACCATCTGGCTCGGGACCAGGTTGTCGCCGACGCCGTCGAGCAGGGTCCCCGAGGGCGGTGAGGAGTTGTAGTAGGCCGCGCGTTTCTTCCAGGTCAGGCCGCGGGTGTCGTAGAAGAAGTCGGTCAGGATCCGGCCGCCGCCGTTGCCGGGCTGCTGGGTTTGCCGCAGCCGGAGCATGCCGTCGTACAGCTCGTACCCGGTGCGGTAGGAGCCGTCTTCCTTCAGCGTCTGCGTGGTCACCACTACCGGTGAGGTGTTCAGCGGTGCCGTCGGGTTCACCTGGTAGGTGAACTTGCTGTTGGGGGTGTCCGGGTACGTTGCCATGTCGCGGCCGGGAAGCCAGACCTTGGTCAGCCGTCCCAACGGGTCGTAGGCCAGGTCGGTCCGGGCGCCGTTGGGGTCCACCTGGGCGACCGGGACACCCCAGGCCGGTTCAAGGTACTGGGTGCTCTTGTGCAGCTTCGGGTTGGTCGTGTCGACCTGGGTGACCAACGCGTCCGCCGCCGGCGTGTAGTCGGTCTTGGTCTTGTTGCCGTAGACGTCGTACGACTCGGTGACCCGGCCGTAGGTGTCGTACACCGAGCGGCCGGTCACCTTGTACCGGGGCCCGCCCGTGGGCCACTCCATCAGTTCCTCGACCGTGGTGACGTTGCCCTTGGTCGGGGCGTCGCCCAGGTTGGCCAGGTTGTCGTAGTACATCCGGGTCTCGGAGACGACGTCAGCGGGGCGGGACGGGGTGGCGGTGCAGGCGACCGCCACCTTCTCGATCCGCTTGACCGTCGTCATGATCCAGGCGCCGGTGTTTCGGGCGTACTCGTGCCGGGTGCAGCTGTCGTCGTCGCTGCGGGACAGGTCGCCCAGGTCGCTGGTCTGGGTGGGGATGCCGTAGGCGTCGACGCTGTGCTGGACCTCGGTGCGGCGCCAGGTTCCGTCGGCGACCTTGGTCCGGGAGCGCACCTTGGCTGTCTGCGTGACGTACGCCTTCAGGGCGCTGGTGCCGGGGCGGGCACGGGTGGCGGTGGCGGCGCTGCGCCACGGCGTGTTCAGCGTCGCCGACTCGATGACGCCGCCATCCGCGGAGTAGTAGATCGCTTCCCGGATCATGCCCTGGTATTCGGGCAGGTCGGTGATGGTGCCGCCCTCGGAGTCGGTGACCGAGGCGCTGCGGGTGCCGGTGGAGGTCTTGTCGCCGTCAAGACCTTGGAAATAGCGGGTCTCGGTCAGGGAGATGTTGTCGGGTGCCTTGCCCACCCGGGTGCGGACCTTCGCGTATCCGTGCCACTGGCTCCAGGTGCGCTGCGTGGCCTTGGTGAACTCGCTGTCGTCGTAGCCCCAGGCCGGGCTGGTGAACTCGTAGTTCGTCTCCTTGGGTGGCTGGCCGCCCTGGCGGTCCTGCTCGATGATCTGGTTGACCACATACTTGTGGAACCAGTCTCGGATCGGCTCGGTCTCACCTTCGGGTTGCCAGTAGACCGGGTAGCAGCGCATGGTGTTGGTCTCGTTGGGTGCCGGGAGCACCACGGGGGTGAAGCGGCTGCATTCGCGGGGCAGGTAGCCGATGCCGATGGTCGACCCGGTCTCGGTGTCGATACGGACCATCCGCTGCCGGGTGATCGCCGGCACGCCGTCCAGGCCGTCTACCCGGTTGGGCTGCATCTGCCCGGTGAAGGTGACTGCCGGCATGCTGGCGCTGCCGCCGACCTTGCCGGTGTGGGTGATCGAGGCCAGCCACAGCGATGGGGTGGTGCCGTCGGCGGTCTGTGGGAAGGCGTGCGTGAGGGTCCAGGTGTTGACGTCGCGGTAGGCGGTGCCGGAGCGGGCCTGGGTGGTGATCGAGGTGAGCCGCATCCGGGTCCAGAAGGTGGGCGAGAAGCGGTCGGTGCACGCCTCGCCTTGGGCGCAGTTCTGGTCTACCGGGGTGTCCGGCCACCTGCTCGCGTTGGCGGTGGTGAACTTGCTCGGCGCGCAGTCGAAGTTCGCGTCCGGCAGGCACCGCTCGCTGGCACCGAAGACGACCCGGGCGGGGGCTGCCTTGGCGTATTCCTGGCCGTTGCGCTGGCCGTACTCGATCCGGCTGAGGTATCCGCCGCGTTCGTACTGCACGCCGGTGGTCTTGATGTTGCGGCCGTAGTAGTTGCTCTCCGGCGTGTAGTAGTACGCCATCGAATTGCCGTTGGTGTCCACGACGTGGTCGAGGTTCCACCGCCAGCCCTGCTGGCACCAGGCGGCGTCGAAGTTGCTGTTGTCGCAGGGCTCACCCGGGTTGTTGCCGAACACCGGCACGGTCCAGGTGGACTTCGTCTCCGGGTCGCCCGAGGTCCAGTTCGGCAGCCGGTTACGGCCGAAGTAGTACTGGGTGCCGTCGGTGGTGGTGACCCGCCAGTACTCGCCGTTGTCGTCGCCGTTGGCCGCGCCGGACAGCGCCTCGATGCGGGACCCGTCGTCCTCGGCCATCCGCCACGCGCCGGTGTCATCGTCGCGCACCAGCTCAGCGGTGCGCCCGTTCAGCGAGAGGGTGACGTTGTTGGACGCCCAGCAGAGGTCGCCGGTCTTCACCGTGTTGACCGCGTTGCCGCCCATATCCTCGGCGCACGGCTTGTACCGCCGCTCGACGAAGCCGGGCCAGTAGTCCCACCCGTCACCTACCCAGGTCGGCTGGTTGTTGGTCGAGACCATCCGGCCGTCAACGCTGCTGGAGGAGTAACCCAGACCGATGGAGGGTGTGGGACCACCCAGCGACGCTGGCACATCCATCGGGTAGGACCAGGAGAAGTCGCCCGCCGATCCGCCGGCGGACCAGGTACCGCTCGGGCTGAGGCTGGTCGCCGCGTAGCTGCCGCCCGGACCGGAGGCCGCCGCGGTGGCGGCGAGCAGGGTCGGTGTCGCAGCGGCCGCGTGAGCGCCAGCGCCGGTTGACGATCCCGCCAGATCCACCTCGGCGGTGAGGGTGGAGGCGCTGACGTCGTTGTAGGTGCGCAGAACCGTCGGCTGGGAGCATTCGGCCTTACCTGGGCTGGTCAGGGCGCAGGCGGGCAGCTGAACCAGGCGTAGGCGGGAGGCGTAGTCCGCGCCGTAGGCGGTGCGGAAGTCGTGATAGTCGACCTCGACCGACACCCGGCCGGGGGTGCCGTCGCCGCTGGCCACGCTGAACAGCAGGCCCCGCACCCCGGCGCGGTCGGTGGCCGCCCGGTCCCTGACCTCGACCCGGACCGCGGCCGGGGTCGCTGCCGCAGTCGTCGCGCCCCTCGCCGCGGCCGTGGCCACCGCGCCGACCCGCACCGGCGTGCCCTCCGCGGCACGGCGGGCCCCGGGTGCTGCGGTGAGGTCCACCGTGGCCGCCGCCGGTGCCGGCCAGGTCGGGCGGGCCAGCGGAGCGCTTCGCGTCAGCGCGGGTGGCTTCAGCGCCTGCGTGGACGGGGCACGGCCGGAAACCGAGCGTTCCTTCTGCAAGGCGGGCAGCTCGACCTGCGCCGCCGCGCTGGCCTGCACCGGCGTCAGGACGCTCGCGACCATGACCATGCTCAGCGCGCCAGCTAGCCAACCCATACGGCGGGTGTTGAGCAGTGGACTCCGCCGACGTGCGCGCAGCATGAAGTGCCCCCTGGCCACGACAGCCTCCCATGAACGTAGCGACCATTGATCCAGGCCGATAGTTGATCGCTACCGTAGGCAATGGAGCCGTCACAGACAAGCGATGTTTTTCACAGCAGGGATCTTGCCGACATCGATGACAAATGTCCCTTTTGATCTTTCCGTCAGGGGCCGGAGCCTCTTGTGCGGGCATCCCGAGGCTGGTTGACTCTCGCGTCACCGCCCGGGCACCGACGGCAACACCCGGGCCAGGGGAGGGTGTTATGTCGCGTCGACGCACACTGTCGAGGTTCCTGGCCGCGCTCACCACCGGTACGACGGCGCTGGCAGTCGCCGCCGTGGCGCCCGCTGCGGCGGCCGCCCCACCTGGCGCGAGCCGCCAAGCTGGCGCACTTGCCGGTGATGAGGCGTGGTACACGACCGAGGCGGAGGCGATGGCGGCCGCCCGCCAATCGGGCGAGCGCATCGAGGTGGACGGTCTCACCACCGAAACCCAGCAGGTCTTCGCGAACCCGGGCGGCACGTTCACGCTGGAGCAGCGAGTGCGGCCGGTCCGGGTCAAACGGAACGGCCGATGGACCGCGGTCGACACCACGCTGGACTTCGACACCGCAGGTCGTGTCGCGCCCCGCAACACCAAAGTCGGACTGAGCTTCTCAGGCGGTGGGGACAGCGTCCTCGTGCGGCTCGATCAGGAGGGGAAGGAGTTGGCTCTCGGCTGGAAGCAGCCACTGCCTCGCCCCACCCTTGACGGGGACACCGCGACCTACCGCAACGTGCTGCCCGACGTCGATCTGGTCGTCAAGGCCGACGTCGAGGGCTTCTCCGAGGTCTTCGTCGTCCACACGCCGGAGGCGGCCGCCAACCCGGAGCTCGCCACCACGGACTTCGCGCTGAGCGGCAAGGGACTGAGCGTCACCACTGACAGCGCCGGCAACATCAAAGCCCTCGACAGCGACGGCCGGGAGGTCTTTGTCGCCCCGACGCCGCGGATGTGGGACAGCGCAGGCACCCCCGACCCGGATCTCACCGCCGGTGCGCGCGCGTTCCAGAGCAATCAGGGCGCAAAGCAGGCGATCATGACGCCCACCGTTCACGACGGAACCTTGTCCATCACTCCCGATCAGGAGATGCTCACCTCCGCCAGCACCAAGTACCCGGTCTACCTCGACCCCACGTTGGTCGCCGGCAGCCGGCTGGCGTGGACATCCGTCTGGAAGAGCTTCCCCACCTCGAAGTACTGGAACTCCACCGACATCGCCCGGGTCGGACACTCAGACGAGGACAACCTGACCAACCGGTCCTTCTTCCGCATGGACACCAGCCGGGTCAAGGGCAAGAACATCATCCGGGCGACCTTCCAGGCACACGAAACGCACTCCTGGTCCTGCAGCGCCCGCTCCGTCGAGCTGTGGCGCACCGGCGCGATCAGCTCTTCCACCACCTGGAACAGCCAGCCCAGCTGGATCGCCAAGCTCGCCACTGTCAACGTCGCCAAAGGCTACAGCTCCTCGTGCCCCGACGGCGGAGTCGACTTCGACGCCACCGCCGGCGTGCGCACGTCGGCGGCGGCAGGCGCCGGCGATGTGACGCTGGGGCTGCGGGCCACCAGCGAAACAGACACCTTCGCGTGGAAGAAGTTCCGCAACAACCCGACGCTGAGCATCGAGTACAACTCGACGCCGTCGGTCCCGACGAACCTCAGCACCAGCCCGGGGACCTCCTGCACCGGCGGTAAGATCGGCAACACAGACGTCACGCTGCGCGCGGTGCCCAGCGACGCCGACGGCGGCAACGTCATCGCCGAGTTCAGCTTCTGGCCCACCGGCGGCGCAACCACGGTACGGAACGTGACCGTCTCCAGCGGAATCCAGGCCAGCACGGTCTTCGTCAAGAGCGGACTGGTCGACGGCACGACCTACAACTGGAAGGTCCGCACCAAAGACAGCGACGGCGCCGGCTCCGGCTACAGCACGACCTGCTCCTTCAAGGTCGACCGGACGCTGCCCAGCGCCGACGTCGACGTCACGTCCACCCAGTACCCGGCACAGGATCCCGAAGGCACCATCGTGAGCACCGTGCCCGCTGGCACCCCCGGCCAGTTCACTCTGAACGCCAAGGGCAACACAGACGTCATCGGGTTCTACGTCGGCCTCGACACCGACACTCCCACCCGTTACGTCGCCGCGAACACTCCCGGCGGCACCGCCACGCTCACCATGACCCCGACCCACAGCGGCCCCGGATACGTCGCCATCAAGACCTGGGACGGCGTCAACCCCTCCGCCACCATCGACAGCGACTACTCCTTCTTCGCCACCGCACCCGTCGGCCCACCGGTCGGACGTAACGACCTCAACACCGACAACCACGGCGACATCATCGGCCGCACCGCGGCCGGAGACCTATGCCTGTACCTGGGCGACGGCACGGGCGGATTCCTCGACGGCGGCAGCTGCTCACTGAAAATCGACAGCAACCGGCAGGGCTGGCTCCACGTCGTCCGTCCCGGCGACTGGGACGGCGACGGCTGGACCGACCTCGTCGCGGTCGAAGCCGACGGCGACCTCGTCTACTTCTCCGGCACCGGCGCCGGCAGCTTCCTGCCCGACGCCAACGACGTCATCATCGACTGGGACGCCAACGACAACCCGATCAAGACCACCGGCTGGAACCAGTACAACCTCGTCGTCGCCCCCGGCGACTGGGACGGCGACACCTACCCCGACCTGATTGCCAGGAAAACCACCGGCGAGATCGTGCTGCACCGCGGCAACGGCTTCGGCGGATGGGCCGACGACGCCGCCCCCATCCGTCTCGGCTGGGGCATCTGGCAAGGCTACGACGCCCTCGTCGCCCCCGGCGACGTCGACGGCGACGGCAAGCCCGACCTCTTCGCCCGCAAGTCCACCGGCGAGCTCACCCTCTTCCGAGGTAACGGCAAGGCCGGCTTCCGCAGCCCAGGCGGCGTCAAGTACGGCATCTGGCAGACCGGCGTAAACGTGCGGGCGGCGAACACCACCTGCGACGCCTCCCCGTCAGTCGCCAACTGCCCCACCGTCATCGACACCCTCAATCCCGGCGACCTCATCCTGCCCATCTGCCAAAAGGCCGGCGAGTCCATCGGCGGCAACCCCTACTGGGTCTACGGCACAACGCCGCGAGGCAAGACCGGATGGTTCGTCGGCTACTACGTCGACTACACCGACCCCCAACTTCCCGACGTGCCCAACTGCACGCGGCCCGCCCAGACCACCTACACCGTGTGGACCGACGGTGTGAACGTCGCCGCAACCAACGCGACCTGCGAAGCCTCACCCAGCACCACCAACTGCGCAACCACGATCGACACCCTGAACACCGGCTCGATGTTCACCCCGATCTGCCAGCGCACCGGCCAAACCATCAGCGGCAACCCCTACTGGGTCTACGGCATCAGCTCCAACGGCCAGACCGGCTGGATGCCCGCCTGGTGGATGGACTACCCCGACAACCGACTCCCCAACCTCGCCATCTGCGGGAACTACAACGGCACCTCGGCCGGCACCGGCTGGAACACCTACAGCGCAGCCCTGTTCAGCCCCGGCGACTTCAACGACGACGGAAAGAACGACCTACTCGGCGTCAAGTCCACCGGCGACCTGCACATCTACTACGGCACCGGCAACAGCACCAACCTCTTCACCAACGGCAACGGCGAGACCAAAATCGGCTCCGGCTGGACCACGTTCAACAAACTGTTCTGAACCCCACACCGCGGGGGGTGGCCCGAGCGCGCCACCCCCCATCTACTCCTAACAACGTCGCCGCCGCGAACCCGCTCGCACGCCTAGCAATCTCCATGACGGGTCCATGTGGTGAGGTCGCCCTTGAGTTCCAAGCCCACACCGCTCACGCTTGGCCGGCCTCGGCCGCCGCGGCGCCTGCGGGGCGGCGGGAACCGGTCAGGCCCGGGACGAGCAGCAGGTACGCGGCCAGCTCCACCAGAGCGGTGAATGCCGGGACGGGCTGCGGCATCGACAGTGACGGCAAGACAGCCTGCCAAGCAAACAAGGCGGTACGGTCGCCCGCGTACAGGGGCAGCGGCACCACGCCGATGCTCGCGTCCAAGTGCGGCAGCGCGGCCACGGCGAGCAGCGCCGCGCCGGCCAAGGCGAGCAGCCGACGGTGCCCGGCGAGTGTCGCGGCGAGCGCCAGCGCCGCCAACCCGAGCGCCAGCGGCGGCAGCATAGCCAGGCTCACGGCGATCACCGAGTCAGCCGAGTCAGCCCCGGTCGGGTACTGCCGGCGGGCGGCTCCGACGGCGAGCCAGATGTCGACAATCCGGACGACCTCGTACCCGGTGACCAGCACAGCTCCCACCGCCCCCGCGGCCACCGTCCGCCGACGCCAGCCACCGCGACGCCAGGCCACGAGCAGCACCGCCGCCAGGCTCTAAGGGTGCGACGCTCAACCGAGTGTCTAGGTGACAGTCTGGTGACCGGGCCCGCACCAGCTGGCGGGGGCCCGGTTCGGGGCTCGATACGATCACGGTCCAGATTTCTCGCAGGAGCTGACCAAGATCATGTCGCAGTCCCCGTCCAGTCCATACCCCCAGCCCCAGCTGCAGCCTGCTGGCTACCAGCCGCCGCAGCAGCCCGGCGGGTACCCGGAGGCCGGCCAGCCCGGCTTCGGTCCCCCCGCCGGCCCGCAGCCGAAGAAGAAGTTCAGCGTCGGCAAGATCCTGCTGATCATCCTGGCCGTCGTGGTGGTGCTCTGCATGGGCGGCGGCACGGCCATCTACTTCGCCAGGAAGGACACGGTGAAGGAGGTGGTCGACGCCACCAAGACCCGCCTGGTCGAGCCCGAGACGCTGGGCGGCCGGCCGAAGGTGACCGAGCCGGAGCTCCTGTCCATCGCGGACAACGTGAAGACGCAGCTGAAGGGCAGCCTGTTGGGGGCGACCAGCTCCATCGGCGGCATCTACGGCGACCTGGCCAAGCAGGACATGGTCATGATCGCCGGCGCGACCGTCCTGCAGGCCGACCCGAAGAAGAACCTGGATGCCTTCACCAGGGGCCTGGTCGCCACTGTCGGGAAGCTGGAGTTCAAGACAGTCGACGCCGGCCCGCTGGGCGGCGAAGCCAAGTGCGGCGACGGCGAATCCAACAGTATTCAGGTGGGGGTCTGCGCCTGGGCCGACCGGGGCAGCGTCGGCATGATCGTCATCTACTTCAAGTCCGCCGCCGACCTCCAGCCGCAGTTCGCCGCGATGCGCGGCGAGATCGAGAAGAAGGACTGACTCTCCGGAAGACCGGCACGCTGGGCGTGTAGCCCTAGTGCTGCTCCGCGTTAGTTCGTGGAGGGGTGTTGATCAGGCTGGCTGGTCGCCGAGGTAGAGGTAGCAGGCGCAGTCCAGGCAGTCTTCGGGGCTGCCGAGGGGTAGACCGGTGGGCAGGATGTTGTCCTGGTAGGTGCCGCGGCTGGCCAGGTATAGGGCGAAGCCCCAGGTATGTAGGACTCCGGTGAAGCGCAGGCGGCAGAGGGGGATCTGCTCGCCGTCGTTCAGTTCGCCGCTCACGTAGGCGAATCCGGTGCGGAAGCGGACCTCGACGCGAGCCAGTTGGGGCCAGCGGTCCTTGGCGTGGGCGTTCAGGCGAACGCGCAGGTGGTGCTGCATCGAGTCGGGTGGGTTCTTCGGCACGGACCCCATCCTGCCTGGTGCGTCGACAACCCGCCATGATCATGATCGTGGATGTTCGTGGACGGTTGGGTGGAGCGGTCGCGGCGGTGGCGGTGACCTTGGACGAGACCGGGCGGCGGGCGCTGCAGCGGCTGGCCGCATCGGCGAAAGCGCAGGTCCGCGAGGTTCTGCGGGCCCGGATCGTGCTCGCGGCCGCCGACGGCCTGGCCAACACGGAGATAGCGCGCGAGCTAAACGTCGCCATCAACACGGTGCGCAAGTGGCGCGGCCGCTTCGCCGAGCGCGGGCCGGACGGTCTGAAGGACACCGGGCGTCCGGGCCGGCCCAAGGTATACGACGACCGGGTGCGGGTGGCGATCGTGGCTGCGGCGACCAGCGCACCGCCGCATCCGGCGGCCACTTGGACCCATCGGGCGATCGCCGAGCAGGTCGCGGGCACCGTCTCTGCAGCCGTATCGCCGTCCCAGATCGGCCGGATACTGGCCGACCTGGACCTCAAACCGCACAAGGTCCGAGGCTGGATCACCCGCCGGGACACGTCCGAGTTCTGGGAACGAGCCGAGCATATCTGCGACCTCTACCGCAACCCGCCCCACGACGCGGTGCTCCTGTCGATCGACGAGAAGACCGCGATCGCCGCTCGCTCCCGCAAGCACCCCGGCCGCCCCGCCACCCCCGGCCAGCCGGCCCGCCAGGAGTTCGAGTACGTCCGCCACGGCACCGCCTCCCTGGTGGCCGCACTCGACGTACGCACCGGCGAGGTCCTCACCGAGGTGATCGCCCGCAACAACGCGGCGACCTTCACCGCCTTCCTCGATTGGATCGACGCGCTCATCCCCGACGGCACGGACATCCACGTGGTGCTGGACAACGACTCCTCGCACACCGCCAAGCACACCAAGACCTGGTTCACAGCCCATCCACGCTGGACTGCGCAGTTCACCCCGTCCCACGCCTCCTGACTCAACCAAGTCGAGCTGGTCTTCTCGGCTCTGACCCGCAGCGTCCTGCGCCACAGCGACTTCGCCAGCCGCGCCGACCTCATCGACAAACTGGACAACTACATCATCAACCGCAACGAAACCGCGAAGCCCTTCCGCTGGACCTACGACGGCACCCCACTGAAGGAAGCAGCCTGATCACCCCCTCCGCGAACTAACGCGGAGCAGCACTAGGTACCGGCCGCCTTCCGCGCGCCCGGATGCCCGGGTGGCCGTCTCGATCTAGTCGGCCATCGAGGAACTGGTTTGACACCGAAGGGGGCTGCCGCCAAACCTCTTACTGTGCGTGGCACCGACATCAAACGGCTCCAAGTGCCCTACGGCAGCACGATGCCGCCCGGCCCGAACGACGTGCGGCTTGCGACCGCGCTCAGGTGGGAGATCGGGCGGGGCATCGAGCTGGGCGACCAGCTGCTCGCCGACCTCAGCGACTCCGTGTACGGCTTCGGCTGGTGGACCGCGTATTCGGGGATCGACCGCCAGACCCGAATCCTCCTGTCTGACCACATGGTGGCCTGCGCGCGCACCGTCGCGACGAACCTGGCCGAGGCGCACATGGAAGGGCTGGAGTTCCAGCACGCGCTCGACGACTCCGCACCTACGTAAGCCGCGGCATTAAGAAGAACAGCGTCACTATGCCGGCGCCGCGAGGCCCGCACGAAGACCTCATCTACTACCGCATGACCGGACATTTCGTCGGGATTCTGCGGGCGCTGGGCTCCGCGCTGGACTGTCTCGGCGCGTGTCTGGTTGGGGTGGCCGCGCTGCCGACGCCGCTGGTGAAGGCGGACTGGAACAAGGCACTGGACGTTTTGCGCAAACGCGGCGTCGACCCGGTCCAGGTGGCGCTCCTGGACGACATCGAGAAGGCCATCGTCGACGTCGGTCCTTGGGGGTGGGTGGGGTGGCTGCTCGCCATGCGCAACACCGACGTGCACCGCGGGCGGCGGGTCGTCACCTTCGACACGGTCTTCGGCGGTCGCGGCGAGTTGGTCGGATTCATGATGAAGCTGCCGCGTGTACCCGAGCTGACCGAGGTTGAGGCGTGGGTGGACGCCGGAGGGTACGTCTCGGCGTACTTCGACGCGCCGGCTGACGAGCTGATCGCGGATATCACCACCTCTGTTCACACCCTGATCGAGAGCGTGTCGGAGCTGTTGATCGCGCTGTGGGCACGGCGGCGCGCCAACCCCGGCCTCCTGCCACAGCCCGTCGAGCAGTGGAAGCCCGCCACGCAGCTCATCACCGGCCTCGGCCGGTTCGCGGGGTACCCCAAAGACCCGGTAACGACCGAAAGCGACGTGACCGGGTTCGGGGTGAGCGACGAGATGCTGCGGCGCATCAGCGCGGCTGGGCTCGGCGTAAAAGACTCGGGCGATCTGAAGCCTTCCCCGCGTGTGTGGAACCAGGGCTTCTGACACAGGTCCACATGCCGAATCGGGCCGACACACACCCGTAGGGTCTGTTTCTCCTGGTCAACCCCGTGTCTATGGTGGAACGCGGGGCTCGGCTTGACGGGCGGCGCGGATGGAGCGGGAATCGGGGCCGTCTACCCGACCGCACCATCCGACCCCCGGGGGGCCTGACCATGACCGAACGCCACGATTCACCGGCCATAGCCGACGCCCTAGCGGCCGTACGCGACGCTGTAGACCGGTGCCGTGCCGTACCGGCGCAACCGGGCCGTCACCCGGTCGCGGACCTGCTCGACACCGCCGACGCGACGAGCGAGTTGACCGCGAAGATCCTCTACCTGGCCGCACCGCTGGCCGACGAGACCGAGCCTGGCACGGAACTGTCGTTGGAGCGGGCGGCCGACCTGGCAACCGACACCCGCCATCACGTCATCACGGGCCTGAACCTCATCGCCGGAGCCCATGCCATCGCCGCGATGGTCGTCTCGCTGCGGCGGGTCACCGCCCCACCTAATACGGCAGCCGCCGTTTGAGATGCCGCTGGTGGAGCGGGGTGGGCGCAAGGCGGCCACCGCGTGATCGTCTGTACGTTGTGGACATAACTTCAGATCTGGCGGTGGCCGCGTGCCACACGCGTAAACCCTGCTGGGTGGGAGCGGGTTCTGGCCGGGGTGTCAAGCCCCGGGTTTGATGGAGAGGTTTGATGTTCCTGAAGGGGTAGGGCCGTGTCAACCCTTTTTGGCCGGGCTGCTGCGACCGGTTTGTGCTGATTCCCTGCTCGGTGCAGGCAAACGCTGGTAAGGGGTCGGGGTCAAGACTCGACCGGAGGTCGACCGCGTCAGCGGTTTGGTCTTGACCCCGATCCCGTGCGGCGCAGAATCGGGGCGCCGGGAGACGCGCTGGTGAAGTTGTGGGGTGGCCGACACAGCGCCTTACATGACCTCACAACCGCCCCTCACCCCAACCGCCCGCGGCGCGATGCGGCACCCGCTGCTTGAGCGTCGCCGTGATCGGCGGCAGTATGAGCGGCCCGTCGACGCCCTGCTGGCCGCAGACAAGATGGGGAAGATCTGCAAGCTGATCACCCGAGCCCATCTTGAGTCCGCAAGGAGGCAGTGGGCCGGGCGCTGACCGCCAGGCTTGGCCTCCCGACGACGGCAAGTGGGGCAGCGGATTGGACTCCGGCCGAGACGCGCCGATCCGGGCTGGGGTTACCCCGCTCCTATTCAAGTGGCCGCAGCTGGGCAGCGATGGCCGCGCAGGTGGCAGAGCCAGGCACATTCGACCTGGTACACGCCCGGCTCGTGCTCGTCCACGTGCCCGGGCGTTGGCGACGATGGTGGCGGCGCTGCGGCCCGGCGGCTGGCCATTGGTCGAGGACGCCGACACCGAGCTGCAGCCGCTGGCCTGCCTCGATGAGGCTGGCCCGGCACAGCGGCGCGCCAACCGGCTGCGGCGCGCCGTCCGGGAGTTGATGACCCGCCGCGGCGCCGACCGCGCTACGGCCGTACGCTGCCGCGGGCGTTGCGTGCGGCAGGCCTGGTCGATGTCACGGCGGCCGGCTGCTTCCCGGTCGGCGGGGTAGCCTACAACCGGCTGGAGACCGCGACGGTGCGCATGGTCCGCGCCGAGTTGCTCGCCGCAGGGCTGACCAACGACGCCGAGATCGACGCGCACCTGGCGCCATCGATGCCGGCGAGCTCGACCTCACCCTCGCACCGCTGATCTCGGCATGGGGACGCCATCCAGGCTAATTAGCTAGTTGTCCTCGGTAACCACGTAGGGCGCGTAGCCGATGGAAAGCTCCGTTACCTCCAGTTCGCTGAAGATCAGGGTGAGGTTGTGGCCGTTCATCTCGATGCGAACCTCGTGGAAGTCGATCCCGACTCGTTCTGCCCAGTTCTGCGCACGCGGAGAGTCGGTGATCACTTCCGCCCCGGGATAGAGCGGTTGCCACCTCACGGCCCACACGTAGCCGTCGAGATCCGGCCCGATCTCCGGATCCGTCAGCCGCTCGTCCAACGACTCACGCCAGGTCTCTGAGCTCAAGGCGGTGCGCGTCTCGGCCTCGACGCAGAACTTGAAGAGGTACCGGAGATTCATCGGCTGAATACCGGTGCTCGGGGCGGCCGTCGCGTAAACGATGACCTCGTAGTCACGCATGTAGCTGGTGAACGCGTGGTACAACACGGCCTGGTCGAAGACGTCGTCCAGGGCTCGGCGCAACTGAGTGATCCCCACGCCGCCTGTTTTATCAGCCTGCCGGTCAGCGCCGCTGATGGATTGGCTGGGTAGGGTGCCTCCCATCTCGGCGCAGATCGCCGGTCGTCCCCGTTCTTGAGCAAGCCCTGTCGCGGTTCGAGGCGATCACCAACACGGGCGGCGAGGTGCTGGGATGCGTCCCCTCGATCTGGACGGCCTGGTCGCTGATGACCCCGATGCATCGCACATCGGAGCGGTCCACCGAGTGTGGGGATGACGCACGATCATCGACCTTGCTGAGGAGTACTCCGCCGGGATGTGAGCGCCAGCTTGGCTGAGCGTGATCTGCCGCCCGTGATGCTCGAAGCGCCTGCGGTCGGCGGCCAGCCCGGGTGCGTCTCGTGCCCGCTGCGTGCCACGGTTGCTGGCCCACGGATGGCCCATGCTGGCCTTGGGATTCGAAGAAGATCGCGGATGGCTGATCGGGCGGCCTCGCTCCTGTTCAGCCCGTCCATCGTTGTCGGGCAGCATCGGCGTCAGCGGGCGGGCTTGGCTGACGGATGGCTGCACTGCGGGGTGGGCCGGGGGCCGGGTTGGAGCGAGCCCCCTGCACCTTCTGCCCGGGTAGCCCGACGAACACGGCATCGACCTCGCTACCCGCCTCGGCGCTGAAGGCGTCTCTCGGTACAGCGATCGTCCGTCGAGACAGGACGCCCTGGAACAGCCAGTGACGGGCCGTCTGTTGCAGGGGCCGCAGAGAATCCCAACGGTGCTGCGTCGAGACGCCGCCGAGGCACACCCTCATTCCCTCGCTAGTCAGCTCGTACCCGACCTTCACAGCCGGCCCATCAACCGACAGCCGCCGCCAGGCGCGCCGCAGCAACAGGTCGAAGAAGATCGGGACGGCGACCAGGAACCCGACGAGCAGCACCACGCCCGCCACCGGTGAGAGAAGCAACCCGCCAACCGCCATCAGGAGGACGAACGCCAACACCTTCAGGACTTGCCTCTTGTTGACCACCCACACCAACTGCCGGTAGGCGGGATAGTCCAGCGCCGAACGGCCCTCGATGCGCACGTCGTTCTCCCCGCCTGTCCGTCCGAACCTCAACACCGCGCCACGCGCGTTCCGACTGTCCCGCATCCTATGGGCGGGATGACGCACTGACACGGCCACGTCGCGCACCTGCTTATGGCCCTTCACCACGAAAGTGGGCGCCTTGGAAGCAGATTTCCTCGTCAGGCAGTCGCTAGACCAGCCAGCCTCCTTGGACGGAGACCAAGGTGGAGCATCGCCAGCCGAACAACCTTGACGGGGAGGCTGGTAGCCCCTCGCCGCTGCCTTCGGGGCCAGCACTCGGGAGCTGATGCACCGTATGGGCCACGCGACCATGCGGGCGGCCCTGATCTACCAGCACCAGTTTGGAAGAGCGCGCTCAACGGGTCGTGATGCCCGAAACGCCTGCGACCGGCGACGGAGCCGAATGCCGTTCACGTCCGCTTATGACCGCTTCGCGCAACGGTTACTGGCCCGTGGATGGCCCCGGCAGGGTTCCTCGCGATCGCTCTGTCAGTGGGGGTCGCGCTCGCAGCCCACCCACAGCGCGAGGATCGCCAAACGGCCGGACGTTACGAGAGCGCGCTCGTCGGTGGACAGCTTCCAGTTGTTTCGCGGTTCGCGGTCATGCTGACGCCGAGACACCGTCACGAAGCACCGGCCGCTCACCTGGCTCGATCCCTCGCCCTCCAGAAGCCGATTCCAGACCCCGTCGGAACCGTGGTCGGGCCGAAGGGTGAGGGCGGGGCCTGAGAAGACCTGAGCCGGCTCTATATGACTCGGACCGACGTAGTAGGGCTCAAGGTCGCACTCACAGTTACCCCCGCCGCCCCAGCCCACTTGCCGGTAAGCAGGGTCTACCTGCACCTGAGCCAAATACTCCCGGGCGTGCTCTGAGTTGTCCGGCAGCAATAGCGCGAGCAGCCCCACCACCAACGCGCCGGCCGTGACGCATGCGATGGTGATCCAGGCCCGTTTGCCGCGGCTGATGGCATGTCCCTTCTCGTCGTGGCACGGAGAGTACCAACCACGGTGCATTGCAGCGGATCTCCTCGTCGGGCAGTCGTCAGACCGTCCAGCCTCCCCAGACGGGGACAAGGTGGAGCGCCCTACCGGGGAGGGCCGCTGCCGAGGCCAGCCCGCTGCACGCCTACATCGTGGTCTCTCTGCTGACCGGCGCGCGCACCGAAGAACTGCGCGCTCTCATCTGGGCACACGTCGACCTCGCCGGCAAGCCGGACCACGACCCGCCCGTGCCACCGTCCATCCAGGTATGGCGCCCGGTCCGCGCCGACGGGGCCACCAAAACCAAGAAGTCGCGTCGCACCCTCGCCCTGCCGGCCCGGTGCGTCACCGCGCTCACCACCCACCGCGAACGCCACGGCCGGCCTGCCGCCGACCGCCTCGTCTTCCCCTCCGCCGCCGGTACTGCACTCGACCGGCACAGCGTGCTTCGCGCTTTCCGCCTGGTCGTAACCAAAGCGGGCCTTGACCCGCGCGACTGGGCCCCACGCGAGCTGCGGCACAGCTTCGTGTCCCTGCTGTCCGACAGCGGCATGAGCATCGAGCATATTGCCGACCTCTGCGGCCACTCCGGCACAACCGTCGCCGAGAGCGCCTACCGGCACCAACTACGGCCGGTGCTCCTCAGCGGCGCGGTCGCCATGGACCGGATCTTCGGCACTGAGGGATAGTCACTCAGTTAGACACCCAGCTACGACAAGAGGGCACATCCATCGATTGGATGTGCCCTCTGAGCTGCGTCAGGACGGCCGGATTTGAACCGACAACCCCTTGATGACCCCCAGGCAACGATCCGAGCAAGTCAACCTGCGATAACCAACAGCCACGCTGACGCTTTCGTCCACCGTCGTCCATCGGCGTCCGGCCTTGTTCGTCTCGGTCGTCACTCAGTTAGTCACTCAGGCACCTGGGCGATGGGATGTGCCGCAAGGCAGACCTCGCACCGGCCGATCGCAGGCGGCAGCGGTTTGGCCCATGGATCGCGTGCTGTGAATGCTTGGCTCTCGGTCGGGATGCAGCCCGGCCGCCGGGCCAACCGTCCCGCATGGGCACGCATCCGCCCGCTGCCCTCGAAGTAGAGGTTGCTGTAGTCATCGCGAATCGGCCCAAGGTCGCGGGTGCACGCTACCAAGGGATCGACGACCTCAAACCAGATGACCAGGCAACCAGAGTCAACAAGCGGACGCGCCCCTTCATCGTCGGGCTCCATGCGGCGGTGGCCTCCCTGGCGTGATTAGACCTGCCACTGACCATACGCAGTCGGCAGAGACAGTCATGCTGACCGCTTCGGTTGCCGGCCGGAGGTCCACAGCAGGCAGGGCGGGCCGGCGCTGACGGTGCCTACCCTCAGCTTGGGAATCGGGTTCATCTGCACTGTGAGTAGGCGTGTTGACTGGTGGATGAGCACGGAGCGCTCAGGTCGCCGATGCCCAGGTGCCCTTGTAGGCCCGGTGTTGACCGCTGCATCGGGCACGGATCGGGCACGCTGCGGGCTGTGCCAGGCTGGTACCACAATGGCGACGTGCTGAGCTACGTCCGCTGGTACTGGCCGGAAGAGGATCGTTGGAGCTACGACGAACTCGACACCGATCGGTGGTCCCTGTGCGCGACATCGAGCTGCATGGGGATGGAACGGTCATGGCAGCGGCGTCTCTTGCGGAGGTGCTGACCGCACGCGACTTCCGCCTATCCGGTGCCGCCGCGGCGCTACCTGGAGCAGCGACGAGGCTCGGGCTTTCCTTGAGGCGGCGAAGGAAGCGAGCGACCCTCTGTACCCGGCGTACGTCCTGGTGCTGGTGCTCGGCTTGCGCAAGGGCGAGGTATTGGGGCTCACCTGGGAGCGCGTCAACTGGGGCGGCTGGGATCGCAAGTGCGACGATCACTGCGAGGCCTTCTGCGACGCGTGCTGTCGACGGTTCGACGTCTGCCTCTACATCGATCGCCAACTGCAGCGGGTGCATGGACAGCTCCGGCCAGATCGGCCCTGCTCCTGGCCAATTGAGCTTTGCAGATCGACTCCCAACTCACGGCGCCATGCAGATGGCCGCTCTTATCGAAGACCGCGAGCTGGGAGTAGTTGTGCTTGAGCATCAACGTTGTCGCGCGTTCCAGGGTGTCACCAACCCGCACGCCACACACCCCCCGAGTTGCCTGCCTCAAGCTGCCCCACCCGCAAGGCATCGGCCACCCGGATTTCGCCAGCGTCATCCTATGGCTCGTCGGCTTCTGACGTGACGTCACGTGTTGGCTCGGTTCGGAACCTGTCAAGTCAAGTGAGACGTTTTCGTGGTCAGGTGTTCTGTAGATCTGCGGGTTGAGCTGCTGGTTTGTTGATCCACACGGTGTCGGGCAGGGCCGGGGGTCGGGGGCGGCGGGTGAACCGGTCCGGGTGGGCTTGCCAGGCGGCGTCGAGGGTGCGTTGCCGCTGGTCGTGTACCTGGTCGACAGTGCCGTAGTGCACCGAGGCGGGGGTGTGCAGACCGATCCCGCTGTGGCGGTGTTCGTGGTTGTAGTAGGTGACGAACTCGGCGCAGAACTCGCGGGCGTGTTCGAGAGAGTCGAACCGGTCGGGGAACGCGGGGCAGTACTTCAACGTCTTGAACTGCGCCTCGGAGTACGGGTTGTCGTTCGACACCCGGGGCCGGGAGTAGGAGCGGGTGACGTCGAGGTCGGCGAGGAGTTCGGCGACGGGTTTGGAGGTCATCGACGAGCCCCGGTCGGCGTGCAGGACCTCGGGCCGGACCCGGTTGCGGGCGATCGCGTCATCGATCACCTCCCGGGCGAGCATCGAGTCCTCACCGGTGGCGACGTGCCAGCCGACGACGTACCGGGAGTACACGTCGATGATCACGTACAGGTGGTAGAACACACCCCGTTGTACGGTTTTCAGGCGGGTGATGTCCCACGACCACACCTGCGACGGCCCGGTCGCGGCCAACTGCGGAATCGTGCGTGGCGGGTGGGTGGCCTGCCGCCTGCGTTCCCGGCTCTCGCCCGCCTCGCGCAGGATCCGGTACATCGTGGACTGTGAGCACCAGTACACACCGGCGTCGAGTTCGCGGGCCCACACCTGCGCCACGGACATCTCCGCGTACTCATCCCGGTGCAGCAGATCGAGGACCTGCTGGCGTTCGGCCGGGATCAGCGTGGACGGTGGTGGTGTTTTCGGCCGCAGTGGTCGGGACACCACGGGCGGCTGCTGACGCCGGTAGTGCGTGGCGCGGGACCGGCCGGTCAGCCGACACGCCCCGGCCACGCCCAGCAGCGACGCCAGGTTGTCGAACGCCGTGTTCAGCGCCTCCTGCCCGGCCGCGGCGTGTCGTCCGCGCTCTCGGACAGTGTCTCCAAGAGCGCGTGCGCTTTTCCCATGATCTCCAACGCGGCCTTCGTCCGCGCCAGGTCCGCTTCCAGACGTTCGTTACGCCGCCGCAACCGCTCCAACTCGGCCGCCTCCGCGCTACGGCGCCGGTTCTCACCCACCGGGCTCTTGCGGGTGCCCAGAGCGGTCAACGCCCCCGCGTCCCGCGCGGCCCGCCACTCCAGGATGTGGGAGTGGTACAGGCCCTCCCGACGCAGGATCGCCGCCCCCTCACCCGTAGCTTTCGCCGCGTCGCACTCCGCCACAATCTGCAGCTTGTACTCCGCCGTGAACGTCCGACGCTTCGGCCGTCCGCCCTGCTCACCAGGTGTGTTGGGTAGTGTCACGATGATCCTCTTCCTGTCTCCCGTCGAGCCTAACTCGCCCGGGAAGGCTGTCTCATCTCAGCCTGGCAGACAGGGGTTTTCGCCGGCACAAGCGCGACGTGGGTGTCGAGCGACACGGGGGTGAAGGATGGCCGAGTCCAGAGCCCTCTGTCGGCGAGGGCCGCAGCGATCTGTTCCACCGCAGGCATGCACCGGCCTCCCGTCCGGCTCAGATTGGGTCCAGGAACTCCCAGCTTGGGAGCGCGTCACCCGCTGTGGTCCCATCCGTGGCATGATCGCTGACCGTGCGCCCCAAGCGTGTTCTGACGATGGTGGCCGCCGCAACCGGTGCGCTGTCGGTCCTGGCGGCGCTGGTCTCCGCCCGAAGACCCTCTACTCAATTTGGTCTCGCTGCATCAGCCGCACTGGTCGGGTACGTGCTGCTCGCCGGCCCGGCAGCGCGGCGCGTACGGCCGGCGCTGGCTGCCGGCATCGGGCTGTTCGCGGTACTCATGGCGGTGGAGCTCTGGTGGCTCCCGGAGCAGCCAGCCCATTTCCGCTGGTTCACGCCCTTCTACGCGCCGCTGGACGGCAGTGGCCCCTCCGTGGGACCGGTTCAGATTCCGCCGGCCATGCTCGACCAGTTGCGGCAGATGATTGACCAGGAGCGGCTCACCGCCGTCGGGCTGTTGCTCGGGGTGGTCTGTCTCGCGGTTGCGGTAGTTGCCCTGCCGGCTCGGCAGCAACCGAAGGCCGCTGAGTTGGCGAGAGTCGTCGCCGTGCTGCCGCTCGCCGTGGTCGGTGCGAACCTCTGGTCCCGGATCGACGGAGCCCCGCTGCTCGGCCTGCTCGGGGCCGGGTGGCCGGCGTTGCTCGCCACCCTGGTGGCGGCATGGGTGGTGGCGCTGTCGGGTGCCCGCGCTGACCCCGCTGCGCTCGTGCCGCTAGGGGCGCTGCTGGTCGCGGTGTCGGCGGCCGTCGCCTTAGAAGACCTCGGCAGCACATGGTTGACCTGGTGGAAGTTCTCGAACGGCATTGACCATGCCATGGTGGACGCTGCCGTCGCCGCGTCGGTCGCCAGCTCAGCAAATATCTCGGCGGCCAGTTCGGCGGATGTGTCGGGGGCGGCGCGGACCGCCGTGGCGCTCGCCGGGCCCGCGCTGCTCGCGGTCGGCGCCCTGACCGCTTCCCGCGACGCGGATTTACCCTAGCCGCACTCCCGGTGTGGCTCCCAAACTGTCAGCTTGCAGGACTTGACTCGTCAGCTGGGTCGTCGGCCAGTCCAGATCGACCTGCCCGCCGGCACGCCGGTACTTGTCGAGCTTCCTGGGGATTCGACGGGCCGAGAACAGGACCGCCAGGTCCTTGGCCTCGACTACCCATTTGGCCCGCGTGTGTGGCGCGACAAACGACAGCGCGGATCTGGGCGGGTACCGGCACCCCAAGCACCTCGGAGGGTGGCCCATGCTGACGGCCGCCAAGCAGATGTATGGCGCCTCCACCGGCAGGCGATGCCCCGCCACCGTCGCCGACCACGCCCCCGTCATCGCCCGCTTCACGTCTGAGTAACTCCGGCGCGCCCCGCGTGATCACAGAATCCGCGCTGAAAAGTCGGTGCGCCGGATCTAACTGTCGGAGTCGGGCTCGGCTAGCAACGGCAGGATCCCGGTTATCGACAGCACGCGTCGGACATGGCCGGTGGGATTGACCAGGGCAAGGCTGACGCCCGTGCCGGTGGCACGACCGTGGGCGTTGACGAACGTGTTCAGCGCGGTGGCGTCGATGAAGCTGACCCGCGCCGGGTCGACCTGGACGCGGGGCGCGCGGGCGATCGCGGCCTGCAGGACGTCCGCCAGCGGGCTGGCTGCGGCGATGTCGAGTTCGCCGAACAGCGCCACGACGGCGTTACCGTCGCTCACGGTCGTCTCCGACTGCCACACAAGCCATGCGTCGTTCAGCCGGCCAGCCCTACCGGCCAGAACTGGAACAGGAATGACTCCACTCCACGCAGTTCTTCAATGCCAGGTCGCGGTGTCAAGGCGGCGATGCGGGCGCGCCCGTTGCTGTACGCCCGCACCTCGTAGTGGCCGGGTGGACCGATCCGGAGAACGTGTGTGTCGGTGGGCTGGATCTGCAGATAGCCGCTGTCGAGCCGGACGCGTCCGGCCTTGCCGGTCTCCCACCCGTCGAGCACAGGCGGTGGGCCGTCCCAAATCTCGGCGGTCACGCTCGCGTAATGGTCGGTGGCGCCGGCGCTGAGCGCCATGATGCAGTTCGGTGCGATTGACAGCCAGTCCTCTTCGGAGACGTCGAGTTCGCCCTCGTCGTCAAGCAGGAGGATCATGCGGCGGAAGACAAGTACCTCGGTCTCGAGGCGGGTCAGGCGTCGGGGCATCGGGTGTCCTCTCCAGCACTAACCATGTCCGCCCGCCGACGGGCGGGAACAATGCCGGCGCATCGTGGCATCGGTGGGTGCCCGGGGACCGGTTGGTCCCGGGCACCCACCCGACTTTACTGGTGCACCTGCAGTGATCCTCCGTCCAGCGGTTGAGGATCGCTCACGTCGAGGTCGTAGCCCGCCTTGCCGCGGTTGTCGTACAGCAGCGTTTCCTGTGGGTACTGTCCGGCGGACAGTGGCCAGACGACGAGCCGGAGGGCATCTGGGGTGTCTGTCCCATACGCTACGAATCCGTAGCCGAGGACGCCGTTGACGGTGCCTGTGCCCTTTACCGCGACCTTCTGGTCGACGGTGACGACGAGCCACTCCAGCGCGGTTGACTTGAGGTCGAACGCGGCTCCCTTCAGCGACGCGTCCACCTTGCCGCCGCCGGGAATCGGACCTGTTTCACCGGGCAGGTACTTCGGGTTGAGCTCGACAGTCAGCTTGCCTGTTGCGGCCGGGTCGTCGATGAGAGCACCGGCCGGGGAATTGAGGAAGCCGCCCTGCGTGGCGAAGCCGCCCTGGGGGTCGTAGACGATCACCATGACGCTCGCCGCGTCGGCGACCCCGTCGTCGTCGGTGACGCCGGTGCTGATCGTGAACATCCCCGGCTGGGTGTAGGTGTGCTCGCGTACGCACTGCCGCCCACGCGAGGTGAACGTTTGAGAGGTGCCGTCGTCCCAGTTCGCCGAGCAGACGTGGGTGTCGTTGAGGCCGGGGTCCGTAAAGTTGGCGGTCAGCTTGACCGGTTCCCCGACCCGGAAGACCTGCCATGGGGTAGGCGTGGCGATGCCGGGCGTCGTGGCCGTGACCGTCACGGTCGCCCTGCTCGGCTGCTCCGCGACCGCGGGCGCCACGTTGTGCACGGTGACCGTCGCGCTGTCGCTGACCGCGCCGTTGACGCCGTCGTACGCCGACAGGGTCACCGTGTAGGTGCCGTCATCGGTACAGGTGATACCGGTGGTGGTGCTGCCGGCAGCCGTGAAGGAGCACGAGGCACCCGGGTCGGTGTCCGGTCCCGGCGCGTACGTCCACCCCGTGTCCGGCGTGCTCTCCGCGTCGGACGCGCTGCCGCTGAGCGTGATGACCGATCCCTCGTCGCCGCTGACGTCTTGCCCCGCGTCAACGGTCGGGGGCAGGTCAGTCACGTCGCCCTCGTCCGGATCCTCCTCGCACGTTTCCGGGCCGCTGGTGTCCGGCGCATCGGTGATATGCACGAAGAACTCGTCTTCTGCGTCCTTGGGGAAGCCCGGCTGCCAGACCAGGATCCGGTCGTTTTTGTAGCACCGCTGCAACTCCCTCCCGGCGCAACCATTGACCTTCGCCGTCACACCGAGAACGGAGAAGTTCCAGTCGCCGACGCCCGCACCCTCTCGGGTCGAGGCGAAGGGAAACTCATCGCACTGCTGGTCCGGCGGGTTGTAGAGGTGCGCCGGCAGGCCCAGCGAGAAGTACGGGGTCCCCTGCCGGCAGGCCTGGTCCTTCTGGTAGCTGTTCCGCGAGTAGTAGGTAACGCCGTCGGGGTCGGGGTAACGCGGGACGCTCTCGGTGATGCGGTGCAGGCCCGGCGCGTCTCGGTTGTCGACGAACTTGCCAGGGACCTTCTTGTCCTCCTTCAACGGGTACGACGTGCAGCCAGGGTCCAGTGCGCACTGGATGTGCCGCGCCACCTCGCCGTGCTTGACGCTGATCGCCGAGTACTGCAGGTGCGGAATGACGTCGTCAAAGATGCACGCCTTGGACCGGCTGAGAGGGAAACCGACCGATGCCGAGTCGCACCGTATGGTGTGCGATTGCGCGAACTTCTTTGCCGGGGTGCCCGGCAGCACGGGCGAGAAGACCCTCGACTTGAAGTGCCAGAGGTGTCGCTTAACCTTGTCGGGGCCGTCTCCCGCTTCTGAGGAGCCCACCGTCCAGGAGTGCCAACTCCCGTCGTTGTCCCAGTCGTCCATTGTCATACCGGCGGTCGCGCCCCCGGAGGAGCAACCGTCGATGTAGCTGTCGCAGTCGACCCATACGTGCATGATGACGCTGCGCAGCGCCAACTCATCCCACGGCAACTCGGCGTCGTAGTCCGCCGACCCCGGTTCCGACCGCAGGAAGATGCGGACGTCGCGGTTGCCGTCGTCCCGACCGTAGGCGGCAGCCCGAAAAATGAAGCTAACCGTTCCACCACGTCGTTGTCCTCGTCGCGCACCTCGCCGCCGATGCGGCCACGCTGACACCAGGCAAAGCGGTTGTAGACGCGGCCGTACTCACCTCGGCCGTTGTCGCTATCCCAGCACGGGGCGAGATTAGTCTCGTCCGGGGTGCCCGGCGGGCGGCGCGGCCCGGTCGAGGCCGCTTGTGCGGTGCCCTCCCCCGCGCCGGAGAAGGACAGATCGCCCTGTCGCTCCGCTACGTCGCGAGCGTCCTCCGCAGTGGGCTCGCGCTCCTCCGCTGGCGCGAGCGACTTTGGTGCCGCCTGCGGCACGGCATCGCCGTCCGCCTCGATCGGGGCGTAGAACGGTCGGATCGTGAACTGCCCGTCCGGAACCGTTAGCTCCGTCGCAGACGGCTCAGCGGCCGCGGTCGCCGGCGCAGCCACAAGCCCGGTCACACAGAGAGTTACCGTGACAGCGGCGGCCGTTAAGCGCCTTCTGAGGTTTCGATGTATCGACAAGTAGAGCCCTCCGATTCCGGCCGCGCTTCAGCTGTCCATAGCGCACGCAGTCCTATGTGGATGGACAAGCTAACCTAGAACCGCGGCGCTGTCTGCCCCTGTGCCTGCCGAGAACGTCATCCGCCCTATTCAGGGGCCGATGACAGCCCTCGGCAGCCGATCATGGCCTGTTCCAGTACCTCTTCCTCGCCCATCGTTGCCGGCGACGGCCCCACGATGCTGCCTGTGCTCCTTCGACTGGCGTACCTCAGTGTCACGAACGCGCTCGCGCTGCTGCGGCTGCTGCCATGCAGTAATCGGGACAAGGACGCCGAGATCCTCGCGCTGCGCCATCAGATCGCTGTGTTGCAGCGCCACCTTGGCCCGCAGAAGATCCGGTTCGAGCCTGCCGACCGGGCGCTGCTGGCAGCGCTGCTGCACCCACTCCCCCAGCCGACACTGCGGGGCCTACGGCTGCTGGTGCGCCCCGACACCATCCTCAAGTGGCACCGCGATTTCCTCGCGCTCGTCCTCGGGGTGAAGGTCGCCCCGTCCACGGTCTGGGACGACGCAGCGAGGTCGAACGCTGGCTCGACGACAACACCGACGCCGGGAGGTAAGCCATGGCCCGGCCCGAACCGCCCGTCGGCACCTGGGGCAAGATCCGCACCGAGAAACTCGGCCCCAACCGGTTCCGCGCACGAGCCCGGTTCCGCGACTACGACGGCAAGACCCGCGACATCGAGGCCACCGACACCACCGGCCCGGCCGCCGAACGAGCATTGAAGGTCAAGCTCCGCGACCGCGCCACCCCCAACGACGACGAGATCACCCGAGAGACCCGCATCAGCCGGCTCGCCGAACTGTGGGTCGAAGAGATCACCGCCGAGGAGCGGATCACGCCACAGACCATCCACCGATACCAGACCAGCCTGCGCGCCACGATCCTGCCCGCCCTTGGTAACCTCCGCATCCGCGAGGCCAGCGTCGGCCGCCTCGACCGGTTCCTACGCGACATCGCCACGGACCGCCCGTCAACGGCCAAGGGCGCCAAAGTCGTCCTCGGCCAGATGTTCGCGCTGGCCGTACGTCACGGCGCGATCCCGACCAACCCCGTCCGCGACACCGGCCGGCTACGCAAACCCCGCCGCACCGTCGTCGCCCTCACCGACGAGCACCTCCAAGCCGTTCGTACGGCGATCCGCGAATGGCAGCAACCGGTCCCCGGCAAGCCCGGACCACGACACACCGGCGACCTGGCCGACATCGTCGACCTCATGCTCGCCACCGGCGCCCGCATCGGTGAGATCCTCGCCCTGCGCTGGGAAGACCTGGACCTCGCCGCCGAACGACCAACCCTGACGATCTGCGGCACGCTGGTCTTCGTCAAAGGCCAGGGCTTCTTCCGACAACCCTGGACCAAGAGCGACGCTGGCTACCGGATGGTCGTGCTGCCCCGGTTCGCGGTCGGCATGCTCCTGGCCCGCAAACTCGTCGCCGCCGACAACCCCCACGACGCGATCTTCGCGTCCCGACGCGGCACCTGGCTCTCCCCCAACAACGTCCGCCGTCAGTGGCGCCAGGCCCGCACCGACACCGACCTCGACTGGGTCACCCCACACACCTTCCGCAAAACCGTCGCCACCCTCATCAAACAGGAGACCGACACCAAGAGCGCCGCGGCACAGCTTGGACACTCCAGCGAGGAGGTCACCGACACCTACTACATCGCCAAGCCCGTCCAAGCCCCGGACGTCTCCGACGTCCTCGAGCGCCTCGGCGCCAACCCGAACGGACAGCACCCACCAGCAGCGCACAACGACGCACACCGATGACAAACCTGGTTGCCGCACCCGGTAAATGGGGGGTTTTCGGGGGGAGGTTCAAAACCCCATAGAAGAAAGTAAAAGCCCTGACCAGCGTTCCCGCTGGTCAGGGCTTTTCTTTGTCGGGACGGCCGGATTTGAACCGACGACCCCTTGACCCCCAGGACGCTTCGCCAAGCGCTCCCGCACGTCAAACACGCTATCCCCAAATCAAGCCGTGCAGTCGACGGCATACCGACCACCATCGCGCACACCGTGTGGTCCCCACCTGGTCCCCAGAGCGCCGACACGCTTGGCGACCGCAGCACGCGGTGTAGGAAGCGTGGAGCTGTACGGACGGCTGTGTGACCGGCCGACGTTGACCATCTGATCCGTAGCCTGGGCGAGGCGGTCCGAGCTCGTACGTTGCAGTGTTGGCACCCAGGGCCATGCACGGCAAGCGTCCGAAGACATCCGGATCGACTCCGTGCTGTTGCTGTCAGGCGTTGCTGTCAGACGCCTGACGATCTCTTCGTCGCGAACAGTCGTCGGTACTGTCAGCCGCTATCGACCGCTGTCGTCCGTTCGCGGTGATCGTCTAGGGCTGGACGTCGTTGGAAAGGTTGATCCGGATTTCCGTGTTGCGGTACCCGGCGCGACCGAAAGCGGCCGCCATAGGCGCGTTGCCCATGTCGGTGGTGGCGGTGATGCGCGACTCCCCGTTGGCCGCGTGGAGGCGGGTGATCTCGGCGAGCACTTCGTCCACGTAGCCGCGCCCGCGGAACTCCGGCACCACACCGAGATAGCCGACGTTCACGTTGTACGGGGTCGCGGAGGGAATCGCCATGCCCGCCACCTCGCCCTCGCGCGTGTAGGCGATCCGCCACCACTCCCGCTTGCCCGGCGCCCCGAGATAAAAGTCCATCTCTTCACGCGCGGTCGCGTCCACGCCCTTGGCGGCCAGGTTCGCACGAGTCTGGGCGTCCAGGCTGCCCCCGGCGATTCTCCTGAAAACCGCAAGGAACTCCTCGTCGGAGGCCTCGGCGAACCGCAGCCTGCCGGCCGCGGGGGGCACCCCGTCGGCGGATGCCCACTCGAACTGCAGCCGCTCCACCTCCCGGGTAAGGCCCGCCGCATGCGCCGCCGCCCGCCGCCACTTCACGGCCGCCGAGGTGGCCGGATCGTCGCGCCAACCACCGGCGACCTTGATCGCGTACTGCACTGGCACCGGGAACCCGGCCAGCGCGGCCCTGATCAGCTCGGCGGCGACGGCGGCACGGTCACCCACGGCAGGATCCACGTCGAGGCAGTCGAGCGCGACCGGATGCGGGCTGCCCTTCGGCCCCCACCACAATGCCCGTCCCACGACCTGACCGTCGCGCTCGGCGATCCATGTCCACTCCGGCCGGTACATGTCCTCGGCAAGTTCGGCCACGTAACGGTCGGCGGAGATCCACCCAACGGGCTCGGTCACGATCCACGAGGTCACGCGGTCGAGGTCTGCGGGCGCGGCAGCGCGGTAGTTGATCACGTGCCAAGGCTAGCGAAGCTCCGCACCATGATCCGCAGGGGCGTAGCAAGTGGAGTGCTGGCGACGGTAGAAGCGGATCTCCTCGTCGGGCAGTCGTAGACCGTCCAGCCTCCCCGGACGGGGCCAAGGTCGTTCGTCCGGGAGGGCGCTCCACCTTGTCCCCGTCCGGGGAGGCTGGTAGCCCTGGTGGTGCCCGGCGAGGTGATCCGTGGCGGCATCTCTGAGTAGGGTCGGGGTTCGGGGCGGAGCCCCGAGGTCTTCATGGTCCTGGTCGTCCCAAGTGCGGCCGGCCGGGCCGGCGCGGCCCGCTTGCGGGCCGCCTTGATGAGGTAAGAGAACAATTCGGCAAACAGTGGCTCCGGCCGTACTGCCTTGACCGGCGGTCAAGGAGCGCTACCGGACGGCGCACTTGACCGGCGTGGTCCCCGGCAAACCAGAAAGGCCGGCCCGATGTCTCGGACCAGCCTTCTGACCTGCTGTTTCACCTTGTCGGGACGGCCGGATTTGAACCGACGACCCCTTGACCCCCAGGACGCTTCGCCACACGTCTATGCACGTCGCACACGCTATCGCCAAGATCAAGCCGTGCAATCGACGGCATGCCGACCACTATCGCGCACACCGTGTGGTCCCCACCTGGTCCCCAGCCGCTGACAAGCCTGGCGACCGCAGCACGCGGTTCAGGCAGTGTGGACGCGGCCGGTAGTCGCGGGGTGTCGGCCTGGACTAGATGCAGACTCGCCCGACCAGCCATCCCCCTGTGGTCTCTGGGCGCTCCGGCTGGTCGGCGACCCACTCCACCTCCGCCCAGGCCCCTCCATGGGGCGGCTTTGGCTGGCCTCCACCAGCTACCCTCGTGCGCGTGAATCGACGTGATCAGGCACTCGCTCTCGCCGACGAACTGCTGGCGGACATTGAGCTTGGCAAGACGGACGCGCTGCAGATTGCACGGAAGGCATCCCGTCTCGCACGCATCCTCGATGACTTCGATGCCATGGAGTGGCTAGGTTACGAGGTAGCCGGCTACCCCATTGGGAGCTCGCTCGACAAATCAAGTTGGAGCGCCGCCAAGAAGTCCGGGCGTGTCACAAAGGACGAAGACGGGAAAGAAACCGCAACGATCACAACGTTGGGTGCTCTGGCGATGGATATCGAGGCGGGCATGGCGCAGATTTCTGCCGCCGCTGACCGCCCAGTGAGCATTTCTTCGGCGAATCCCAATCAGTACTTAGCGGTGCCTCGTGGGAATACGGCGGAACGTTCCGGCGTACGGAGCTACGTCGCGAAGTTGAAGGGCGTACACGATCGGGTCGTAGGGGCCATACATCAGTGGGCACTGGCGAGACACTATGAGCTTCGGTTCGGAGCTGCCGTTGAGTCTGCCTTCGCCGTCGTCAGATCACAAGTAGACGGAGACATCTCCCGGCTGGTGCCCGGTGCAGTGAAGGCGCTCTCCGCAGCCTTTGAAAATGCCGCTTCTGACAACCCTGAACAATGGGCCAACGCGGCGGCAGCATGCCGGCGCTTGATCAAGGCTGTAGCGGATGCATTGCGGCCACCCGGTCCGCCCGTCGGCAAGCGGGAAATGACGGATGAGAAATACATCAACCGCCTTGCAGACTGGATTCTCTCCCGCCCCGCAGTTGGAGAGACGCAGAGGGATGTAATTGTCTCCGATCTGGAATTCCTGGGTCGAAGGCTCGCGGCATTCACCGACGCGGGAAACAAGGGCGCCCACGCGGAAGTCACGAAGTTTGAGGCGTCCCGCTACATCACCGGAACTTACCTGCTCCTGGGCGACGTGCTTTCATTGCATTCGGAGGGTCCGGTAGCTGATTCCGAAGAGGCGGCGACGCCAGAAGAAGGCGAAAACGTAGGGATGAGCTAAAAGCTGATCTCCTCGTCGGGCAGTCGCAGACCGTCCAGCCTCCCCCGATGGGGACAAGGTGGAGCGCCCAACTGGACAACGACCTTGGCCCCGTCCGGGGAGGCTGGTAGCCCTTCGGGTGCCCGGCGAGAGGATCCGCGCCCGGCTGATCTGTGAGGAGGGCCGGGGTTCGGGTCGAAGCCCCGAGGTCTTCCTTGGACGCGGCCCGTACCGCTGCCATAGCGGCCTGAAGCCCCAGCAGTAGCTCATCCCCCTGAGGCGCGTTAGCCTTCTCCTGACTTCGGATTGATCGCTTGATCGAGCGCACGGAGGCGGCCTTGGCTGCGGAGTGGTGGGAACTAGCGATTCCAGCAGGTGCAACGCTTGGAGGCGTCGCGTTCACAGTGGCCGGGGCGATGGTCACTGGCGTGGTCCAACGGCGCCACGAACGGCGGTCTCGCTTCTTAGAGGACCGCCGCAATGCCTACATCAAGTTCAGGGCAATCGCGCGCGATCTCCGGCGCAAGGTAAAGAGAACAGAGGAAATACGCAAGGAGATTGAGGAAATAACAGACCGAATTGGACGAGAGCGCACTCGCGGCCGTGAAATTCAAGCCAATATAAAGATATTCGAGGAAGAGATAGCTGCTGCGGCACGGATGCTTGAAACCGAAAGCGGAGATGGTGGGGAGAGGAAGGATCAACTTGCATCTCGGTTGACCTCCTCCAGAGATGGTCTGGCAAAGGCGAAGGCGGAGCTTGAGCGGGAGAAGCACCAATCTCAAGTTCTAGATGAGGAGTTGGACCGACTGGCTGACGAGTTATCGGCTCTCGGCAGCGAGAGTCGCTCTTCACAACAGGATTTCGATGAGGCGGAGTCGATCGTGGCCTACTTGGGTACCAAGGAAACACGAGTGGCGGCGGCGACTTTATTGCGGATGATCGAAGCTGATGACTTAGAGTTCGCGCGAGTTGATGAGGCGTTCGCGCAAGCAGTACGTCGAGATCTTGGTGTTTAACTGGACCGGATCTCGGGGTAAGCGTCGGGCAGTCTCCACCTGCCGACCTCAGGGGAAGTCAATCCCGGGCGACTAACGAACCCGAAAACCAAGCTGGAAAGCTACGTTCCATTTGGGAGCGACGGCTTTCACGTTCCCCCCGATGGTCGAGTGCCTGCTGACAGTCAGCGTCGCTGAATCCTAGCTCCCGGAGCAGCACTAGTTCGGCTAGAAACTGAGCCGAACGGAGCATCGCAATCATTTCATGGACGGCCTTGCCATCCTCTGCTGCGGACAACACATGACCGATGCCGTCTCGCATTTTCCGCAACTCGCGCGTCCAAACCTCCTCGTCGCCGACAATCTCGACCATTCGATGGTCGGTCCGTTGTAGCAATTCCTTCACCCTGAAGGCATAGGATGGACGATGTGCCGTAGACACAATACCTGCCAACCAGTCCCGATGGTTCGGACACCCGCTCTCGATCGCGTCGAGTATCTCCTTGTTCCGCGCGCGAGTCTCGGTCGTCTTCCGTTCCAGTAGAGGATTTAGCCCTCGATGCAGCCCTTCAATAGCGGACGCAATCGTGAACATCTGTTGCTGCAAGTAGCCGGAACTCTTCGTCCGCAATGAGAAGATAAGGTCGCAAACATATGACAACTTCTCTTGCAGCGAAAACCAACGTGGCACAATTTCGCCAAAATCTACATTGGGGCCAAAGCCAGGGGTGTTCATGCCAAACCGCATGTGATGCCGGATCACAGGCTGTGATTCTAAAGTCTCAGCCCTAGGCCCTCGCACCTCATAGTGTCGGCCCGGCCATTTGTTCAGCCATTCGGCGGCGGGGTCATCGATTCCGATGTGAAGATTCAGGGCTTCGCATTGGACACCCGTAGCCAGGGTCAAAAGTTGCTCAAATGGACGAACGTAGCGATACGATATGTCGTCAAGCGAGTGACGCTCCGCCAACTTCAGTTCAATAGTCTCTTGGCTGGAAAGGCTGGCACCCGCCTTGGGGTCGAAGGTGGAACTCTTACTCTTCCAGAGATAAGCAGCACCCCCGGGTATCACGGCTTTGAGCTGAGGAACCTCCAACACCTCGATGGCCTCTGTTGGGGAATGCCTAACGCTGTAACCATTGCGATTGACCCACTGATCCAAGTTGGTCAGGCGGAAGGCTGCCCGGTCGAAACGGCGATCCTCTTCGGTTTCCAAGTGAGAATCACCGACTAGAACCGTACTCGCCACCACCACTCGGCGCGCCTGCCCGACACCACCGCGTTCCGTCGTAGACAAACTGATTTGCACATTATCTAGGAGGGTTAGATGAAACCCTCCACTGACACCATGGATGACTGCCGGTCGGTACGGGTCACCCCTCCCAAGGGCGCGCCAGTCATCAATTGTTTCGTGTAACTCCAGCTCGACACGCTCGCGGATATCGAGCTTCCCCCAAGACACCTTGCTGGGCTCATTCGGTATCCACCATTGGCCAACAAACGAGTTCTGCTGATCTGTACCCAACACGTGATCGACCGTATCTGATGCCCTCAAGCGAGCCAACCGACAAGTTAGCTCTGAGAGGGTATCGCCGAGGTGTCACCCGTCCCAGGTGTAGGCAGTTCAACGGCCATCGGGTGATATCGGTGGCAGCCATCCCCTACTCCCAAGAACTGGGCCAGCGAGGCGTCATCGTGGCGCTTGGTCCGTGGGTACCGGTCCCCGTGCGGGTCATCCAACTCGATGGACCGGACGTACCCGATGAGACCCGCCGGTCCGACCTTGTCGAGCAGGTCGAGGTATTCCGGCCAACCGTAGATCTCCATCTGGTCCACCGGCCGCGTAGCCCCATCCGAGAACGCAGCGGCCCGCCGCATCGCCTCAGCCGGATAGCTGGCGGTCCGCGCATACTGAGCTGCGGTCGGGTCAGCCGCCGCCACCCACCACCCATCGGGACGGTTGCGGGTCGCGGTCTGCCGCGCGACCAGCGCAGCCAGTGCGTCGGCGTGTTCGGGCGTACCGAACCGCATTCCCGCGACAGCGGCCGGCTCGGTGCCGCTGATTTCCTCAATGGACAGGTCGCATGTGACTTCCGGTCCGGTGTCGAGGTCGACCACCACGCTCACGTCGGACAGTGTCAGCGCGTCGACCCGCTCGCTCCCGATACGGAGAATGCCGACCGCCGCACAGGGTGTGCCCGGGTTGGTCAGGTCGCAGGTGTCAGCGTGCAGCGCAGCCACAGCGGCGATCCCCTCGGCCAAACCATCAGCCAGTGGTACGTCCGGCGAGGTGACCAGCGCGGCCATGGTTCGGACGCCGAGCTGGCGCGCGTACCATGCCACGCCGTGGTGGCAGCCACCGAATGGGATACCTGCCCCGTCCACGACCACCGCCAGGTCGGCAGAGGCGATCACGAAATCCTCGTTGGGGCGGCCGGGCGCGGCGTCGGTTGCGAGCGAGAACAACGGTGATGGCCTCTCTGGTCAGGGAACAGTGGTGAGCAGGTCACGCAGCTTTGCTACGGCCGGGAACGATGCCCAGGGGCGTAGTTGGCCGAGCAGATTCCGTAGGTCGTTAAGCGTGCGTGACGACCCGGTCGTGACCGCGATGGCGAAGGACTCTTCAGCGCACGCGCAGGCTTCCTCCGGGCTACCTGCGAGCACGTAGGCCTGAGCGAGGCGGGAGAGGTACTGGCCACGGTCGCGATGGTAGTCCGGTGGCAGCGTGTTGAGCACCGTGGTGAAGGCCGACACCGCGGCCGAGGCGCGGCCGAGTTCTAGGTGGCACTTGGCTCGGGAGATGGACAGGTACAGCCGCAGGTCGCAATACCGTCCGTCGGACGGGTCGCCTTCCAACGGCGTGCCTGCGCCGCCGTCGTCAAGCAGCGTCTCGGCCAGGTCTAGGGCACGGTCCGCTTCTCCCCCGTCACCGTGGACCGCGTACCCAAGGGCCTCTGTCTGAGCAGCGATGGCGCGTATCCGCAACGTTTCCGGCCCTCGGTCCCGTTGGGCGGCGCTGGCAAGCCGGGCGGCGTGGGCGCCGTTGCGAGCGCTGATGGCTTGAACGGCCCGGCGAGTCAGGACGAAGCCAGCCATCCGGTCGTCCTGGCCTGCCTCGGCCCACTCCAGCGCTCGTCGGTACCACGCGGTTGCCCCCTCCGCGTCACCCGCGTCTTGGTGAAGCCAGCCCGCAAACTCGGCGTACCCGGCGCCCACCCGCAACAGATCGTCCAACGGCTGGCCGGACGTTTCGCGCGCCATCTGCTCGATGGTGTCGGCGTGGGCCGTGATGGCCGGAAGCAGCGCGCGTGGGCCGAGCAGGTTGTCTGCCGTGTAGTGGTCGCGAAGCGAGCGGCGAAGGAACTGGAGCAGGTCCGGCGTCACTCGCCGGGGCGCGACGGTTCTCGGCGGCAGCACGGGGGCCGCTGACACCTCGGCCGGTGGCTCGGGGGCAGGCTGCGCAGGCTCTTGAAGGAATTGCGCGAACCGCGCCAGCGCGTCGCCGTCAGCGCGCTTCAACGCCACGTCAAGGAGCTGCTGCGTACGCATGGCCAGTTCCGCGTCCGGCTGCGACTCCCATTTCGTCACGCCCCGGGTGGACACGCCCAGGTGCGCGGCGAAGTCGTCGAACGTCATTCGCAGCGCCAACCGGAGTGCCCGTGCCCGCTGCCCCGTCCACGTGGCAACGACATGCATGCGCCCACCTCCCCCGCAGGCTTTGTTTCCGGGGAGTCTAGCGGCGTACATCAATCGGCGGTTGCCGTCCGAGTTCCATAGTCCTACATCGCCAGTGCCATGCAGTTCATGGGAAGTCGACGGCTACTCACGTTGACTAGAACCCATGGAAACGAACGGACGTCGCCAAGGGGACCGAGGCCATCACGGCAGGTTCAGACCTCGATCGAGCCCCGCCGGGGGCGGGAGGCCTGCCACTCGCGGACCGCAGCCGGCCGCCAAACCGGCGACCGACCAAACATGCGGTCAGGGGCGGGGGCCTGCCCTCTAGACACGTAGGCCGCCCAGGTAGCACGGCTTACCGGCGCTCCCGCCGCCTTCAGGAACGCCAGTACGTCGGCAGTCGTCCACCAGTCAGTCGGTAGCTCACCCGTCGTCTCAGACATCACCAGCGAGGGTACGCCACCCACCGCCCAACACGCTGTGTTGATCAAGTTTCATGCCTTGCGCGAATACAACGTCGCGCTGTAGCGTCCACTCAACGAATACAACGTCGGATTGTATTCGACCTGCTAGCCAGCCGGGCGGAAGCCGGGGAAGGCAGCGCCTCGCGGCGCTGCGCGCCGACGGACCACCGCGCACTCGTTCATTGACAACTACATCGGGCCGCACCTCCCACCGAAAAGGTCGCCCCGCACGGCACTGGTCGTGCATCTCACCCCCTAGTCATGGCGTCGGCGGCGCGGGCTGTCCTGGTCCGCGCCGCCGCGCTCCCCCACTTCATCGACTCTCCGGAGGTTTCCCGTGAGGAAGCGCCTTGCCCCCGTGATCCCCGAGCCGGCCGCCGCCGACCTGGCCGCGATCGACCGTGAGTGGCCGTTGATCGCGGCCGAGTTGGACCTGTTGGACGCCGAGATCACGATGCTCTACGCCGAGGACCACGGCGGTCCGACCGAGCTGGACTGGCGCAGGTTGCGCCGGGCCGAGGCTCGCGTAACCCGCGCCGCCGTCGACCTGGCCACCGACACCACCGACCCGCGCCGCGCCGCCTGATGGCGGGCCGCTACCCGATCCCCCGTCCGGCGGGGGACGACCCGCGCTTCACCTACGGATTCATCAGGGACGTGGCCGAGGTGCTGGCACACCACGGCTTCCCGGCGATGACCGGCGACGCCTACGACGGCCAAGGCTCGGACCTGGTTGACCTGCAACAGGCCCTGTTCGGCCTGATCTACGCCCCCTCTGACACCAAGGAGGAACTGTCGTGACTGCCCCCACCGTCAACGGCACCCGCTACCCGCAGCCCATCGAGGCCCTGTTGCCCGCCGCCCGCGATCTGGACCTGCCCGACGGCCAGACGTTCCCGTCACGCAACCGGCTCATGCGGGAGTTCCGCATCGGCGCGCCCAAGGCCGACGACCTGCTCGCCCGGCTCAAGGCCGAGCACGCCAAGCAGATCGAGGCCGAGCAGCTTCCCACCCCCCGCCTCGCCCGAGGCGCGATCCTTCCCGCCGACCCAGACACCGACCCCGCCGAGCCGGCCGTCACGGACCCGGACCCGCTGCCGGACGTACCCGAGTCCGAGCCGCCCGCCGCCGAGCCGGTGGAGATCACGCCGGCCGAGCCGGCCGAGCAGGTCACCACGGTCGGTCACCCGGACACGCCCACCCCGCCCACCCCGCCCGCGCCGGCCGAGCCGTCCCGCCCGGCGGTGGCGTGGCCGGTGGTGCTGCTGGCGCTGCCGGCGTTCGTGGCGATCTGGTCCGGGTGGGTCGGACTCGGCGGACTCACCGGGTTCGGCATCGTTCACCCGCTGCCCGGCATCGCCGACGGCTTCTCCATCAACTCGGCGATCACCCTGCCGGTCGGGGTCGAGACGTACGGCGCGTATGCCCTCTACGTGTGGCTGTCCGGCCGGGTGCCCGGTCCAGCCCGCCGGTTCGCCAAGTGGTCCGCCCTCGGCTCCCTCGCCGTCGGCGCACTCGGCCAGATCGCCTACCACCTCCTGGAAGCCGCCGGCGTGACCGCCGCCCCGTGGTGGATCACCACCGCCGTCGCCTGCCTGCCGGTCGCGGTGCTCGGCATGGGCGCCGCACTCGCGCACCTGGTCCGCACCCACGACTAGCCCCGCCCGGCAGCGCGGCCACCTGGCTACCAACCTGCGCCGCGCTGCCGGCCCACCCCCTCAGCACTCATCAGACCTCGGGGAGAGACCACCCATGTTCGCAGCAGACCCGACCGGCGTCCACGCCGGCACGTTCGCCGCTGTCTTCGCGGCCCTCTACGTCGCCCACCAAGTCGCCGACCACTGGGTACAGACCCAGTGGCAGGCCGACTGCAAGGGCCAGCCCGGATGGCTCGGCCGCGTCGCGTGCGCCGCGCACGTCGCCACCTACACCCTGACCGCGCTGGTCGCGCTGGCCGTCCTGATCCTGGCGACCGGTGTCCGGCTCGACCCGTGGGGCGTCGGGATCGGCCTGACGGTGTCGGCGGTGTCGCACTACATCGCCGACCGGCGCACCCCGCTGCGCCGTATCGCCGATGCGCTCGGCTCGGCCCGCTTCTACGCCCTCGGCACGCCCCGCCCCGGCCACGACGACAACCCCTCACTCGGCACCGGCGCCTACGCCCTCGACCAGTCCTGGCACGTCGGGTTCCTGTTCATCGCGGCCCTGTTCTGCGCGGTCTGACCGCCTCCATCGTCACCGGCTCATCGCCCGGTGGCGTTGGTGGCCGCCAGACCGACTGGTGGCACGCAGAAGGAGAGCCGAGATGGCTTGGACCAGCCGGAAGAACTACCAGGCGATGAACCACGCGTACGAGGCCCACAAGCAGGCCCGGGAGAAGGAAATTCAGGCAAGGCTCGACGGCCGCAGCAAGGAGGAAATCCGCCGGCTGGAGCGCGCATCTATCGACGCGGTCCGGGTGCTCAACGAGGCCATGCGCAAGCGCTGACCTGCGCCACTGACCGCCCCTGTCCGGCACCGGCCCATCGCCCGGTGCCGGGTGGAGGCAGCCAGACCCGCTGGCAGCCCGCACCGATGGAGGAACCGTGGCGATCTCGTCCTGTACCCAGTGCGGCAAGGGCTTCAAGAGCGTGTCGGTCGACAGCACCGGCACCCTCGCCGTCTGCGACGCCGGGCACTACAACTTCGACCCCACCACCGCCGACAACGCCGGCACCGTCACCACCGGCCGTATCAAGGCCACCGGCGCGTGCGCGATCGGCAACGGCGCGACCGCGATCGGCGGCCAGAACCGCAAGCACCGCCGCTGAACCTGGCACCTTCCCGTACCGGCGGCGCGGCACCTGGCGACCAACCTTCCGCCGCGCCGCCGGCCCTCACTCGACCCGCATTGGATCAGTTGGAGGAACCCTCATCATGACGTCCCCCCACGATGACGACCGTTTCGACTGGCACGCCGCCGAACGCGACCTGAACGACACCCCCGACGCGGAGGTGGTCGACCTGGACGCCGCCCGCGCCGCCCGCAACCCCGACCCGGACGACGATGGCGGGCCGGTGCTGGTCGACTCGCCCGAGGCGCAGCGGTCCCCGCGGTTCACCCTCGACGCCGCCCGCGCCGGCGAGCGCCGGCCGATCCTGCCCGCGTGGCTGCGCTCCCGTGACGAGTTGCGGGACACGACACGGTGGGCGGTCGGGCACCTGCTCCACACCAGCGGCTACCACGGCGCGCGGGTGCCGAAGTACGCCGGCAAGTTGGCGTTGCGTTCCCCTGCGGGGGCGTGGCGACTGGTGTCCGGGGCGACCCGGTGGGTGTTCGACTGGGAGGGTGAGCCGCTGCGGCAGTCCACCTCCCAAACCAAGGACGGGGAGCTGTACCTCAAGCTGTCCCGGCAGCGTGACCGCAGGGTGCGGTGGCGGGGCATCATCGCCACGTTCACCCTGTCCCTGTCCCTGGCTGGCGGGCTGGCGATGCTGTGGGCGCCCACGTGGGCGCAGTGGTTCGTACCGGCCCTCCTCGTAACGCTGTGCGGGCTGGCCGGTCAGCCGGCCGATAAGCCGCTGCTCGACACCGCCGTGGTCATCCCGAGGGTGGCCCGGCTCACCTCCGATGTGGTGGTGCGCGCCCTGGCCGTGCTGGGCATCTCCGGCATCACCCAGGCCATCGGCAAGCAGGGCAGCCGGGCGATCGCGTTCACGGCCCCGATCACCCGCGACGGCCCCGGCTGGCGAGCCGACATCGACCTGCCCCCCGGCGTCACGGCCGGGGACGTGATCGAGCGGCGTGACCGGCTCGCCGCCGGCCTCACCCGCCCTCTCGGCTGCGTCTGGCCCGAAGGGCAGCCGGAGGTGCACCCCGGCCGTCTGCTGCTGTGGGTGGGCGATCAGGACATGGCCGCGACCCCGGCGAAGCCGTGGCCGCTGCTCAAGGCCACGGGCGGGTTCGACCTGGGTCGGCCGGTGCCGTTCGGCACCGACCCGCGCGGTCGGGTCATCTCCATCGAGATGCCCTACACCAACCTGCTGATCGGGTCGATTCCCGGCTACGGCAAGACCGCCGCCACCCAGGTCCCCATGCTCGCCGCAGCGCTGGACCCGTACGCGGAGTTGTGGTGCTTCGACTTCAAGGGCACCGGCGGACTCGACCCGTTGGAGAAAGTCTCGGCGCGGTACGCGTCGGGGCAGGACGACGACACCGCCGAGCAGGGCCTGTTGGCGTTGCGGGAGCTGCGCAAGGAATGCCAGCGCCGCGCCGCCGTCATCAAGGGCCTACCCAAGACGGTCTGCCCCGACAACAAGGTCACCCCCGAACTCGCCCGCCGCCGCAAGTTGGGCCTTCACTGGTTGGTCGTCGCGCTGGACGAGGTGCAGGAGCTGTTCTCGCACGCGGAGTTCGGCAAGGAAGCCGGGGAACTGGCCGAGAAGGTCATCAAGCTGGGCCGCGCCCTCGGGGTCATCCTCGTGGTCGCCACGCAGCGGCCGGACGCCAAGAGCCTGCCGACCGGCGTGTCCGCGAACGCGGGGACGCGGTTCTGCCTGCGGGTCATGGGCCAGATCGAAAACGACATGATCCTCGGCACCTCCGCCTACAAGAACGGCATCCGGGCCACCATGTTCGCCAAGAAGGACAAGGGCGTCGGCTACCTCGTCGGCGCGGCCGACGACGCCCAGATCGTCCGCACGTTCTACGTTGACGGCCCGACCGCCGAGAAGATCACCGACCGGGCACGCGCCCTGCGAGAGCAGGCCGGCACGCTGACCGGGCACGCGGTCGGGCAGGCTCCGGCCACCCCGGCGGCGCGGCGGGACACGCTGCTGGACGACATTCTCGCCGTGGTCCCCGCGACCGAGGCGAAGGTGTGGGCCGAGACCCTGACCGAACGCCTCGCCGAGCTGAACCCGGAGGCGTACGGGGACCTGACCCGCGACCAACTCACGGCCGCGCTGAAGCCGTACGGGATCACCACGGGGCAGGTGTGGGGCACCGACCCGACGACCGGCAAGGGCGCCAACCGGCGCGGCGTCGACCGGGCCGACATCGCCAACACGGTGGCGGAGCGTAACAAGCGGCGCGGGGACAAAGCCGCCTAACCCGGACAGTGATCGGGTGCTAGGTCTAGCGGCACCCCCTGCTAGACCTAGCACCCCCGCTAGCAACCCATCCGATACCTGGCCAGCGCCCTAGTTCCTAGCGGCGCAAGCCCTCTGCACCCACATTCCGGCTCGTGGAGGCGTTTCGTGACCACCATCCTCCTGCTCGCTAGCCTTGCCACCCTCGGTTACGCAGCGTGTTACCTCGCGGTCTGTGCTGTCTCGCCGTGGGGGCGCTGCCGGCGCTGCCACGGTGCCCGCTACCACCGCACCGCCATCGGCACCCGCCGCGACTGCCGCCGCTGCGACGGCACCGGCATCCGAGTCCGCATCGGACGCCGCCTCATCGACTACATCCGCACCGAATACCGGGCAGGCAACCAATGACCACCCGCCGCACCGGCCGCGACAGTCACACCGACTGGTGCGGCCGGGACCACCGCTGCAACCTCGGAGAGCACCGCTCACCAGAGATCGTGGTCGACCTGCCCGGCCACGCCCGCGCCGTCCTCGTCCGCGTACGCACCGCCGCCGGACGAGAGCACGCCGAGGTACGCGTCAGGATCGCCCTCGCCCCCGGCGAGGTAGCGGCCCGGCGGCAGTTGGTCGGATTGCTCGGCGACCTGCGGCAGACCGTCACCCGCGCCGCCATCGCCGCTCGGCCCCGACCAAGGCGGGCCGGGCGGTGAAGCCACACCGAATCCAGCGGCGCCGCACCGCCGGATGGCGCATGCCCCCGGGCGTGGTCTACGTCGGCCGGCCGACCCGCTGGGGAAACCCGTTCCCCGCCACCACACCGACGCCCGCCGGCCGTGCAGAGGCGGTCGCCCGATACCGGGCGTGGCTCGCCGAACAACCCGACCTGATCGTCGCCGCCCGCGCCGACCTTGCCGGCAAAACCCTCGCGTGCTGGTGCCCGCCCGGCCAGCCCTGCCACGCCGACGTGCTGCTGACCGTCGCCAACACCTCGGAGGACCTGACGTGACTTTGACCATCACTGACCTGTTCTGCGGCGCGGGTGGATCGAGTTCGGGCGCGATCCAAGTCCCCGGGGTCCGGGTTCGGATGGCCGCGAATCACTGGCGGCTCGCCGTCGAGACCCACAACACCAACCACCCCGACGCCGACCACGACTGCGCGGACATCTCCCAGACCGACCCACGCCGCTACCCGGCCACCGACATCCTGTGGGCGTCACCGGAGTGCACCAACCACTCCCAGGCCAAGGGCAAGCGCCGCGCCGACCGGCAGCCGGACCTGTTCGACCAGGTGTTGCCCGACGAAGCCGCCGAACGGTCCCGGGCAACCATGTGGGACGTCTGCCGGTTCGTGGAAGCGATGAAGCTACGCGGCCGGCCGTACAAGGCGTTCGTGGTCGAGAACGTGGTAGACGTCCGCGACTGGATCTACTTCGACGCCTGGGCGATGGCGCTGCGCGCCGCCGGCTACTGCCTGCACTTCGTCTACCTCAACAGCATGTTCGCCCAGGGCATGGGCGGGCCGGCCCCGCAGTCCCGTGACCGCTGGTACTGCGTCGGTCATCTGGAGGGCAACCGCTGCCCGGACCTCAAGCGGTGGACGGCTCCGCTCGCGTGGTGCCCTGCCTGCGACAAGCGGGTCCGGGCGGTGCAGGCGTGGAAGCGGCCCGACCGGCGCCACGGCCGCTACCGGCAGCAGTACGTCTACCGGTGCCCTACCCCGCGCTGTCACATCGAGGTCATGCCCGGGGTGCTGCCAGCGGCTACGGCGATCGACTGGACGTTGCAGGGCGAACGGATCGGGGACCGGACACGGCCCCTCGCGGCGAAAACCGTCGAGCGGATCGAGGCCGGGCTCAAGCGGCACGCGACGCCGCCGTTCCTGACGCTGCTGCGCTCTGACCGGCCGCGCACCGTGGCCGTAGCCGACCCTCTGGCCACGATCGTCGCGGACGGCTCCAACCACGCTCTCGTCAACGGCATGCTCGTGCCGGCCGGTGGCACCCGACGCAGACACGCCGCGCCGGTCACCGCGCCGATGGCGACCCGCACCACCACAGAAAACGACGCCCTGGTGGTGCCGATGCGCGCGAACAACATCGCCAAACCCGCCGCCCTGGCTCCCCTCGACACGGTCGCGGCGGCGGGCAACCACCACGCCCTGGTGATGCGGAACATGACCCCCCGCGGCGACGCCGGGCAGATGTCCACCCCGGTCGACGAGCCGCTGCGCACGCAGACCGCGTCGTCGGTGCAGTCAGTGATCCGCTGGGACCACCTCGTGTACGGCTACGACACCGGCAAACTCCGCCCGACGCACCAGCCGCTTCCGACACAGACCACCGTCGAAGGAGACGCCCTGGTCGGCGCCGCAGTCGCCGTGCAGGACTGCACCTTCCGGATGCTCGAACCTCACGAGATTCAGGCCGCCATGGCCTTCGAGGCCGGCTACCAGGTACTCGGCAACAAACGGGAACGGGTCCGCCAACTCGGCAACGCCGTCACCCCACCAGCCGCCCGGGACCTCATCGCCGCCGTCGTCGAGTCCATCACCGGCCAGCAGCTCGACCTCCCGGCGTGGGAGGCCGCCTGATGGCCAGCCCGTACGGAAACCGGTCTTCCACGTGCGACAACGGCGCGTGCTTCACCTGACCCCAACCCCGAAGCGGCGCGCTTCGCGCGCTCACCACCCGATGGCCAGCGCCCACCCGGTGCTGGCCATCGGCCCGCCGCTACCGGCAACCCTCACCAGAACGGAGGCCCTGTCGTGCCCTCTGCTGACCTGCTCAACGCCGCGCTCGCCTACGCGGCGCGCGGCTGGCACGTCTTCCCGCTGCGCCCCGACCAGCCGACCGCCGGAGAGGACGAGGCGAAGCGGCCCGCGTTCCCGAACCGGTGCACCGCCGCACGCTGCGACCGCGCCGACCCGCGCTGCCGGGCCGCCGGCCGGCACGTCGGGTGGGAGGAACGCGCCACGACCGACCCGGGCCGTATCCGCCGCGCCTGGGCCGCCCGCCCCTACGGGGTCGGCATCGCCTGCGGACCGTCCGGTCTGCTCGTGGTCGACCTGGACGTGCCTAAGCATGCCGGCGACGTGCCGCCGCCGCTGTGGGCGGGAGCGCGTGACGGCGTGGACGTGCTCGCCGCCCTGGCCGAACGGCACGACGGCACCGTCGACCCGACCTACACCCAAACCACAGGGAGGGGCGGCAGCCACCTGTTCTACCGGCACCCCGACAACGGCCCACGCCTGGGCAACACCGTGGGGGAGCGCGGCGGGCTCGGGTGGAAGGTCGACACCAAGTCGCGCGGCGGCTACGTCGTAGCCGCCGGCTCCACCGTCAACAGCCGGCCCTACACCGTTGCCCTCGATTGCGACCCCGCCCCGCTGCCCGGATGGCTCGCGGGGCTACTCGCACCGGCCGCGCGACCGGTCTACCGGCCGGCACCGGTGACGCTGCCACCGGACCGACGCGGCCGGTACATCGCCGCCGCGATCCGCCGCCAGGTCGACCACCTCACCAACGCCCCCGAAGGAGAACGCAACCACACGCTGTTCGCCAGCGCGGTAGCGCTCGGACAGCTCGCCGCCGGAGGCGCACTGACCGAGGACGACGTGTTCGCCGTCCTCGAACCGGCCGCGCTGTCGATCGGCCTGCACCACGGGGAGATCGCGCGCACCATCGCGTCGGGGCTGCGCGTCGGTGTGCGGCAGCCGCGCTACCTGAAAACCATGGGGAGGGCGGCATGAGCGGCACCCGGTTGCAGGTCGGCACCGGCCCCGAAACCATCCGCGCACTCAAAACGGCGTTGGTGGAGGGGCTGTTGCCGGACACGTACGTGTCGGCCGGTCAGTTGGTGCACATGGAAGCCGTGTCCGGTGGCCTCGCGCCTGCCGCCGACGAAGACTCCCCGCTCCCGGTGTCCGCCAGCATCGTCAACCCCGCCGGACTGGCCGGACTGCTCGCGGAGCACGCCTACGTGTACCGCGTGAAGACCCGCAAGGGCGACACCGGCGACCCGGAGATATACGAGGAGGAAGTCACCCCACCCCGCGACACCCTCTCATCCGTGCTGGCGGGGAAGACGTGGCCGGGTGTGGCACCGCTACGCGGGATCATCGGTGCCCCGGTGCTGCGCCGTGACGGCACCCTGTTGCAGCAACCCGGCTACGACCCCGCCACCGGCCTCTACCTCGCCACCAGGGTGGCCCTGCCGCCCGTGCCCGACGAACCCACCCCGAAGCAGGTGGCCGAAGCACGCACGTTCCTGCTCAGCCGGTTCCTGCGCGACTTCCCCTGGGCATCCGCAGCGGACCGCGCCAACTACGTGGCGCTGCTGGCCACGCCGATCCTGCGGCACTTCACCCGATCCCTGACCCCGTTCGCGCTCATCGACGCCACCATGCCCTCATCCGGCAAAACCATCCTCACCGCCGGCCCCGGCATGCTCTACGGCCAACGCGTCATGAACTGGGCCTACTCCGACGAAGAACTCCGCAAGTCCATCACGGCCGTGTTCGCCGAACAGGTCGGCGTAGTCATCTGGGACAACCTCGCCGAAGGAACCGTCATCGACTCCGCCGTACTCGCCCAACTCGTCACCAACGGCGTCTGGTCCGACCGGCAACTCGGCGCATCCCGCAACATCGCCACCATCAACGACCGGCTCTGGATGGCCACCGGCAACAACCTCCAAGTCGGCGGAGACATGGCCTCCCGCACCGTCCGAGTCCACCTCGACCCGAACATGCCCCGCCCCGAACTACGCGACCAAACGGCGTTCGGCATCCCCCACCTCGACCAATGGATCACCGACCCGGCGAACCAACTCACCGTCCTGTGGCACCTGTTGGTTCTGGTGCTCGACTGGACGCGGCAGGGAGCACCCAAGGTGTCCGGGTTGTCGATGCGGCAGTTCACGCCGTGGGCGCAAGCCCTCGGCGGGTTCCTCGCGCATCACGGCATCGACGGATTCCTGACCAACGCCGCCGACGTTCGCGAGATCGATGAAGACGAAACGCGCTGGCGCGCGTTCCTCACCACCTGGCACGAGCGCCACGGCGGTCGACCTCTGACCGCCGCTGACCTACGCCGCGACGGCGAACCCATGAACCTCGGCAGCGACATCAACGACCCGTGGGACGGCCAGTTCATCACCACCCACAACGGCCGCCTGCCCAACCCGCTACAACTCGGCCGACTCCTCACCGGACAGGCCGGACGGTGGCGCGGTGACCACGTCATCCGCGCCGGCCGTAACGACCGAGGCGACCGGGCCGTGTTCTGGGTCGAACGCCACCAGGGGTGAAACCCGCTGAACCATCTCCGCATCTCCGCAACGCCGCACCAACCCCGGCCTACCAGGGAAAACACCCTGCGGAGATCAGAACATCAGGAATCATCGATCTCCGCATCTCCGCAACCTTCTGCGGAGATGAAGACCTCTTGCGGAGATGACCCCTCAGTGGAACTCCGCATCTCCGCAAGCATTTGCCCAGCTCACAGCCATGTTTGCGGAGATGCGGAGATGCGGAGATGGTTCAGCCCCTCCCACAACAAGCGCCGACCACCCGCCACCGACCCGCGCAGACCGGCCCGCTCAGAGCCACACAGACACTCCAGCGCATCCCATCACACCAATCCATCGAAGATCTTGGCTCCACGGCGCTCTCAGCGGGCCGCCTAAACGCCCGCAGGGAGCGCCACCCTTCCACCCAGCACAGGACCCGCCCCCACCCGGAAAGGCGCTCACCGTGCGACTCGTGCCGCAGAATCAGCCAGCAGACGCGACCGCCACCCAGGAAGGAGACAACGTCATCCGCCTCTTCCCCAAGCCGTTCATGTCCACCGAGGAGCTTGCCGAGCTGCTCGACGTCGACCCGTCGACCATCCGGCGTTGGCGCACCGCGCCTCCCTTCCAGGGGCCGCCGTTCATCCAGATCTCCGACCGGGTGGTGAAGTACGCGACGGCCGACGTAGAGCGCTGGCTGTCCGCCCGCCGCGTCTGCCGGCAGGCAGCCTGATGGCGGCACCTCAGCAACCGCCGATCGGCGTGCGGCTGGCCACTGACGTTGAGTTCCGGCCGGGCCGCGACCATCCCTACCGTGCACGAGTCAGATGGACCGACCCGACAAGCAATCGGCGGCTGTCCAAGTCAGCAACGGTCGCCACGCCGGAAGAGGCACAGGCCTGGATCGACGGAATGGTCAGCGCGGCGCAGGGTGGCGTTGACCCGCTCGCCGCCACCAAGCGCCTGACGGAATATGGCGAGAGCGTAATGCCGCTAGCCCTGCGCGGCCTAGAGCGTAAGACGCTTGATCCCTACCTGGCGGGTTGGCGCAAGCGCGTAGTTCCGACGCTCGGTCACATTCCCGTTCGCATGATTACCAACGGCGCGGTTGACCGGGCTGTTCACTCCTGGATTGCCGACGAATGCAGCCGATCCACGGTGAAGAACAGCCTTGCCGTGCTGGTCCGCGTAATGGAGCAGGCCGTGCGCGACGGCATCATCCAGCACAACCCGGCGCGGGTCTCCGGGTGGCAACGCGAGTATCAGCGGGCCGAAGACGAGTTGGACGATCCCCGCTCGCTGGCGCTGCCTGACTGGGAGTCGCTGGCCACTCTTGCCGATGCGCTGGTCGAACGGTCCGCGAACGGCTTCACCGGGTGGGCCCATGTGGTGATATTCGCGGCGTGCACAGCGGCACGAATCGGGGAAGTCTCCGGCGTACGGGCTGAGGACATCGACCGGGCATCGTGGATGTGGACGGTACGCCGGCAGACCACAACCAGCCCCGGAGGGCTGATCGACAAGGGCACCAAGGGAAAGCGGGCACGCATAGTGCCACTGATCGACGAGGTACGGCCGATCGTGGCGCACCGCCTGGACGCGGTGGCCACGCCCGAGGCACGGCTGTTCACCGGGCCGCGCGGTGGCCGAATCAGCACAGCCGTACTGCGGGACGCGACGCACTGGGATGAGGTGGTCACCAAGCTGGGATACGAACATCTGCGCCGGCACGACCTACGGCACACCGGGCTGACCTGGATGGCCGACGCAGGCGTGCCGGTGCACGTCCTACGGAAGATCGCCGGACACGGACAGCTGACCACAACCCAGCGGTACCTACACCCGGACCGGCAGTCGATCACGGACGCGGGAGCGGCGCTGAGCGCCCACCTGAAGGCCCGCCGGTCCCCAGATGGTCCCCAGCTACGCGCAGTCTAGATCGCAAACTCCCACCGTTTCAGCACAGCAGAAAGGCCGTTGACCAGGGCATACGCTCCGGTCAACGGCCTTTCTCATGCTGTCGGGACGGCCGGATTTGAACCGACGACCCCTTGACCCCCAGTCAAGTGCGCTACCAAACTGCGCCACGTCCCGATGCTCCCGCCGGGTTTCCCCTGCGGCAGCCGGTACAGCTTAGCGCAGGATCTTCGCGCTGCGCACAGCCCCCTCCCCCGCCGAGCGCGGCCTCCCCTGACGGAGGCCGTACCCGGCGGAGGCGAGCAGGGTCAGCCGTGAGCCTTGCCGCGCCCGCCCGGGCCGACCTTCTTGCGCGGGCGTACCGAGATCTCGATCGGCGTGCCCTCGAAGCCGAACTCCTCGCGGAGCTTGCGCTCGACGAAGCGCTGGTAGCCGGCGTCCAGCGGGCCGGTGGTGAACAGCACGAAGCGCGGCGGGGCCGCCCCGGCCTGCGTGGCGAAGAGGATGCGCGGCGCGCGACCGCCGCGTACCGGGTGCGGGGTGGCCTGTACCAGTGCGGTGAGCCACTGGTTGAGCTGCGCGGTGGGGATGCGCGTCTCCCAGCTCGCCAGGGCCTTGTGCAGAGCCGGGGCGAGCTTGTCGACCGCCCGGCCGGTCTTCGCCGACAGGTTGAGCCGGATCGCCCAGGGAATGCGGCGCAACTCCCGGTCGATCTCCTTGTCCAGGTAGAAGCGGCGGTCGGCGTCGACCAGGTCCCACTTGTTGAACGCGATGACCAGGGCTCGGCCGGCCTCCACGACCATGCTGAGGATCCGCTGGTCCTGCTCGCTGATCACTTCGCTGGCGTCGAGGAGTACCACGGCCACCTCGGCCGCCTCGATCGCAGAGGCGGTACGCAGGCTGGCGTAGTACTCGGTGCCGCTGGCCTTGCCCACCCGCTTGCGCAGGCCGGCGGTGTCCACCAGCTGCCAGGTCTCCCCGCCGATCTCCGCCAGGCTGTCGACCGGGTCGACGGTGGTGCCGGCGATCGAGTCGACCACTGCCCGTTCCTCGCCGGAGAAGCGGTTGAGCAGGCTGGACTTGCCGACGTTGGGCCGGCCCACCAGGGCCACCCGGCGCGGGCCGCGGGGGCGGTGTTCCACCAGCTTCGGGGCCTCGGGCATGGCGTGCATGATGGCGTCGAGGAGGTCGCCGGAGCCGCGGCCGTGCAACGCGGAGACCGGGAACGGCTCACCAAGGCCGAGCGACCAGAGCGCGGTCGCCTCCATCTCGATGGTGGCGTTGTCGGCCTTGTTCGCCACCAGGATCACCGGCTTGGCGCTGCGGCGCAGCATCTTCACCGCGGCCTCGTCCACATCGGTCGAGCCGACCATCGCGTCGACCACGAAGAGCACCACGTCAGCGGTGGTGACGGCAGTCTCGGCCTGCGCGGCGATCGCCGCCGCGCGGTCTTTCGCGTCGGGTTCCCAGCCGCCGGTGTCCACCACGGTGAACGCCCGGCCGTTCCACTGCGCGTCATACGGGACCCGGTCGCGGGTCACGCCCGGAATGTCCTCGACGACCGCCTGCCGGCGGCCGATGATCCGGTTGACCAGCGTCGACTTGCCCACGTTCGGCCGGCCGACCACGGCCACCACCGGCTGCGGGCCGGCCGGCTCCTCGACGTCGAGCTGCGGATCGCGCAACTCCACCCAGCCGTCACTCGTCTCGGTCATGCCACGCCTCGCTCGGTGAGCAGCTCGCGCAGCCGGGCGACGACCTCGTCGATGCCCAGCTCGGTGGTGTCCAGCTCGACCGCGTCCGGGGCCTGCTGAAGCGGGTTGACCTTGCGGGTCGAGTCGAACTTGTCGCGGCGGGCCAGGTCGGCGGCGGTCGCGGCGACGTCGGCGGCGTCCTCGGCGCTGCGCCGCTGGGCGCGAGCCGTCGCCGAGGCGGTCAGGTAGACCTTCAGGTCGGCGTCCGGGGCCACCACCGAGCCGATGTCACGGCCCTCGACCACGATTCGGCCGGCGTTCGCGATCATCTGGCGCTGCCGGTCGACCAGCAGCTCGCGGACGGCCGGTACGGCGGCCACGGCGGAGACCGCTCCGGTCACCTCGGGACCACGGATGTCCTTCGCCACGTCGACACCGTCAGCGGTCACGCCGTACCCCTCGGGGTCGGTGCCGATGTGCAGGTCGACCTCGCTGGCCACCTTGGCCACCGACTCGGTGTCGGTCAGGTCGACGCCGGAGCGCAGCACCGCCCAGGTGAGCGCCCGGTACATCGCGCCGGTGTCGAGGTAGCGGGCCCCGACGTGGACGGCGAGCCGCCGTGAGACGGTGGACTTGCCCGAACCGGATGGCCCGTCCACCGCGACCACGCACCGCCCGGTCCGTTCGTTCTCCCCCACCGTGTGCCTCCTCAGCCCGTACCTCGCGGGCCGCCGGTGTTTCCGGCGCCGTTGAGCGGTTGTCCTCGTCAATGATGCCCGCGGCCGTGGCGGGCCCGCGCGGCGACGTCACCGGGCGCGACCCGCGACACCCCTGCGGGCCGCCCCGACAACTCCGGCTCGACGCGTCACGACCCGGAGCCGTCACCGGCCGCGAGGAAGCCTACCGGGACGCGTACCCCGGAACGACCGGTCAGTCACCCACCGCCTTGAACAGAGCGGCGACCTCGGCGTTCGTGAGCCGCCGGGTCCGCCCGGCGCGCAGGTCGCCGAGGCGGATCGGCCCGATCGAGGTACGCACCAGCCGGCTCACCGGGTGGCCGACCTCGGCCAGCACCCGCCGGACGATGTGCTTGCGCCCTTCGTGCAGGGTCAGCTCCACCTGGGCGGTCTTGCCCAGGGTGCCCACCACCTTGAACGAGTTGACCTGCACCGGCCCGTCCTCCAGCTCGACGCCCGCCGCGAGCCGCTTGCCCAGGTTGCGCGGGATCGGCCCGGCCACCTCGCAGAGGTACGTCTTCGACACCCCGTACGACGGGTGCATGAGCCGGTGGGCGAGGGTGCCGTCGTTGGTGAGCAGCAGCAGGCCCTCGCTGTCCGCGTCGAGCCGCCCGACGTGGTAGACCCGCTGCTCCACCCGGTTGCCGAGGAAGTCCGACAGCGCGGCGCGGCCCTTCTCGTCCGCCATCGTGGAGACGACGCCCCGGGGCTTGTTCATGGCCAGGTAGACCAGGCGGGTGTCGGCCTGCAGCCGCTCGCCGTCGACGTGGATCACGTCGCGGCTCGGGTCGGCCTTGTCGCCGAGCTGGGCGACCCGGCCGTTGACGGTGACCCGACGCCGGAAGATCAGATCCTCGCAGGCGCGCCGCGATCCCACGCCGGCGGCGGCGAGCACCTTCTGCAGGCGTTCGGCGCTGTCGTACACGGGGGCGTCGGGCATCGGGGCACGTTCATCGCGTCGCATCGGCAAGCTCTTCTACGTCGTCGGGCAGGAAGGGGGCCAGCGGCGGCAGGTCGTCCACCGAGTTGAGCCCCAACTTCTCCAGGAACATGATGGTGGTCCGGTAGAGAAACGCACCGCTGTCCGGTTCGGTGCCGCACTCCTCGACCAGGCCACGGGAAACCAGGGTACGGAGCACCCCGTCGCAGTTGACACCCCGGATCGCGGAGATCCGCGACCGGGTCACCGGCTGCTTGTAGGCGACCACGGCCAGGGTTTCCAGCGCTGCCTGGGTGAGCCGCACGGACTGCCCGTCCAGCACGAACCGCTCCACGTAGCTGGCGTATTCCGGGCGGGTGTAAAGCCGCCAGCCTCCGGCGGCCCGGCGCAGCTCGAAGCCGTGCCCGGCGGCGGTGTAGCCGGCCGCGATGTCGTCGAGCATCGGGCCGATCCGTTCCGGGGACTGCTCCAGCACCTGGGCCAGGGTCAGCTCGCTGACCGGCTGGTCCACCACCAGCAGGATCGCCTCCAGCGCCCCACGCAGTTCCGCGTCGGACAACTCGGGCGCCGGCTCCGGCGGGGCCGCCGCCCGGCGTCGCCCCCGCTTCGCGGGTACGCCGCCCTCGTCCCCCTGCGCCGCCGACTCGTCGGCTTCGGCCGTCTCCGCCGACCCCGTCCCGACCCCGCTGCTCTCCTCGGGGATCTTGGCCGCGTTCGGCTCCTCCAGGGGCGCTTCGGCACCAAGATCCGGAGCCGCCTGCGGATCCGTCTCGGCGACGGTGAAGATCTTGGAAGAAGTAGGCCCCTCCGGGGGCCCTTCGCTTCCAAAATCTGCCGCGGGCTCGGGCCGGGCGTCGGGAACGGGTTCCAAGGTGGGGTCGGGCTCGGCGTCGGGAGCGGGTTCCGGGGCGGGGTCGGACGCCGGCTGCCCTTCCGCGGCGGGCTCGGGCACGGACGTGGGCGAGCCCGGCCCAGCAGCGGGCTCAGGCACGGTGGGCTCGGGCACGGTGGTGGGCGAGGCCGGCCCAGCGGACTCGGGCTCCGGCTCCAACTCCGGCTCAGGGCGCTCGGGCGCGGGTGCGGGTGCGGGGCGCTGCCACGGCGGGACCCAGGCGGCGGCCTGGTCGGCCAGCGAGTCGCGGCGCTCCTCGTCACTCATCGGATCCCTCCCGCGTGGTTGCCGTGTCGCCGCCGCTGGGCGCCGCTGTGCCGCCGCCGCTGGGCGCCGCCGGGGCGGCCGGCTCGGGGGAGCCGGCGTATTCGTCGATGGTCAGCTCGGTGTCGCCGTCGGTGGGGCCGGTCCACCGGACGGTCAGCTCCTCCAGGGCCTGCTCCTGGACGAAGGCGACCAGCCCCTGCCGGTAGAGCTCCAGCAGGGCCAGGAAGCGGGCCACCACCTCCAGGGTGATCTCGCAGTCGGCGCAGAGCAGCGAGAAGGTGGCCGTGCCGGCGCGGCGCAGCCGGACAGAGATGATCTCCGCGTGCTCCCGGACGCTGACCCGGACCATGTGCACGTGCGCGATGGACACCTCGGGCACCGGCTTCGGGATCATCGCCTTCAGCGCCAGCTTGAGCAGCCGCTCGGGGCCGATGCCGAGCACCAGGTCTGGCAGGGCCTCGGCGTACCGGGGTTCCAGGGTGACCGCGCGCGGATAGCGCCGGCCGCCGACCGCCTCCAGCTCGGCCAGGTGCGCCGCCGCCTCCTTGTACGCCTTGTATTGCAGCAGCCGGGCGAAGAGCAGGTCCCGGGCTTCCAGGAGGGCGAGGTCCTCCTCGTCCTCCACCTCGGCGGCGGGCAGCAGCCGGGCCGCCTTCAGGTCGAGCAGGGTGGCGGCGACCAGCAGGAACTCGCTGGTCTCGTCCAGGTCCCACTGGTCGCCCATGGCCCGGAGGTACGCGATGAACTCGTCGGTGACCTTGTGCAGGGCCACCTCGGTGACGTCGAGCTTGTGCTTGCTGATGAGCTGCAGCAGCAGGTCGAACGGGCCGGTGAAGTTGTCCAGCCGTACGGTGAACCTGCCGGAGTCCTCGGCGGGGTCGGCCGGGACGACGCCGTCGACCTCTGCGGCCGGCTCGGTGGGTGCCGCCGGAACGACGCCGTCAGCCTCCGCGGCGGTCGCCGGATCGGCGGCGCGGCGCGGGGCGGCGGTCGGGTCGAGGGGCGGTGCGGTCACCGGAGAACCGTAGTCCACGGCCAGGACATCCGGCGTTCGACCTACCGTTCGGTCTGGGCGGCGATCACCTCGCGGGCCAGCTGGCGGTAGTTGCGGGCGCCGGAGGAGGCCGGGTCGAGGGTGGTGATCGGGGCGCCGGCGACCGTCGACTCGGGGAACTTCACGGTCTTGGTGATCACGGTCTGGTAGACCTTGTCGCCGAACGCCTCCACCACCCGCTGGAGCACCTGGCGGCAGTGGGTGGTGCGGCTGTCGTACATGGTGGCGAGGATGCCTTCGAGTTCCAGGTCGAAGTTGAGCCGCTCGCGCACCTTGTCGATGGTGTCCAGCAGCAGCGCGACCCCGCGCAGGCTGAAGAACTCGCACTCCAGCGGGATGAGCACGCCGTGCGCCACGGTCAGCGCGTTGATCGCCAGCAGGCCCAGCGAGGGCTGGCAGTCGATCAGGATGTAGTCGTACTCCTTGCGGACCGATTTGAGCACGCGGGCCAGGGCCATCTCGCGGGCGACCTCGTTGACCAGCTGGATCTCGGCGGCGGAGAGGTCGATGTTGGCCGGCAGCAGGTGCAGCCCGGCGACGTCGGTCTTGATCAGCACGTCGTCGGCGGTGACGTCGTCCTGCATGAGGAGGTTGTAGACCGACAGGTCGAGGTTGTGCGGGTTCACGCCCAGGCCGACGGAGAGCGCGCCCTGCGGGTCGAAGTCGACCAGCAGCACCTTGCGGCCGTACTCGGCGAGCGCAGCACCCAGATTGATGGTGGTCGTGGTCTTACCGACGCCACCCTTCTGGTTGGCCATCGCGATGATCCGCGCCGGACCGTGCCGGTCGGTGGGCATCGGCTCCGGGATCGGCTTGCGCATCGTGTAGGCGGCCGGGTCGGCGGGGCCGAGGTCGGCGCCGAGCGACGCCTGCTGCTCACGGAGCTCCGACGTCCAGGTCTCGGCACGATCCTCGTTGCCTGCCATGTCCTCGTTGCCCCCTCCCGACGACCACCCGGTGTCGGAGCCGTCCGACGTCCCTCGCGGCGCCGCTGCGTACCCCCGGTTCGTCGCCCCATGAGGTCCACGCCATGCCGACTGTACGCCACGTGCCAGCAGCGCGTTCGGTACCGGGTCGGCGTGTCGGCCCGCCCTGCTCCCGTGGGTCGTCCGAAGAGGTCAGCCGCGGGCACGTGGGTGGGCGGTGGCGTACACCTCGCGCAGCCGCTCCACCGTGACCAACGTGTAGACCTGGGTGGTGGTCACCGAGGCGTGGCCGAGCAGTTCCTGCACCACCCGGACGTCGGCGCCGCCGTCGAGCAGGTGGGTGGCGTACGAGTGGCGCAGGGTGTGCGGGGAGACCGCGTCGGGTCCGGCCACCGGCAGGCCGGCCCGCTCGCCGGCGCCACGCAGGACGGTCCAGGCGCCCTGCCGGGTCAGCGGGGCGCCACGGGCGTTGACGAAGACCGTCGGGGTGCCCCGGCCGGCGGCGAGCAGGGCCGGACGTCCGCGTACCAGCCAGGCGCGCAGCGCCTCGACGGCGTACCCGCCGACCGGCACGAGCCGGGTCCGGCCGCCCTTGCCGCGCAGCAGCACGGTTCCCTCGTCCACGTCCAGGTCGTCGACCGCGGCGCCGACCGCCTCGGAGATGCGCGCGCCGGTGCCGTACAGGAACTCCAGCAGCGCCCGGTCGCGCAGCGCGCGGGGCGCCGCGTCGCCGGTGCCGGCGCCCGGGCCGGCGGCCTCCAGCAACCGGATGACGTCGTCGACCGGCAGCGCCCGGGGCAGCCGGCGCGGCGGGGTGGGCGGGCGGACGTCGCGGCTGGGGTCGGCGCCGGCCAGCCCTTCGCGCAGCGCGAAGCGGTGCAGGCCGCGGACGGCGCTGGCGGCGCGGGCCGCCGACGACACCGCCAGCGGCGGGTGGTCGGCGTCGCCGGCGCGCAGCCGGGCCAGGTGTCCCTCGACCTCGGCGGACCCGACGGCGGCCAGGTCACTCACCCTGGCCGCGGCCAGGGTGGCCAGGTAGCGGTCGAGGTCGCGACGGTACGAGGCGAGGGTGTTCGCGGAGAGGCCACGCTCGACGGTGAGGTGATCCAGGTAGCCCCGGACGGCACGGCGCAGGGCCGGCGCGGGCTCCACGTCCGGGCCGGCCCTGGACGCTGCGGCGGTCAGGTTGTGCCCCTCACGCCAGCGCCTCGGCCAGCGGCAGCACGTCCATGTCGTGCGCCTCGGCGACCGGGCCGTAGACGACCTTGCCGGCGTGGGTGTTCAGGCCCAGCGCCAGGGCCGGGTCGTTGCGCAGCGCCTGGCGCCAGCCGTGGTTGGCCAGTTCGAGGGCGTACGGCAGGGTGACGTTGGTCAGGGCGTGGGTGCTGGTGTTCGGCACCGCCCCGGGCATGTTCGCCACACAGTAGAAGATCGACTCGTGCACCTTGTAGACCGGGTCGGCGTGGGTGGTGGGGCGTGAGTCCTCGAAGCAGCCGCCCTGGTCGATGGCGATGTCGACGAGCACGCTGCCCGGCTTCATCCGGGACACCAGCTCGTTGGAGACGAGCTTCGGCGCCTTCGCGCCCGGCACCAGCACGGCGCCGATGACCAGGTCCGCGTCGAGCACGGCCCGCTCGATCTCGTACGCGTTGGAGGCGACGGTCTGCAGGTGGCCACGATAGATGGCGTCGGCCTGGCGCAGCCGGGCGACGTTCTTGTCCAGCAGCAGCACCTCCGACTGCATGCCGAGCGCGATCGCGGCGGCGTTCATGCCGGAGACGCCGGCGCCGATGACCACCGTCTTGGCGGCGTAGACGCCGGAGACGCCGCCGGGCAGCACGCCGCGCCCACCACCGGTACGCATCATGTAGAAGGCGCCCACCTGCGGGGCGAGTCGACCGGCCACCTCGGACATCGGGGCGAGCAGCGGCAGCGATCGGTCGGGCAGTTCGACGGTCTCGTAGGCGATGCCGGTGACCTCGCGGTCGAGCAGCGCCTCGGTGCAGTCGCGGGAGGCGGCCAGATGCAGGTAGGTGAAGAGCACCTGCCCCGCACGCATCCGGTGGTACTCCTCGGCGACCGGCTCCTTGACCTTGAGTACCAGGTCGGCGGCGTCCCAGACCTCGTCCGCACTGGCGAGGATCTTTGCGCCGGCGGCGGCGAACTCCTCGTCGGGGATGGTGGAGCCGACGCCCGCGCCGGACTCGACGAAGACCTCGTGGCCGTGGCGGGTGAACTCGTTGATGCCAGCGGGCGTGATCGCGACCCGGTACTCGTGGTTCTTGACCTCGCGGGGGATTCCGACCTTCACGATGCAGTCACCTTCCTCCGGGGTGCTGGTCCCCGAATGCCCGGTGCCGCAGCGGCCCCTTTGCCGACCCGGTCCACCGGTCCCGCCGGCGGCAGTCTAGGCGCGCGGGAAGTCCCCGGAGGCCAACACAGTGACATCCGGTGCCCGTTCATCCTGACGATGTGTCAGGCACGAACCGGCCGGACGGCGACCGGGCCGCGCGTGACTCACCCCGCGCGGCCCTCGCGTCGCCGCCGCCCGCTCAGCGGGGCAGCGGGGCCTCCGGCCGGCGCAGCTCGGTGAAGCCGGTCTCCCGCGCCCGGGCGGCGGCCAACAGCCCGGCCACGCAGGCGGCGTTGGTGATCTCCCCCGCCAGGACCATCCCGACCGCCTCGTCCAGGTCGACCCGGACGACCTGCAGGTCGGCCTCCTCGTCGCGCCGGTCGTGCCGCTGCTCGACAGGCACGTCGGCGAGGTCGCGGGCCAGGAAGACCCGGACCGCCTCGTCCGAGAAGCCCGGCGAGCTGTGCAGGTCGACCAGGATGTCGATGGTGCCGGCGGTCAGGTCGGCCTCCTCGGCCAGTTCCCGGGCCGCGGCGGCGGCCAGGTCCTCGCCGCTGACGTCCGTCAGCCCGGCCGGCAACTCCCACAGGTGCCGGCCGACCGGATGCCGGTACTGCCGGATCAGCACCACCTGTCCCGCGTCGTCCAGCGCCACCACGGCCACCGCGCCGACGTGCCGGACGTAGTCCCGGGAAGCGGTGCCGCCGCCGGGCATGGTGACGTCGTCGCTGACCACCGAGAAGATCCGGCCGGACCAGATCTCCCGGTGGCCGGTCACCTCGTACCGGTGCTCCACCGCGCTCACGCCGCCACCTCGCTTCGCTCCGCGGCGGTGCGAGGCGCCACGCTACTGAGCCTCATGGTTCGCTCACTCCGCTCACTCCGCTCGCTCACGACGCGGACGTCGCCTTCGCCGCGGTGGCGGCGCCGTTGCGGCTCGCCTTCGCGGCCGCGGCCTCCGGCGGGGCGGTCGCCAGGTCGACCGGCAGCTGGTCGGCCTGGGAGTACGCGACGGCGGCCTGGACGAACGCGGCGAACAGCGGGTGCGGGCGGGTCGGCCGGCTCTTCAGCTCCGGGTGCGCCTGGGTGGCCACGAAGAACGGGTGCAGCTTCCGGTCCAGCTCGACGAACTCGACCAGCCGGCCGTCCGGCGAGGTGCCCGAGATGCTCAGGCCGGCCTTGGTGAGCTGATCGCGGTAGGCGTTGTTCACCTCGTACCGGTGCCGGTGCCGCTCGCTGATCTCGGTGCTGCCGTACGCCTCGGCGACCAGCGAGCCCTCGGCCAGCTTCGCCGGGTACGCCCCGAGCCGCATGGTGCCGCCCAGGTCGCCCTTGCCGGCGACGATGTCCTCCTGGTCGGCCATCGTGGCGATCACCGGGTGCTTGGCCTCCTCGTCGAACTCCAGCGAGTTCGCCCCGTCGAGGCCGGCCAGGTGGCGGGCCACCTCGATGGTCATGCACTGCAGGCCGAGGCAGAGACCGAGCAGCGGGACGCCGTTCTCCCGGGCGTACCGGACGGTGCCGATCTTGCCCTCGATGCCGCGTACGCCGAAACCGCCCGGAATGACGATGCCGTCCACGCCGGCCAGGGCAGCCGCCGCGCCGGCCGGGGTGACGCAGTCGTCGCTGGGCACCCAACGCAGCTGCACCCGGGCCCGGTGGCCGAAGCCGGCGGCCCGGATCGCCTCGCTCACCGACAGGTACGCGTCGGGCAGGTCGACGTACTTGCCGACCAGCGCCACGGTCACCGTGTGGCGGGGCTGGTGCACCCGCTCCAGCAGGTCGTCCCAGCGGGACCAGTCCACGTCCCGGAAGGACACGCCCAGCCGGCGCACCACGTACGCGTCGAGGCCCTCCCGGTGCAGCACCTTCGGGATGTCGTAGATGCTCGGCGCGTCCGGGGCGGCGGTGACCGCCTCCCGGTCCACGTCGCAGTAGAGGGAGAGCTTCTCCTTGACCTTGTCCGGGATGTCCCGGTCGCAGCGCAGCACCAGGGCGTCCGGCTGGATGCCGATGCTGCGCAGCTGCGCCACGGAGTGCTGCGTCGGCTTGGTCTTCAGCTCACCCGACGGCGCCAGATAGGGCACCAGCGACACGTGCAGGTAGAAGCAGTTGTCCCGGCCCAGATCGTGGCGGACCTGACGGATCGCCTCCAGGAACGGCAGCGACTCGATGTCGCCGACCGTGCCGCCGACCTCGGTGATCACCACGTCGGGGACCTGGCCCTCGGCGTCCGGCTCGCCCATGCCCAGGATCCGCGACTTGATCTCGTTGGTGATGTGCGGGATGACCTGGACGGTGTCGCCCAGGTACTCGCCGCGCCGCTCCTTGGCGATCACCGCCGAGTAGATCTGCCCGGTGGTGACGTTCGCCTTGCCGGACAGGTCGCGGTCCAGGAACCGCTCGTAGTGGCCGACGTCGAGGTCGGTCTCGGCGCCGTCCTCGGTGACGAAGACCTCGCCGTGCTGGAACGGGTTCATCGTTCCCGGGTCGACGTTGAGGTACGGGTCGAGCTTCTGCATCACCACGCGCAGCCCGCGCGCGGTCAGCAGGGTGCCGAGGCTGGAGGCGGTGAGGCCCTTACCCAGCGAGGAGGCGACGCCCCCGGTGACGAAAATGTGCCTGGTCGTCCGTGCTGAAGGGGCCAAGGCCTGCTCCCGTGTCGTCCGTCGCGGTCGTGCGAACCGCCGTGCCGATCAGCAAAGTGATCACGCGATCCACGGGACTCCACGGTAACACCTTCCCCGTCCCGAACCGGCGTCGCACCCGCCGTCGGCGCACGTGAAACCGGGTTCGGCTCAGGTGGAGGGCACCACGGTCGATGCCGGATCGCCCTGGACGGGCACCCGCGCCGGACCGCCGGCCGCCACGGAATCGGCCGCCTCCGTCCCGGACCGGGCGTCCGGGCAGCCGTCCTCGGCCCCCGTCGTCCCGTCCGGTGCGCCGGGCGGACCGGCGTCGCCGGAGGGCTGCCCGGCGGCTCCCGGATCGGCGTCGCCGGGCATCCGGCCACCACCCGGACGGCCGCCACCACTCGGTCCACCGGCCGTACCGGAGCCGGCCTCGGTGCCGGGCCGCCCGCCCGGCTGGGTGCGGTCGGTGGCATGGTCGAGCACCCGCAGCGCGGCGAGCGCCGCCATCGGCACCACCAGGGCCGCCGCCGCACCGGCCACGTCCAGCGCCACGCCACCCAGCAGCCCGCCGATGCCGACGGCCACCCCGGTGCCGGCCATCGCCGCCCGGATCGCCGGGTAGATGCCGAACAGCCGCATCAGGCCGCCCCAGGGCTGGAGCAGAGCAAGCCAGACCAGCGCGGCGCCGGCCACCGCCAGCACGGTCAGCGGGCTGCTGACCAGGGTCTCGACGTTGGCGGTGCTCGAACGGTGCACGGCCAGCCCGCCGGTACCGTCGCCGAACGCGGCCAGGAACCGGCCCACCGCGCCCCGCTCGGCCTCGGGCCGGCGCAGGTCGATCATGGCGAAACCGATCGTGAGCGCCAGCCCGGCCATGGTGGCCCAGGCCAGCCGGCTCATCGTCAGCCAGCCGCCGGTGCAGATCGCCGCGGCCACGCTCACCCCCGCGGTGAGCGCGATCGCGCCGGTCGAGTCCGCCCCGAGGTAGGGGCTGCCGACGACCACCACAGCGGCGCTGCCGACCCCCACCATGACCATGGGACGCCAGGCCCGCGGGGCCCGCTGAGCCAGCCAGCCGCCGCAGAGCAGCGAGCCGGCGATGAACACCCCCAGGCCGACGGTGCCGAGGCCCGCGTACCGGTCGCCCTCCAGGGCGGAGTAGCCGACCACGCTGTTGAGCTGCAGCCGGGAGCCGGTGAGCACGTCAACGCCGACCACCAGGGTGGCCAGCCCGGCCACCGCGCCGAGCGGGCCGAGGGTGCGATCGTGTCCGGGGCTGAACCGGACGAGAGCCGTGCCCCCGACGATCAGCGCAACCGTCACCAGCGAGAACCACCACGCGGCGTGCTGGCCGCGCCACCACGGCGCGGCATCGGTGAGCAGGGCGGCCGGGACGGCGAGCGCGGCGGCGATCAACAGCAGCTCCACGGCCGCCACCACCCGCCGGGACACCGGCTCGGGCCCGTGCGGACCGGCATGCCGGCGGGCCCGGCGCAGCAGCGGCAGGACCGCCACGGAAAGGGCCAGCTGGACGGTGGCGAGCAAGCCCAGGAACCAGCCGGCGACCGGCCGCTGCGCACCGGCCTCGCGGTCCGCGTCGGCCGGCTCGTCGATCGCGGTACGCAGGTCGGCCGGGCGGCCACCGACCGGTACCGCGGCGCGACCCAGGAAGAGCCGCTCCGGCATCGGCCGGCCCAGCGCGGCGAGGGCGGTGGGGGCCAGGTCGACCAGTTGCAGGTAGCCCCGACGATCGGTGCTCGACGAGGTCAGCCAGCCCTGTTCCCAGCCCGGGCCGTTGGCAACGGCCACGTGCAGCCGGGACGACGTGTCGGTGTCGGAGACGCCGGCGAGCAGGACCAGCGAGCGGGGCGGCCGGGCGGCGAGCACCCGGGCGAGCTGGGCGTCGGCCTGCCGGGCCTGGGCGGTCCGGGTCGCCTGGTCCGCGCCGTCGACGGTGCCCAGGTCGACGATGCTCAGCACGCACGAGCCGAGCAGCTCGGCCGGATCGGCGGGGAGCGCCGGCGCGTACCGGTCGACCCGGCCGAACGGGCGGGCGGCGGCCACCGCGGCGCCCGGCCCGATCGCCACCGAGCAGCGCACCGACTCCGACAGGGCCCCTGGGGTGGTGCCCCAGGCGAGCTTGTCCTGGTTGTACGCGACGACGCTCTCCTGGTCGGGCAGGTTGGCGCCGATCCGGTCCGGCCGCTCGACGGTCACCCCGGTGGCCGGGCAGCCGTTGCTCTCCCGGCTGCCGTTCCAGGCGGCGAAGTTACCGGCGCCGAGCGTGAGCCAGCCGTCGACCGGGCAGGTGGGCCGGTGCGCGGAGCGAGCCGCCAGGGAGCCGATGGAGCCTTCCTCGGCCATCCGCCACAACGTCGGGGTGGTCTCCGGGTCCACGTCGTCCCAGCGCAGCCCGGCCACGCCGGCCAGCACCACGAAGTCGGCGCCGCGTTCGGGGTCGCCCCGGTCGGGGCGGGCGGCCAGCGCGGTGATGCCCAGGGCCACCACGACCAGGGTCAACAGCACCGGAGTCAGTCTGCGCAGCATTACCGGTTCCCCGTCGACGGCTCGGGCACCAGCTCGGCGTAGAGCGCGGCCAGGGCGGCCACGGTGTCCGCCTCAGTCGGCCAGGTCGCCGCCCGGGCGGCACCCCGGCGGGCCAGGTCCGCCCGGCGGGCCTCGTCGTCGAGCAGGTCACGGACCGTCGCGTCGACCGCGTCCACGTCGCCGGCGGGGATCAGCACCGCGGCGTCGCCGACCAGCTCCGGCAGGCCGCCCACCGCGGTCGTCACCAGCGGCACGCCGGCGTGCAGCGCCTCCTGGGCGAAGAGCTGGCGGGCCTCCCAGTCGCTGGTCACCACGGCCAGGTCGGCGCCGGCCAGCAGGTCGGCCACGTCGGTCCGGTGCCCGAGCAGGGTCACCGGCGCCCGGGCGGCCGAGATCCGTGCGGCGAGTTGAAGGTACGCGGGCCCGCTGCCGGCGATCAGCACCAGCGGCGCCGGCGTCCGGGTACGCCACCGGGCGGCCGCGTCGACCAGGATGTCGTACCGCTTCTGCGGGTGCAGGCGGCCCACGGAGAGGATCAGCGGCCGGTCGGAGTCGACCCCGAACTCGGCTCGGACGGCGGCCCGGCGGCGGCGCGGCGCGGGCAGCTTCGGCGCGGCGACCGGGGCGAGGCGGGCGTCGGCCGCGCCCAGCGCGGCGGCCCGCTCCACCAGATCGTCGGAGGCGCCCAGCGCCACCCGGACACCGCGGGCGACGATCCGCTCGACCAGCCGGGACAGCCCCCCGCGCAGCCCTCCGGCGAGGACGGCGTTGTGCCATGTGACCACCAGCGGCGCGGCCGGCCGGGCGAGGACGGCGACCAGGCCGGCCCGCAGGCCGTGCGCGTGCACGACGTCGACCCCGGTGACGGCGAGCGCCCGGCGCAGCCCGGCGACGGCGCGGGCATCGCCCGGCGTGGGGCTGGCCGGGATCTCCACCGGCGCGAACCGGGCACCCACCCCGGTGAAGTCGAACTGCTCCTGGGTCGCGGCCGGACCGCACACCACCACGGACGTTCCGGCGGCGGTCAGCCCACGGGCCACCGATCGGACATGCTGCCCTACCCCGCCGGTGCTGGAGGCGAGCACCAGCGCCACCGTGCCGGGCCAGCGCCGTGCCGACGAGGCGTCCGTCATTGCCTACCTTTCGTTCGCGACTGCGGGGCTCGCAAACCCGACTCACTCCTCGCGCTCACCGGGCCCACCTTCCGTTCGCGACTGCGGGGCTCGCAAACCCGACTCACTCCTCGCGCTCACCGGGTTACAGTCTCCTTCCCGTCGCCCCGGTCCGGGGGACGCTGCGCCTCCTGCGTGTTGGCGGCGGCGGGCGGTCGTCGCCGCCGGAGCCGGCGGGTCACGGCCGCGAGCAGCGGCCGGACGTCCCGTGCGTCGGTCAGCCAGGCTAAGGCGAAGAAGAGGACGGCGACCACGGCCCCGGACAGCATGCCCTCCACGAGCGCCGTCGGCACCGTCGGGGTCCAGAGGTCGGCGAGCCAGCGGGAGACAACCACCCCGCCGAGCCCGGCGACCGCGGCGGCGAGCAGGCCGGCGGCCCCGGCCCGGCCGACACCGGTCAGGGCGGCCCCGCCGGCGGAACGGAGCACGGCGGCGATCAGCAGCCCACCGAGGAGCAGCATGCCCCCGGAGGTGGCCAGGGCAACCGCCAGCACCCGGTCGGCCAGCGGCATCAGATGGCCGAGCAGGAACACCAACGCCGGCACGGTCAGCCAGCCCACGGCCGTGGCGACGGTCGCCGACCGGGTCTCGCCACGGGCGTACAGGGCTCGGGTGAGCACGGCGAAGAGGCCGTAGCCGAGCAGGCCGGGAGCGAAGCCGGCGATGGCTGCGGTGGCGGTGCGGGCGGCCTCCGGCGACTCGAAGAAGAAGTGCCCGACCGGGACCGCGGTGCCGACCAGCGCCGCCGCCCCGAGCAGGCTGAACAGCACCACCCCGCGTACCGTCGGGGCCAGGGTCGCCCGGTAGGTCCGCTCGTCGCCGGCCGCCCGGGCCGCCGCCAGCGTCGGGTACGCGGCCACGGCGAGCGGCACGGCCAGCACCGCCCAGGGCAGGAAGTAGATGGTCTGCGCGATGTTGTAGACGCCCGGGCTGGCCGCCGACCCGAAGGAGACCTGCCGGAGGGCCACGCTCAGGGCGACCTGCTGCGTGGCCACGGTCACCACTCCGGCGACGGCCAGGCCGCCGACCCGGGCCCGGGCCTCGGCGGGGAACCGGAAGCCCGGCCGCAGCGGCAGCCGCAGCCGGCGCAGCGGGATGAGCAGGGAGAGCGAGAGCACCACCACGCCGAGCGTGGTGCCGCCGGAGAGCAGCAGCTCACCGGCGGGGCTGACCCGGGCGACGGTGGCCAGCCGCCCCTCGGCGGCGGTAAAACCGAGGTAGACCCCGATGACGGTGACGCTGGACAGCAACGGGGCGATCACCGGCCAGGCGAACCGCCGGTGCGCCTGGAGCACCCCGGTGAGCACGATGCCGACGCCGTACAGCGGAAGCTGAGGGGCGAACAGCCGCAGCATCCGCGCCCCGACCTGCTGTTGAGCCTCGGTGAGGCCGGTCCCCTGCAACGAGACCAGCGGGTCGGCGAGCAGCGCGACCAGCACGGCGAGGGGCACCAGCAGGGCGAGCACCCAGGTGAGCAGGGCCCCGGTGGTGGCGGCCACGGCACGCCGGTCGCCCCGGTCGGCCTCGGCCGCCAGCAGCGGTACGACGAGACTCGCCAGGGCCCCACCGGCGACGATCTCGAAGATGAAGTTCGGGACGTTGTTCGCCACCAGGTACGCGCCGCCGAGGTCGGTCTGGGCGAGCGACCAGGTGAAGAGGGCGGCACGGCCGAAGCCGGCGAGCCGGCTGACCACGGTGAGGACGGCGATGAGCGCGGCGGCTCCGGCCAGCCGGCCCGCGCCGGCGAGGGGTGCCGGTTTAGTCACTAGTCCGCGAGCCGGCCCAGCTCGTCGAGTTCCCGCAGCCCCGGGGTCCGCTGGATGACCTGGGTGAAGCTGACCTTCTCGCTGGCAGCGGTGAGCGCGGCGAGCACGGCGAGCACGCCCGCCCGGCCGAGCGGGCCGGTCCGCGCGGCCAGGCTCACCCCGAGCAGCGCGCCGAGCGCGTTGGCGCCGCTGTCGCCGAGCATCACCCGCTCGTCGAGGTCATCGCGGACCAGCCCGGCCGCGGCGCCGATCGCGCCGGCGGCGATCCCCCCGGTCGGGCCGGTGGAGAGCGGCCCGCCGAGCAGCATGCCCGCCTTCAGCGCCCGGCCGGGGCGCAGGTCGAGCAGGTTGACCAGGTTGGCGGTGCCGGCCACCACGCCGGCGCCGAGCAGCACGTCGAGCCCACGACCGAAGGCACCGGCCCGCTGCCGGCGGGGGTGGGCGGCGACCCGGCGGTCGGCGGAGAGCAGCGCGGCGGCGCCGAGGCCGGCCGCGCCGACCCCGACGATCTTGACCAGGCCGGCGGTGACCCGCCCCTCGCGCAGCGCGGCGAGGTGCCCGGCGAACCCCTTGGCGGTCTTCTGCTCGGGGCGCGCGCCGACAACGTCGTCGTACAGCCCGACCGTGCCGGCGCCCACTCCGGCGAGCAGTGCGGCGGCACCGGCGGGGGCGCTGCCGGCGGCGAGGGCGCCCGCGGTGGCGGCCCCGACGGCCAGGGCCGGACCGGCGGCCAGGGTGACCGTACGGCCCCGGAAGTTGGTGCGTTCCAGCGCCGGCGCACCCGGGGAGGTACGCACCTCCCGCAGCACGTAGCGGGCGGCGACCACCCCCGCGCCGACGGCCAGCAGCCGACCCAGTCTCACGCGACCCCTCCGATCCGGATACCGAACGCGATGTGGCGCAGAGCGGGCAGCCCGGCGCTCACGCCGTGGCCCCGCTCCACTCGCTCACTGCGGCAGTCTAGGCACCAGACCGCCCGCGGCGTTGTCGCCGACACCGTACTGGCCGGCCTTCTTCTCCGTCAGCTGCTGCACGAGGGCGAGCGCGGTGACCACCTGCCCCTGCCGGGTGTTGGCGTTGTCGACGGTCGAGATGCTCTGGGACAGCACCGGGTCGCCCCGTACCACGGCGACCACGTTACCGCCGGACGAGCCCATGCCGCCGACCACGATCGCACCGTTGCGGTCGAACTGGTCGGCGATCTTCACCACCGACTCGTCCTTCTTCGCCGAGTCCTTGTCGACGTACGGCTGCCCGGTGACCAGCACGACCGCCTCGGCGGGCCCGGAGATCTTCTCCTGCGCGGTGAGGTAGCCGGCGTTCGAGTACGCCTGCAGCACCGTCCGGCGGTCCGCCTCGGTGACCGGCGGGGTGCCCTGCGGCCGGTCCAGCAGGACGGTGGCCAGCAGCGCGCTGGAGGTCTCCACGCCGTGCCCGTTCCCGGGCAGGCTGGCGGTGGAGACGCTGTTCGGCCGGGAGGCGGTGACGGCCAGCTCCAGCAGGTTGTTGTTGGTGGTGCTGTCCGGGTTGATGAACTTGTCCTGGACGTCGATCTGGCCGGTGACGTTCGCGCCACCAAGCTGGAGCATCTTCACCACGCCCTCGGCGTGCTCCCGACCGCTGGGCAGGTCGATCACCACCACCCGGCGGTTGGTCAACTTGCCGGGAAGGACGACCTGCCCCATTTCGGCGGCGAAGTCCTCCTCCGTGTCCAGCTGCTTCTGCATGCTGTTGACCGTCTGGCGCATCTGCTGGTTGTCCTTGCGCAGCCCGTTGACGGTCTCCTTCAGCGAGTCGGCGACCGGCCCGTTGAGGGCGGCCGTGCCGACCACCAGGCCGATCGCCAACGCCAGGAAGACCGCGGTCAGGGACACCACGTGGTAGCGGAAGTTGATCACGCTTGCAGCCTCTTGATCCGTCGGGGGCTAGAAGAGCTGGCCGAGCTGGAACACGAAATTGTCCCACCATTCGGAGACCACGCCCAAATACGCCTTCCCGACGGTGGAGACCGCCACCGCGGAAGCCATCGCGGCCAGCGCCGAGAGGACCAGCAGCAGCAGGGAGGAACCGGAGATGCCCTGCCGGTAGAGCCGGCTCACGCCCTTGGCGTCGACCAGCTTGCCGCCCACCTTCAGCCGGGTCAGGAAGGTCGAGGCCATGCCGCCCCGGCCCTTGTCGAGGAACTCCACCAGGGTGGCGTGGGTGCCGACGGCCACCAGCAGCGAGGCGCCCTTCTCGTCGGCCAGCAGCATGGCCAGGTCCTCGCTGGTGGCCGCGGCCGGGAAGGTCACCGCCGGCACGCCGAGGCCCTCCACCCGGGCCAGGCCCGGCGCCCGCCCGTCCGGGTAGGCGTGCACGATCACCTCGGCGCCGCAGCGCAGCACGTCGTCGGTGACCGAGTCCATGTCACCGATGATCATGTCGGGGGTGTAGCCGGCCTCGACCAGGGCGTCGGCACCGCCGTCCACGCCGATCAGCACCGGCTTGAACTCCCGGATGTAGGGGCGCAGCACGTCCAGGTCGGCCTTGTAGTCGTACCCCCGGACCACGATCAGGCAGTGCCGGCCCTGGACCTGGGTCTGGACCTCCGGCACGCCGACGCCGTCGAGCAGCAGGTCACGTTCCTGCTTGAGGTAGTCCATGGTGTTGGCGGCGAAGGCCTCCAACTGGACCGACAGCCCCTCCCGGGCGTCGGCCATCGCCTTGGCCACCGTCTCGGCGTCCTGCAGGGCACCGTGCGCGACCGGCTCGTCGCCGACATAGACCGTGTTGCCCTCGATCCGCACGACGTCGCCCTCGCGGATCTGCTCGAAGACGCTCTCACCGAGGTCGTCCAGGAGCAGGATGCCGGCGGAGATCAGCACCTCGGGGCCGAGGTTCGGGTAACGCCCGGAGACCGACGGCTTGGCGTTCAGCACGGCGGAGACCCCGACCGCGACCAGCGAGTCGGCCGCCACCCGGTCCAGGTCGACGTGGTCGATGACCGCGATGTCGCCGGGCCGGAGCCGGCCGACCAGACGCTTCGTCCGGCGGTCGAGGCGGGCGGTGCCGAGGACTGAGCCCGGTTCCGCGTTCCGGGTCCGGCGCAACGTGGGTAGACGCATCGTGACCATCCTGGCATGTGAGGCAGGGTTTGCTGTCGCGACATGCCTGAGCAGGGCCGCCTACCCAGGGAAGCACACCGGAGCGCACCCCGGTGTGCTTGCGGTCACAAACCCGAAATCACGGACGCCTTTCCTTGGCCGCCACGGCCAAGAGCTCCTCGGCATGAGCGATACCCAGATCGGAATCCGGCAAACCAGCGAGCATCCGGGCAAGTTCCCGGGCCCGCTCCGTGTCCTCCACCACCCGGACGCCACTGGTGGTCACCGCTCCCCCGGTGTCCTTCGCCACCACCAGGTGGCGGTCGGCGAACGCGGCGACCTGCGGCAGGTGGGTGACCACCAGGACCTGGTGGCTACGGGCCAGCCGGGCCAGCCGCCGGCCGATCTCCACCGCCGCCTGCCCACCGACCCCGGCGTCGACCTCGTCGAAGACCAGGGTGGGCGGACCACCGGACCCGGCGAAGACGACCTCGATGGCAAGCATCACCCGGGACAACTCACCGCCGGAGGCGCCCCGCTGCAACGGCAGCGCGGGGGCACCCGGGTGGGCCAGCAGCCGCAGCTCCACCTCGTCGGCGCCGTCCGGGCCCACCCCGGCCTCGACGCCGTTGACCGGCAGGCTCGGCTCGGCCCGTCCGACCGGGCGCGCCAGCACCGCCACCTCGATCCGGGCGTGCGGCATCGCCAGCCCGGCCAGCTCGACGGTGACCTGCTCGGCGAAGCGGCCCGCGGCCTCCTGCCGGGAGACGGACACCCGCCCGGCCAGCTCGGCCACCTCACCGGCCAGCCGGGACGCCTCCTTGTCCAGCTCGTCGAGCAGCTCGTCGGAGGTGTCCAGATCGGACAGCCGGGTACGCGCCCGCTCGGCCCAGGCGATCACCCCGTCGACATCGTCGGCGTACTTGCGGGTGAGCCCGCGCAGCGCGCCCCGCCGCTCGTAGACGGTCTCCAGGCGGGCCGGGTCGGCGTCCAGCCCGGCGAGGTAGGCCGACAGCTCGGCGGACACGTCGGCGACCAGGGTCGCCGCCTCCTCCAGCCGCCCGGCCAGCTCGCCGAGAGCCGGGTCGGTGCCGGCCTGCGCCTCCAGGGTGCGCCGAGCGGTGCCGAGCAACGCGGTGGCGTCCGGGCTGTCGTCGGCCGCCTCCACCCCGCCGGCCACGCACTGGTGGGCCACCTGGGCCGCCGTACGCAGCCCCTCGGCGTGCTCCAACCGCTGCGCCTCCGCCTTGAGGTCGTCGTCCTCGCCGGGCTGCGGGTCGACCCGGGTGATCTCGTCGAGGCCAAGGCGGAGCAGATCCGCCTCCTGGTTACGCTCGCGGGCGTTGCGCCGCCGATCGGCCAGGTCGTCGACCACCGCCCGCCACCGCGTGTACGCCTCGCGCAGCGCGTCGAGCAACTTCTCGTGCTCGGGGCCGGCGAACCGGTCCAGCGCGGCCCGTTGCTCGGCCGGACGCAACAGGCGGAGCTGGTCGGACTGGCCGTGCACGGCCACCACCTGCTCGCCGACCTCGCCCAGCATCGACACCGGCATGCTCCGGCCACCCAGGTGCGCCCGGGACCGACCCTCCACGGTGACCGTCCGGCTCATCAGCAGCGAACCGTCCTCGTCGGGCTCGCCACCGGCGTCGGTGATCCGGGCGTGCACCGTCCCGGCCACCCGGCCGCGCAGGCGCAGCCGCCCCTCCACCACGGCGCGACCCGGTTCGGCCCGCACCCGGCCGGCGTCCGCCCGGCCACCGAAGAGCAGACCGAGGCCGGTGACCACCATGGTCTTGCCCGCACCGGTCTCTCCGGTGATGACGTTCATCCCGCCGGTCAACGGCAGCGTGGTGTCCTCGATGACGCCCAGTCCGGTGATGCGCAGCTCTTCCAGCACAGCAACCGACATTAGACGCGGCCCCCGACACTTGACCAGCCGACGCGGGCGCCACGGTGACCGCCGTCGCATCCCGTCGTGCCCGCCACGGCCGAGCCGACCACCTCATACGCGGGTCCGGCCCACGACCGGAGGCGGCGGGCGGGATCGGTGGTCCGCCCGGCAGGTGGATGGCCGGGGTGCCGGACGCACGCCTCGCCGCTCGGCTCGTGAGCCGCCGCTTCCTCCGGCAGCGGCTCGTCGACCCGACGACCTGGCCAGGGTCGAATCCCGGCCAGGTTCGGCTCACCGGTCCGCCCGCCGCGGCCGGCCGCGACTCGTCCAGCACCCCGACCGTCGTGGACCCGACCACCCCCTGGCCGGTACCACGACCGCCGGACCGCGCGTCCGGGCGGACACGGGCCTCACCGCCCCGCCCGGACTCCACCTCAGCGCAGCCCGTACGCCCCGGGTGACCGTCGCCACGACGGTGCCGCCGGCCCCGTCGACGGCCCGGGCGACCGCTCCCGCCGCAGGGGCGGAACCGCTGGCCCCGCCCGGTTCCGGGCGTGCCGCGCCGGCCCGACGTGGCACGTCGTCGAGGGAGGCCCCTACCGTAACCCGGTTGCCACTCGGCGCGGGTACACCGAACCGTCGAAACGGGATCGGCCCGACGGCCGCCGGGCCGGTGCCACGGTCGGCCACCGGTCGCTGACCGCGGAGTCAGCGGCGACTGCCGCGCCAGCCCTGCACGGGCAGATCGAACTTGGCCACCAGCCGGTCGGTGAACGGACGCGCCTTGAGCCGCACGATCCGCACCGGCAGCGCCCCCCGCCGCACCGTGACCCGGGCGCCCGGAGGCAGGTCATAGACCCGCCGCCCGTCGCAGCACAGGACCGCGAGGGTGGTGAACGGGTCCACCGTGATCGCGAAGGTGGACGTCGGCGCGGTCACCAACGGGCGACTGAACAGCGCGTGCGCGCTGATCGGCACCAGCAGCAGCGCCTCCACCTCCGGCCAGACCACCGGGCCGCCGCCGGAGAACGCGTACGCGGTGGAGCCGGTCGGGGTCGCGCAGACCACGCCGTCGCAGCCGTACCGGGACAACGGCCGACCGTCCACGTCGACGAGCAGTTCCAGCATCTGGGCGCGCTCGCCCTTCTCGACGCTGATCTCGTTCAACGCCCACGACTCGATCGTCGGGCCGCCGTCCCACTCGGCGGTCACGTCCAGCGTGAGCCGTTCGTCCACCGTGTAGTTACGCCCGACCACGTCGCGTACCGCGCTGTCCAGGTCGTCGATCTCCGCCTCGGCCAGGAAGCCGACCTTGCCGAGGTTGATGCCGAGCAGCGGCGCCTTCGCCGGCCGGGCCAGCTCGGCGGCGCGCAGGAAGGTGCCGTCCCCACCGAGCGCGAAGACGATCTCGGCGCCCTCGGCGGCCTCCGGACCGGTCACCGGCACCACGCCGGGCAGGTCGAGGTCGTCGGCCTCCTCGGCCACCACCCGCACCTCGAAGCCGGCCGCGATCAGGTCCGCCGCCACCGCCCGCGCGTGCTCGGTGCTGCGGCGACGGCCGGTGTGCGTCACCAGCAGAGCGGTCCGGCTCACCCGGGCACCTCCTCATTCGCGGAATCCGGCGCCTCGGCCGGGGACGGGAAGCCCTGCGGGCCGGCGGCCACCACCGCGCGTACCCGCTCCGGGTCCGCGGCGGGCGCGTCCCGGCGTAACCATACGAAGAACTCGACGTTGCCGCTCGGCCCCGGCAACGGGCTGGCGGCGACGTCGGCCAGCCCCAGGCCGAGCTGTGCCGCCGCGGCGGCCACATCGAGCACCGCGTCGGCGCGCAGCTCCGGGTCGCGGACCACCCCGCCCACGCCGACCCGCTCCTTGCCCACCTCGAACTGCGGCTTGACCATCAGCGCCAGGTCGCCGTCCGGCCTCGTGCAGCCGGCCAGCGCCGGCAGCACCAGCCGCAGCGAGATGAACGACAGGTCGGCCACCGTGAGATCGACCGCGCCGCCGATCGCCTCCGGCGTGAGGGTACGCACATTGGTGCGCTCGAAGACGTGCACCCGCACGTCGTTGCGCAGCGACCAGGCCAACTGGCCGTACCCGACGTCGACGGCCACCACCTCGGCGGCGCCGGCGCGCAGCAGCACGTCGGTGAAACCGCCGGTGGAGGCGCCGGCGTCCAGACAGCGCCGGCCGGTGACGCCCAGCCCACCGGACGCGAACGCGGCCAGCGCGCCGGCCAACTTGTGCCCGCCCCGCGAGACGTACTCCGTGGTGGGGTCCTCGCCGGTGACCAGCAGCGGGTCGGCCGGGTCGACCATCGCGGCCACCTTGCGGGCGGGCACTCCGCGCAGCTGGACGCGGCCGGCCTCCACCAGCGCGGCCGCCTGCTCGCGGGAGCGGGCCAGACCGCGACGGACGAGTTCGGCATCCAGCCGGGTACGACGTGCCATGGGTGGTTCTCTCTCCGGTCGGTCAGGTCTGGTCGATGCTGGCCAGGGTCTCGCGCAGCGTCTCGTACGCCGCCTCGTACTGGGCGATCTGGTCCGCCGGGGAGAGCGCCTCAGCATTGATCATGGCGTGCACGGCGGCGTCCACCGCCGGGTGCCGGGCGTCCCCGACGTCCTCGACCGGGGTGGGCGCCGGCCGTGTCCCCGGCGGCGGCCCGGGGCGCGGACCACCCGAGGGCTGACCCGGACGCGGACCGGGCAGCGGCCCGGGGCGGTACGGGCCGGTCACGAGCCGGCACCGCCGGCCTGTTTGCGGCCGGCCGCCTTCTTGGCCGGCGTGGTCGGCGACTCCTCGGCCGCGGTCTGCCGCACCGCCGCGGCGGCCGGCTTCCTCGCGATCGCCTTCTTCGCCACAGCCTTCTTCGCCATTGCCTTGGTGGGGGTGGGCGCCGGCCGGTCCGGCACGGCGGAGACGGGGGCCGCGGCGGCCGGCTCGGCAGGGGTGGGGGCGCCCTTCGCCTCGCGCAGTTGGCGTTCCAGCTCCCGCACCCGGCGGGTCAGTTCGGCGACCTCCTCGGCGGTCGCCAGCCCGACCGCGCCCAGCGCACGGTCCACCTCGAAGCGGACCAGCTTGGTCAGCGCCTCCCGGTTCGCCATGCCGGTGGAGACGAGTTCCTCGGCGAGAGCCTGGAGCTGGGCGGCGGTCGCCCCGCCCTGGCCGACCACGCGCCGCACGGCGTCCTGGGCCTTCTTCCGGGGCGCCTCCGTCAGGCCCATGGCCAGCTCGAGGTAGGCGCGCCACGCGTCCTGCATGCCTGATTCCTTCCGCGGGGCGGGTGTGCAGGTGTCACGCTACCGGGCACCCCGGACAGCCCATTGCGGTACGGTGCCGGGGAACGGCGTGGCGCGTGGTGAGGAGAAGATGTGGCCAGCGTGGACGAGTGCCGGCAGGCGTTGCAGGAGTTGGCCGCCCGGCTGGACCGGCACGCCGATGAGGCGGGTCGCATCGACCTCGACCGCACCCTGGCCTGCCGGATCACCGATCTGGACACCGCGTTCCACGGCCGCCTCCAGGACGGCCGGCTGATCGACCTGACCGACGGCGACAACCCGGACGCCAAGATCGCGCTCCTCACCAGCAGCGACGACCTGGTCGCCCTCGTCCAGGGCCAGCTCGACCTGGCCAGGGCGGTGGCCGGCCGCCGGGTGTCCATCAAGGCGAACCCGTTCGACCTGATGAAGCTGCGCAAGCTGATCTGACCCGCGCGGTCCCGGTCAGCCGGACAGGCCCAGCGCGGCGAGAGCCTCCCGCGCCGCCGGGGACGCCGGCCGCACCGGCGCGTCGGCCTCCGAGGACCAGGCCACCGCGCAGAGCGCGGCGAGGGCGTCGAGGGGGCGTCCCGCGCCGTCGAGGTCCAGCCCCCCATCGGTCGCGGTCACCGACCAGCCACCGGCGTCGGGCGTACCCGGCACCCGCACCACCGCCGCCGGATCGAACAGCCCGGCCAGGTCGATGGAGACGTACGTCGGCCGGCGCGGCTCAGCGGCGGCCAGCAGCTCGGGTACGTCGCTGACGCCGGTGAGCACCAGCAGGCTGTCCAGGCCGGCCCGGCGGGCACCCTCGATGTCGGTGTCCAGGCGGTCGCCGACCACCAGGGTCCGCCCGGCACCGGCCCGACGGGCGGCGGTGGCGAACAGGGCCGGCTCCGGCTTGCCCACGACCACGTCCGGATCCCGTCCCAGCGCGGTACGCAGCACCGCGACCAGGGAGCCGTTGCCCGGCAGCGGGCCACGCGGGCTCGGCAGGGTCCGGTCGGTGTTCGTCGCGTACCAGGGCGCACCCGCCCGCACCGCGAGCGAAGCCTCGGCCAGATCGACCCAGCCGACCTGCGGGCCGTAGCCCTGGGCGACGGCGGCGGGCTGTTCGTCGACGGTCGACACCGGGCGCAGCCCGACGGCGCGTAGCTCCGCCCGCAGCGCCTCCGCCCCGACGACCAGCACCGGCGCGCCGGCCGGCAGCCGGTCACGCAGCAGCTCGGCGGTTGCGGCGGCCGAGGTGAGCACCTCCTCCGGCCGCGCCGGTACGCCCATGCCGGTGAGCAGGTCGGCCACCTCGCTGGAGCGACGCGAGGCGTTGTTGGTCGCGTACGCGACCGCCCGGCCCTCGGCGTGCAGCCGGCCGACCGCCTCGACCGCGCCGGGGATCGGCCGGTCGATCAGGTAGATCACCCCGTCGAGGTCGAAGACGACCAGGGTGTACCCGTCGACCAGCCGTTCCCCGGCGCTCGAGGTCACCGACGGTCCACCTCCGCGTCGCGGTCCGGCGCCGCGTCGCGGTCCACGGCGGACGGGGCGTCGCTCCGCTCCCGCGTGACGTCCGAGGCTCCTGCCGACGCCGAGGCCTCCGCCCCGTCGGCGAGCGACGACGCCTCGGCGTCGGTCAGCTCGTCGTCGCCGAGGTCCGCATCGTCCCGGTCGCGGTACCCGGCCGGTGCGTCATCGCGCTCCTCGGGGTCGGCCGGCTCCTCGCGGCGGCGGTCCTGGGCCAGGGGGCCCGCGTCACCGTCCAGCTCGTCGTCGTCCGCGTCGAAGTCGTCCTCGTCCTCGTCGTCGAGGTCGTCCTCGTCCTCGTCGTCGAGGTCGTCCTCGTCGTCGTCGAACCCGTCCACGTCCCCGTCGAGGTCGTCGTCCTCGTCGAAGTCGTCCTCGTCGTCGGGCTGGTCGCCGCCGGCGAGGTCGGCGTCGGGTTCGGCGGGAACGGCACCGGGAGCACCCGGGTCGGCCGCGAGCTCCTCGTCCTCCTCGTCGTCGCCCTCGATGACCACGCCGTCGAGTTCGAGCAGCCGCTCGGCGGCATCGGTCTCGCCCTCGGCATCCACGTCGGTGGCCCGGGAGAACCACTCCCGTGCCTCCTCGCGCCGGCCCACGGCCAGCAGCGCGTCCGCGTACGCGTAGCGCAGTCGCGCCGCCCACGACTCCGGCGAGTCGTTGGTCAGCTCGGGCACCTGCAGCATGGCCACGGCCGCGTCCTTCTGCCCGAGGTCGCCCCGCGCCCCCGCGGCGACGATCAGCAGCTCGATCGCGACGGCCTGGTCGAGCTTCTCCCGCTCCGCACCACGGAACAGGTCGACCGCCCGCTCCGGGCGGCCCAACGCCCGCTCGCAGTCGGCCAGCACCGCCAGGTGGCTCTGCAACCCGGTCATCCGGTGGTACGTCCGCAGCTCGGCGATGGCGGTCTGCCACTCTCCGGCGTGGTACGCGGCCAGCCCGACCGCCTCCCGCACCGCGGCGATCCGCGAGGCGAGCCGGCGGGCGGCCAGCGCGTGCGCGAGCGCCTCGGCCGGATCGTCATCGATCAGCAGGCCGGTCGCGACCAGGTGCCGGGCGACGCTCTCCGCCACCGGCTTGGCCAGCGACAGCAGCTCGGCCCGGACGGTGGAATCGAGGTCGCTGGCGACTACGTCGTCGGGCAGCGCCGGCGCGACGGCCCGTTCGGCCTCGCGTCCCTCGACACGTTCCCGGTCGTCGCGGCGCTCCCGCTGCGGACCGGAACCGCCCGGCCGGCGGTCGCCGTAGCCCCGGCGCTCACCGTCCCGCTCGGTACGCTCCCGGCCACCCCGGAAACCACCCTCACGATCGTCCCGGCGGAAACCGCCCTCGCGGTCGCCACCACGGAAACCGCCCTCGCGGCGCTCGCCGCCACGGGCACCGCCCTCGCGGTCACCGCCACGGAAGCCGCCCTCACGGCGATCACCGCCGCGGAAGCCACCCTCGCGGCGCTCGCCGCTCCGGAAGCCGCCCTCACGGCGCTCGCCGCTCCGGAAGCCGCCCTCGCGGCGGTCACCGCCACGGGTGCCGCCCTCACGGTCGTCCCGGCGGAAGCCGCCTTCCCGGCGCTCGCCACCGCCAGAGCCACCCTCACGCGGACCCGACCGGAAGCCACCCTCGCGGTCGCCACCACGGAAACCGCCCTCGCGGCGCTCGCCGCCCCGGAAGCCGCCCTCACGGCGCTCGCCGCCACGGAAGCCACCCTCGCGGTCGCCCCCACGGAAACCGCCCTCACGGTCACCGCCACGGAAGCCACCCTCACGGCGGTCACCGCCACGGAAACCGCCCTCACGGTCGCCACCACGGAAGCCACCCTCACGGCGGTCACCGCCACGGAAACCGCCCTCACGGTCACCGCCACGGAAACCGCCCTCACGGCGGTCACCGCCACGGAAGCCACCCTCACGGCGGTCGCCACCGCGGGTGCCGCCCTCACGGTCGTCCCGGCGGAAGCCGCCTTCCCGGCGCTCGCCACCGCCAGAGCCACCCTCACGCCGCTCCTCGCGGCGGAAGCCACCCTCACGCGGACCCGACCGGAAGCCACCCTCACGGTCGCCACCACGGAAACCGCCCTCACGGCGCTCGCCGCCACGGGCACCGCCCTCGCGGTCACCGCCACGGAAGCCACCCTCACGGCGATCACCGCCACGGAAGCCACCCTCACGGCGCTCGCCGCTCCGGAAGCCGCCCTCGCGGCGGTCACCGCCACGGGTGCCGCCCTCACGGTCGTCCCGGCGGAAGCCGCCTTCCCGGCGCTCGCCACCGCCAGAGCCACCCTCACGCCGCTCCTCGCGGCGGAAGCCACCCTCACGCGGACCCGACCGGAAGCCACCCTCGCGGTCGCCACCACGGAAACCGCCCTCGCGGCGCTCGCCGCCACGGGCACCGCCCTCGCGGTCACCGCCACGGAAGCCACCTTCACGGCGGTCACCGCTGCGCGCGCTGCCCTCGCGGTCGTCCCGGCGGTCGCCACCACGGAAGCCGGGGCCACCCGCGCGGGATCCGCCGTCGCGGGTGTCGTTCCCGCGGAAGCCACCCTCGCGGCGGTCGCCGCCCCGGAAGCCGCCCTCACGGTCGTCCCGACGGAAGCCGCCGTCCCGTGGGCCGGCGCGGAAACCAGAATCACGGCGCTCGCCGCCCCGGAAACCGCCGTCGCGGGAATCCGACCGGAAGCCACCCTCGCGGCGGTCGCCGCCGCGCGAACGGTCGTCGCGGCCGCCCCGGTACGAGGGACGGTCGTCGCGGCGGGCGTCGTCGCGCCCCTGCCCACGCTCGGCGCGGTCCTCGTAACGACGTGGGCGATCCTCGCCCTGCGGTCCTGAACTCACGGGTACATCCTTCCTGAATGCGTCGCCAGAGACGCTAACGCAGTCAAGGGCCGACCCTGCTGGGGCGGCCCTTGACTGGAAAGATTGTCCGGCGGTGTCCTACTCTCCCACACCCTCCCGAGTGCAGTACCATCGGCGCTGGAGGGCTTAGCTTCCGGGTTCGGAAT
>NZ_JBIWJO010000021.1:0-70544 GCF_044765245.1 Micromonospora sp. NPDC093277
TCTCCGACGTGAACCGATCACCCGTCAGCTGCATACCATCACCCGAGTCACCAGCAAACCGGATCACCACCCGGTCCAACTGACGGATCTGCTTGGTCACGCCCGCACCTCGCTTCGCTCGGCGCCGTCGCACGGGCGGCTGAAAATGATGGTGACCCCGCCTTGCCCGGCCACGTGCCCTCCTAGACGCGCTGTTGCCGCCGGCCGTCCGTCCCCGGGCCCGGCCCGCTCCATTTCTCACGTCAGAGCCTACGTCGGCCCGTTAGGGCAACATTGGCTGAGGTCCGACGTATGGGACCCGATCAGGCTACTGTATGCGTGGATTTGCGCGGTTTGGTGCCGCTGCTCGTAATTCACATCACCGCTGGCCGGACCGGTAGGCTGCCGACCGTGACCGGTTACCTCGGCTCGTACGCCACGCTCGGTCTCCTGCTGCTCGCCGCCGTGCTCTTCTTCGTCACGGCGTTCTCGGCAAACCGGGTGTTGCGTCCTGGCCGTCCCGCCGAACCCTGGGGGAAGCGGGCCAGCTACGAGTGCGGTCTCGACCCGGTCGGCGGCGACTGGGCGCAGATGCAGATCCGGTACTACGTCTACGCGTACCTCTACGTGCTCTTCGCGGTGGAGGCGGTCTTCCTCTTCCCATGGGCGCTGATCTTCGACCGGCCCGGGTTCGGCGTGACCACCGTGGTGGAGATGGCGATCTTCGTCGCCGTGGTGGCGCTCGGCATCCTCTACGCCTCGCGCAAGAACATCCTCCGCTGGACCTGATCAGGCCAGGCCCCGGCGGGTCAGGGCCGGCGGCCGGTCTCCCCTGATCGACGCCACCATGTCCAGCACCCGCCGGGTCTCGCGGACCTGGTGGGCGCGGAACACCCGGGCACCCAGCCAGGCCGACACGGCGGTGGCGGCCAGCGTCCCCTCCAGCCGGTCCGACACCGGTAGGTCCAGCGTCTCGCCGATGAAGTCCTTGTTCGACAGGGCGACGAGCAGCGGCCACCCGGTGCCGGTGAGTTCGGCCAGCCGCCGGGTGATCTCCAGCGAGTGCCGGGTGTTCTTGCCGAAGTCGTGCGCCGGGTCGATCAGGATCCCGTCCGGGCGTACCCCGAGCGCGACCGCCCGCTCGGCGAGCCCGGACACCGTCGTGACCACGTCGGCCACCACGTCGTCGAACGCGGCCCGGTGCGGCCGGGTCCGCGGGGCGAGTCCACCCGCGTGCGAGCAGACCAGCCCGGCGCCGGTCTGCGCGGCGACCCGGGCCAGCGCGGGATCCGCCCCCGACCACGTGTCGTTGAGCAGGTCGGCGCCGGCCGCCACGGCCTCCACCGCCACCTCGGCGCGCCAGGTGTCGATCGAGATGACCACGTCGGGGAAGGCGGCCCGGACCGCGGCGATGGTGTCCACCGTCCGGCCGATCTCCTCGGCCACGTCCACCTCGTCGCCCGGCCCGGCCTTCACCCCGCCGATGTCGATGATCTCCGCGCCCTCGGCCACCGCCCGCTCCACCGCGCGCAGCGCGCTGTCCGGGGCGAAGGTGGCACCCCGGTCGAAGAACGAGTCCGGCGTGCGGTTGACGATCGCCATCACCACCAGCTCACCCGGGGCGAACGTCCGCCCACCGAGCCGCAGCGCACCGGCCATGACCGCCTCCTGATTCCCCGGTCGTCCGCCGGCCGCCCCCGACGCTATCCGGTCCCGCCCGGGCCGGCCCGCGCGGTACGGCGGGGCATCGAAACTTATTCGGAGCACCGGGAGGGCTCGCCCGATCCCGGGCGCACGTGCCACGATCTCTCCATGAGTCAGGTTCTGCTCATCTTGGTCGTCGCGCTGACCGTCGCGGCAGTGATGTTCGGAGTGACCGTGCTGGTGTCCGGACGGGATCCGGGGCTGGCGCCCACCGAGCCGGACGGGCGGGCGGTGCCCCTCCCGGGCGGCCGTCCCCTGCAGGAGGGGGACGTCGCCGAGGCGCGTTTCGACACCGCGCTGCGCGGCTACCGGATGGCTCAGGTCGACCAGGCGATGCGGCGCGCCGCGTACGACATCGGCTACAAGTCCGAGCTGATCGGCGTGCTGGAGGCCGAGGTCGCCGCGCTCCGCGAAGGGCGGACCGAGGAGGCCGACGCGCTGCGCCGTACCCGGGAGGAGGCCGTCGGGAAGGATCCCGCCGCCCAAGCCCCGGCCGACGGCACCACCGCGGACGCCGACGGTTCAGCCGCCGAGGCCGGGGTGGCCGCCGCGCCGGCCGCGGCCGCCGTCGAGGACGAGACCGCGCCCGCCACGGACGTGCCGGCGCCGGCCGGACCGCTGGCCCCGATCGCCGCGCCCGCCGACCAGGAGCCGGCCGGACGGCCGGTGGCCCTGCGCCCGCCGGCCACCGAGTCCACCGGCGAGCAGGCCGCCGCCGACGATGCCGACGCCGAGGACGAGCGGGAGCGTGGCGGGGTGGTCCGGTCGGAGACGGCGTGACCGGCCCGCCGGGCGACGGCTTCGCCGAGGCGGCCCAGCCCGGCGCCGGGGAGGTCACCGCGACGGTGATCGTCAACGCGCGCGCCGAACGGGTCTTCGCCGCGCTGACCGCCTGGGAGCGGCAGTCCGACTGGATCCCGCTCACCACCGTCCGGGTGGTCGAGGGGGACGGCGGCGAGGGGAGCCTGGTCGAGGCGGTCACCACGCTCGGCCCGGCCGTGCTGCGGGACGAGATGCGGGTGGTCCGGGTGGACGCCCCGTACGAGGTCGGGGTGGTGCACTGCGGCAAGCTGCTGCGCGGCCCCGGCGTGCTGCGCTGCACCCCGGTCGAACGGGACCGGACCCAGGTCGTGTGGCACGAATGGTTCCACCTGCCCGGCGGGGCCGCCGGCCGGGTGACCCGGCCGGTGCTCTGGCCGGGCTCGAAGATCGGCCTCACCCAGGCGTTGAAGAGGTTCGCCCGGCTGGTGGAGCAGGGTCGGCTCCCCTGACCGGTGGGCGGTGTCGGTGGGTTGACCTACCGTGTACGGCGTGACTGACCTGGTGATCGGCGCCGACGGGCTGCCCCGCTGCGCCTGGGGAGCGAGCACTCCGGACTATGCCGTCTACCACGACCGGGAGTGGGGCCGGCCGCTGCGCGGCGACGACGCGCTCTACGAGCGGCTGACCCTGGAGGCGTTCCAGTCCGGCCTCTCCTGGCTGACCATCCTGCGCAAGCGTCCGGCGTTCCGGCTCGCCTTCGACGAGTTCCGGATCGAGAAGGTCGCCGGCTACGGCGAGGACGACGTCGCCCGGCTGCTCGCCGACGCCGGGATCGTGCGCAACCGGGCCAAGATCGAGGCGGCCGTCGCCAACGCCCGGGCCGCCCTGGAACTGCCCGACGGCCTCTCCGCGCTGCTCTGGTCGTACGCGCCGCCACCCCGGCCGGCCCGGCCGCGGTCGTTCGCCGAGGTGCCGGCACTCACCCCGGAGTCCACCGCGCTGGCCAAGGCCCTCAAGAAGCGCGGCTTCCGGTTCGTCGGCCCCACCACCGCGTACGCGCTGATGCAGGCCACCGGCATGGTGGACGACCACCTCGTCGAGTGCCACGTCGGTGCCGAGCCGGCGCGGGCGTGACCCGAGCGGCGCCCGGCGGACGTGCCAGGACCGGCGCCGGCCGGGCGTGATGGGATTGCAACATGACCGACACCGAGCTCCGGACGAGCGAGACGATCGAGGACGCCACACCCGGTGCCTGGGCGGTGCTGCTGCCCGCCGAGCGGTACGAGGCCGAGCGGCTGGTGCACCACGACACGCTGGAGCTGACCGGGCTGGACGACGGTGTCAGGCCCCGGCCGGGTGACCTGGTCGCGGTGCTGGTCGAGGATCCGCTGCGGCTGGTGGCCCTCGGCCGGGTGGCCCTGGCCACCGCGGAGACCCGGGAGGATCCGGACGATCCGCAGTCCGATCCTGCGTCCGGGGCGCTCGTGGTGTCGTACACCCGTCGGGCGCTCGACGAGCCGGTGCCGGTCGACGGGCTGGCCCTCGACGGGCCGGTGACCGGGCTCGACCCGGCGGTCTGGCGGGAGCTGGCCGACCGGCTCGGCCCGCCCCAGGCCCGCCGGTCCTGGCTGGTCAGCCTCGACCTGCCGATCGAGGCGGCCTCGCCCGCCGAGGCGGTCCGGATCTTCTGGTCGTATGTGCAGGAGCTGGGCCCCCGGGAGCTGCCCGCCTTCGTCTCGCCAACCGGCGACGAGCTGGCCATGCAGGCTTTCGTGCTCGGTGCCGAGGCCAACCAGGACCCGGAAGAAGACGACTGACCCCACCTCGCCCCGCCGCCCCGCCGTCTCGCCGCACTGCCGCCGCGCCGCCGTGGGGCGCCAGTTCGGCCCCTGTTTCCTGGAAACAGTGGCTATTCGCGCCGAAATGCCCACCGTTTCCATGAAGTTGTGCGGATCTTGGGCGAGCGGACGGGCCGAGCGGGCGGGCGAGTGGACGTGGCGGGGCGGGGCGGACGGCGGTGTGCGGTCAGTGGCCGGCGAAGGTGGGCTTCTGCTTGTTGACGAAGGCCATGGTGGCCGCCTTGTGGTCGGCGGTGGCACCACAGATCGCCTGCGCCTGCGCCTCGGCGGCGAGGGCGTCGGCGAGGGTGCCGGCGTCGGCGATGGAGAGCTGCCGCTTGATCGTCCCGTACGCGACGGTCGGGCCGGCGGCGAGCCGGGCGGCCAGCTCCTGCGCGGTCGGCAGCACCTGCTCGTCGTCGTCCACCAGCTTGGTGAGCAGGCCGAGCCGGCTGGCCTCCTCGGCGCCCACCGGCTCGGCGAGCATCAGCAGCTCGACGGCCTTGGCGTGGCCGACCAGCCGGGGCAGCGTCCAGGAGGCGCCGGTGTCGGCGGCGAGCCCGACTCCGGCGAAGGCCATCAGGAACCTCGTCTTCGGGCCGCCGACCCGGAAGTCGGCGAGGAACGCCAGCGAGGCGCCCGCCCCGGCGGCCATGCCCCGCACGGCGGCGATCACCGGCTTGGGCAGGTTGGCCAGCCGGGCGGCGATCGGGTTGTAGTGGGCGCGCACGGTGGCCAGCGGATCGCCGTCGGCGGATTCGAGGGTCTGCACGTGCTCCCGCAGGTCCTGCCCGGTGCTGAACGAGCCGCCCGCGCCGGCCAGCACGACGGCCCGGCAGGACCGGTCGGTCTCCAGCTCGGCCAGGGTGTCGCGGAGCGCCTCCTTGAGCGGGACGTCGAGCGAGTTCATCGCCGTCGGGCGGTTCAGCGTCAGGGTGACGACAGCGTCGGTGCGGTCGACGAGCAGCGGCTCGGTCACGTTCTAACGACCCTTCTGTCGGGCGGGGCGGTTGTTGTTGTCGAGGCACAGCTCGACGTACCGGTCGGCGGCCGGCCTCAGCCGGGTCGCGTGCCGGTCGAAGAAGCTGGCCGCGCTGGCGCCCGACCAGCGCTCGGGGAGCAGCGCCGGGGGCAACTGCGGGTCCTGGAAGAGGAAGGTACGCCACGCGTGCACGAGCCGGAATCGGGCCGCGTACGCGTCCTCGTCGGTGCTGCGTACGGTGACGCCGGACAGGAGGGGCTTCTGCTCGGTGACGAACCGCTCGTACGCCCGGCCGATCTCGGCCAGGTCCCAGGCGCGGCGGACCACCGCCATGGCGCCGGGGGTGCCGGCGGCGTGGGCGGCGGTGAACCGCTCGTAGTGCACGCCCGCCTCGGCGAGCAGGGTGTCCACGTCCTCACCCGGCCGGGTGGCCACCCAGGTGCAGTCGTCGAGCGTGCCGTAACCGAGGAAGGTCAGGTTGGCGGCGAGCCGTTGCCGGTCCCGTCGGGAGGCGGGGGCGTCCAGCACGAGCAGGTCGAACCGGCCGTCCCAGCTGTGCCGGCCGGTGCGGTAGATCCGGGCCGCCGCCTCGTCGAGTCGGCGGGCGGCTTTGGGTGTGATCGAATATCCCGGCCCGGAGGCGAGCCGGAGTGGTTCGAGCCAGCCCTGCCGGACCATCCGGGATACTGCGGTGCGTACCGCCGGTGGAGCGATCCCCAACGGCGCCAGCAGCTTGACCAGGGCGGCGACCGGTGCCCGCCCACCCCTGGCCCGAAGGTGGTCGCCGTACAGGTCGAAGAGTGCCGACCGTGCCTGCATGACCGCACATTGTGACAGGCATATCCAAGATATGCTAGGTGCTGTTACATCAATGCTGCTTCGGTTTGGGTCCGGCGGTGTTCATCAGGGAAAATCGTTGGTCGACGCCCCCGTTGTGGTTGCGGGTGGCTATGGCGAAGTGGCTGTGGGGCAACCCACCGACCCTGGTGTAGGTCTGAGGGGAGACAACATGGCGGCGATGAAGCCGCGGACGGGCGACGGTCCGCTGGAAGTCACCAAGGAGGGCCGGGGCATCGTTATGCGGGTCCCGCTGGAGGGTGGTGGCCGGCTCGTCGTCGAGATGACTCCCGACGAGGCCACCGCGCTGGGTGACGCGCTGAAGGCGGCCGCCGGCTGATTGCGGAACGGTCCGCGCGGCACGTGTCGCGTGAACGGTTCGTCCGTCCCTGAGCCACCGGGTGGAACCCGGTGGCTCAGGGACTTTGCCGGCCCACGAGCGGCGAATAGTCCCGCTCTGAGAACTTTCGGAGGTACGGTCCAGCGTGCTGGCCATTCGTCTGGTGCGCGAGCCGGTACGGCTCGACACCCTTGTCCTGCCCGTTCGTCCCGAAGGGCCGGACGCCCCGGCCACCCTGGTCCCGACCGCCTGGCCGCCGGCCGACGAGATCCGGGCCGAGGCCACCGCGCTGCTTCCCGCCGCCCGGCTGACCGGCGATGCCGGCGAGGCCCGGGAACACCTGCGCCCCGGCGGTGCGCCGTCACGACTGGTTCTGCTCGGCGTCGGCGCGGGCGACGAACACGCGTGGCGGAGCGCGGGCGCGGCGTTGGCACGCGCCGCCAAGAATGAGACGCACATCACTGTGGGGCTGCCGGCCGACGGCGAACCGGCGCTGCGTGGCCTGGTCGAGGGCCTGCTGTTGGGGTCGTACCGGTTCCGGCTGACCGAGGCCGGCGAGGCGCCCGCGCTGGCCGAGGTCGACGTCGTGGCGGCCGACCCGGAGGCCCTCGCCCCGATCCTGGCGGCGGCCCGGACCACCGCCGAGATGACCCGGTTGGCCCGCGACCTCACCAACACCCCCTCGTCGACCAAGAACCCGGCCTGGTTCGCCGCCCAGATCGAGGCCGCCGCGGCCGGTCACCCCGACCTGCACCTGCGGGTACGCGAGCCGGCCGAACTCGCGGCCGAGGGCTTCGGCGGCATCGTGGCCGTCGGCGGCGGCTCGGCCAGCGGACCCCGCCTGGTCGAGCTGGACTGGCGACCGGCCGACGCGTGTACCCACGTGGTGCTGGTCGGCAAGGGGATCACCTTCGACACCGGTGGCATCTCGATCAAGCCGGTGCCGGCGATGAAGCTGATGCGCAAGGACATGGCCGGCGCCGCCGCGGTGGTCGCCGCGACCCTGGGCGCCGCCGCGCTGGGGCTGCCGGTGCGGGTCACCACGCTCGCGCCGCTGGCCGAGAACATGGTCAGCGGCTCGGCGTTCCGCCCCGGCGACATCGTCCGCCACTACGGCGGACTGACCAGCGAGACCACCAACTCGGACGCGGAAGGCCGGCTCGTGCTCGCCGACGCCATGGCGTACGCGGCACGCGAACTCAAGCCCGACCTGCTGGTCGACCTGGCCACGCTCACCGGTGCCAACGCGGTCGCGCTCGGCAAGCGGCACGGCGCCCTCTACAGCGAGAACGACCAGCTCGCGACCGACCTGCTGACCGCGATCGCGGCGGCCGGTGAGCGAGCCTGGCGGATGCCGCTGCCCGCCGACTACGTCGAGTACCTGGGCAGCGAGCTGGCGGACCTGCACAGCTCTCCGGACCGGGGCGCCGGCTCGGTGGTGGCCGCGCTCTTCCTCCGCGAGTTCACCGGCGACCTGCGCGACCGCTGGGTGCATGTGGACATGTCCGCCCCCTCCTGGTCCGACGACGTGCACGCCGAGCTGACCCGGGGCGCCACCGGCTGGGGCGTACGCGGGCTGCTGCGCTGGCTGGCGACGCTGGGCTGACCGGGCGTCCGGACCCGGCGCCTGGCATGCCTGGGCGCCGGGCCGGCGGCGGGTCAGAGCTTCACGGCGGCGAGCAGGCCGTGCCCGACCGGCAGCAGCGCGGGCACCCAGTGCTCCGACTCCCGGACCGCCTTGATGGCCTCCCGGACGGTGACCGTCTCGACGTCGCGCGCGGCCGGGTCGCCGATCCGGCCGCCGGCGAGGACGCCGTTCAGCGCCAGCACCCCGCCGGGCCGCAGCAGCCGCAGGGCGGCCTCCACGCAGGCGCTGAAGCCGGCTGCCTCCGCGTCGACGAAGACCAGGTCGTAGGCGCCGTCCGCGAGCCGCGGCAGCACGTCGAGGGCCCGGCCCGTGATGATCCGGGTACGTCCCGACGGGAAGCCCGCCTCCACGAAGAGCCGGCGGGCGATCCGCTGGTGCTCCACCTCCACGTCGATGGTGGTGAGTACCCCGTCGGGGCGCATGCCGCGCAGCAGCCAGACACCGCTGACCCCGGTGCCGGTGCCGATCTCCACCACCGCCCGGGCGTTGCCGGCGGCGGCGAGCAGCCGCAGCGCCGCCCCGGCTCCCGGCGTCACCGCGTCCACCCCCACCTCGTGGGAGAGACTTCGGGCAGTGCGCAGCACGAGATCCTCGGTGACGTACGACTCGGTGAAGTGGAGCACCTGGGCCATCGAGTTGCCGGCATTGGCGACCGTGGCGATGGGACACCTCCGGGCGGCGGGAGTGGTGCGAGGGGCGGGTTTGCGGATACGAGCCTAGAGGCGGGCTGCGACGGGCGCAGCCGCCAGTCGGCCCCCGATGACGATCACGGCGGGCAACCCCTGACTCCATTCGGGGCATCCGTGTAATCCTGGACGGTGTCCCGTGCGTCACGGTCGGTCGGCTCCGCCGGCCCCGGCGCGGGAATCGCGGGACGGACTGGGAGGCACCGACGTGACCGACGGCTGGGACGGGCGCCAGCCCGGCGGGTACCCGGCACCGGCGGCAGGGCCGGCGCCCGGAAACCCGACTCAGGGCCTACCGGGCACCGGAGGTGGCGGCACGACGTGGCCCGGGAATCCGTCCCAGGGCCTACCGGGCACCGGAGGTGGCGGCACGACGTGGCCCGGAAGTCCGTCCCAGGGCCCTCAGGGCGCCGGAGGCGGCACGAGCTCACCCTGGTGGTCCGACGCGCTCGCCGACCCGTGGCGCGATCCGTACGCGCCCGCCGCGGTGGTGGTCCCCGCCGCCCCGGTCGACCCCGCCAGCGAGCCCGAACCGGTCAGCGACCCGGACGTGCCGAGCCGACCCGTGCTGCGGCAGGTCGTGCTGATCTCGCTGATCACGGCCCTGCTCGCCGGCTCGCTCGGCAGCGCCCTGACGTACGCCTTCCTGCGTGGCGGCACGGCCGTGCCCCGCCTCGGCGCGGAGTCAGGGCAGGCGCCCGCGCTCGCCCAGCGCAAGCCCGAGTCACTGGCCGGTGTCGCCGAGAAGGTGCTGCCCAGCGTGGTGACCATCCGGATGGCCAGCCTGGGCGGCATCAGCGAGGGCTCGGGCTTCGTGGTGAGCAGCGACGGGCACATCGTCACCAACGACCACGTGGTCTCCGGCGGCAGCGGCAAGGCCACGGTGATCTTCAACGACGGCAGCTCGGCGCCGGCCACGGTGGTCGGCCAGGATCCGGAGTCCGACATCGCGGTGATCAAGGCGTCGCGTACCGGGCTGACGCCGGTGGAGTTCGGCGACTCGGACGGGCTGGCCGTCGGCGACCCGGTGCTCGCCATCGGCTCGCCGCTCTCGCTGGCGAACACCGTCACCGCCGGCATCGTCAGCGCCCTGGACCGGACCATGCAGGCCGGTGAGCCGGGCGGCCCGACGCGCTACTACGCGGCGATCCAGACCGACGCGGCGGTCAACCACGGCAACTCCGGTGGCCCGCTGGTCGACGGCGGAGGCCGGGTGGTCGGGGTGAACTCCACGATCAAGTCGCTGGTCGCCGACGGGCAGGAGGCCGGCAACATCGGGCTCGCCTTCGCCATCCCGATCAACCAGGCCAAGCGGGTCACCCAGGACATCATCGGCACCGGCAAGGCGCGGCGTACGGTGATCGGCGCCCAGGTGGGCGGCACCGGCGTGACCAGCGGTGGCGTACGTCTCAACGCGGTGGAGCCGTCCGGCCCGGCCGCCGCGGCCGGGCTGAAGGCCGGCGACGTGGTGCTGAGGCTGGACGGGCATCCGCTGACCGAGCCCGCCGACCTGGTGGCGCTGGTCCGCAAGTACGCCCCCGGCTCGGTGGTGGCGGTGGAGTACCGGCGTGGTTCGACCCGGCAGAACGCTTCGGTGACGCTCGCCGCAGATGCGAAGTGAGCAGCGGTTGCCCCCTCCCGGTCGGCCCGGTGTCGTGCGTAGTCTTGCCCTGACGCGCACGAGGAGGCCGGAGTGTTCGAGAACCTGAACTGGTGGGAGATCGGCGCGCTGCTGCTCCTGGCGCTGCTGATCTTCGGAGACCGGCTGCCCGCAGTGATCAGCGACGGTCTCCGGATGGTCCGCAACCTGCGGGCCATGGCCCGCAACGCCACCGGCGATCTGAGCCGGGAGTTGGGCACCGACATCCAGCTGGAGGACCTGCACCCGAAGGCGTTCATCCGTAAGCACCTGCTCAGCGAGGAGGACGAGCAGGCCATCCGGAAGCCGCTGCAGAGCATGTACGACGATCTGCGCTCGGACGTCACCGGTGTGCACGAGGAGCTGAAGGGCGTCGCCAAGGCGGCGGATCTGCGTACCAACGACACCCGCCCGACCACCGCGACCGGCGGCACCCCGTCGTCCACCCCCGCCCCCCGCGCCAGCTACGACGACATCACCTGACCCACCCCTCCCCACCCACAGGGTCGGAGGGTTGATCATGAGGTTGTTGTCGCGACACGCCGATCCGGTCGGTGACGACCTCCTGATCAACGAAGTCGGCCCTCCTCGGCCAGGGCCGAGGAGGGCCGGTCAGCGCAACAGGGCGTCGGATCAGCGCCCGGAGGGCTTGAGGCCCAGGGGCTTACCGAGCAGGGACTCACGGCGGACCGCGAGGCGGTCGGCGACCCGGGCCAGCGCCCGGGCGGCCGGGGCGTCCGGCTCGGCCAGCACGATCGGGGTGCCGGCGTCCCCGCCCTCGCGGACCCGGGTGTCCAGCGGGATCTGACCCAGCACCGGCACCTGCGCGCCGATGGTCCGGGTCAGCGACTCGGCGACCGCCGCACCGCCGCCGGCCCCGAAGACCTCCATCCGCGAGCCGTCCGGCAGCTCCAGCCAGGACATGTTCTCGATGACGCCGACCACCTGCTGGTGGGTCTGCAGCGCGATCGCGCCGGCCCGCTCGGCCACCTCGGCGGCGGCAGCCTGCGGGGTGGTGACGACCAGGATCTCCGCGTTCGGCAGGAGCTGGGCCACCGAGATCGCGATGTCGCCGGTGCCCGGGGGCAGGTCCAGCAGGAGCACGTCCAGGTCGCCCCAGTAGACGTCGGCGAGGAACTGCTGCAGGGCCCGGTGCAGCATCGGGCCGCGCCAGACGACGGCCGTGTTGCCCGGAGTGAACATGCCGATCGAGATGACCTTCACGCCGTGCGCCTGCGGCGGCATGATCATGTCCTCGACCCGGGTCGGGGCGCCCTCGGCGCCGAGCATCCGGGGCACCGAGTGGCCGTAGATGTCCGCGTCGACCACGCCGACCGACAGGCCACGGGCAGCCAGCGCGGCGGCCAGGTTGACCGTGACGCTCGACTTGCCGACGCCGCCCTTGCCGCTGGCGACCGCGTACACCCGGGTGCGGGAGCCGGGCTGGGCGAACGGGACGACCGGCTCGGCGGTGGCGCCGCCGCGCAGCTTGGACTGCAACTGCTGGCGCTGCTCCGGGCTCATCACGCCGAACTCGATCTCGACGCCGGTCACGCCGGGCACCGCGCCGACAGCGGCGGTGATGTCGGTACGCAGCTTGTCCTTCAGCGGGCAGCCGGCCACGGTGAGCAGCAACTCGACCAGGACGACGCCGTCGTCGCCGATCTCGGCGGAACGGACCATGCCGAGTTCGGTGATCGGCCGACGGATCTCCGGGTCGTTGACGGTTGCCAGGGCGGCCTGAACCGCCTCGGAGACGGTGCTGACGGGTGCTGACATGCCCGCAATGCTACGTCGCTGGTCATCGGCGGTCGCCGCTGGCGGGGGCCGGTGTGAGCGATTCGATGGCGCCGACCGAGGGGTGGACGGGTCACGCCGGGAAGTGGGACGATCGAGTCGAACGCCGCCCGCCTGGCCCCTTGAGGCGCGCGGCGTTCAATGCCTCCCGTTCCTTCAGCCCTCGGCGGGCCGGTTGCGGGGGTGGTCGCCGTCCAGGTCGTCACGGGGTTCGTCGAGCGGTTCGCCGCCGCCCGGCCGCCGGGCCACCTCCCGCCCCTGCTGCCGGCGTTCCCGCCGCTGCCGGCGCTGCGCCGCCTCGTCCAGCTCCTCGGCCAGCCGGGCCAGCTCCGACCGGAGAAAGTCCCGGGTGGCCACCTCGCCCATCGCGATGCGCAGCGCGGCGATCTCCCGGGCCAGATACTCCGTGTCGGCCTTCTGCATCGTCGCCCGCCGCCGGTCCTCCTCCAGCGCGACGCGGTCCCGGTCCGACTGCCGGTTCTGCGCGAGCAGGATCAGCGGCGCCGCGTACGACGCCTGGATGGAGAGCACCAGAGTGAGGAACGTGAAGGTGTACGGGTCGAAGCGCACGCCCCCGGGGGCGAGGGTGTTCCAGGCGAACCACGCGCCGAGGACCAGCGTCATGTAGACGATGAAGAGCGCCGTGCCCATGCTCCGGGCGATCCCCTCGGCCCACCGGCCGAAGGTCTCCTTGTCGACCCGGGGCAGTCGCAGACCCCGGGGAACGTGCGGCTGGTCCAGCCGCTCGGCGCGGCGTCGGTCAACCATCGGTCCCACCTATCTGCTCCGCGGCGGCGGCGGACGCGGCGCGTACGGCGTCCCGGTCCCGCCAGTCGGGCGGCAGCGAGTGGTCCAGCACGTCGTCCACCGTCACCGCGCCGACCAGCCGGTTGTTCCGGTCCACCACGGGCATGGCGACCAGGTCGTAGGTGGCCATCCGGCGGGTGATCTCGGGCAGCGGGCTGGTCGGGCGGAGCGGGTCGATGTCGTTGACCACCACCCCGCCCAGCAGGTCGGCCGGGGGCTCGCGGAGCAGCCGCTGGAAGTGGACCATGCCCAGGTAGCGCCCGGTCGGCGTGGTCAGCGGAGAGCGGGCCACGAAGACCTGCGCCGCCACCGCGGGGGAGAGCTGCGGCTCCCGGATGCGGGCCAACGCCTCGGCCACCGTGGCGTCCGGCGGCAGGATCACCGGCTCGGAGGTCATCACGCTGCCGGCGGTGCCCGAGGCGTAACGGAGCAGCTGGCGTACCGGGTCGGCCTCGTCCGGCTCCATGAGGTCGAGCAGCACGTCCTGCTCGGGCGGCGGCAGCTCGTTGAGCAGATCGGCGGCGTCGTCCGGGTCCATCTCCTCCAGCACGTCCGCGGCGCGTTCCCGGTCCAGCGCGGCCAGGATCTCCACCTGGTCCCGCTCGGGCAGCTCGCTGAGCACGTCGGCGAGACGCTCGTCGTCCAGCGCCGCCGCCACCTCGTTGCGCCGGGCGTCGGGCAGATCCTGCAACGCGTTGGCCAGGTCGGCCGGGCGCATGTCCTCCAGCACCGCCAGCAGGTTGGCCGTACCCCGGGTGTCGCCGATCCCGTCGATCCCGCCGAAGCCGCGGACCCGGTCCCACTCGACCTGGTGGAGGTGGCCGCGGCGGGCGAGCCGGCCGGTCTGTTCGCGGACGGCGACCCGGGTCAGCGTCCACTCGCCGGTGCGGCCGCACTCCATGGCCACGTCGACCACCGAGCCGGACGGCCCGTCCTCCAGCTGGACCCGGCGGTCCAGCAGCTCCGCCAGCACGAGCAGCTCGTTGGGGCGCTTGGAGAACCGGCGCAGGTTGAGGGTGCCGCTGCCGAGCACGACGGCGTCCGGGTCGATCGACGTGATCCGGTTGATGGAGAGGAAGATGCGCCGCCGCATCGGCATCTCGGCGACCAGCCCCACCACCTCGGGCGGGCGCTGGTTGTGTCGCATCCGGGCGACCGCGTCGCGGACCCGGCCCACCTGGTCGCCGTTCGGGTCGAAGACGGCGACTCCGGCGAGTCGCGCGATGTAGACCCGGTTCGGCGTGCTCACGGCACCAGCCTAAGGGCCTAGTGTTTATCAACATGTCGACCTTGGCCTACGAGATCGTGGACGTCTTCACCGACCGCCCGTTCACCGGCAACCCGCTGGCCGTGGTGTTCGGCGCGGAAGGGCTTGCCACCGAACAGATGCAGGCGCTCGCGCTGGAGTTCAACCTGTCGGAGACGGTGTTCGTGCTGCCGCCGACCCAGGTCGGCGCGACGTACCGGGCGCGGATCTTCACCCCGGCCGCGGAACTGCCGTTCGCCGGGCATCCCAGCGTCGGCGCCGCGGTGACCGCCAGCCGGCGCGGCATGTTCGACGCGGGCACGGTCACCCAGGAGTGCGGCGCGGGGGTGCTGCCGATCGAGGTGAGCGGGACGGCGGCGACTCTCACCGGCGGGACGCCCACCCTCAGCCCCGAACTCGACCCGGAGCCGCTGCTGGAGATGGCCGGCCTCACCGCCGCCGACCACGCCGGGCCGGCACCCCGGGTCGCCGGCTGCGGCCTGGAGTTCCCTTACCTTCCGGTACGCCCCGACGCGGTGGCCCGCGCCCGGATGAACCCGGCCGCGGCCGAGCGGTACGGCGTGGAGCACGTCAGCGTCTTCTCCTGGGACGCCGGCACCCGTACCGCGCACGCCCGGGTCTTCGTGCCGGGCCTCGGCGTGCCGGAGGACCCGGCGACCGGATCGGCCGCCCTCGGCCTCGGCGTCTGGCTGGTCGCCAGCGGTCTGCTGCCCGGCGAGGGCCGAGCGGAGTACCTGGTGCGCCAGGGCATCGAGATCAACCGGCCGTCCGAGCTGGCCTGCACGGTGACCGCGGCCGGTGGGGTGGCGGTCGGTGCCACGGTCGCCGGTCAGGTGATGCCGGTCGCCCGCGGCGAGATCGCCGTCCCGCCCTTCGTGGGCTGAGCGGTAAGGAAGGGGCCCTTCCTAACGCCTGCGGTAGCGCAGGGGCCCCTGTTGACCGGCGAGCCGGCGGGGATGCGGGAGGATGCCGAGGTGAGCGAAGAGGTGGACGAGCGGGTCACCACGCCGCTGGTGGACGAGGCGGTCAAGAAGGCCGCGGTGGCGTGGGTGTCGGTGGGCGGTGGGCCCGCTTTCGCGTTGTGGTGCCTGCCGCTCGACGGCGCGCTGCTGGTGGTCAGCGGCCCGGGCGAGCAGTCCGCTCCCGGGCTCGCCGACACGGACGCGGCGGAGGTGACCCTGCGCGGCGACCACGGCGGCCGGATCGTCACCTGGCCGGCCCGGGTGACCCGGCTGCGCCCGGGGACCGAGGAGTGGGACGCGGCCGCGCCACTGGTCGCCACGAAGCGGCTCAACGCGCCCGGCCCCGCCGCCGACCTGGTGCGACGCTGGGCCGTCGAGGGGTGCGCGCTGACCCGGCTCACCCCGGCGGGCACCCCCGAGGCCGGCGGCGACCTGCCGGCCGACTCGCAGGCCGAGCGGCCCCGGGAGACCCCGGTGGTCCGGGCCACCCGCCGCCCGTTCCGCCTGCACAAGGTCCGCCGCCGCTGAGCGCCCCGCCAGCCGGCAGCGTGAGAAGGATTCCCTTTGCTACCGGAGGCGTTGAGAAGGGGCCCTTCCTTGCACGTAAACCGGGGACGGGGCGAGGGGCGGGTCGAGCAGGTTGGGCACCTCGGCCAGCGAGGTCAGCGCGGGGCCGTGCCATGACCGGTCGGCGTTGAACACCATGTGGTCGGCCAGATCCGGGGCGGCCAGCCGGACTGCCGTCATGCCGGCCTGTTCCGCGCCGGTGAGCTCCTGGCTGCCCCCGTCACCGACGTAGAGGCAGTCGGCCGGGGCGAGGCCGAGCCGGCTGCAGGCGGCCCAGTAGAGGGCCGGATCGGGCTTGCAGCAACCCGCCTGCACCGAGAAGACGTGTACGTCGAGCAGCGGGGCGACCGCCAGTTGGGGCAGGAAGTCCGGCAGCTCGTGGGTGCAGTCGCTGATCAGCCCGGTGCGTACGCCCCGGTGGCGCAGCGTGGACAGCACCGGCACCGCCTCGTCGCGCAGCCGGGTGTCGGCGCGTATCGCCTGGTGGCGGGAGGCGACCGCGGCGCGTACGGCCCGCTCGGAGGGATGGACGCCGGCCTGGTCACAGACCCAGCGCAGGGTCGCCTCGGCGCTGCCGAGCCGGCCGCTGGCGCGCTGGTAGTAGCTGCGGTCGAGCACCTCGATCAGGGTGTCGGGTGGGCAGCCGAGCTGCTCCGCGACGGCCTGGTGGGCGGCACCGCGCTGGACGCCGCGGGTGAGTGTGCCGAAGAAGTCGAACAGCACCGCCTGGTAGTTGGACATGACGGAGTGCCTCCGGGCGTATAGGGGAGGGATCGCCGGGATGGGCATGATCGTAACGGAGCGCTGACCGTCCGTGGTGTCCGCTGTTCGTGTGAGGATTGCTCACCGTGTCCTCCGGTCCGTACCGCCCGCCGCTCGACGCGCTGACCCTCGGCGCGCTCGTGCTGGCCGTCGCCGCCGTCTCGTCGTCGGCCCCGCTGGTCGCGTTCGCCGCCGCGCCGGCCCTCGCCGTCGCCTTCTGGCGGAACCTGCTCTCGGCCGCCGTACTCGGTCCGCTCTCACTCGCCGGGCGGCGGGCCGAGGTCCGGGCGCTGACGGTCGGCGCCGGCCGGCGCGAGGGGCTGTACTGCGTGGTGTCCGGGGTGGCGCTGGCCGCCCACTTCGCCACCTGGATGCCGAGCACGCAGCTCACCACCGTCGCCGCGGCCACCGCGCTCGGTGCCACCCAGCCGGTGTGGCAGGGGCTGATCGCCCGCAGGCAGGGGCGGCGGCTGCCGGTGGCGGTCTGGGCGGGGATCGGGGTGGCGGTGCTCGGCGCGGTGCTGGCCACCGGCGCCGACTTCACCGCCTCCGGCCGGGCCTTCACCGGCGACCTGCTCGCCATCGTGGGTGGCCTGTTCGCCGCGATCTACACCGCCCTCGGCGAGCGTGCCCGGGCCACCATCAGCACCACCACCTACACCACCATCTGCTACGGCGTCTGCGCGGCGGTCCTGCTGGTGGTCTGCCTGGTCGGCGGGGTGCCCCTGCACGGCTGGGCCCCCGCCACCTGGTGGGCGATCCTCGGCCTGGTGGCCGGTGCCCAACTGCTCGGCCACTCGATGTTCAACTACGCCCTGCACCGGGTCTCCGCCACCACGATCAGCGTGCTGATCCTGTTGGAGGCTCCGGGCGCGGCCCTGATCGCCTGGGTCTGGCTCGGCCAGTTGCCCCGCCCGCTCGCCCTGCCCGGGCTGGCCCTGCTGCTGGCCGGCGTCGCCGTCGTCGTCCTCGGCGGCGCCCGGGCCGGCCGCCGTACCGAACCGGTCCCCGTCCCCGCCGACGCCGCCCCGCTCGCCGACTGAGTCGCCGCCAACCCGTTCGGGGTCGCTCTTTTCCGGAAAGTGTGGCGATTCGGCCTCCAGGCGGCCCGCTTTCCGTGAAAGTGCGGAGGGTGGGGACGGGAGCGAAGCAGCCGCGTGACGCTGAGCCGGACCGAGGGACGCTGGTCACGCCCTCGGCCGAGTTCCCGCCGCTTGGCCCCGAGGAGCGGGCGGCGCTGGGCCGGATCGGGGAGCGTTGGCGGCCGCCTCGCCGCCCCGACGAGCTTCCGGTCGACCCGGCCCTGGGCCGCCGCCCGACCGGCCCGACGCCGAGCCGGTTCGGGCGGCTGACCCCGATCGACATGTTCACCGTCGAGGAACCGGGTGAGTTGTGCGCGACCGGGCCGGCCCACGAGCCCGGCTCCCGGGTCGGGCGGGCGCTCACCCGGCTGCGCCGGGCCCTGTTCGGCCCGCCGCTGTCCAGCTCCGCCGTGATCTACGAGCGGATGCGGAAGCTCGTCGCCCTGCCGATCCTCTCCTCCGACCTGCTCAGCTCGGTGGCGTACGGGCCGGAGGCGATGCTGGCCGTGCTGGTGCTGGCCGGTGGCGGCGCGCTCGGGCTCTCCCTGCCGCTGGCCGCCGTGCTGGTGGTGCTGATGATCGCCGTGGGGCTGTCGTACCGGCAGACCGTCCCGGCGTACCCGCACGGCGCGGGGTCGTACATCGTGGCCGGGGACAACCTCGGCACGACAGCCGGGCTCACCGCGGCGGCGGGCCTGATGCTCGACTACGTGCTCACCGTGTCGGTGTCCATCGCGGCGGGGGTGAGCGCGATCACCTCGGCGTTACCCCGGCTCACGTCGGCCACCGTGCTGATCGGGGTGCTGGTGATCGCCGTGCTGCTCGCCGGGAACCTGCGCGGGGTGCGCACCGCCGGCAACATCTTCGTGCTGCCCACGTACGCCTTCGTGGCGGCGCTCATCGCGCTGCTGCTGGTCGGCTACGCGCGGGCGGCGGGGCGGGGCTTCGCGCCGGCGCCGCCGCCCCCGGTGGCGGCCACCCAGGGGCTGGGCCTGCTGCTGGTGCTGCGCGCGTTCTCCTCGGGCGCGGTGTCGATGACCGGCATCGAGGCCGTGTCGAACGCGATCCCGGCGTTCCGCCCCCGGGAGTGGCGCAACGCCCGCACCACGCTCAGCTGGATGGTCAGCATGCTGGTGGTGCTCTTCGCCGGGCTGATCGGCCTGATCCACCTGAACGGCCTGGCACCCCGGGCGAACGAGACCATCCTGTCCCAGCTCGGCCGGCTCACCTTCCCCACCGGGCCCTGGTACGCGTTCCTGCAGGCCTCCACCGCGCTGATCCTGCTGCTGGCGGCGAACACCGCCTTCAACGACTTCCCCCGGCTGCTGTTCTTCATGGCCCGCAACGGCCACGCACCCCGCCGATTCCTGCACCTGGGAGACCGGCTGTCGTTCAACAACGGCCTGGTCGCGCTGGCCCTCGCCGCGACGCTCATCTTCGTCGCGTTCGGCGGGCACACCGCGTCGCTGATCCCGCTCTACGCCGTCGGCGTCTTCCTCGCCTTCACGCTCTCGCAGGCCGGCATGGTGGTGCACTGGCGCCGCCACCGGGACCGGGGCTGGCGGCGCCGGCTGGTGCTCAACGCGATCGGCGCCACGCTCTCGGGGATGGTGCTGCTGGTCGCCGCGGTCGGCAAGTTCGCCGAGGGCGCCTGGCTCGTGGTGGTCGCGGTGCCGCTGCTGGTGCTGCTCGCCAGCCGGATCCACCGCCACTACGCCCGCTTCCATCAGGCCCTCGCCCTGCATCCGCCGCCGCCCGGCGGGGCCGCACCGCCCGTGCCGCAGGGTCCCGGCGGGGCCGCACCGCCCGTGCCGCACGCTCCCGGCGGGGCCGTCGAGGGCGAGGAACTGCCCCAGGAGGTACGCCACCTGGTGGTCGTGCCGATGGCCCGGCTGAACCGGGCGTCGCTGCGGGCCCTGGCGTACGCGGCGTCGCTGGGCCAGCCGACCCTGGCCGTGCACATCGCCCCCGAGGACGCCGAGGCGGACCGGTTCCGGGAGCAGTGGCGGGCCTGGGGCGACCATCTGCGGCTGGAGACCATCGTGTCGCCGTACCGGGCGGTGATCGGGCCGCTCGCGCACTACCTGGAGGCGCTGCACGCCTCGCGGCCGGAGCTGACGCTCACCGTGATCGTGCCGGAGGTGGTGCTGCGCCACCGCTGGCACCGGTTCCTGCACAGCCGGGCCGAGCAGCGGCTGCGCGCCGCACTGCGGGCCCTGCCCGGCGTGGTGGTCACCAGCGTCCCGGTCCACGTGCCCGAGTGACGGTCAGCGGAGGGGCCGGTCAGACGTCGTGGACCTCCAGCACCCGGGTGGTCGGGGCACGGTCACCCAGTTCGGCCCGGAGCGCGGCCCGGTCCGGATCGGCCATGAACCCGTCGTAGCCGGCCCGGGTGGCGAACCCGATCACGTGCACCTCGGTCCGCCCGTCCCCGGTCCGCAGCCGGCGTTCCAGCCGCCCACCGTGCCGCCCCAGCAGGGCGAGCACCGCGTCCTCGTAACGCCGGCCGGCCTCGGGGTCGGCGCCGAGGTCGACCAGGGCGACCAGCCGTAGTGTCGCGCCGTCGGCCCGGTCGGTGCCGGCGATGCCGGTCAGGTCACCCGTCGTCATGGCGGGAAGTCTGGCAGCGGGCCGGGTTGGGCCGCCACCCCGCTCAGCCGTCGATCCCGACGGCCTTCGCGCTGGCCGTCCAGAGGCGGGCGGCGAGCGCCGGATCGGCCGCCTTCGGCCACGTTCGGCGAGGCTTCCGGTCGCGGTAGTAGCCGCCGGAGGTCAGCCGGGACGGGTCCTGGTTGGCCAGCCAGACCAGGGTCTCGGCACCCCGCTCCGGGCTGCGGAAGGGCAGCACCCGGAAGCCGAGGGCGATCAGCCGGTTGTCGCTGGCGAACCGGGTGCGCACCACGCCCGGGTGGAACGAGTACGAGGGCACGTCGGGCCAGCGCCGGGCCGCCTCGGCGGCGAAGAGGATGTTCGCCTGCTTGCTGGTGCCGTACGCCCGGTACGGCCGGTAGTCGCGCAGCGTGGCGTTCAGATCGTCCGGGTCGAGGGCGCCGCTGCGGTGCGCTCCGGAGGCGGTCACCACCATCCGGCCGATCCGGTCCCGCAGCAGGTGGCTGAGCAGGAACGGGGCGAGGTGGTTGGCCTGGATGCTCAGCTCGAAGCCGTCGACGGTGGTGACCGGCTGGAACCCGATCCCGCCGGCGTTGTTGGCGAGCACGTCGATCCGGTCGTACGCGGCGCGCAGCCGCTCGGCGAGCCGGCGTACGTCGTCCAGGACGGCGAAGTCGGCGCGGAAGAGTTCGGGCTGCTCGCCGGAGCTGTCGCGGACCCGCTCCCCGGCGTCCCGGAGCCGGTCCGGGTCCCGGCCGACCAGTACCACCCGGTCGCCGCGGCCCGCCAGGTCGACCGCCGCGGCCAGTCCGATGCCCGAGCTGGCGCCCGTCACCACCACGGTCCGACGGTCAGTGAGATCTTCCACAGGTCCATTCACCCCGGTCACGGCACGAGGTTACCGTGGCGTCACAACGCCCTTTGGGATCGTTAGGTTCACGGATCTTCGTCTTTGTCGGCGTCGGCGTGCCGTCGGACGCTGGAAGGAGCCCAGCCATGGCCGCTGTCGGTCGCCCCCGCCGGTCCTGCCTCGCGGTACCGGGCTCCAGCGTCAAGATGCTCGGCAAGGCGCAGGGCCTCCCGGCGGACCAGGTCTTCCTCGATCTGGAGGACGCGGTCGCCCCGTTGGCCAAGCCGGACGCCCGCAGGAACATCGTCGCCGCGTTGAACGAGGGCGACTGGACCGGCAAGACGAGGGTGGTCCGGGTCAACGACCTGACCACGCCGTGGACGTACCGGGACGTGATCGAGGTGGTCGAGGGCGCCGGCGCCAACCTGGACTGCGTCATGCTGCCGAAGGTGCAGAACGCCGCCCAGGTGCAGTGGCTGGACCTGACCCTCACCCAGATCGAGAAGACGCTCGGCCTGGAGGTCGGCCGGATCGGCATCGAGGCGCAGATCGAGAACGCCGCCGGGCTGGTCAACGTGGACGGGATCGCGGCCGCGTCGCCCCGGGTCGAGACGATCATCTTCGGCCCGGCCGACTTCATGGCCTCGATCAACATGAGGTCGCTGGCGGTGGGCGCGCTGATCCCGGACTACCCGGGCGACCCCTACCACTACATCCTGATGCGCATCCTGATGGCCGCCCGGATGCACGACAAGCAGGCCATCGACGGCCCGTTCCTGCAGATCCGCGACGTGGACGGGTTCCGCGAGGTGGCCAGGCGCTCGGCGGCGCTGGGCTTCGACGGCAAGTGGGTGCTGCACCCGGGCCAGATCGACGCGGCCAACGAGGTCTACTCGCCGGCGCAGGCCGACTACGACCACGCCGAACTGATCCTCGACGCGTACGACTGGTACACCTCGGAGGCGGGCGGGAAGCTCGGGGCGGTGATGCTCGGCGACGAGATGATCGACGAGGCGTCCCGCAAGATGGCCCTGGTGATCGCGGCCAAGGGACGCGCGGCCGGGATGGCGCGTACCTCGTCCTTCACGCCGCCCGGCCGGTGAGCGGCGGCCGCCGGTGCCGCCCCGGGACCCGGGGCGGCACCGCGCCTCAGTAGGAGGACGTGCTGGTGGTGCTGTCGCTGTTGGCGATGGCGAAGACGATTATCGCCACGTAGAAGGCGATCACCAGCACCAGCAGGCCGGTGAGGATCCAGCCGACGATGATGGCGGCCTTCGCCATCCCCTCGCCCTGCTCGCCCGTCTCCCGGATCTGCTTGCGTGCCACGTGGCCGAGGATCGCGCCGATCGGCGCGGTGATGCAGGAGGCGAAGCCGACCAGTGCCAGCACCAGCGCCACGATCGCCATGGTGTTGTTCTTCGCGTTGGCGGGAACGTACGCCGGGTAGGCGGGCGGCGGGTAGCCGGCCGCCTGGTAGTTGGGATCGGCGTACGGCGTGGCCGCGGGCGCGCCCGCGTACGGGTCGCCGGCGGGCGGGTAGCCGGGGTTGGCGTACGGGGTGGCCGCGGGCGCGCCGGAGTACGGGTCCGCCGAGGTCGGCTGGCTCGGGATCGGGCTGGCGCCCATCGGCAGGGTCGGATCGGCGGGCGGGCTCGACTGCTGGCCGGGCGCGTACGGGTCTTGCCAACCACCGGACGGCGGGGGATAGCTCATCGGTCATCTCCAGAACGTGCGGGTTTGGTCAGAGTAGCCAGTGCCGGGCAATACCGAGAGCCCTCTTTTCGGGTGCCGCGTTGCCCGGAACGTCCACAGCGGGCAGGATCTCGGCATGGCCTTTGACGCGCGCGGCGGTCGGTCGCGACGGAACGTGAGCCGTCCGGGGCTGGTGCGGCGTACCCGCGGCAGCCACCCGGCAGGGTCCGTCGACCAGGACCAGCCGGCGTCCCTCGGCGAGCCGGTCACCATGCGCCTGGACGGCCGGGTCGCGCTGGTCACCGGCGCGGGCAGTCCCGACGGCATCGGGTACGCGACCGCGCGTCGCCTCGCCGACCTGGGTGCCCGGGTGGCGATCGTCTCCACCACCCGGCGGATCCACGAGCGCGCCGGTGAGCTGGGGGTGACCGGCTTCGTCGCCGACCTCACCGACGAGTCCGAGGTGGGCGCGCTCGCCGACGCGGTGGCCGAGCAGGTCGGCGACGTCGAGGTGCTGGTCAACAACGCGGGCCTGGCCAGCCGGGCGAGTCCGGAGGTGCTGCGGCCGGTCGCCCAGCTCAGCTACGACGAGTGGCGCGGCGAGATCGACCGCAATCTGACCACCGCGTTCCTCTGCAGCCGGGCGTTCATCGGCGGGATGGCCGAGCGGGGCTGGGGGCGGATCGTCAATCTGGCCGCCACCGCGGGCCCGGTCAACGCGCTGCCCACCGAGGCCGCGTACGCGGCGGCGAAGGCGGGCGTGGTGGGGCTGACCCGGGCGCTGGCCATGGAGATGATCGCCGACGGGGTGACGGTGAACGCGGTCGCGCCCGGCATCATCCACACCGCGGCGTCCACCATCGTGGAGATCAAGCAGGGGCTCGGCACCCCGGTCGGCCGGCCCGGCACGCCCGACGAGGTGGCCGCCGCGATCGCCTTCCTCTGCTCGCCGGCCGCCTCGTACATCACCGGGCAGATGCTGGTGGTCGACGGCGGCAACAGTGTCCGGGAGGCCCAGTTCCGCTGAGGCGTCAGCGGTAGGAGCCGTTGTCGGAGTTCGCCCAGATGGCCAGGCCGATCCAGCCGCAGCAGACGAGCAGCCCGATCGCGGTGAAGGCGTAGCTGAGGATCAGCCCCCAGTTGGCGAGCTGGCCGCCCTCCTCGCCGGTCTGCCGGATCTGCCGCTTGGCCAGGTGCCCGCAGACGATGCCGGCGGGAGCGAAGACGAAGGCGAAGACCAGCGACAGGATCGCCAGCATGTTGGGCCCGCCGCCGGGTGCTCGCGGGCCCTGCCCGGGCGGCCCGTACTGCCCGTACGGGGGCTGCGGCGCGTACGGCGGCTGTTGGCCCCACGGCGGCTGCCTCGGGTGCCCGTACGGCTGCCCGTAGGCCGGCGGCTCGTGCGGCGGTGGTTCGTACGGTGGCGGCTCGTGCGGCGGCGGTTCGTACGGTGGCGGCTCGTGCGGCGGCGGTTCGTGTGGCGGCGGGGCATACGGCGACTGGGCGTTCGGCGGCTCGTACGGCGACGGTGGCTGCTCCGGCTCGCCGGGTGGTTGGCTCACGTCGCCGCCTCCCTGCGATCGGCGTCGGCGTGAGCCTTCACGGCGCTGAGCCCGATGGTTCGCCCGCTACGCTCGCTCACGCCCGCTCGCCCCCTCCGTCGCAGGTCAACAGCCCTCTCTTGCGGACGCTACCCGCAGCGGTGAACCTTTTCACAGCGGTTGTGTGGACTGGTCACCTTGGCCTCGCCCGTCGCGCCGCCGATACTGACCGAGCGTTCAGTTACCTGTGAGTAATGCGTCGATCCCGGAGGCTGCGATGGCCCGACTCGCCCAGACACCCGGCCTGACCGACGTGCAGCGGTCGATCCTGGAGACCGTCCGGGAGTTCGCCGACCGGGAGATCATTCCGCACGCCCAGCGGCTGGAGCACGCCGACGAGTACCCCACCGACATCCTCGACGGGATGCGCGAGATGGGTCTGTTCGGCCTCACCATCGCCGAGGAGTACGGCGGCCTCGGCGAGTCCCTGCTCACCTACGCCCTGGTGGTCGAGGAGCTGTCCCGGGGCTGGATGTCGATCTCCGGCATCGTCAACACCCACTTCATCGTGGCGTACCTGATCTCCCAGCACGGTTCGGCGGAGCAGCGGGCCCGGCTGCTGCCGAAGATGGCCACCGGCGAGGTGCGCGGCGCGTTCTCGATGTCGGAACCGGAGTGCGGCTCCGACGTGTCGGCGATCAGGTCGAAGGCGGTCCGCGACGGCGACACCTTCGTGCTGAACGGCCAGAAGATGTGGCTGACCAACGGCGCCTACTCCTCGGTGGTGGCCACCCTGGTCAAGACCGACACCGGCGCCGACTCGGTCTACGGCAACATGAGCACCTTCCTGCTGGAGAAGCAGCCCGGCTTCGGCGAGACCGCGCCCGGCCTGACCATCCCCGGCAAGATCGAAAAGATGGGTTACAAGGGCGTCGAGACCACCGAGATGATCCTCGACGGGGTCACCGTCCCCGCCTCCGCCGTGCTCGGTGGCGAGGAGCGGGTCGGCCGGGGCTTCTACCAGATGATGGACGGCATCGAGGTCGGCCGGGTCAACGTCGCCGCCCGCGCCTGCGGCATCTCCATCCGCGCCTTCGAGCTGGCCGTGGCGTATGCCCAGCAGCGCCGCACCTTCGGCCAGCCGCTCGCGAAGCACCAGGCCGTCGCCTTCAAGCTCGCCGAGATGGGCACGAAGATCGAGGCGGCGCACGCCCTCATGGTCAACGCCGCCCGGCTCAAGGACGCCGGCCAGCGCAACGACGTCGAGGCCGGCATGGCCAAGCTGCTCGCCTCGGAATACTGCGCCGAGGTCGTCCAGGAGGCGTTCCGCATCCACGGCGGCTACGGCTACTCCAAGGAGTACGAGATCGAGCGGCTGATGCGGGAGGCCCCGTTCCTGCTCATCGGCGAGGGCACCTCGGAGATCCAGAAGACCATCATCTCCCGCGGCCTGCTCAAGCAGTACAAGCTCTGACCGGTTGTCAGGAGGGGCCCCTTGTCGACGCCTGCTGCATAGCAGGTGCCCCTTCTCACCGCCGGATGCGGCGCGGGGTCAGCCGAGCCGGGCCAGGGGTGGCTCCGGCGGGGCGACCGGCAGACCCACCGCCAGCGCCTCCGGCCGGGACCGGACGTGCTCGATCGCGGCGAGCAGCCGCTCGTCGGAGACGCTCACCTTCCGTCCGCCGACCACCTGTGGCGTCAGCCGGCCCGGGGCGACGCGCAGCCACACCCCGTCGGGCCGCTTCCGGGAGTTCAGCCGGGCTTCCTTGACCTCGGACCAGGGGAACCACTCCGGGCCGTCCCGCAGCCCGCTCGCGGTCAGCGCCAGCCGGCCGGTGAACCGGGCCTCCTGAAACACGGCCCGACCGAGGCCCAACGCCAGCGCGGTCAGCAGCACCGTCCGGCCGACCCCGACCCAGGACCAGCGGTCCGGGATGACCGAGACCACCCCGACCGTCAGCGTGATCCCCCAGAACACGCCGGTGGCCATTTCCAGCCAGGCGGCCGAGGAGCGTCGCGCCACCAGCCCGGGCTCTGTCCCGTCCCGGCCGGCCACCTGGGCGTGCCAGACCAGCCGGCCGGTCCGCCGTGGCCGCCAACGCCGCTGGACCAGGTGCAGCGCGCCGGCCAGCCCGGCCAGGCCACGGACGTCGGCCAGGTCGGCCCTGCTCATCAGGAGCAGCAACCAGGCGGCCACCGTGGCGACTGCGCCGCCGGCCAGGAGGGCGGTCAGCCGGCGGGACCAGAACCCGTCGCGGCTGGGCTGCGCCGACGCCACCGCCGGCCCGGGGAGGGACACGTCCGCAGGGTACGCGGACCCGGCCAGCCGCCCTAGCCGTCCGAGCCGGAGAGCCGTACCGCCAGGCGCTCGCGGGCCCGGGCGACCAGGGCGGTCGGTTCGTCGGCGTAGAGGCGGATCTCGTGCACGGGCTCACTCGGGCCCTTGGGCAGGGGTACGGAGAGCGGCTCGCGGAGCACAATGTCCACGCTGGTCTGGCTGCCGGCGCTGATGTTCAGGATCGTTCCCGTGTCGGCCTGCTCGCTCTGGACGGCCCGGCTGGACGGCAACGACCGGTAGCGGTGCTCGATCCGGGTGACGGCCGACCAGGGGACGAGGAAGTCGACCGAGAAGCCGTTCCGCACGCGTAGTCCCGCCGCGCCGGCGACGTGCGGGTGGATCCGCAGGCTGGCGAAGAGTCCGATCATCCAGAGCACACCCCAGATCCCGAGCGCGAGCGCGGCCTGCCGGACCGGCCGCCACGAGACGGTGTGCCGGATGATCAGGTCGAGGATCGGGATCTCGATCGTGGAGAGCGCGATGAAGACGCCGAGGATCGGCTTGACCACGCCGACGTAGCCGAACGCCGCCGCCCCGGGCTCCAGGGCCGGGGGCCGGCGGAGCAGCCACCTGCCGAGGCTCACCCACATGCCCACCTCGTACGCGACGATGCGCCGCAGCAACGCGACGGTCTGACTCTCCACGGCCACCTGCCTCAGGTCGCTTTTTGCATTGCAGTTGCAACGTAAACGGCGGGCGGCCGGCGTGTCAATGCAGTCGTATTGTGAAAACATGGGGTCATGCCGAAGCGGGTCGATCACCGGGAGCGCCGCACGCTGATCGCCGACGCCCTGATGCGGGTGGCCGCCGAACACGGGCTGGAAGCGGTCAGCCTGCGCCACGTCGCGGCGGAGGCCGGCGTCTCCTCCGGGATGGTGCAGCACTACTTCCGCACCAAGGACGAGATGATGACCTTCGCCCTGTCGGTGGTGCGCGAGCACAACGAGTCCCGGGTCGGTCAGGCCGTCGCGGCGCTGGGACCGGACCCGTCCCCGCGTACGCTGCTCCGGACCATGCTGACCGAGCTGCTGCCGCTCGACGAGCCACGCCGCGCGGACGGCCGGGTGGCGCTGGCGTTCCTGGCCTACACCGCGGTACGCCCGGCCGTGGCTGCCGCGCTGCACCGGGAGACGGCCGAGCTGCTCGCGTTCATCGCCGGGCAGATCCGTGCGGCGCAGGCGGCCGGCGCGGCGCGGGCGCGCGTCGACCCGGACCGGGCCGCGGTGGCCCTGCTCGCCGTGATGGAGGGGCTGGGCGTCTATCTGCTCGGCGGCCACTACCCGCCGGAGACGGCGCTCGGCGCGCTGGACAGCCAGTTGGACCTGCTGCTCGGCCCCGGCGGGCCGGAAGAGCGCGCGGCGGAGTGTTGACCGGTCCGGCTCGGGCGGTCTCGGGCGGTTCAGCCGAGCCGGGTCAGGCCCGCCGCGGCCCGCTCGATGACGAGGCAGTGGTCCTCGACGTAGTCGATCCCCGCCTCCTCGGCGATCTGCCGTGCCTGGGCCGAGACGATCCCGAGCTGCAACCACACCGCCGGGGCGCCGATCGCCACCGCCTCCCGGACCACGTCCACCGCGTCCCGGGCCGGGCGGAACACGTCCACCAAATCGACCGGGTGCGGGATGTCGGCCAGTGACGGGTACGCCTTCTCGCCGAACAGTTCGTCCACCGTCGGGTTCACCGGGATGATCCGCCAGCCGTACCGCTGCATCTCCGCCGGCACCCGGTGCGCGGCCTTGCCCGGGTCGCGGGACGCGCCCACGACGGCGATCACGGCGGAGTCGGCGAGGATCTGCTGAGCTGAACGCACCCGTCGAGCCTAGCCCTGTCGTGCCCGGCCGCCGTCTAGAGCAGCGTCAACTGTTCCGCCCGGGTCGGCGGCGGCTCGGTCACCCGCCGGTTGTCGTCTGCCTCGCTCCGGTGCAGGCCGTGCCGGCGGGCCGCCATCCGGACCCGCGCGGTCACCTCCCGCTGGTACGCCTGTGGCGCATACGCCCCGGACCGGTAGAGCTGGCGGTAGCGGGGGACCAGATGCGGGAAGTCGCGGGCCAGCCAGTGCGCGTACCACTCGCGGGCGCCGGGGCGCAGGTGCAACGGCAGCGGGGTGACGCCGGTGGCCCCGGACCCGGCGATGGCGGCCACGGTGGCATCGATCGACTCCTCGTCGTCGCTCAGCCCGGGCAGGATCGGCGCCATCAGCACTCCCACCTCGAACCCGGCGTCGGCGAGCTGGCGTACGGCGTCGAGCCGGCGGCGCGGGCTCGGCGTGCCCGGCTCGACCGCCCGCCACAGCGCCTCGTCGGCGAAACCCACCGAGTACGACAGCCCGACCCGGGTGACCTCGGCGGCCTGGCGCAGCAGTGGCAGGTCCCGCAGGAGCAGCGTGCCCTTGGTCAGGATCGAGAACGGGTTCGCGAAGTCCCGCAGCGCCTCGATGATCGGCGGCATGAGGTGATAGCGCCCCTCGGCCCGCTGGTAGCAGTCCACGTTGGTGCCCATGGCGACGTGCGCGCCGCGCCAGCGTGGGGCGGCCAGCTCGCGACGGACCAACTCACCGGCGTTGACCTTGACGATCACCTTTCGGTCGAAGTCCGCCCCGGCGTCGAGGTCGAGGTAGGTGTGGGTGTTGCGGGCATAGCAGTAGCGGCATGCGTGACTGCATCCCCGGTACGGGTTGATCGTCCACTCGAACGGCACGCGGGACGCGCCGGGCACCCGGTTGATGATCGACTTCGCCTGTACCTCGTAGAAGGTCATCCCGGCGAAGCCGGGGGTGTCGAAGGTGCGGGCGACGGCGCCGGGGAGCGCCAGCGGCAGGGGTGGAGCCGCTGGCGCTGCCCCGTCGGGACTCCCCTCGTCCGGGGGAGCGGAGAGGTTGTCCCAGCGCATGGGGCTAATTCGAACACGCGTACGAACGATGCGCAAGTGACTCGCCGGACACCCGCGAGCCGAGCGGCCCGGTCGGGTGCAGGATGGGGGCATGGAGACGTCGACCTTCGTCTACGACGGCGACTGCGCGTTCTGCACCCGCTGCGCGCAGTTCATCGAGCGCCGGATCCCCACCGGTGCGCGAGTGCTGCCCTGGCAGTTCGCCGACCTGGCGGCGCTGGGGCTGACGGAAGCCGAGTGCGAGGAGGCGGTGCAGTGGGTGGGCGCCGACGGCTCCCGCGCCGCCGGCCCGGACGCCATCGCCAAGCTGCTCGGCGACAGCGCGCGGCTGTGGCGAACCGCCGGTGCCGTGCTGCGCTTTCCGCCGGTGCGGGCCGCCGCCTGGCCCGCGTACCGCTGGGTGGCTCGCAACCGGCACCGGATGCCGGGTGGCACGGCCGCGTGCGCGCTGCCCCAGGAGGCCCGGGAGCGCCTCTACGGCCCGACCGGCCGTCCCGCCGCCGGATCCTGACCCGGGCCGGACGCCGACGGCGTGCGCCGCCCGGCACCTGGCCGCCAGGCCGGGGCGGCCATCACCGCGGGCTGGACCCTGGCGAGTGCGGGTGGCGGGAACGCCGCGGGCGGTCAGCCGCCGGTGGCCGGACCGACAGCCGGCTCGGGGCCGGTGAGCGGGGTGGCCGGGGTGGACGCCGCGCCGCTGTCGGGCGTGCCCCGGCCACGGGTCAGCAGCCGGCGGGCCCACACCACCGGGCGGACCTTCTCCAGCGGCAGGAAGCTGGTCATCGCCACCAGGTGCGGGGCGAACGAGATGGTGATCGTCGCGATGGTCACCAGGTGGAACGAGTAGAAGAAGCCCACCGCGGCCAGCCGCCACCGCTGCGGCAGCACGAAGACCAGCGGGCTGAGCAGCTCGAAGGCGAGGATGCCGAACTGGGCGACGATCAGCAGGTGCGGCACCTGGGCGATCAGGTCGGCCAGCTCGGTCCCGCGGCGGATGATCGCCCGGGCCAGCACGGACCCGGTCGCCCAGTCCAGGCCGCCGAAGCGGAACTTCGCCCAGGCCGCCAGGAAGTACGTGCAGATGACCGCGATCTGGGCGACCCGCAACGCCCAGCCGCCCGCCTCGCTACGGGTGGGATCGCCGTGCCGGGCGCGTCCGGCGGTGGGTAGCACGGCCAGCGCGACGAGCAGCCCGAACCGGTCGTGGTCGACCTTGCCGTAGCTCATCGCGACGATCATCCACTCGAAGTAGAGCGCGAAGACCGCCCAGCCGAGCAGCCGGGGTGCCCGCCCGGTCGCGGCGAGCAGGGCGAGCGCCAGCAGCACCCAGAAGATCACGGCGACCAGCGCCGAGTTGGGGGTGGGCAGCGACAGCAGCCGACCGATGAACAGCGGTCGGTAGAGGTCGCCGGGCACGTCGACGCGGCTGCGTACCCAGGGGGTGAAGACCACCAGGTCGGCGGCGACGAAGAGGTAGACGAGGGTACGGAAGGCGGCCACCCGGCCGCGCGGGACCGCCTCGGTCAGCCAGCCGGTCACGGGATGGCCAGCCAGCGTACGGCGGTCTGGTCGTTCCACTGTCCGGTGGGACGGCCACCCCGGATGTCGTACCAGCGGACCACGATGCGGACCTCCACCAGGGCGGGGGCGGCGGGATGGCGCTCGGCGTACGCCTCGGCGACCCGGCGCAGCAGGGCCGGGTCGGCGACGTAGCGGCTCTGCTGGCCCTCGATCTCGGCGCGGCGGATGCCGGTGGCGTCCTGGCCCAGCGCGACCACCGCCCCGGTGCGGTCCACGCCCTCGACGCGGGTGTCCGGTGCGGGCGCGTCCGGCGGGTCGGAGGTGGAGTACATCCGGAACGGCCCGAACGGGAAGTCGTCGTCGGTGCCGCGGACGGTGCCGGCGAGGAGCAGCGTCAACCCGAGAACGGTGGCGCCCAGCCGGACCGCGCGCCCGCGGGTGGTCAAGGTCTCCATCGGCTGGTCACGATACGCGATGAGGCACCGGGAGGTGTCCGTCCGTCGTCCAGTTTCGCGCTGGCCGGGTGGTCGCACGGTGGCCCGCCGGAGACGACGCCGGCCGGGATCCCCGTGTCGCGGGGCCCGGCCGGCGCCGAAGTCGGTGGGTGGTGCTGGTCAGTGCTTGTGGCCCTGCTCGACCATCTGCTTACGGACCTCGTCCATGTCCAGCTTCTCGACCTGCTCGATCAGGTTCTCCAGCGCGGACTCGGGCAGGGCACCGGGCTGCGCGAAGACGATCACGCCGTCCTTGATCGCCATCACCGTGGGGATCGAGCTGATGTTGAACTTGGCCCCCAGCTCCTGCTGCGCCTCCGTGTCGACCTTGCCGAAGACGATCTCCGGGTGCTTCTCGGACGAGCGCTCGTAGACCGGGGCGAAGCGCTTGCAAGGGCCGCACCACTCGGCCCAGAAGTCGAGCAGGACGATGCCGTCGCGCTCGGTCACCTCTTCGAAGTTGGCCGTGGTCAGCTCAACCGTTGCCATTGCACTCTCCGATCAGCGCGGATTGCCTACGACCCGTGGAACCACGGTTGATGCCCTTTAATTCCCGTGACGTACGCGACGAAACGCTGCGCAGCACTGCGGTCACGCTGCGACCCATCGAGAGTAATCTGTCTGACCCGCCGTGTGGAGCGCAAGTGCAGGACGCATTTGCGTGACGGCACGTGATGGGAGCGTTTCCAGGGAGATCACCGTGAGTGTGCACTACGGAGCGGTAACTTGACACTTGACATGGAGCGATCCGGGCCGCGGAGATCGCTTACGGGGTGGCCGCTCGTCACCGAGCGTGTTGTTACGAAAAGATAAATGTGACGTCCGTCTCTGTTGGTGTGGCCTTCCCGTGCGGCAGAATCTTTCCCATCAGAGCGTGGGCGGCGGGTGCCGGGGAGGGCCCCGCCGCTCATTGCGTCTCCCCCCGGGTCGGTCCGGGTGTGACATTTCCTCGCGCAGCGCGCCCCTGGCGCCGCCTTAACGGCCAGTAAGGCATGCTGTGCCGAACTCCATCGCCGCCCGTCGAAGGGGGACAAGGATGCAGTTCGGCCGCTACTACGAGGAGTTCGAGGTCGGCGCGGTCTATCGGCACTGGCCGGGCAAGACGGTCACCGAGTACGACGACCACCTCTTCTGCCTGCTGACCATGAACCATCACCCGCTGCACCTGGACGCCCACTACGCCGGGTCGGCGACGCAGTTCAAGCGCAACGTGGTGGTCGGCAATTACATCTACTCGCTGCTCCTGGGCATGTCGGTCCCGGACGTCAGCGGCAAGGCGATCGCCAATCTGGAGATCGAGTCCCTGCGGCACGTCGCCCCGACCTTCCACGGCGACACCATCTACGGCGAGACGACGGTGCTCGACAAGCGGGAGTCCGCCTCGAAGGCGGACCGAGGCGTGGTGGCCGTGGAGACCCGCGGCTACAACCAGGACGGCACGCTGGTCTGCGTCTTCCGTCGGAAGGTGATGGTCCCCAAGAAGGAGTACGCGGTCGCGGCCCTGCCCGAGGGGGTCGATCCGGAGCGGCCCAGCTTCCCCGAGCCGCGCTGACGCCGACCTGCGACGCGGGCCCCTTCCGATCCGTGTGGAAGGGGCCCGTTTCCCGTTTCGGGGCATATGCTGACGCCGGAGGTCCCCCGATGAGCGAGCGCCAGCGAGCGAGTCATCAACACAGCGCGCCGACCACCGCCTTCTACTCCCCACCGGAGTGGGACCTGTTGACCGATCTGCCGGGTCGGGTCCTCGTCGCCGCCGCCTCGCCGGCACCCGGGCGCCCGCCCCGTGGGGTGGCCGCCGGGCTCGCCGGGCTGGACGCCGTCGCGGCCGGCCGGGGGTTCGACAGCGACCTGGTCCGGGCCGTGGTCTCCGCGATCTACGCGCGGCACGACGGCGTCAACGAGCGGGACGGCCGGCTCACCGACATGGTCGACCTGCTCGCCGCCTGCCGGGCCACGGTGCGCGTGCTGCGACGCCGCGCCGACCCGGCCGACTCGGCGGCCTACCGGCAGTGGGTGGAGTCCGTCGCGGCCCGGGTCTGCCGCGCCGGCGACGGAGCCAGCCCCGCCGACCGGCGCTTCCTCGACCGGCTCGGGGGCGCGTTGGAGCTGCGGTGACCGGAGCGCCCGGTCCCCGGCCGTCGCGCCGGCCGAACCCCCGGTGAGGGTGCCGGATCGGGGCCGTACGCTCTACAAACCGTGACCGACGATCAGTTCGACGTGGGTGTGGGGCCCTGGCCCGGCGACCCGCCGGACGACCCCCGGTACGACCCGGAGCTGCTCGCCGAGGGCGACCGGCGCAACGTGGTGGACCGCTACCGCTACTGGCGGCGGGAGGCCGTGGTGGCCGACCTGGACCGGCGCCGGCACGACTTCCACGTGGCCATCGAGAACTGGCAGCACGACTTCAACATCGGCACGGTGGTCCGCAACGCCAACGCCTTCCTCGCCGCGGAGGTGCACATCGTCGGGCGGCGCCGGTGGAACCGGCGCGGGGCCATGGTGACCGACCGCTACCAGCACGTCCGGCACCATCCCACGATCGAGGAGTTCGTCGCCTGGGCGGCGGAGGGGCAGCTGCCGGTGGTCGGCATCGACAACCTGCCCGGCTCGAAGCCGCTGGAGACGAGCGTCCTTCCCCGGCGCTGCGTGCTTCTCTTCGGCCAGGAGGGGCCGGGGCTGTCCGACGTGGCCCGAGCCGCCTGCGACCAGCTCTTCTCCATCGCCCAGTACGGCTCGACCCGGTCGATCAACGCCGGGGTGGCCAGCGGCATCGCCATGCACGCCTGGACCCGCGCCTACGCCGGGCCGCCGCCGGACTGACGCGATCCGCCTGATCGGCCCGCTCCGCTTGACGCCCCGCCGGCGCGGGGTGACGGTGGGGATGTGAGTGTCGCGATGAGTTGCCCGAAGTGCGGGGGGTCGGTCCGGGGCCCGGACCTGATGCACGGTGAGTCGCGGTGCCTGCGCTGCGGTCCGGTGCCGCCGCTGCACGTACCCGAGCACATCGGCACCGAGATCCTGGCCAGCGTGGTGGAGCGGCTGGCGGCCGACGCCGATCCGGCCGGCCGGCCGGGCGTACCGCTCTGGTGCCCGTGGCCGCTGCCCGCCGGGTGGACGCTGAGCGGGGTGGCCTGGGCCGGGGACGACCCGGGCGGAGTGCGCGCCACCGCGGTGGCCTGCGCCGGCCCAGCCCCGCTCGACGGCGGGCCGGCCGACCTTCTCTTCGTCGCCGAGGAGCCGGGCGTCGGGCTGGGCTCCCGGTTCGCCGGGCTGCCCGGTCCAGACCCCGGGCCGCAGGTCGCGGAGGCCTTGGCGGAGCCCGGCCCAGGTCATCCGGAACGTGTGCCGCGCGCGAAGATCCGGGTTGGCGGCCACCCGACTCCACTGTGGCTCGTCAACTCGCCGACCGATCGAAGTGCGTACGCCGGCGAGGCTCGGGGAATGTGGCTTCATGCGATAGCCTGGCCGGCGAGTGCGGGTCACCTCCTCGCGGAAGAAGTCGTGCTGCACGACCTCACCGAGTGGACTCCGCCCGAACTCGTGTACGGCGCACCATCTCCGTACCTGCACGGACGGGCCTGACCGGCCGGCACCGGCGGTGGGAGATCGAACACGGATATTCACCGTACGACATGATGCTGATACTCTGGGTGCCACTGCGGTAAACGCACCCGGTGCCGCGCGAGAGGATGGCCCGCCATGGTCAAGAAGGTCCTCACCTGGGCCGGCATCGCATTCTTGATCTTCTTTGTTGCCTACCGGCCGAACTCCGCCGCCGACGTCTTCAAGTCCCTCGGCGGCGGCATCATGGACATCGCCCAGGGATTCGGCGACTTCTTCACCAGCCTGGTCGCCTAGCCGCCGATGGGAAGCCCCTCCGGTCCGCCCTTCGACCCCGACGATCCCGACCGCGAGCGCCGGGAGCGCGACACCGAGCCGATCCCCCGGATCGACCCTGACGACGTCGGCTACGGCGACGGCCCTCCTTTCTCAGACGACGCCGGCTACGGCGACGGGCCGGGTCTCGCCGGCGAGGGCCAGTCCGGGCGGTCCTGGATCCGTGATCCGGAGGCCGGCTACCAGCCGCCGCAGATCTCCGAGGACGAGTTGTCCGGGCTGCGCGTCGACGCCGCGGGCATGGCTCCCCGTCGGGTGCTCCCGCTGGAGGACGAGCCCACCTCGCTGGTGGCCCGCTATCTCTTCCCCACCGAGCGCTACCGGGGCGAGTGGAAGCGGCACTGGATCCACCTCTCCACGCCGATCATCATCGGCGTCGTCGCCACCTTCGTCCTCGGCTACCTCTCCGGCTTCCTCGCCGGACGGAACGTCGGGGCACTGACCACCGTCGCGGTGCTGCTCTGGTTCGCCGTGATGGGCTGGGTCGCCTGGCGGGTCGCGGACTGGTGGTACGACCGCTTCATCCTCACCAACAAACGGGTGATGGTGGTCAACGGCATCATCACCCGGCGGGTGGCGATGATGCCGCTGGCCCGGGTCACCGACATGAAGTACGAGCAGAGTCCGGCCGGGCGGGCGCTCAACTACGGCACCTTCGTGCTGGAGTCCGCCGGTCAGGACCAGGCCCTCCGTGAGGTCAAGAACCTGCCCAACCCGAACGAGCTCTACCTGCGCGTCGTCGAGGAGATGTACGAGCCGCAGGCGGTCGAGGCCCGGTTGGGCAAGGAGGCCGACGAGGCCAAGGCGGACGACGGGGCCTGAAACTTTTCGTCCGAACATCGGATGAACTGCGCACCAATCGCCGTCGACCCGACCCGCCCGGACGTGGCAGCCTGCCAGGCAGGACCGGGTGTGGAGGTGAGTGGTGGCGAGCAGGGACCCGCTGGAGGAGGAGTTCCGCGAGTTCGTCGCGGCCCGATCCAGCGCCTTGCTGCGTACCGCGTACCTGCTGGCCGGGGACTGGGCGACGGCCGAGGACCTGCTCCAGACCGCGCTGACCAAGACGTACCTGGCCTGGAAGCGGCTCGGCGGGATCGAGGCCATCGAGCCGTACGCCCGCCGGGTCATGGTCAACACCTCGACGAGCTGGTGGCGGCGCCGCTGGCACGGTGAACGGCCGACCGAGGTGCTGCCCGAGCGGGCCGGTGTCGACGAGATCGAGCAGCAGCTCGACCGGGACGCGCTCTGGCGGCACCTCCAGGCCCTTCCGGCCCGGCAGCGGGCCGTGCTGGTCCTCCGGTTCTACGAGGACATGTCCGAGGCGCAGACCGCCGCCCTGCTGGAGATTTCCCCGGGCACCGTGAAGAGCCAGACCTCGCGGGCGCTGAACACGCTGCGCCGCCGGCTGGGCTCCGCGGCCGCGCTCGGTCTGCCGGCCGAGCAGGAGGAGACGCCCGCGCCCGCGCCGCGTACGCCGTCGGCACCCCGGGTCGTGCCGCCGCCCGCGGCGCGCCCGCCGGCGGTGCGGCCGGCCACGCTGCCCACCGGCCCGGCCATCGCCCGCCCCGCCACCACCGTGCCGGCGGAGACCCGATGAGTAAGCGCAGCGAGCGAATCATCGGGCTCAGCGCGTTGGTGTCTCGTGGTGCCGGCGAGCGCAGCGAGGTGGCGCCATGAGCAAGCGCGGCGAGCGAATCATCGGGCTCAGCCGTCCGTCGGGCTCCGGCGACAACCAGACGGGCGGCCTGGAGCGTCCACTTTCCGTGACCGACGACGAGCTGGAGCGGGCGCTGCGGGACACCTTCTCCCGCCGGGTCGCCACGCCGCGACCGCTCGCCGCCGATCCGGCCGGCGTGGCCGTCCGGCGGGCCCGCCGCAGCGGCCATCGCCGCACACTGGCCGGGCTCGCCCTGGCCGGAGTGGCCACGGTGCTGGTCACCACCGGTATGGCCCAGTTCGGCGGTACGGCCAGCCGCGAGGGCACGCCGACCGTGGTGCTCGGCGACCCGCGCGGATTCTCGCCTTCTCCGCTGCCCATCGAGTCCGCCGTGCCCCCCACGGCCGGCCCGGTCCGCCCCGAACTCGACATGATCGTCGGCTCCTGGCTCTACACGAACGGTGGCGAACGGCGGGAGCTGACCGGGGTGAGCACCGTCGAGCAGGCGCAACGCGTCGCCGACCACGCGGGCTGGCTGCTCACCTCGGCGGTCACCGCGGCCGGCCGTACCCTCTGGTGGGTCCCGCCGAACAACGGGGTGCCGCAGGTGCTGCTCGCCGGCGCGGATGCGGTCGCGGTCGCCGCGGACGGACGGCGGGTCGCCTGGCGCGACGGCCCGGAGCTTTTCGTCGCCGGCGTGGTCGGCGGCCACCTCCTCGCGACCACCCGGACGGCGGCCCCGGAAGGGACCGAGCCGGTCGCGTTCGCCGGCGACGCGGTCCTGGTCCGGCAGCCCGCCCGGGGTGGGTTCCGCGTCTGGTACGCGCCGGTCGACGGTCGGCTGGGCACCGCGAACCGGGACGTACTCAACGTCTACGGCATGCTGCCCGACGGCCGGGTGGTCGGCCAGGTCTCGGCCGGTACGCCCCGGCGGCCCTGTCTGGCCCTGCTCGACCCGGCCCGGGACCTCGCCACGGTCCGCACCGGCTGCGGCCCGGACCTCGCCACCGACGGCCGTGGTGAGGTCTCCGTCGACGGGCGGTGGCTGCTGGTCAACGGCGCGCGGAACGGGGCGCTCCTGGTCGACCTGAACACCCTCGGCTCCGGCGTGTCGGCCCGGCCCGCCGGGCCGACGGTGGCCGGGGTGGTGCGGTGGACCCGGTCAGGGGGTGCCCTGCACGTCGACGCCACCGGCGGGCTGGTCCGGGTCGGCCCCGACCAGGTGCTGGCCGGCCAGCGGCCGACCGCCTCGCCGGTCGCCGGAGCGGCCCCCGGCGAACGGCCGGTCGTGGTGGCCGACACCCGTCCCTGAGCCGGCGTCGGCTCTGGGCCGACATCCGTACCTGAACCGGCAACCCCACGCATCGGCGTTCGCTCGGCCGGCCGGCGGAGACACCGGGACGGTAGCGTCGGCGAGGTGACCGCTGCCGCCCGAATCGACCTGCACGCCCACTCCACCGCCAGCGACGGCACCCTCAGCCCGACTGAGCTGGTCCGGGCCGCCGCCGACGCGGGCCTCGACGTCGTCGCGATCACCGACCACGACACCACCGCCGGCTGGGACGCCGCGGTCCGCGCGCTGCCGGCCGGGCTCGCCCTGGTCCGCGGCGCGGAGATCTCCTGCCGCTGGTACGGCGTCGAGCCGGCCATCCCGCTGCACCTGCTCGCGTACCTCTTCGACCCGGACGAGCCGGAGCTGGTCGCGGAGCTGGCCCGGGTCCGGCGGGCCCGGGAGGAACGCGGCGAGCGGATCGTACGGCTGTTGCAGGCCGACGGCATCGCCGTGAGCTGGCCGGAGATCCTGGCCGGCGCGGCCGGCGGGACGGTCGGCCGGCCGCACATCGCCCAGGCGCTGATCCGCGCCGGGCTGGTGGCCACCACCACGGAGGCGTTCGCCCCCGACTGGCTGGGGGAGCGGTACCGGCTACCCAAGGAGGACATCGACGTGTTCCGGGCGGTGGCACTGATCCGGGCGGCCGGCGGGGTGCCGGTTTTTGCCCACCCCCGGGCCACCCGACGCGGGCGGACCGTGCCGGACGAGGCGATCGCGGCAATGGCGGCTGCCGGGCTGGCCGGTCTGGAGGCCGACCACGAGGACCACACACCGGCCGAGCGGGCGCACGTCCGGGGGCTCGCCGCCGAGCTGGGCCTGCTGGTCACCGGCTCGTCGGACTTCCACGGGACGCACAAGACCGTCCAGCTCGGCGCGCACACCACCGACCCCGAGACGTACGAGCGCCTCGTCGCCCTGGCCAGCGGGGTGACCCCGGTCGCTTCGGGGTGACCCGCGTTTTGATCCATCTCGGCGCGGCTACCGTATTCCGGTGGATCTCAAGCTCTTCGGTGCGGTCTTCGTAACCCTGCTGGTGATCGTCGACCCGCCAGGCATGCTGCCCATCTTCCTCGCGCTCACCGGGCCGCTGCCCGCGCGCGACCGGAACCGGGCCGCCTGGCAGGCCGTCGCGCTGGCGCTCGGGGTGATCGTGGTCTTCGCCGTGGCGGGCCAGACCCTTCTCGCCTACCTGCACGTCTCGCTCCCGGCGTTGCAGGCCGCCGGCGGTCTGCTGCTGGTGCTGGTCGCGTTGGAGCTGTTGACCGGCAAGGCTGACGAACCGAGCCAGCAGAGCACCTCCAACATCGCCCTGGTGCCGCTGGGCACCCCGCTGCTGGCCGGGCCGGGCGCCATCGTCGCCACCATGCTCTTCGTGCAGCAGGCCGGCGGGTTCACCGACTACCTCGCGATCGCCCTCGCGATCGTGGGGGTGATGGCCGCGGTCTGGGTGGCGCTGCGCTTCTCCGGCGTGATCGTCAAGGTCCTCCGGCCGGGCGGCATCGAGGTGCTGACCCGGATCGCCGGCCTGCTGCTGGCGGCCATCGCGGTGCAGCTCATCGCCGACGCGGTGGCCGCCTTCGTGACCCAGTACCTCACCACCCCGCACTGACCCGCCGGCCCGCCGCCACCCCGGTGTCGCACCGGGGTGGCAGGATCTGAGGCGTGCGACGACCCTCCCCGACCGGACGACCTACCGGTGGCCGAGCGCCCCGGCCCCGCGCCGAGCAGGCCGAGCAGCTCGGCTTCGAGGGGATGCCGGAGCGCCTCTTCGTCTGTACGCCCAGCAAGCTCGGCGCGTACGCCGACTGCCCGCGGCGCTACCGCTACTCCTACGTCGACCGGCCCGCGCCGCTCAAGGGGCCACCGTGGGCGCACAACTCGCTCGGCGCCAGCGTCCACACCGCCCTGAAGAACTGGTACGCGCTCGCGCCGGACCGTCGCCGCCCCGAGGTGCTGGGCATGCTGCTGAAGGGCACCTGGGTGCGCGAGGGCTACCGCGACGACGAGCAGGAGCGGGACGCCTTCCGCCGGGCGCTGGCCTGGCTGGAGTCGTACGTGGCGGGGCTCGACCCGGCCGACGAGCCGGTCGGGGTGGAACGGGTGGTCGCCGTCAAGACCGGGGTGCTCGCGTTCAACGGCCGGGCCGACCGGATCGACTCCCGTCCCGGCGCGGACGGGCGGCCCGAGCTGGTCATCGTCGACTACAAGACCGGCCGCACCGGGCTGGACACCGACGACGCCCGCGGGTCGCAGGCCCTGGCCCTCTACGCCTACGCGGCCGAGCGGGTGTTCCGCCGGCCCTGCCGCCGGGTCGAGCTGCACCACCTGCCCACCGGCACGGTCGCCGCGCACGAGCACACTCCGGAGTCGCTGAACCGGCAGCTCACCCGGGCCGAGGAGACCGCCGGGGACATCATGGCCGCCGAGCGGGCTGTCGCTGACGGCACCGACCCCGACGAGGCGTTTCCCGCCACCCCGGGGCCGCGCTGCGGCTGGTGCGACTACCGGCGTACCTGCCCCACCGGCGCGCAGACGCCCGGCAAGGACCCGTGGTCGGCCATGGAACGCCTCGGCACGGACTCCTAGACGCCAGGCTCCGGGCACTTGACGGGAAGTTGCTGCCTCCTGGTGCGAGGGAGCCGTAACTTCGCCGCAGTTGTGCGGCCCTTGGGCCGGCCGGCTTACGCGGCGTGGCCGAGTCGGGCGGCGCGGTCCTTCGCGGCCTGCTGGATCGGCCCGACCCGGTAGCGGCGCGGCAGCGCCGCCAGGGCCAGCCGCAGCGCGCGGACGCTCAGATCCGCCGACAGCGCGGTGGTGGGCAGGCCCAGGCCGCCGTACAACCGGCGGGCCCAGGCCGGCAGCAGCGCCAGCGCGGTGCCGGCGATCCCCAGGTACGCCCAGCGTGGCGGGCCGAGGTGCAGGCCGAGCCGCACCGGCAGGCTGAGCTTCCACGGGATCGGCGGGGCGGTCAGGAAGAGGGCGGTCTCGGCTGCCTCCTTCGTCATCCGCAGGTCCGGGCGGATCCGCCGGTAGTAGTCGGCCACCTCGGCGGCGGTGCCCGGCACGTCGGCCGGGTCCAGCCCGACCAGGGCCGCCGTCCGGCGCTGCTCGGTGTAGTACGCGTCGACCTCGGCGTCGGTCAGGGCGAGCCCGGCCCGGCGGGCGGTGCTGACGAACGATTCGACCTCGGCGACGTGCACCCAGCGCAGCAGCTCCGGGTCGTCGATCCGGAACCGTTCACCGGTGAACGGGTCGGTGGCCCGCATCCGGCCGTGCAGGGTACGCAGCCGGCGGCCGGCCGCCTCGGCCTCGGCGGTGGTGCCGTAGATCGCCGTCGCCACGTAGCCGGCGGTCCGGGCCAGCCGGCCCCAGGCGTCGGTGCGGTAGTTGCTGTTCTGGGCGACCCCGGCCATCGCCCGGGGGTGCAACGCCTGGAGGTAGAGCGAACGCAGGCCGGCGACGATCAGGATCGGCTCCGCGTGCACCTTCCACGTGACCGATCCCGGACCGAACAGGCCGAGGTCATCGGTGTCCACCGCCCAAGGGTGCCACGCGCCGGACCCCGCCTCATACCCGCCGGACCGGCCTGAACCCCGGTCGCGCCCGTTGAGCCGGAGGAGGCGACGCGGTCGCGGTGACCCCGCGGCCAGATACCCCCACGTACCGCACCTGGAGTGGATCAGGCCCGGGCAGCGGTCAGCGCGGTCCGCGGACGCCGGTCCGCTGTCAGTCGTCGACCAAACGGCGGGTCTGGCACGTGGGGCAGAGACCCCAGAAGGTCACCTCCGCCTCGTCCACCTCGAAGCCGTGCGCCGTGTCCGGAGCGAGGCAGGGGGCACTTCCGGTAGCGCAGTCGATGTCGGCGATCTCGCCGCAGCCGCGGCACACCACGTGGTGGTGGTTGTCCCCGGCGCGCGCCTCGTAACGGGCGGGACTGCCGGCCGGTTCGATGCGGCGGGAGAGCCCGGCCCGGGAGAGCGCGGCGAGCACGTCGTACACGGCCTGCGTGGAGACCGAGTCGAGCCGCTCCCGGACCCGACGGGTGATCTCGTCGACCTCCAGGTGGCCGCCGTCGGCGAGGACGTCCAGCACGGCGAGCCGCGGTCGGGTGACCCGCAGGCCCCTCGACCGGAGCAGTTCCTCACCGGTGGACATGACTCAATGACAGCACGCGTTTCCGGGGCCGACAACCGACCTGGAACCGCGGGTGGCCCCGGCCACAGGCTGAACCGCACCGAGAAGACGTGCGTGAGTCGATGTGAGCGACAGCGAAGGCGGGTATGCCCGTCGTACGCTGGCCGCGCTTCGGTCTACTCGTGGGGGTGTCGGTGTTCAGGGAAGTCAACGGCCTGCCGCTTCACGTCCTGGTCATTCACGCCGTCGTGGTGCTGGTGCCGCTGCTGGCGCTGCTCTCTGTCGCCTACGGGGTGCTGCCCCGGTGGCGGTCCCGGCTCGACTGGGCGGTGGCGGGCCTCGCCGTGGTGACCCCGATCGCCACCTTCGTGGCGAAGGAGTCCGGCGAGGCGTTCGAGGAGGCCCAGCGGCAGCGGGGCCTCGGTGGCGAGTTCCTCCGGAAGATCGAGGAGCACTCCGAGTACGGCGACACCCTGTTCTGGTTCACCATCGGGCTGGCGGTGGCGGCGCTGCTGCTTCTGCTGGTCACCAGCGGCCTGGCCCGAGTACGCGGCCTGCCCCGCTGGCTGGCCCCGGTGCTGACCGGGATGGTGGTCGTCCTCGCGGTGTTCGCGCTGGTGTACGTCTTCCTGGCCGGTGACAGCGGCGCCCAGGTCGTCTGGGGTGGAACGCTCTGACCCTCGGTCAGAAGATCACTCGCGAGCAGAGCAGGCAGGTCAGGAGCACCAGCACCACCCCGGCGACCGCCCCGATGCCGTAGGTGAGCCGCTGGGACTCCTGCTCTGCCTGGTCGATGGCGGTCATGTTCTGTGGCGGCAGCTGCCGAGGTGGGGCGGGCCGCACGTGCACGGGCGGTCGCCAGCCGGGCGGCGGCGGAGTGGTCGGCGGTGGGCCGGAGTATCCGCCGGCCGGAGTACCGCTTCCGGCCCCGCCACTTCCTGCCCCGCCACCACCGGCCCCGCTGCCACCGGGCCAGCCGCCACCGGCCGGCCAGTTGCCATCGGCGGACCGTGGCTGCCCGTCCGCGCCTGGGTCGGGGCGTGCCCACGGGTTGTCCGCCTGGCTCGCGCCCGACCAGGGACTGTGTGACTGCCCCGCGTCGGGCCGGGGGTCGCCGGGCGGGCCGAGACTGGTCGCCGACTCGCCGGGCCGGTCGGCAGGGGCCGCCGGCCTGCCAGGGCGGCCACCGCCGAGCCCGCCGTCCGGCTGGTCCGGTGTCGGGCGTCGCCAGAACTCGTCCTCGGGGCTGCCACCGCTCGGCGTCGTCACGCCGTCCGACGCTACCAACGCCCCAGCCGATCGGCCCGCCGGACGCGACGCCCAACCCGCCCCGCACCGGACCACCCCCACTCACCCCACCCGCCCTTGCCTGGTTGATCAAGGAGTTTGCATCCGAGTTGATCTCCTTGCAGACGCAAACTCCTTGATCACCGCGGGTGGTGGGGGGAGGAGGGGAGGGGGGTGGGGTGGGTGGGGGTGCCGGAGGGGGTGGGGGCGTTTGTGGCGCCGGTATCCTTGCCGGTCGTGAGCGATCCCGGCATGCGTGGCGCGCGCGGCGACGAAGACCGCGTGGTCGACCTCAACGACGACTTCGTGGTGCTGCCCGAGCAGACCACCGACGACACGGACCGCGGCTGGGGTGAGCGGTCCGGCGGCAACGACGAGTGGCTGTTGGCCGAGCGCCCTCCGCACTGGGACTGACGCATCGGCCTGGTCGGCTGCCACCCCCGTCCGCTGCGACCGCAGCAGCGTTCCTCGGCTTGCGGGGCGAGGGCGGTCACGCCGACCACCGCCGCAAGGCGCCGATCACCACGGCAGGGCGGTCACGCCGACAACCACCGCACGGCGGTCACGCCGATCACCACGGCAGGGCGGTCATGCGCCGACCACCAGTGGTGCCGCAACGCGGGTCAGCCGCGTACCACCACCGCGAAGCGGCTGCCCTCGGGCACCCCGACCGTCCGTTGCGCCTGCTCGGGCCGGAGCGCCAGGTAGAGCGCGGAGGACCCGTCGACCGCCCCGGCGCCCACCACGTCGAGGACCAACGCCCGCGAGGCGAGCAGCGTCGCCTCCCCGGCCGCCCCGCCGGCCGGCGCGACCAGCAGGTCCACCCGGGCACCAGGGCGGAGCACCGCGAGGGCGGCCGGCTCGGCCAGCCGGACGGGCACCCCGACCGCTCCGCTGGGCAGCGGCAGTGCGTTGCTCGGGCGGCCGTCGGCCGGCGGTGAGGAGGTCGCGGCCGGGGCGGGCTGGACCGGGGCCGCGCCGGGTGGCGGGCAACCGGCAGAGGGCTGCAGCACCGCGGCGGCCAGGCCGAGCAGCGCCGCGACCAGCGCCGCCCGGAGCAGGGTCCCGCCCCGGGGCAGGCCGCGCCATCGCACCGGCCGTAGTGATCCCTCGCCCGCCACCACCCGCGTCCCTCCCCGCCCGCCGACCCCATGGACCAAGTCAGGCTACGAAAGCGCAGCGCCCCGCCCCCCGCCGAAGCCACCACCCTGTGGAAAACCCACCCGCCTGTGGACAACCCCCAAACCCCGCCCCCCTCTGCTAGCGCGCCCCGCCCCCGAAAAGGTGAGCAGCCTCTTTCACGGAAAAGTGGCCATCCTGGCGGAAATGGCCACTTTTTCCGTGAAAATGTGCGGATCTTGGGCGGGTGGCCCGAAGGGGGATCAGGAGGAGGTGGGGGTGGGGGAGGTGGTGGTGGCGGGGGTTTTGGTGGCGGAGGCGGTGGACGGGCTGGTGCTCGACCCGTTCGACGAAGTGCTCGACGACGACTCGGACTTGGCCGGCTTGGTCGTGGTGCTCGTCGCGCTGTCCGACCCCTTCGGGCGCGAGTCGGTGCGGTAGAAGCCGGAGCCCTTGAACACCACGCCGACCGAGTTGAAGACCTTGCGCAGCCGTCCCTCACACGCGGGGCACTCGGTCAGCGGCTCGTCGCTGAAGGACTGCACCGCCTCGAGCTGGTGGCCGCACGCGGTGCAGGCGTACTGGTACGTAGGCACGTTCTCCTCCGGATCTGGCACGGCCGGTTGGCACTCGACGTATTCGAGTGCCAATGGTGCGTCATGGCACCCGGGTTCGTCCAGCGGAAGCGTTCGGTTCCACACCGGGCACCACCGGTAGCGTACGTAGCCGGCCGGCGGGGGTGATCACGGCGCGTACCGGCCGGTCGTGCGGCTGGGCCGGGACCGCGTCGACCAGTTCCCCGTCGTGCAGCAGGGCCACCGTCAGGGCCGCGGCGGGCACCCGGGCCAGCGCCCGGTCGTACGAGCCGCCGCCCCGGCCCAGCCGCCGCCCCCGGTGGTCCACCGCCAGGGCCGGGACGATCACCAGCTCGGCCGTGGCCACGGCGGAGCGGCCCAGGCGGGGCCCGGTCGGTTCGCGCAGCCCCCGCCCGGCCGCCCGTAGCGACGCCGCGCCGGCGTAAGCGGCCCAGTCCAGGTCCAGATCGTCGCGGAGCACCGGCAGCAGCAGCTCCGCCTCCGGCGGGAGCGCCGACCGCAGCACCTCCGGCAGTTCGCCGCCGCCCGGCTCCGAGCCGACCGGCACGTACCCGGTCATCCGGGCCGGGCGGAGTCGGCGTACCAGGGAGACCAGCTCGGCCTGGACGCGCGCCGCCGCCTCCGCCCGCCGGGCGGCGGACAGCGACCGCCGGTGGGCGAGCAACGTCACTCGCAGGTCGCGCTTTGCCTCATGTGCGACATCCGCTCCATCAGAAAATTCCGGCACGCAACACTCCTGACGCAACGCTTGCCTCCTGGTCGCTCTGTGTCAGCATCGCAACAAGGGGCGCGGAACTTCCGGGGGGAAGCTTGACGCTACGCGGGCGGTTGACGGCGGCCTTCCTCGCGGTGGTGCTCGGCCCGGTACTGCTCGGCGCGTTCTTCGTCGGATCCATGATGTCGGCCGTCGACCGCAGCCGCTCCACCGAACGGCTGGGCCTGGCCGCCGCCGCGGTGCGTACCTCGGTGGACGCCCTCTGCCAGCAACTGCGCGGGGCGGCCGACGCGGTCGCGCTGGTCACCGACCCGGCCGCGCGGCCCCGCGCGGCGGACCAGGTGGTGGGGCGCGGGTTGGCCGCCGCCGTGTGGATCACCGACGACGCCGGCCGGACCAGCTACGCCACCCAGGGTGGGCCGGGCGGGCCCTGGCAGGACTGCGCCGGTGAGCCGCCGGTCGCCGGCCCGGTCCGCGCGCTCGCCGTCCGGGTCCAGCTTCGCGACGCCGCCGGCGCCGACCTGGGCGCGGTCGCCGCCGCGCAGCCGGTCGACCCGGCCTTCGTCGCGCGGCTCGCCGCAGTGGCCGGCGTCGCGGTCACCCTCCTCGACGATCCCTCCGGCGGCGACCGGGTCACCCACACCACCGAGACCCAGGAGGTACGCGAGGCGGTGCTGGCCGCTGCCCGCACCCTCGACGGAAACCAGGTCACCGAGACCACCGAGGGCCGGTACGTCCGCCGGCTCGGCCCGTCCCCGGGGCAGCCGCTGCCGCTGGTCCTCTCGGTGCCCGGCGAGCGTCCACCCGGGCTGTACGCGGCCCTGGCCGGCGCGGTGGTGCTGGCCGCGGCGCTGGCCGTGCTGGCCGCCGGACGGCTGGCCAGGGTCACCACCCGTCCCCTGATGGAGTTGGCCGGCGCGGTGGACCGGGTGGCGCACGGCGACCTGACCGCCCGGGTGCCGGTCCGCAGTCGGGACGAGATCGGCCGGCTGGCCCGGGCATTCAACCGGATGACCCGGGAGACCAGCAGCTACGTGGCCGCCCTGACCAGCAGCCGGGACCAGTTGCGCGGTCACCTGGCGGTGCTCGGCGACACCCTGGCCAGCACCCATGACCTGCAACGCATCCTGCGGGTGATCCTGCACAGCGCGATCGCCGCGACCGGTGCGCGGGCCGGCGCGGTGCTGCTGCTCGACGGCGACGGCGTCCTCGTCGGCCGATGCGTCGAGGGGCTGGACGGCCGCTGGGCCACCGCCGACCGGTCCGATCCGGCGACGCTGCGGGTGCCGGTCGGCACCGGGGTGGTCGGCATGGTGGCCGCCACCGGCGAGCCGCTGCGCGGCCGGTGGGAGCCGGCCGACGCCCCGACCGGGGAACCGAGCTGCGAGACGTACATCGCGGTGCCGTTCGCCGCGCCCGGGGCGTCGGAGCTGGGCGGGCGCGGCGGCCCCGACCGGCCCGGCCACCCGCCGGCCGGAGGCCCCGATCCGGCCGGCGCTCCCGACCCGGCGGAGGCCGCTCCGACGCCGCGGCGGGACCTGGAGTCGTCCGCCCCGGCCGGCTCGGGCGCGCTCGGCGTGCTGGTCCTCTACGACCGGCTCGGCGCGGACGAGTTCGACGACGACGACCTGTTCACGCTGCGGACCTTCGCCGGGCACGCGGCGGTGGCGGTGGAGAACGTCCGGGTGCACGAGGAGGCACAGCGGCTCTCCCTGACCGATCCGCTGACCGGGCTGTGGAACTACCGCTACCTGCGCGAGTCGATCCGGCGGGAGGTGGAGCGGGCGAACCGGTTCGGCCGGATGCTCAGCGTCCTCGCCCTCGACCTGGACCGGTTCAAGGAGGTCAACGACACCTGGGGGCACGCCGCCGGGGACGCCGTGCTCGTCGAGTTCGCCCGCCGGGTACGCGGCGAGATCCGCGAGGTGGACCTGGCGTTCCGGCACGGTGGCGAGGAGTTCGTGGTGCTGCTGCCGGAGACCGACGCCCGGGGCGCGGCCATCGTCGCCGAGCGGCTCGGTGCGGTGGTCCGGGATCATCCGGTGCCGGTGGACGGGCACGGCGAGGCGCTTCGGGTGCCGGTGACCGTTTCCATCGGCATCGCCGTCTACCCCGACCACGCCGCCACCGGTCAGCAGGTGCTCGACGCCGCCGACGACGCCCTCTACGCGGCCAAGTCCGCAGGTCGGGACGGTTACCAGCTGGCCCAGGCGCCCGATCCGGCAGCCACCCGGGAGATCCCGGTGGTGGTCGCCGCGGTCAGCCCACCCGACGGAGTGCCCAGGGCCGGCACGGTGGACCCCGCCGGCACGGGGCAGGGCGGCGCGTCTTCCGGTCCTCAGCCGCCGCGGCAGAGCCGTGGCCGATAGTCTCGCGACATGTCGGAGCACTCAGCGAACCCCTCAGCGGCCGCCGCGTCCGGTCGTTCCCGCGCGGTCAAGGCTGTCATCCCGGCCGCCGGCCTGGCCACCCGATTTCTGCCGGCCACCAAGGCGGTCCCGAAGGAGCTGTTGCCGGTCGTCGACCGGCCGGTGCTGCAGTACATCGTCGAGGAGGCCACCCAGGCTGGCATCACCGACGTGCTGCTGATCACCGGGCGCGGCAAGACCTCGATGGTGGACCACTTCGACCGCCGCCCCGATCTGGAGGCGCGGTTGGAGAAGAAGCCCGAGCTGCTGGAGGCGGTACGCCGACCGAGCGAGCTGGCCGAGATCTACACCTGCCGGCAGCCCGAGCAGCTCGGCCTCGGCCACGCCGTCGGGTACGCCGAGTCGCACGTCGGCGACCAGCCCTTCGCGGTGCTGCTCGGCGACGAGTTCGTCAAGCCGTCCGAGCCGCTGCTGCCGGCGATGCTGGAGCTGCAGGCCCGCACCGGCGGTGTCGTGCTGGCGTTCTTCGAGGTCGACCCGGCCGACACCAAGCGGTACGGCATCGCCTCGGTCGAGCCGGCCGAGCCGGAGTTCAACGACGTCGCCGACGTCGTCAGGGTCACCGGCATGGTGGAGAAGCCGAATCCGGAGGACGCCCCGAGCAACCTGGCCGTCCTCGGCCGGTACGTGCTGCCCGGGCGGATCTTCGACGCGATCCGGCGGACCGAGCCGGGCAGCGGCGGGGAGATCCAGCTGACCGACGCGATGGAGCTGCTGCGCACCGAGGGGGTGCCGGTGCACGCGATCGTCTACCGGGGCACCCGCTACGACACCGGCATGCCGCTCGGCTACCTGCAGACCGTCGTCCAGATCGCCGTCGAGCGCGAGGACCTGGGCGCCGAGTTCCGCAAGTGGCTGGCCGAGTTCGTCAACCAGGGCGACGAGACGGTCACCTCGGCGGTCCTGCGCGGGGTACGCGACGCGTCGGGCGGTTCCAGTACATGACCGCGACGGCCGACGCCGAGGCGGCCGCGAACGAGTTGACGCCGCTCGCCGACTACCTGGGCAGTGTGCTGCGCAGGTTACGCGCGCTGCCTCCGCTCGACCTCGACCTCACCCAGGCGTACGGCAACGTCCTCGCCGAGGACGTCGTCGCGCCGCACTCGTACCCCGCCTTCGACCAGGCGGCGGTGGACGGGTACGCCGCGCGCTGGGAGGACATCTCCGGAGGGAGCCGGATTCCGGCTCCCTCCGGCACGTCCGGTGGCCGCGTCACCCGGCTGAACGTGGTCGGCGACCTGGGCGCGGTGAGCTGGCGGCCGGTCCGGCTCACCCCCGGCTCCTGCTTCTCGGTGGCGGCCGGGGCGCCCCTGCCCATCGCCGCCGACGTGGTGGTCCCGGTGGAGTGGACCGACCAGGGCATGGCCGTGGTGGAGATCTTCCGCACCCCCAAGCGCGGGTACGGCGTTCGCCGCGCCGGTGAGGAGCTGCCCGCCGGCACCCTGCTCGCCCGTGCCGGCGCGTACGTCTCACCGGCCCTGGTCGCGGTCTTCGCCGCCACCGGCATCGGGCACGTGGTGGTGCGGCCCAGCCCGCGGGTGGTCATCGTGGCCACCGGCGACGAACTGGTCGACGTCGGCCGGGGCAGCCAGCCCGGCCAGGTGGTGGACACCAACTCGCACGCGTTGACCGCCGCCGCGGCCGAGGCGGGCGCGCTCGCGTACCGGGTGGGGATCTGCGACGACGACCCGGAGGCGCTGCGCGGCCTGCTGGAGGACCAGACGCTGCGGGCCGACCTGATCATCACCACCGGCGGCACCGGCACCGGGCCCGGCGACATGGTCCGCCGGATCCTGTCCCGCCGGGACGGCGGCCGGGCCGGGCCGGTGGCCTTCACAGAGGTCGCCCTCTATCCCGGAACGGCCCTCGGATTCGGTACGGTCGGCGCCGAGGAGGTGCCGGTGGTCTGTCTACCCGGTGAGCCCGGCGCGGCACTGATCGGCTTCGAGGTGCTGGCCCGCCCGGCCATCCAACTGCTGGCCGGGGCCGAGCCGGTGTTCCGGCCCGGCGTCCGGGCGCATCTGCTGGAGACGGTCTCGTCCCCCGCCGGGCTGCGCGAGTTCCGCCCCGCGCACGTGGCCGAGCGGCGCGGCGGCGGGTACACGGTCCAGCCGCTCGCCGGCGGGCCGTTCACCCTCTCCGGCCTGGCCGAGGCGAACGGCCTGCTGGTCCTCGGCGAGCGGGTCACCACCGCCGCCGCAGGGTCCACGGTGGACGTGCTCCTGCTGGACCGGCGCAGGTGAGCGTGAGCGTGCCGGCGAGCCCCGCGGTCGCGTGCGGAGGGTCGACCCGGTGAGCCTGTTCCGACGGCCGCCCGGCTGGCCGGTGGTGCTGGTGGACGGTCCGGTGGTGCTCCGGCCGTACCGGCGCTCCGATGCCGCCGCCTGGTCGGAGATCCGGCGCGCGAACCGGGCCTGGCTGGCCCCCTGGGAGTCCCACCTGCCCGGCAGCTGGGACGAGCTGAACTCGCCGGCCGCGTACCGTTTCGTCCACGCCGACCAGCGCCGCTCGGCGCGTACCGGCGACGGGATGCCGTTCGCCGTCTGCCTGCGCGAGGACGGGCGGGAGCGGCTGGTCGGCCACGTCAACCTGGGCAGCATCGTCCGCCGGGCGTTCTGCTCCGGGTACGTCGGCTACTGGGTGGACGCCCGGGTGGCCGGTCGCGGCGTGATTCCCACCGCGGTCGCGCTGGCCGTGGACCACGCGTTCGGCCCCGGCGGGCTGCACCGGATCGAGGTGAACATCCGGCCGGAGAACAAGCCGTCCCGGCGGGTGGTGGAGAAGCTGGGCTTCCGCGAGGAGGCGTACCACGCCCGCTACATGCACATCGACGGTGCCTGGCGGGACCACATCGGATACGCGATGACCAGCGAGGAAGTGTCCGCCGAGGGCGGGCTGCTGGCCCGCTGGCACCGCGTACGTGACAGCCGCGGGTGAAGCGTCCCACCCACCACGCCCGGCGCGGCGTACCCGTCAACCCGGTCGGCGGCCCGTAACCTCAAGTAACTGCAAGCTGCGGCAAGCGCTGCACGACCGCATGATCTGCGCCGTAAACGGCGAATGACGGAACATGTTGCGGCCGGACGGCGCGAGCCCGAATTTTGGTGACGGGAGGGGTGAGGGTGCCGACCTCGGTGCTCCTCGCCGTCCTCGCCGCCGCCGGCCTGCTCGCCCTCGCGCCGGCGCTGGTTCGCCGGTACGACGCCACCGAGCGGCTGGTGGCGGAGCGGGCGCAGTCGACGGCGCGGGTGCTCCAGCGCCACCGTCGGCGTCGTACCGTGCCGGGACGGCGACCGGTCCGGCCACCCCGTTCCCTTGTCATCACCCTGAGTGAGAATGCCGACACGAACGGTCTGGCCCCACCGGTCTCCGCGCCGCCCGCCGCCCGCCGGTCCGGCCGGCTCCGGTCGGTGCCGCCGGCCCCGGCCAGGTCCCGTCGACGGCACCCGCCGAAGCGCCGCCACCACACCCCGGCGATCTACCGCCGGCGCCGGGTGCTGGCCGCGCTACTGCTGCTCAACTTCGTCGAGCTGATCGGCGTGGTGCTGGTCGGCCCCGGGTTCTGGATCAGCGTCTCGGTGACCGGCACCCTGCTCGTGGCGTACGTCGTACACCTGCGGAAGCTGGCGCTGGCCGACCGCCGGCGGCGGCGCGCGGAGGCCCGGGAGGCGGCCTGGTTGGCCGCCCGCCAGGCCGAGGTGCGCCGCGAACAGGCGAGGCGCGCGGCGGCCCGCCGGGAGGCCCAGCGACGGCTGGCCGCCCAGCGCGAGGCGGTCCGGCGTACGGCGATGGGACTGGACCTCCCCGCCGACCTGCCCCGGGCGGCGAGTGGCGGCTCGGTCTCCTACCGCCGGGCGGGTGGCCTCCGCGGCCGCGCCTACGAGGCCGGCCGCGGCTCGAACAGCGCCTGAAAAAATCTTGAAGGCGCGCTGTCGAATCCGGCCGAGGCCGTTCGACGGGATGATGAGGGCCGGCACAGGGCCGGCCGCTACTGACCCACAGGGAGCGCACCATGGCCAAGATCGTGTCGAACTTCTTCATCTCGCTGGACGGCGTCGTGGAGCGGCCCGACCAGTGGCACTTCCCCTACTTCGACGACGAGATGGGCGCCGCCGTCGGCCGCGGAATGGAGGCGACCACGGCGTTCCTGATGGGGCGCCACCTGTACCAGGAGTGGGCGGAGTACTGGCCGAACCACAGCGGGGGCGAGGACGCCGGCTTCGCGACCTTCATCAACTCGGTGCCGAAGTACGTGCTGTCCAACACCCTCAACGAGGCGACCTGGCAGAACTCGACCCTGCTGTCGGGCGACTCGGCGCAGGTCGCCGCGCGGCTGCGGGAGGTCAAGGAGCAGACCGACGGGGAGATCGCGATGTCGGGCAGCGCCACCACGGTCCGGTGGCTGCTCGCCAACGGGCTGCTGGACGAGCTGCGGCTGCTGGTCCACCCGATCGCCGTCGGGCACGGCCAGCGCCTCTTCGAGGAGACCCCCACGTACCCCCTGCGCCTGGTCAACCACGAAACCTTCAAAACCGGCGTCCTCAACCTGACGTACGCCCCCGAGGCCGCCTGATTGTCGAGATCTTGGTAGGTTTGGGCCCCTGTGTGGGCCTATTCCTACCAAGATCTCCCCGCCCGATGGGGTGATTCGTGTGGGGGGTGCTGGATCTGTTAGCCTTGGCGCCGGCCCGCCCGGTGCAAGCCGGGTGGGACCGACGCTGGTACGCCAGCGGAGGGGCTGTGGCGCAGACTGGTAGCGCACCTCGTTCGCATCGAGGGGGTCAGGGGTTCAAATCCCCTCAGCTCCACCCAGTTCAAGGCCGTTTCCGCCAGTCGGAAACGGTCTTTTGTTTGCGTCAGTTACTCCGGCAGTTGTGTCGGGTGCGCGGTGAGATAGATCAGCCCCTGCTCCTCGTGGACCGTGCAACCCACTTCGTAGCGATCATCAGCACCAACGACGAAAACGAGGGTGACCCGGTCCGGTGCGAGATCCCCAGCGGCTCCACCTGACACTCCTCGAATCGGTCTAGACCCGCGACGGTACGGGTGACCAACCGGCGAGAGCAAGGCCGGGGGAAACACGCCGACGGCGATCAGCGCTGAGCCGGCGGACGCGCCAGCGATCATGCTGGGGCCCGTGCTGCTAGCTGCCGTGAAGGGCGGCCCCGCCAGCCAGCCACAGCAGGGGAGACGCGACCGCGCCGACCACCATGCCGATCCCCACTGGGGCAGGACGCGAACCGTGTGGCGCGAGGAGGAGCCCGACGAGCACGAGGACAAAGACGGGCACCGCGCTGGTGTAGATGAAGAACATGGACCATACGTGCAGATCGTCGCCGCGCCGAGGGAACATGCCGGCAATCGCGATGAACAGCGTGTGGAGTCCGCCGCCGATGGCCGTCCCCGTCAGCAGCAAAAGCCAGTAGCCCCTTGATCGACTCCGCGTGCGGTATGTGGCGGTGTCGGGTGGTGCCGGAGACCACCGTTTACGCGACATGGAGTGGATCATTCCAGGTCCAGCGGTCTGGGCCGAGGCCACCGCAGGTCCCGGCAAGTGGGGTCAGGCGGTGAAGTCGTCCCGTGCGTCCCGGGCGTCCTCCTGGACGTGCTCGCCGGCCTGCTTGCCCTGGGTCTCATCCCGCTGCGCCACCCGGTCCGCTTCCGACCGCTCGTTCTGGGCCATGTTGCCCATTCGCGCCCGGGCCGCGCCGGCCACCCGCTCGACCTTGTCCCTCGCCCGCTCGGTGGAGCTCATGTCGACTCCCTGTCGTTGTGGCGAACCGGGGCGCTGTGCGCCCCTCTCAGCCCTGCGTCCCCGTTCGTCCGTGGGCGGAAACCCCCGGTCGGCTACTGATCTGGCACCCGCACGATTCTGAATCCCCCGCGTCCAGCCAGTCGGACCACCGCGGGTCGGTGCTGTCCGGCCGGTTGAGTGCCGCCGCGGACCAGGCGAAACGGCCGTCTTCCTTGACGGGCTACCTGGGCCGCCCGGCGATCGCGTAAAGGTCGCGGGCGGGGCCGGTGAGTTGCCGGCCGGCCGGCCAGGCCGCGCGGAGCCGGCGGTGCAGGTTGAGGCCGGTGACGGGTACGGCGGCCAGGGTGCCGGCCGCGAGTTCGGTGCTGACCGCCAGCGAGCTGAGTACGGCGGGACCACTGCCCGCCGCGACGGCGTGCTTGATGGCCGTGGTCGAGGAGAGTTCGAGCAGCGGGGCGGCGAGCACGTCGATGTCGTGTTCGCGTAGGGCGGCCTCCAGGACGCGGCGGGTGCCGGAGCCGGCCTCCCGGGACACCAGTGGCGTGGCGGCGAGTTCGGCCGGGGCGATGCCGCGCCGGCGACGCGCCCACGGGTGGGCGGGGGCGACGACGACGGTGAGGCGGTCCGCGGCGATGGTGTCGGCGTCCAGGCCGGGCGGCAGGTCGGGGCCCTCGACGAAGCCGAGGTCGGCGTTGCCGGCGAGGAGCCGGGCGGTCACCTCCGCGGAGTTGACGGCCTGCAGTGTGACGGCCAGGTCCGGGTGCCGGGCGCGCAGCGCCACCAGCCACGCCGGGAGCAGGTACTCGGCGACGGTCTGGCTGGCGGCGACGGTGAGCCGGCTCTCGTGCGAGATGCGCAGGGTCTGGACGGCGGCGGCGAGCGAGTCGGCGGCCTCGACCACGCCCCGGGCCCAGTCGGCGACCAGCGCTCCGGTGGGGGTGAGGACGGTGCCGCGCGGGGTGCGGTGCAGCAGGGTGAGGCCGAGGCGGCGTTCCAGGTGGCGGAGCCGGGCGCTGGCGGCCGGCTGGGAGACCCGGTGTTCCGCCGCGGCCTGCCCGATGCTGCCGAGGCGGGCGACGGAGAGCAGCAGGTCGAGGCTGGTCAGGTCGGTCACCTGCGGCGGCAGAGGCATAAGGGCAGGTTATGACTCCGTCCAGGATCGCCGCCTACCGGTCCGCTCCGGGTGGCCCGACAGTTGGCCCATGAACAGCCTGCACAACCCGCCGCCGCTGGCTACCCGTCGCCCCGGTGCCGCCCCACGCCCCGCGCCGCTGTCGGCACTGGCGCGTCCGAGCGACGTGTTCGGATACCTGGGGCCGAACTGGTTCGCCTCGGTGATGGGCACCGGCATCGTGGCCACCGCCGCCGCCGGCCTGCCCGTACAACTGCCGGGGTTGCGGTTCGTCGCGACCCTGCTCTGGGGCGCGGCGGCGCTGCTGCTGGCGGCGCTCGTCGCCGCGTGGGCGGTGCACCTGCGCCGGCACCGGGACACCGCGTTCGGGTACGCGGCCGACCCGGTGATGGCGCAGTTCTGGGGTGCGCCACCGATGGCGTTGATGACCGTCGGCGGCGGCGCGCTGCTGCTGGGCGCTGGATGGATCGGCGAGCCCGCTGCCGTGGCGGTCGACCTCGTGCTGTGGGGCGCCGGGACCGGGCTGGGTCTGCTGACCGCGGTGGCAATCCCGTACCTGATGATGACCCGGCATCGGATCGGGGCGGACGCGGCGTTCGGCGGCTGGCTGATGCCGGTGGTGCCGCCGATGGTGTCGGCCGCCAACGGGGCGCTGCTCGTGCCGCACCTGCCGCCCGGGCAGGCCCGGCTCGACCTGGTGATCGCCTGCTACGCGATGTTCGGCGTCAGCCTGGTCGCCACCGTGATCATCCTGCCGCAGCTCTGGGGACGGCTGGTCACCCACCGGATCGGCGCGGCACGGATGGTCCCCACGCTGTGGATCGTGCTGGGGCCGCTGGGTCAGTCGATCACCGCCGCGCACCTGCTCGGCCGGGCCGCCGACGGCGTGCTGCCCGAACCTTACGCGGCCGGTGCGCAGATGTTCGCCCTGCTCTACGGCGTACCGGCGATGGGTTTCGCCCTGCTCTGGCTGGCCCTGGCGGCCGCGATCACCGTGCGCACAGCGCGCGCCGGGCTGCCTTTCTCGCTCACCTGGTGGAGCTTCACCTTCCCGGTCGGCACCCTGGTCACCGGCGTCACCGGCCTGGCCGTCCGATCCGGCTCGGCCATGCTGACCGCCCTCGCCGTGCTGCTGTACGGGCTGCTGGTCGCCGCCTGGGCGACGGTCGCGACCCGCACCGTGCGGGGTGCCTGGCACGGGCGCCTCTTCCTCCCACCGGCCGTGGCGACAGCCCCGAAATCCTGACCATCGCCACCCCACGGCGAGACCCGGGCGGAGCGGGCGGGGTGCGTCGGGTCGACCTGACGGCTGCCTGGATCTGCGGTCACTTGTCGCAGCCGATCCCGTCCCCGTCGCGGTCCAGGTCGTAGATGTCAATGCCGATGACCCGCACGGGACCCTGAACGTAGGCCGGGCCGTTGCCGCTGCCGCCCGCGCAGTCCACGTCGCTGGCGATGGGTACGCAGGCGCCGCTGTAGTTGGGGTCGCACTTGCGCGTCGCCGGCTTGGTCGTGCGCGGGGCGCTGGTGGTGCGCTTCGGTGTCGGCTTGGGGGTGCTCCGCGTCGGCTTCGGCGCCGGGCTGGGCTTGCTGGTCGTGGTCGTCGGACTCGGCGATCCGCTCGTCGGCGCCGCGCTCGGCGGCTCACTCGACGGTACGGGGCCGTCCTGGGCGACGGACGGCTCGGCCAGCGCCCGGGCCGCTGCTGCCGACTCCTTGGCGTCGGGCTTGTCGCCGCGTGAGCTGCCGATGGCGGCGAGGCCACCACCGCAGCAGCAGAGCAGGGCGAGCCCGAGGACACCCCCGGCGATCTTCTGCCCGCGGGTGACGGGTCGCTTCGGGCCCTTGCCGGCAGCGCCGTTGGTCCCGACCGGAACGGTTGCCCATCCGTGTACCTCGTTCCGGTCGGCAACCGGGACCTGCGTCGTCGGGTACGGCGACACCGGTCCGGACTGGCCGGTCGGCGGCTGCCACCGTGGCGGTGGCGGTGGCGGGGGAGGCGGCACCGGCTGCCAGGGGTCCGGTGGGGGTTGGTACGTCACCCGTACCAGTGTGCTTGCGGGCTCAACAATTGACAGAGGCAATCGGCCACTATGTGTATGGACACTTCGATGCCCGGTGATGCCCGGATTGTCAGCCGAGGTGACCGACTGTCGGAGTCCCGGTCGGGCGGGCGGGCCGAACCATCGACCCGGCGACAGTCGCCGCTCGCCCGAGCCGTCGACCATGGAGTTGTGGCACCGCGCGAAGCGGATTCATCCGGCGGACCGGACGCCACAACTCCATGATCGACGCAAGGGCGCCTACCAGGCCGCGTTGATCACGTACGGGGCCGGGCTCGGGACGGTGTTCCACTCGGCCACGCTCGGCGGGATCTGCTCCCAGCGGGTCTCGCCGACCTCGCACTGCTGGACGGTCGGGAACCACAGCACCTCGGGCGCCTTCCGGTCGATCCGGAAACCCAGGCCGAAGAGCTGGACGTCATGGTCGGGCAGCGGTCCGCCGACCCACGCCACCTCGACCACCTGGCCGTAGCCCTGGCCCTGACCGTGCGCCCGCGTGACCTCGACGGTCCAACCCGGTACCGGGTCCGGGTCGACGAGGTGCAGGCCCTCGGGAATCCGCACCCGGACGGCTGTCGTCGGGGAGCCGTCACACCCGTGCCCGACCCGGAACGCGGTGTGGAAGAACTTCGTGTCGGCCGTGTTGGGGGTGGTAACCACGTGCGCGCTGGCCGGCACCGCCGCAACCCCAACCGCCACGGCGGCTGCGGCCAGCACGACGCCGGCACGTCGCATCAGTTTGATCACTCGTCTCCTCCAGACGCTCTGGATGCGCGTGGCCGCCAGCCGGTCGGCTCCCAGCCCGGCACCGGGACTCAGAATCGTGAGGGTCTGAGGCCGTGTCTTCGCTCAGATTGCTGTGTTCGCCGGGCATGGCGGTGAGCGATCACCAGCGCGATGGGGCGCCCGCTCCGCCCGTGGCCGCGAACCTTCCCGGTCCGCCTTGACCAGCACGAACGAGCCTCGCCAGGATGCCGCCACGGCCGCGGTCGGCGGTGCTGGCCACCCCCAGAAGCAGTCCGCACGCACCGCGATGCCACCGGGTCGGCGGATAGGGGTGGCGAGCGGAACGCCAACCGCCAGGACGCCAGGGGTAGCCAGAACGGATGGGAAGGGGGATCTCTCCGCCGCCGGTGTGATTCCCGGAGGCCGTCCACGGTGTACGTACCGTAGGGACGTAACGCCACAGCGTCGGGTAGCGCTGTTGGGGCGTCACAGGGCTGGCCGCGTCCATTGACGACGGCCGACGAACCCCTGTCCACTTGCGAGAGGAAGTGCCGATGACGCCTGGTGTGAGGGCGTCGGGCCCAGGACCGGACGATCACGCGCCGGTGACCCCCGACTGGAACTGCGGTTCCTGTGGCGACGAGTGGCCCTGCGCCACCAAACGCGGCCGGTTGTTGGAGGAGTACCAGGTGGACCGGGCCGCGTTGAGCATCTATCTGGGTTCATGCCTCGCCGCGGCCACCCAGGATTTGCGCAGCGCGCCGGTACTGTCGCTGCAGGCTCGCTTCATCGGCTGGCTGCCGCGCAGCGGGCGTACCTTCTGAGAGTCTGCTCCGGTGGCCGCCACGTCAGCGGGCGCGACGGCCACCGGAGATCTACTCAGAGGCGGCGTCGCCGGGTGAGCGCGAAACCGACCACACCCGCCACCGCGGCGAGCACGCCGCCGGCGGTGGTCCAGACCCAGCGCGAGCCGGCCTCCGGAAGCCAGCCGGTGAGGCTCATCTTCTCCTCGGCGACCGGTTCCGGCGTCGGTTCGGCGGTGAGCACCGTGCCGGCCCGGGTGTTCGGCACCAGCGGTGCTTCGAGCTTCCCGTCGTCACCGGATGCGCCGCCCTCGCCATCCACACCGACCAGCAGGTCCACGTCCATCGGCAGGCCAAGGTCGGGCTCGGGCAGGTCGGTCACCGCGAGCCGGACGTAGTAGGTGCCGGGCAGCGGGTCACCGGACCACGGCTCGGCCCACGGCCGGACCCGGCGCAGCGTGCAGCCGAGGGTGACGCTGGTCGCCGCCGCGTCGGCGGTCGGGGTCTGCGCCCCGGCCGTGCAGGCCTGCCGGCGGCGCAGCCCGTCGAACACGTCGACGGCCCAGGTGGACTTGCCGGTGCGGCCCTTCGGGAAGGAGATTGTGGCGGTGATCTGGTGGGTCTGCCCGGCCTCGGCCCGGAACGACCAGTAGAGGTGGTCGCCCGTCGACGCGCCTACCTGGACGGGCTGTCCGGGGGTGATGGCGGTGGCGGTCAGGAACGAGGTGCCGGACTTGGTGACCGTGGTGGCGCCCGGGGAGGGCGTCGGGTCCGCCGAGGCGGCGGTGGCCGGGGCGAGGGTCAGCCCGGTGGCGGCCAGTGCCGCCGCGGACCGGATCAGCGTACGCATCCTCAGTTCTCCCTCCAGGTGGCGACCCACCAGCGGGTGAGCAGCCCGGCGACCAGTCCGGTGACCAGCCCGGCCAGGGTGAGCAGAAGCAGCAGGGCCCAGCCACGGCCGAGGTCCGGCCCGTCCGGGGCGGGGGAGGCGGCGACCACGTCGACGGTCAACTCGACGGGCATGCCCGGGGTGGCCTCGGTGCCGGCGCGGGGGGCGAACGAGTTGCTGACCACCAGGCACACCGTCTGTGCGGTCACGGTCATCGTGTCGCTCGGGGACGGGCTGGGGGTGTCCTCCTCGGCCGCCGACCAGCGCAGGCCGGCGGAGACCACGTCGGTCCGTCCGCTGCCGGCGTCGACCCCGCGGACCAGTTCGCGCCCGTCCGACGCGGTGGCCCGCAGCAGTACGCCGTAGTCGGGGTTGACCGGCCGGTCCAGCGCCACGCTGACCGAGGCGCGCAGCTCCTGGCCGGGCCGCACCGGCACCCGGTACCAGCGGTGCTCGGAGAACGCCTCCCGGTCGGTGTAGACGCCGGGGCCGAGCAGCGGCGCCTTGTCGCACTCGGCCGACCCGCCGACCACGGTCGGGGCGGCGGTGTACGTGTCCCGGGCCCGGTCCACGAGCTGCTTGATCCGGCCGGTCAGCTCGTCGGCGCTCTGCGCGGCCGTGTACGTGCCGCCGGTCGCTCCGGCGATGCAGAGCAACTGCCGGCGTACCTTCTCGTCGGGGGCGAGGCCCAGGGTGTCGACGACCAGCTTGGTGCCCTGGGCGGCCAGCTCGCGGGCCACCTCGCAGGGGTCGGGCGGCGCGCAGGTGTCCTCGCCGTCGGTGATCAGCACGATCCGGCGGGCGGTGCTGCCGGTGCCGAGGTCCTGCGCGGCGGAGCGGAGCGCCAGTCCGACCGGGGTGAAGCCGGTCGGGCGGAGCCCGGCCACGGCCGCCTTGGCCTGCGCCCGGTCCACTGGGCCGACCGGCACGATCTGCTGGGTGTCCAGGCAGCCCTGCTTCTTGTCCTTGCCCGTGTAGGTGGCCCCGAGCACTCGGATGCCGAGTTGGGTCTCGTCCGGCAGTGCGTCCACGACCTCGTTGAACGCCTGCTGAGCGACGGAGATCCGGCTGCGTCCGTCGATGTCGCGGGCCCGCATGGAGCCGCTGACGTCGAGGACCAGTTCGATCTTTGGCGGCTCGGCGGGGGTCTCGGTGGGGTCGTCGTCGGCCCTGGCGGGCGTCGGACCGATCAGCGCGGTCGTCGTCAGCAGTCCGATGAGGACCGCTGCCGATCTTCTCTTGTTGATCACCGGGCGAAGTGTAGTGAGATCCACTTCGGATGATCACCCGGGTGGGCCGGCCCGCATGATCATCTGGTCATGGGTCGCGGGTCAGCGTCGGGATGTCGCCTCCTCCCGTGCCGGGTCGGCCGGCGCGCCCTCGACCGGGTGCGTCGGTGGCCGATGGGCGGCGCCGGTGGCCACCGCGCGGGGCGGACGCGGCCAGGGCAGGAGCCGGGGCCGCCGGCGGGCGCTGAGATCCTCGATCCAGCCGAGCGCGAGCACCAGGCCAGTGAGGATCATCAGCGCCACCGCCAGGTACGCGACCTGTCCGAACCCCCAGAACCCCAGCATGTCACCGACGCCGAAGCAGACCGCGATGGCCGCGTTGTGCCAGAGGTAGATGGTGAGGGCCCGGCTGTTCAGGGCGGTGACCAGCCGGTCGAGTGGCCGGACCCGGGCCAGCCAGGCCATCGGCGGGGTGGCCCGCATCAGCAGCAGGACGAAGGCGAGCGACCAGAACGCCTGCGCCACCGGGACGTCGTTGAGGTCGAACCCGGCCTCCGGATGCGTCGCCACCCAGGTGGCGCCGATCCCCAGGCACAGCACCGTCAGGACCAGCAGCGACGGCAGCCGCAGCCGTCGCAGCCGACCGTCGCGGTGCGCGAAGCCGACGAACCAGCAGGCGCTGAAGGTGAGCACGTCGGTCAGCACGGACCCCACCGGGCCGCCGATCTCCGGCCCCACGGTCTGCAACAGCACCACCGCGCCGAGTGGGACCAGCAGGCACGGCAGTGGCCAGCGCCGGTACAGCGCGAGCGCCGCCGGGGAGAGCACCACCAGCCAGAGGTACGTCACGAGGTACCAGAGCACGCCGGTGACGTCCGCCGCCCACTCGCTGCCCGGCGGCTGCACCACGGGCACCAGCCAGGCCAGCAGGGCGGGCCAGGCGGGCCGATCCGACCAGCCGTGCCAGATCATCAGCGGCAGGAGCACGGCGGCGAGCGCCCAGAGGGAGGGCAGCAGGCGGCGTACCCGGCCGCTCACCGCCCGCTGCGATCCGCGGTCGAGCGACCGGGCCATCAGCGAGCCACCGAGCGCGAACATCACGCCCATCGCCGGGAAGGCCCAGCTCAGCCAGGCGGCGCCGAACATGTGGTAGACGATCACCCGGCCCAGCGCCAGCGCCCGTAGGGTGTCGAACCACCGGTCCCGTTCGCGGCCCGCCCGGCCGGTCGCCGGGGCACGCGTCCCGTCGGCGGCCGGGTCACGTGTCCGGTCGGCGGCGGTCCGCGCTGCTGCGGCGTGCCGGCCGTCGGCCAGGTCGCCGGCACGCTGCACCTTCCCCCAGCCCAACCGCGCGCCGGTCAGCGCGGTCGCCAGCGACCGGGCCAGCACCAGGTACATCAGCTGTCGGTAGGCGAACTGCTGCAACGGCAGGATGAGCAGCGGGCGCAGCGGCTCCCGGTCGAGCCGGAAGGCCACCATGGCCGTCACGCCCTGGATCAGCAGCATCGCCAGCCAGGCGAGGGCGGTCTTCGTCGTGTCGAGAAACACGAGGCCGTAGAGGGCCATCAGGTCGAGCACCGGGCCGAGCAACGGCAGCGCCACGCCGAAGAGGGCGAGCATCGGCAGGCCGAACCGACCGAACCGGCCCGACGCGCCCCGGTCGCGGAACGCCCGGCGGTGTTTCCACATCGACTGCGCGGTGCCGTAGCTCCACCGGTAGCGCTGGCGCCACAGGTCGCCCATCGAGGCCGGAGCCTCCGTCCAGGCCACCGCCCGCTCCTGGTAGACCACCCGCCAGCCGCCCCGGATGATTGCCATCGTGATGTCGGTGTCCTCAGCCAGAGTGTCGCCGCTCATCCCGCCAGCCTCCACCAGGGCCCGGCGGCGGAACGCCCCGATCGCCCCGGGCACGGTCGGCATGCAGCGCAGGCTCTCGTAGAACCGGCGGTCCAGGTTGAAGCCGATGACGTACTCGATGTGCTGCCACCGGCCGAGCAGGCCCCGCCGGTTGGCGACCTTGACATTGCCGGCCACCGCGCCGACCCGATGGTCGGTGAACGGCTCGACCAGCCGCCGGATCGCGTCCGGCGCGAAGACGGTGTCGGCGTCGACGGTGACGATGATGTCGTGCGAGGCGTACAGGATGCCGGTGTTCAAGGCGCTCGCCTTGCCACCGTTGGGCTTGCGGATCACGCGCACGTTGGCCAGCCCGAGGGCGTCGACCAGGTCGGCCGTCCCGTCGGTCGAGCCGTCGTCCACGACGATCACCTCGATCTGCCGGTGGTCGCTGGCCACCAGTGAGCGGACCGTGCCCACGATCCCGGCCCGTTCGTTGTACGCGGGCACGATGACCGACACCGGTGCCGTCGTGACCCCCCACCGCCACCGTCGCGTCCGTCGGCGTCGGGCCAGTCGCACCGCGATGACGAGGAGCAGCAGCGTCCGCACCAGCATCAGGACGCCCACCGCGACGAAGAGCACCGACAGCGCACGGACGAACAGATCGGCCACCTGGACCGCCCAGGAGACGGGGGCGGCCCGCCAGCGGTCGATGATGGACGCCGGGACGTTGCCGTGGATCGCCGGCGCATCCAGACCGGCCCGGCGCAACCCGGAGGTGAGCGTGGTGAAGGTGTAGCCGCGGTCGCGCATCGCCGGGATGAACCGCTCCAGCGCGGCGAGGGTCTGCGACCGGTCGCCACCGGCGTCGTGCAGCAGGATCACGGCACCGGCGCCGTCCGCCGGCGTCATGTTGCGCACGATCGCGTCCACGCCGGGCCGGGCCCAGTCCTGGCTGTCGGTGTCGTTCACCGCCACGAGGTAGCCGAGCCGACCCGCCTCCCTGACCACCGGCCAGTTCCCGTCGTCGATCGCGCTGGCCTCCGACGAGTACGGGAGCCGCAGCAGGCTGGTCTGTACCCCGGCCGCGGCGACGATCGCCTGTTGGGTCTGCGCGTACTCCTGCCGCCGTCGCCAGCCGGGCAGCAGGCTCGCGTCCGGGTGGGTGAAGGTGTGCACGCCCAGCTCGTGTCCCTCCGCCACGGCCCGCCGGGCCAGTTCGGGGTGGCGGGCCACCTGGGAGCCGATCACGAAGAACGTGGCCGGCGTCCGGTGCCGGCGGAGAACGTCGAGCACCCGGGGGGTCCAGGTCGGGTCCGGCCCGTCGTCGAAGGTCAGGGCGATGGTCCGCGCCGGCAGGCGGTAGGAGTGGGACTCCCCCTCACGGGTGTCGACCACCGGCCCGCCGTGCAGCACGCTGGTCGGGACCTGGTTCTGGTCACCGTCCTCGCGGACGTGATCGGGCGTGAACCTGGCGTTCGCGTACGCCTCGACCGCCAGGACGCTCACCAGGACCATGGCCAGGGCGGTGCAGACGAACCGGCCGGTGGTGAGGCCGCGCCGGCCGGTCCGGCCCGCGCGGGTGCGGTCCGGCTCACGGGTGAACGCCCTCATCCGGCGCCGACCTCGGGCGTATTCGGGGGAGTCGTGGTGGGGAACGGATCCGGAGCGGGGGTCGAGGAGGCGGGCGTCGACGGGGAGGGCGGTGCCGGATCGTCGACGTCGGGTTGTGGGGCAGGCTGCGGGGAACTGGTCCGGGGAACCGGTCGTGGCGAGGGCGACGGAAGGCCGCTCCACTGTGGGCTCGGACGCGTCGGGGTCGGTGCCGCGCGGACCTCGCGGACGACGTCCGGGGTGGACTCCGGCTCGACCACGCGGTCGGCGGACGGGGCGTTGGACGGTGCGGCGGCCGGGTCGGCGGATGGTGAGGCGGACGGTGAGGCGGCTGGCTTCGGCGGGGCCTCGGTGGCGGACGTGGCCCCGCCGGTAGCCGGTGCCGGGGCCAATATCGGCACGGCCGGCCCAGGCAGCAGGCCGCTCCCGGCGATCGGTAGATAGGTCAGGGAAGCGACGGCCGCGAGGACGCTCGCACGTCGTACCCGCCGACGGCGGACTCCGGTGAGGTCCACGAAGACCTGCCGGGTGGATCGGGAGGAAAATTCGGTGGGCTCGGTGAGCGCTTCGGCCCCCGGCTCGTCGATCGGAAGCTGAACGGCCACGGGGAGAGGCTATGGAGGGGGAATAGCGAGGTATGTCCAAATCTCCGGGACCGACCGCCGACGGAAATTTCATCATTTGCATATTCGGACCATCAGCCATGAATCGGGCGCTGATGCTGTCGTCCCCCGAAAGGCCCGCAAAGATGCAAAAACTCCAGAGATCGCCTCGGTGGGCGGGCAGTGCCGGGCTGGAGAGCGCTTCCCCTGGCGGTCGGGAGCCCGGACGGGCGGCCCGTCACCGGCGCGGAACAAACCGTAGGCCACCGTAATGTCTTGACGCGTAGCGGTCGGTGGACCCGATGGGCGAATCCTGCTCGTGGCGGACCGCCGGTCCGGGAACGACCAGTTGTGCCGGTGATCCGGGGTGGTTAAGCTTCTCCTGCGCGCCCCAATCGCCCGCTTCCCCCGTGGCAGGCGATCGGGGCGCGCCTTTTCGTGCGCCCGGACCGCCCGGCCCATCCGCTGGCCGGGCGGTCCCGGTCAGATCCAGCGGCCGTCCAGCCACATCCGTGCGGACCAGTCCGCGTAGGTCATCAACCGGCCCACGAAGATCGGGTAGAAGTAGCCGAAGCAGAGGGCCACCAGCAGCACGTACGCGCCCGCGATGACGCCACCCACCAACCGGCGGTCGGCGACATCCTGCCCGGTCGGTGGTGGCGCGCCGGGCAGGGCGGCGGTGGCTGGTGCCGGTGCGGCGATCGCGCCGAGCACGTAGGTCACCGCCAGCACCAGGAACGGAAGCGCCGGCGCGGTGTAGAAGGAGAACATCGTCCGGTTGTCGAGGGCGAACCAGAACCAGGGCAGCAGGCCGGCGGCCACGCTGAGCAGGATCGCCCCGGCCCGCCAGTCCCGACGGGCCAGCCCGAGCCAGGCCAGCGCCGCCAGCGCCGGCAGGAACGACCACCACAGCAACGGGGTGCCGAGCAGCAGGATCTCCGAGGCGCAGCTGGGCGCGCCGCAGTTGCCGTCGCCGGACCAGTAGAAAGCGACCGGCCGGCCGAGCAGCAGCCACTGCCACGGCCAGGACTGGTACTTGTGCGGGTCGTCGAGCTGGGTGTGGAAGCCGTACGCGGCCCGGTGGTATTCCCAGAGGTTGATCAGCGGGCCGATGACCGGGCTGTCACTCAGCCCGGCGTTCGGGTAGCGGCTGGCCAGGCGGTAGTAGCCGTCATCGCTGAACAGCCAGCCCGACCAGGTGGCGACGTAGGTCACGAACATCAGCACCCCGGCCAGCAGCAACCAGGGCAGCTCGTCCAGCAGGGCGTCCCGCCACGGGCGGCGTACGCCGGCCGACCGGCGTACGCCGACCTCCCAGAGGATCACCAGCAGCGCGAAGGCCGGCACGAAGTACACCGCGCTCCACTTCACCGCGCACGCGCAGCCCAGCAGCACGCCGGCGAGCAGCCGCCACCACGGCCACTCCCGCCAGGTCGACCGCGGCCGGCCGGCCCGCCCGGGCAGGGACGGATCGAGCCCCGCCTCCAGCGCGCGGGCCCAGCGGCGTCGCCGGGCGTCCCGGTCCAGCACCACGGCGCCGAACGCGGCCAGCACGAACAGCATCAGGAAGATGTCGAGCAGCGCGGTGCGGGAGAGCACCAGGTGGAAACCGTCCAGGGCGAGCAGCAGCCCGGCCGCGCACCCCAGCGTGGTGGAGCGGAACATCCGCCGGCCGATCCGCACCAGCAGCAGCACCGACAGGGTGCCGGCCACGGCCGCCGCGAACCGCCAGCCGAACTCCGGGGCGGTGGTCATCAGGTGCCCAGGTACGGAGATGTTCGTCTCCTGGTCCTGGTAGCCGAAGGCCCACTCGCCGAGCCCGATCAGCCACTTGCCCAGCGGCGGGTGCACCACGTACGAGGGGCCGTTGTCCTTGTAGTTCCACTCGACGCCCCGGTCGATCAGCCCGTACGCGTCCCTGGCGTAGTAGACCTCGTCGAAGATCTTGCCCTTGGGACCGCTGAGCCCGAGGAACCGCAGGATCCCCGCGATCGCCACGACGACCGCGGTGGCCAGCCAGGCGTGCCCGTCGAGGCGGGCGTCGACGGTGGCGAGCCGGCGACGGATGACGGCCGGGATGCCGCCCCCGCCACTCGTCGCGGAACCGGCGGCCTGCTCGGTGGTGGACAGGTCGGCGGCCGGTCGGTCCGTCTCGGCCCGATCCGCGCTCGCGCTCTGTGCAGTCGACGCACTCGTCACCCGGCGATCGTAGGCTGCGAAGGTGCCCTGTGGCGCCTGTCGTCCCCCAGATTGGTACGACTGTCGATGAAGGAGATTGCTTCGTGGGTGAAATGTCCGAGGTTGGGCGGCTGGTGTTGCTCGGCGCGCCGCTCGGCAATCCGGCCGACGCCTCGACCCGGTTCCGCGAGGTGCTCGCCACCGCGGACGTGGTCGCCGCCGAGGACACCCGGCGGCTCACCCGGCTGGCCCGTGACCTCGACGTGACCGTGCCCGGCCGGATCGTCTCCTACTTCGAGGGCAACGAGGAGCGGCGTACCCCGGAACTGGTTGAGGTGCTCGCCGCCGGCTACACGATCGCCCTGGTCACCGACGGCGGCATGCCCAGCGTCTCCGACCCCGGCTACCGGCTGGTCCGGGCCGCCCTCGACGCCGGCATTCCGGTCACCGCGGCCCCCGGCCCCAGCGCGGTGACCACCGCGCTGGCGCTCTCCGGGCTGCCCTGTGACCGGTTCTGCTTTGAGGGCTTCCTGCCCCGCACGCCGGCCGGCCGCCGGTCCCGGCTGCGGGCCCTGGCCGCCGAGGAACGCACCCTGGTGCTCTTCGAGGCGCCGCACCGGATCACCGGCGCGCTCGCCGACCTGGCCACCACGTTCGGCCCGGACCGGCCCGCCGCGCTCTGCCGCGAACTGACCAAGACGTACGAGGAAGTGGTCCGCCGGCCGCTGGGCGAACTGGCCGAGTGGGCCGCGGCGGGCGAGCCGCGCGGCGAGATCACCCTGGTCGTGGCGGGCGCGCCGCCGGTCGCTGCGGCCCGGCCCGACGACGACACGCTGCGCGCCGCGGTGGCCGAACGGGAGGCGGCCGGGCTGTCCCGGCGCGACGCGATCACCGAGGTCGCCACCGAGTACGGCCTCCGCCGTCGCGACCTCTACACCGTCGTGCACCAGTGAAAGGAATGGTCGGGCGGTGGGACCCGCCCTATTGGTTCGCGGTCGACCGGAGGTAATCACTACGCTTGCTGGTCATGAGTCACGTTCTCGCCGCGGTCGCCTGGCCCTACGCCAACGGCCCGCGCCACATCGGCCACGTATCCGGATTCGGCGTTCCCTCCGACGTCTTCGCCCGGTACATGCGCATGGCCGGTCACGACGTGCTCATGGTCTCCGGCACCGACGAGCACGGCACCCCGATCCAGGTGCAGGCCGACGCCGAGGGGGTCACCCCGCGCGAGCTGGCCGACCGGTACAACCGGGTGATCGCCGAGGACCTGCGGGCGCTGGGGCTGACGTACGACCTGTTCACCCGCACCACCACCCGCAACCACTACGCGGTGGTGCAGGAGCTGTTCGTCGGGCTGCACCGCAACGGCTACATCATCCCCAAGGTCACCACCGGGGCGATCTCGCCGTCCACCGGCCGGACCCTGCCCGACCGCTACATCGAGGGCACCTGCCCGATCTGCGGCTATGACAGCGCCCGCGGCGACCAGTGTGACAACTGCGGCAACCAGCTCGACCCGATCGACCTGATCAACCCCAAGTCGAAGATCAACGGGGAGACGCCGGAGTTCGTCGAGACCGAGCACTTCTTCCTGGACCTGCCGGCCCTGGCCGACGCGCTGCGGCAGTGGCTGGACACCCGGGAGGGGTGGCGGCCCAACGTGCTGCGGTTCTCCCGGAACCTGCTGGACGACCTCCAGCCCCGGGCCATCACCCGCGACCTGGAGTGGGGGGTGCCGATCCCGCTGGACGGCTGGCGTGACCGGACCGACAAGCGGATCTACGTCTGGTTCGACGCGGTGATCGGCTACCTGTCCGCCTCCATCGAGTGGGCCCGCCGCAGCGGCGACCCGGAGGCCTGGCGCAAGTGGTGGTCCGCCGACGCCGAGGGCAAGGACGCCCGCGGCTACTACTTCATGGGCAAGGACAACATCGTCTTCCACTCGGTGATCTGGCCGGCGCTGCTCGGCGGCTACTCCGGGGAGGGGTCCCGCAACGGCGAGCCGGGCGAACTGGGCCGCCTCAACCTGCCCACCGAGGTCGTCTCCAGCGAATACCTGACCATGGAGGGGCGCAAGTTCTCCTCCTCCCGCAAGGTAGTCATCTACGTCCGGGACTTCCTGGAGCGCTACGACGCCGACGCGCTGCGCTACTTCATCGCGGTCGCCGGCCCGGAGAGCAACGACACCGACTTCACCTGGGCGGAGTTCCTCCGCCGCAACAACGACGAGCTGGTCGCCGGCTGGGGCAACCTGGTCAACCGGTCCGTCTCGATGGCGGCGAAGAACTTCGGCGCGATCCCGCCGGTCGACCCGGCCGGGCTCACCGAGGCCGACGAGGCGCTGCTCGCCACCGCCCGGGCCGGGTTCGCCACCGTCGGCGACCTGATCGCCCGGCACCGGCAGAAGCAGGCCATCGGCGAGGCCATGAAGGTGGTCGCCGAGGCCAACAAGTACCTGTCGGAGCAGGCGCCCTGGAAGCTCAAGGGCGAGGACGACAAGCCCCGGATGGGCACCATCCTGCACGTCGCCCTCCAGGTGGTCAGCGACGCCAACACGCTGCTCACCCCGTTCCTGCCGCACTCCGCGCAGAAGATCCACGAGCTGCTCGGCGGCACCGGCGTGCACGCGCCGATGCCCGTGATCGAGGAGGTCAAGGACCTTGACGGCGGGCCGGCGTACCCGGTGCTGACCGGCGACTACACCGTCGGCGCGCGCTGGGAGTCCGTACCCCTGGAGGTGGGCCGGGCGCTCGCGGCGCCGAAGCCGGTGTTCCGCAAGCTCGACCCCTCCATCGTCGACGAGGAGCTGGCCCGGCTGGCCGGCTGACCGGGTACGCGTGGCGGGGGGGGCCCGCCCCCCCCCGCCCCCCCCCCCGCCCCCAACCCCCCCCCCCCCCCCCCCCCCCCCCCAAAAAAAAAAAAAATACCGGGTGTACACGGGGGCGGGGGGGCC
>NZ_JBIWJO010000022.1:0-62508 GCF_044765245.1 Micromonospora sp. NPDC093277
CAGGCACCAACGACACCCCCGAACAACAACTCGCCGGCCTCCTCGCCAGCGGCGACACCTGGACCATCGACTAGGTGTAGGCAACGTTCTCCCGGACGAAGTCTTCGCTCGTCCGGGAGAACAGCTCCGGCTGCTCCAGGTGGCACAGGTGTGCCGGACCGGGCTGGTCGTCGAGCAGGCCGGTCACCTCCGCGACCGCCCGATCGAGGGTGAACGGCCCGGGAGCGCTTCCGTGGCCGGGCAGGTCCGGAGTCAGCGCCGAGAAGCCCGTGCCGCTCAGCCCGTGGCGGCCGGCAGCGGGCGGTCGTCGCGCACGTACACGAGCATGTCGCCGGTCTCGATCTCCGCGCCGGCCTTGTCGGTGAGCGTCACCACCCGGCCCCGACGGACCAGGGCGATGACCAGCGAGTCGAGCTCGCGCGGCGATCGGCCCACCTCGTCGCGTTCGGCCGAGCGCATGGCCAGCGCCATGCCCTGCCCGGGGGTGAGCAGGTCCTCCACCACGTCGATCAGCGGCGGGGCGGAGGTGGAGAGGCCGAGCAGCCGGCCGGCGGTCGCCGCGGAGACGATCACGTGGTGCGCGCCGCTCTGCTTGAGCAGCGGCGCGTTCTCCGCCTCGCGGACGGCGGCGATGATCCGGACCTGGCCGGCGGTGATCTGCCGGGCGGTCAGCGCCACCATCACCGACGAGTCGTCGCTGTCGGTCGCGATGATCACCGCCTTGGCCGACCGTACGTGTGCCTCCTCCAGCACCGCCGAGCGGGTGGCTGAACCCTCGACGGTGACCAGCCCGGCCGAGGTGGCCTGCCGCAGCGCGGTGCTGTTCCGCTCCACCACCACGATCCGGGACTTGTCCAGCCCGTCCTCCAGCAGCGCGGTGACGGCACTGCGGCCCTTGGTGCCGTAGCCGCAGATGATCACGTGGTTCTTCACGGTCTTCCTCCACTGCGTCAGGCGCCGGCCGTTCCGGTACTGGTCGGTCAGGACTTCCAGGGTGGTGCCGACCAGGATGATCAGGAAGATCACCCGGGCTGGGGTGACGAACAGGACATTGGCCAGCCGGGCCGACTGGCTGGCCGGGGTGACGTCGCCGTAGCCGGTGGTGGAGAGCGAGACCACCGCGTAGTAGAAGCAGTCGAGGAGGGTCATCCCGTCCTCGTTCGCGTCGTGGTAGCCGTCACGGTCGAGCCAGACCACCGCCACCGTGACGAAGACCAGGACCACGGCGGCGAGCACGCGCAGACTGAGGGCGCGCAACGGGGCCCGCCGGTGCGCCGGAAAATGGATCACCGTGGGCCTCGCCTCGCCACCGTCGCCTGCACGTGGACAAGATAGCTCGTGTTCGGCTCCCCGACCGCTCGGGCCAGGCTCCCTTCCCGGCGGCCGGACGGGCATGATGGGGAGGTCGGGACGACGACCGCGAGGAGGCCCGCATGTCGTTGCTGCGACGGGTGATCGGCGGGGTGCTCCGCCGGGTACGGCTGCGGCAGGGCCGGACGCTGCGCGAGGTCGCCCAGGCGGCCGGCGTGTCGCTGCCGTACCTCTCTGAGGTGGAGCGGGGCCGCAAGGAGGCCTCCTCGGAGGTGCTGGCGGCGATCTGCCGCGCGCTCGGCATCCACCTCTCCGACCTGCTGGAAGAGGCCCGCGACGAGCTGCGCCGGGTCGAACGGCGGGCACCGGTGGCCGCCGGGCTGACGCTGGCCCGGCTGGACCGGGCGCCGGCGGGGCAGGGCAGGGGCACCGGCCCGCAGCTACGGGCCGGCGGTGGCTCGCGGCTGCACGTCACCCGGCGTCCCACCACCCCGACCCCGCTCCTCGGCGGGTCGCTGCGGCAGCCCGCCACCGCGCCGACGCCGGTGGGCCCCGTGATCGGGTACGCGCCGCCGACGGTTTTCGGGACCGGCACCCGGATCTGGCTGATCCCGTCCCCGCCGGCCGCGCGCCGCCGGCCGCGTACCTCGGTCACGCTGGCCCGGCGGCGGGCCCGGGCCGGCCGGCTCCGGCTGACCGCCGCGTAGGCCCGCCCGGTTCTGCCCGCGGCAGATCTGCGGCGGGCAGAAGTGCTGGTCCCGGGCCGCCGTCCGCCGGAGGCTGGAGACCGCCGGTTGCCGGGCCGTCCGTCGCCCACCGGCACGGAGGGTGGTCAGATCATGGGGTACGGCATCTGGATGTTGGACGGCGGGCAGCCGTCCTTCGGCGACCAGGTCTTCGAGCGGCTGCTCAAGGAGCGCATCATCTTCCTCGGCACCGAGGTCACCGACGCCTCGGCCAACCAGATCTGCGCACAGATCCTGCTGCTCGCCGCCGAGGACCCGGAGCGGGACATCTTCCTCTACATCAACTCGCCGGGCGGTTCGGTCAGCGCCGGGATGGCCGTCTACGACACCATGCGGTACGTCAAGAACGACGTGGCGACCCTGGCGCTCGGGATGGCCGGCTCGATGGGGCAGTTCCTGCTCTGTGCCGGCACGGCCGGGAAGCGTTTCGCGCTCCCCCACTCGCGGATCATGATGCACCAGCCGTCCGGCGGATTCGGCGGCACGGTCGCCGACATCACCATCCAGGCGGAGAACATGCTGCACGTGAAGCGGACCATGCAGGAGCTGATCGCCCAGCACAGCGGCCACTCGCTGGGCGAGATCCAGACCGACTGGGACCGGGACCGCTGGTTCACCGCCGAGCAGGCCCGCGAGTACGGCCTGATCGACCAGGTCGTCGCCAGCGCCGAGCAGCTTGCGGCCTGACGGTCGGGGACCCAGCGGGCGGCCGGCGGGGTGATCCCGCCGGCCGCCCGCGCTCGGCTCACGGGTAGCTGATCACCGCGCTGGTGCCGTACGAGCCGACGACCGGGGTGCCGGCCTCGTTGACGGTCCGCTCGATGCCGCCGCTGCCGTCGAGGAAGACGGTGATCGCGTCGTGGAAGCGCACCCCGGCCCGGCGGGGCGCCTCGATCGCCCGGTCGCAGCGGATGTCGACCTTCTGGTTGAAGTACGAGTAGACGCCGAGCCCCCACGCCTCGTGCTCGCGGACGTGCTCGGCGACCTTGTACGACGCCCAGCCCTGGCCGGTCGGGCTGCGCCAGGCGGCCTGGCTCGGCGGGTCGTACGGCAGCTCGCTCTGGTAGAAGACGGTGCGCCCGCGCTCGCCGTTCCAGACGGTCTGCCACCGCTGGTAGTGCTCGACGAAGAGCCCGTACGCAGTCACGTCGTCACCGTTGACCACCACGCCGGTCGCGGCGGTGTTGACGGTCCAGCCGATGGTGCCCGGCTTGCCGTGGTCGCCGCGCCAGGCCCAGATGTTGTCGATCAGGGTGTGCCGGCTGTTGACCACCAGGCTGGTGACGGCCCGGCCGGCGTACGGGCCGCCGATCCGGAAGAAGACGTCCTGGAGCGAGATCGGGTTGGTGGCGTGTGAGCGGTGGCTGTTGCGCTTGCCGACCTCGACCAGCACCTCCGACTCGACCGGGCCGGCGTCGACCAGCACCCCGGCGACGCGTACGCCGTCCACGTCCTCGATCCGCAGGGCCGCGTCGCCGGTGGTCGGGGCGAGGCTGGGCATGCCGAGGCCGAGCACGACGGTGTCCGGGTGCTTGACCCGCAGCGCCCGGTCCAGGTGGTAGACGCCCGGGGTGAGCAGCAGATGCCGCCCCTGGGACAGCTCCTGGTTGATCCGCTTCGCGGAGTCGGTCGGCTTGGCGATGAAGAAGTCGGACAGTGGCAGCGAGGGCACCGGCCGGACGCCCGCGCCCCAGGTGGTGCCCGCGGTGTCGCGGCGCAGCCCGGGTACGGCCACCCGCCAGCGGCCCGCGCCGTCGACGAGGAGGTACGGCTTCTCCCGGGTGACCGGGCTGGTCGGCAGCGTGGTGTACGGCGGGTCGGGGAAGCCCTGCGCGGGCGCGCCGATCACCCCGGAGAAGACCTGGTTCCACACCCCGTTGGTCCAGTCGCCGCCGAGTTCGCTGTCCCGGGTCAGCCACTGCTGCTGGGAGCCATTGATGGTGATGCCGTCCACCTTGGAGTCGGCGATGTAGCCGCCGCTGGAGTAGCCGCCGTTGCCGGGTTCCAGCCAGAGGATGCCCTTGATGTGCACCCGGCGCATCGGGGACGCCTGGGAGACCGCCCACTGGTTCGACCAGTCGGTCGGGGTGACGGCGAGGTTCTCGACCGAGCGCCAGAAGTTGGTGAGGGCGGAGATCCCGGCCGCCGAGTTCGGGTCGGGTTGGCCGACGACGCGGACCGCGCCGTGGACCTCCACGTCGTCCGGGTGCGCGCCGAGGCCGGCGACGGTGGTGTAGTAGCCGAGCTTCGCGTCGATCTCGTACCGGCCGGGCTTGAAGAGCACGGCGTACCGGTCGGCGCCCATCTCGTTGTGTTCCTGGGCGGCGAAGAGGCGGTCCAGGGTGGACTGGATCTCGGTGGCCGGGGTGGTCGGGTCGTACACGAAGACGTTGGGACCGAAGTCCGGCTCGGCGCTGTCGTCGCGGCGCGGTGCGGCGGCGGCCGGCAGGGCCGGGAGCCCGAGGGCGGTGAGCGACGCGGCCGAGACGGCGGTGACGGTGAGGAAACGACGGCGGGACGGGTCGAGTGGTCTCATCTGCCTGCCCTGTCGGTGGTGGGGTAGGGATCGGCCAGGAAAGGGCGTGAGAGCGCTCTCCTGGCCGGACGTCCTGTTCCTACCCCATCGACGTCGATCGCGCCAGGGCGCGCGCCGGTTCCGGAACCGTCAGCGGGCGTCGTAGCGGGCCTGGGCGGCCTCCACCTCGACCAGGTGGGTGGTGGCCCACGCCTCCAGGCCGGCGACCAGGTCGAGCAGGCTGCGGCCGAGGTCGGTGAGCGCATAGTCGACCCGCGGCGGCACGCTGGCCTGCACGGAACGGGTCACGATGCCGTCGCGCTCCAGGCCACGCAGGGTCTGGGTGAGCATCTTCTGGCTGATGCCGTCGATCCGCCCGGCCAACTCGCCGTAGCGCCTGGCACCGTCGGCGAGGGTGAGCACGACCAGCACGCTCCAGCGGTCGCCGATCCGGTCGAGGACCTTCCGACTGCCGCAGTTCCGGTTGAACGGGTCCGCCTGCACGACTAACTCTCTCTCAGTGCGTATCGAACTTCAAGGTGCCTACTCTCCAACGGGAAGTAAAGCCCCGATGTTCCCGTTGCCGTGCGATGACAGTGTTCTACCGAACGACCACAGGGAGCTGCCATGTCCATCGTCGTCACCGGGGCCACCGGCCACCTCGGTCGCCTGATCGTCGCGTCACTGCTGGACCGGGGCGTACCGGCCGACCAGATCGTGGCGGTCGGCCGCGACGTCGACCGGCTGGCCGGCCTCGCCGGACGCGGAGTGGCCACCCAGCACGTCGACTACGAAGACCCGGAATCGCTACAGGCTGCCTTCGCCGGCGCGGAGCAGCTGATGTTCGTCTCCGGCAGCGAGGTCGGCCGGCGCGTGGTGCAACACGGCAACGTCGTCACCGCCGCCAAGGCCGCCGGCATCGGGCTGGTCGCCTACACCAGCATTCCCAAGGCAGACACCTCCAGCCTGGTGCTCGCCGCCGAGCACAAGGCCACCGAACAGTTGATCCTGGACGCCGGGCTGCCCCACGTTTTCCTGCGCAACAGCTGGTACCTGGAGAACTACACCGACCAGCTCCCCACGTACCTCCAGCACGGGGTCGCGGGCGCGGCGGGTGACGGTCGGGTCAGCGCGGCCACCCGCGCCGACTACGCCGAGGCCGCCACCGTGGTGCTCACCACCGAAGGCCACACCAACCAGGTGTACGAGCTGGGCGGCGCGCCGTTCACGATGACCGAAATGGCCGCCGAGCTCTCCCGGCAGAGCGGCAACACCGTGACGTACCTCGACCTGCCGGTGGACAAGTACACCGAACTGCTGGTCGCGGCCGGCCTGCCGGAGGGGTATGCGGCCGTACTCGCCGACGGCGACCGCGGCCTCGCCCAGGGCGAGCTGGAAGTGGCCGGGGACGACCTGGCGAAGCTGCTCGGCCGCCGGGCGATCACGCTCGCCGAGGCGATCCGCGCGGCGCTCTGAGGCACCTGGAAGGCGGGGTCCCGGCACGCGCCGGCCCCGCCTCCGGGCTCGGCGGTTATGCCCGCTGGGCGTGCCGCCGGACCAGGTCGTCAACGAGCACCTGCACGTAGTCGGCCGTGTCCTGCCAGCAGGTGACGGCGTGACACCGGATGCCCATCGCCTTGACCGGGTAGTCGTTGCCACCGTGGTCCAGCCGGTCACCGACGAAGAGCACGTTGTCGTGCTCCAGGTCCAGGCACTCCAGCAGCTTGCGCATGCCGTACGCCTTGTCCACGCCCTTGCGGGTGACGTCGATCGAGGTGGAGCCGCCGCCGCGTACCTCCAGGTCGGGCAGCTTCTCGGCGACCGCGTCCCGGAGCCGCCGCTTCTTGCTGCCGTCCGGGTCCCAGCCGTACTTCTCGGCGGGCGGGGCGGACTGGCCCAGCGCGGAGAAGGTGATCTGGCTGCCCCGGTCCTCGATGATGTCCCCCCAGGTCTTCGTCTCCCAGAGGTCGAGCGCCTTCGCCGACTCGGTGAGCGCCGCGACGATGCGGGCCTTGTCCGCCTCGCTCAGGTCCTCGGCGTAGATCAGCCGCCAGTCGCCGTCCTGCCAACGCAGGTAGCGGGTGCCGCAGGTCGGCATCAGGTGCAGCCGCCGCAACTGCTCCTCCGTGAGGGCGAGGTGGTCCAGCACCTGCGCCTCGAACTGCTCGAGCCGGCCGCCGGAGATGATCAGGACGTCCACCTCGCCCAGCAGGTGGCCGAGGAGTTCCGCCATCCGACCATCGATCTGGGACTTGGAGACAGCCAGGGTGTCGTCCAGGTCGAACGCCACCACTCGAAGATCGTTCATCAGGTACCACCATGTCTCGCGGGCAGGCCAGAACTTGCAGGGTACCGACGGTGACCATCCGCCAGCCTGCGAACCCCGAGCGTCACGCTGCGCAGCCCCTCATCGCGGAGGGTAACAGCGAATCGAGTCGCCCGTGCCCGGAAGACGGGTCGAGGCCGATCGGCATCACGACGTGGCAGTCAGGCGACTTTGCCGCGCCCTGGCGATGGGGGCCGGCCTGAGTCACACCCGGTCCGCGCCCGTCCATAATATCCACGCATGTCACTTCGGGAGCTGCGCCTCGCCCTCTATCTCCTCGCCATGCTGATCACCAACGGCCTCGCGATTCCACTTCTTGTCCATGTAGGCGGCTGGCCCGTGGCCTTCCTACCAGTGGCAGGCACCGTCTTCGCGATTCAGTACGGACGCACCCTGCCTCGCAGCGGTGGGACGGATCTGACCTGACGAACAGCCTCGCTCAAGCGTTCAAGATCATTGGACGCACCCTGCACGGACCGTTGCGAACGGCGGCTCCGGGCGCTTCACCGCCTGCGCAGCGCCCGGCCGAGGCGGGACCGCCAGTAGGCCCCACTAACGGTAGTATCTCCGTTTTGGTCTGCAGCGGGGAGGAAGAACCACATGCGATGGAACATCCCAGCCGGCGTCCTAATAGCGCTGGCCTTTCTGATTCCGGCGGCACCGGCGGTGGCTCAAACTGAATCGCCCGGGCTGAACGAGGCCTGCCAAACGGTCGAGCGCAAGGTGTACAAGGATATCCGCGAGCTTGTCACCATCGACCTGGATACCGCCACCGACCAAGAGGTGCGGGTGTTGACCGCCCAGATCCTGGCCGCGGCAAACGCCGACTCGTTGCCCGTTTTGCCCGGCGCAATTCAGGAACGGCTGAAGGGCACCGCGGATGATCTCCGCGCATTCCTCAAGGCGGACGTGCTGAAGGTCTGGGCAACGGATCTGCGGATCTCGGTGGTCCGGACGTTGACGGGCGCTGGTACCAACGTGCAGGCGGCCGCGCAAAAGGTGCTCGACGACCCGGCCATCGATACCTACCTGGCTTACCTGAACAACGGCCTGTACGACGCACGTGCGCTTGACTGCGCGTCTCAGCCCACACCGACGCCGGCGTCTCCCACACCGACGCCGAGCGCCACGCCCAGCGCCGCGACGACCGTTGCACCGACCCCTGCTTCCTCCGCCAGCCTGGACAACCCCGGCGGCGAGGGCGGTGGGCTGCCCGTGACCGGTGCCGACACCGCGACCGTGGCCGGCATCGGCGGTGGGCTTCTGCTCCTCGGCGGCGCCAGCTACCTGATCGGACGCCGACGCCGTACCCGCTTCTCGGCATAGCTCACTCGACGCGCCCGGCTCGATGCTTCGTCGGGCCGGGCGCGATCAGCGCTGTGCTCGGCAAGGTTCGTCGCAACTCCCATGATCGTTGATCAAGGGTGTGACCTGGCGCCCCCGGCTAACCGACGCGGTTGGCTGGCCATGCCTGCACGGTGACCTTGTGTCTGCCAGCAGCGCGCACCGATGAGGTTTTCGCGCAGCGCCCGTCTGTACGTATGAGACCGACTTACGAGAGGCTGGCATGATGCGGAAACTGACCTTCGGCATGAACGTGACCCTGGACGGCTACATCGCCGCGCCCGGCGACGATCTCGGCTGGAGTGGCGGTGAGGGACCGGACTCGTCGCCGAGCGACGAGCTGTTCCAGTGGTGGTCCGACCGGGTGGGGGCGACGGGCCTGGCGCTGTATGGGCGCAAGCTGTGGGAGACGATGAGTTCCCACTGGCCGACCGCCGACCAGCAGCCCGGCGCCACACAGGCGGAAATCGAGTACGCCCGCCGCTGGCGGGACATGCCGAAGGTGGTGTTCTCCTCGACGACCAGCACGGTCGACTGGAACACCCGCCTGGTCACCGGCGACGCGGTCACCGAGATCACCCGGCTCAAGACGGAGGACGCCGGCCCGATGGACATCGGCGGCGCGACGCTCGCCGGGGCGGCCATGCGGGCCGGGCTGATCGACGAGTACATGCTGGTCACCGTGCCGGTCCTGGTGGGCGGCGGCACGCCGTTCTTCACCGCGCTGGACAGCTGGGTGAAGCTGAACCTCGTGGAAACGCGGACATTTCCCGGCGGCGTCGTGCTGACCCGATACGAGACGAGGCGATGAGCACGGGCCGGTTGCTCGGTTCGTGAGGCCGGGTCGAAATCCGTCCTGACGTTCTTCGGGCATCAAGTTGCCCCGCCGGCAACGCCGGCGGGGCGGTGGTGTTCGCGTTGTCGCGTTGGTGTTCAGCTGGTCGGGGTGCTCATTCCGCGGTGACTTCGGTGACGCCGGCCCGTGGCGCTGGACTCGTCGACGACGGGGACTTGTCTGATCACAGTGTCGGGAGCAGGTCCAGCCATGGCTTGTCGGTGGCGTCGAATCCGGTGAGCTCGGCGATCTTCCCGTCGACGATGTGCAGGACCGCGATGTTGAACAACCGGTACTCCGGGTCGTCAGGAGTGCGGAGGTACAGCGCGGCGGCGGGCATTCGGTTGACCGTCGTGGCGATACAGCGCCAGTCGTCGTAGCCGGGTTGGAACAGCCCACCGGAGACCCACCCGTCCACCGCGTCCTTGGCCGTGATGACCGAGGTGCCCGCCTCGGGCAGCATCACGAAGCGCAGGTCGTCGCGCAGCAGGGACATCAGCCCGTCGAGGTCGTTGCGCTCATGGGCGTCGATGTATGACCTCACCACGCCGCGCTCGTCATTCGACAGCTCGTGGGCGGCGGGGCTCCGCCAGTCGAGGCGGCGGTCGGGCAGCTGCTCGCGCATCGTCACGCGCGCCCGCTGCAGCGCGCTGGTCACCGATGCGATGGTCAGATCGAGGGCGTCGGCGGCCTTCGACGCCGGCCAGCCGACGACGTCGCGCAGGATGAACACCGCCCGCTGCCGCGGCGGCAGGTGCTGGACGGCGACGATGAACGCCAGCTCGATCGTCTCCCGCGCCACCACCGATTCCTGCGGGTCCTCGGGGAGCATCCGGTCGGGGTACGGCTGCAGGTACAGCACTTCGGAGCCGGGGTCCGACAGCCCGGACGGTACGGGTGTGCGGTCATTGCGCTTCTCCAGGAAGTCAAGGCAGACGTTCGTCGCGATCCGGTACAGCCAGGTCCGCAGCGCAGCGTGGCCCTTGAACGACTCCCGCTTGTTCCACGCTCGCAGGAACGTCTCCTGCGTCATGTCCTGGGCGTCCTCGTAGTTCGCAAGCATCCGGTAGCAGTGCACCTGCAGCTCACGCCGGTGGCGCTCCGTGATGAGCGCAAACCGCGCCGTATCGCCTGAGCGAACCACCGCGATGAACGAGGCCTCGTCAGCGCCCAGCGGTCCAGCGTCGGTCATGGTCACCAATCCTTCCACCGGTGCGAGGGGGCTACCAGAACCGACGACGTGGCGGAAGAATTCTGATCGGTGAAGGGCGGCGGACGCACCGCGACCGCGGCCCTCCGTCGAGGACGTGGCCTTCTACGGCGCTGTCGCACGCGTCCGATAGTCGTCTCCGGGCGTGGTGAGCACGCCGAACACTCACCGGGTCGTGACGGCGGTCAGTGAGCGGATACCGATTGCTCGATCGATGAGTCGACCTGCACTCCACCGCTCGCCGCACATCGGCGCTCGATCGTTGTGAGATTTATCTCACCCAATGTGTGGCACTATGTCCGTCTAGCACTTTTTATGACTTCCCCATCGAGTGAATCCCGGAGGTACCGTCAGTGGCCGAACGGCCACATTGGAGCGATTTGGACGTGGCTCAGGACATCTACCGTTCGATGCGGACAGTCAACTACGGGGATGGACGTGTCTCATTACCATCACGGTGCATGGCGTTCCGCACCGGCCCGATCCCTATCGATCATCGGCGCCCCCCGCTTCAAACTCATCGCCGGTCTCCAGGATCCGATCACGGTCCTGACGACCCTCTTCTGGGGTAGACGACGGGCTCGTAACGCCCCTCTCCCGATCACCGCGAACAGCATTTCCAGCCCTATGGGACCGGGCGGCGATTCACTTCCGGTACCGGTGGACCTGTTCGGTCAGAAGACATGTCTCGCCGACGCCATTCAATTCGCGCTGGAGTACGTCTCCCGGTTCAGCGACACCGGCGCCTGGTACCTGAAGATGAAGCAGCACAGCCCGATGCGCACCGCGGGCTTCGGACTCGGCGTCGAGCGATGGCTCATGTGGGTGCTGAACGCGTCGGCCATCCGCGACCGGCAGGTCGCGCCGCTTCTGAACAGCGTCTCGTTGCAACCATGACCGACACCTCGATACCCGTGGCGGACGCCCGCTACGAACTGTCCGGCTACCACCTGTTGCGCGGCGGCGGGTCCCACGGGGCCCGCGCCGCGCTGCGAGTGGTCCGCGCCGCACTGGAGCCGCTGGGCATCCGGCAGACCCACCTCCCGGTCGTCGCCCCGGACGCGGTCACGGCCGCCCTGCCGGACGCCGGAAGCAGCGAGGTACGCCGGATGCCGGTCCGCGCGGCCGGCAGCCAGCGCATCCGCGGCTGGTACGCCTCGGCCGGACAGTGCGCCCAAGGGCTGCCGCTGCTGACCCGGCGGCAATGGAGCTGGCGTGAGCTGCCGCTGGGCTACTGGTCGGCCGGGCCGGCGGTGCTGCCCCGGGACCAGGCGAGCCCGTACGGGGTCGAGGACGTCGTCTGCGTCAACGGCCTGGTGTGCCGGCCAATCTCCGATCCGGACGCCGCCGACGAGGTGCTCACCGTCCTCGGGTCGGTCAGCGCTCACCTTGGCGCCGCGAGCCGTCGCACGGAGTTGCCGTGGGCCTTCGCGCAACCGTCGGCGGCCCTCCTCGATCCGTCGACGGGGTACGTGGTGGCGACCTGCCACACGCTGCGTGGCAGGGAGTCCGGCGTTCGACACATGGGGAAATCCGGGATGGCCTGGGCAGACGTCACCTTCTTCTACCTCTCGCAGTACGCCCTGCTCGGCGGGAGCACCGATGTCCTCCGCTAGCGCCCAGCCGACCTCCGCCGACCTCGAGCGGGCCGAGATCATCGTGGCCGGCTACCCCATCGCCGGCTCGTCCGCCTGGCTGCCGCACGGCTTCGAGCTCTGCGACCGGGTGCTCGACCGGTTCTCGGCGGCGTTCGAGGACGCCGGCTTCGAGGAGCTGGCGATGCCGTCGCTGGTCGCCGAGACGACCTTCGACCAGCAGGCCGAGGCGATCAAGGACTTCCGGCGCCGCCTGTACATGGGGGAGCACCCAGACGGCACCGGCTGGCATGTCATCGCCCCCACCATCGAGGCGCAGATCTCGACGGTATTCGCCCGCTGGCTCGCCGACGGCGACCCGCTGCCGCTGCGGATCATCTGTGTGCGGACCGTCGGACGGCACGAGACCGGCGGATTGCGGCCGCTGTGGAAGGACCGCCTGGTCTGGCCGTTCTTCGAGGCGCAGGTCGCCCTGCACGGCGACGTCGGGCCCGAAATCGACCGGCTGGTCCGGATGCCGCGTGCGGTCTGCGCCGGTCTGGGCCTGCCGACGCTGGCCATCGAACGGCTGAGCGCCGCAGCGCTGAGCTCGTCGTACGCCGACCGCCGGCTTGAGCTGGTGACCGTGCTGCCCGGGGGCGAGCTCACCATGCTGACCTCGGTGTACGACCTGGGCTCACGGTTCAGCGACGCCTTCGCCGTCGGCGCGGGCGACGAGCCGCTGACGATGCTGAACTTCGCCTTCTCCGGCCGGCTGCTGCTTGCGCTGGTGCAGCATTCCTGGGCGGCGGACGGCCCGGTGTACCAGCCGGCACTGTCGCCGGTGCAGGTGGCGGTGCTGCCGTCCCGCAGCACCTCCGCGGAGCGGCTGGCGGCCGTGCATGAGGCAGCGGGCGCCGCCGGCATCCGCGCCGCGACGATGACCGGCCGGAACCTGGCTGCCCGGCGACAGCGTGCGGCCGACCTGGGCTGCCCGGTCGTCCTGCACCTGGACGAGTCCACCGGGAAAGACCTCTGGACGGAGCGTTTCACGCAGGCGAGCCACCATGTCGACCAGCACCCGGCCGCGTTCTCCGCGATGCGGGCCGACCTCGACCGGCTCGACGAGCGGATGCGGGCCGAGCGGGCGGACCGGCCCACCGGCTGGACGGTGCGGTGCACCGACCTCACCGAGGTGGCCGCCACGGTCGGCTCCGGAGTCCTGGCGGCGGTGCCGCTGTGCGGGCACGGCAGTTGCCCTATTTCGGTCGCCGACGACGCCGGAGTGGACCTGATCGGCCGTCTCTACCCGGAGACTGCCGGCGGCTCCGGCGGCGTGTGCCTGGCCTGCGGGGCAGCGAATCCCGACACGATCCTCTTCGGCCGCAAGATCAAGGGCGAGAAGTAGCCCCACCGGTTCCCGTGGCGCGATCTTCCCTCCGTGCACCTACCTGAGTGAAGGAGATCCGATGAACGTTCTGGTGTGCCGGTGGGACCGGCTTCCCCTGGAAGCGGTGCTCGACCGAGGTGCCCGCGTCACCCTGGTCTACGACGAGTGGGAGGCGGCCAACCGGTCCTTCGATCCCGCCCTGCTGGCCCGGGTCGAACGGGTGTACGTCATCCGCAGCTTCGACGCCCTGGACGAGCTTGCACAGCTCGCCGTCGAGCTGCGTCTGTACGGTGCCCCCATCGACAAGGTGCTCAGCCTCTCCGAGTTCAGCCAGTTCGGGGCCGCCTACCTCGCCCAGCTGCTCGGCGTCGACGAGCCGTCGGTCGAGACGTCCGTGCTGGTGCGGGACAAGCGGGCGATGAAGGCCAAGGTGAGCGGCCGGGGCGTCCGCTGCGCCCGGTTCGTCTCACTGACCACGACGGACGTGGCCGGGTCGGTCAAGCGGGTCGACGCCGAGTTGGGCTTCCCGGTCATCGTCAAGCCGGTCGCCGGGCTCGGCTCGGTGGACACCAGGTCGGTGGCGAGCAGCGCCGAACTCACCGAGCTGCTTCAGGGCGTCGCGACGAACGGCGTCGTGCAGTTCCTGATGGCCGAGGAGCCGGTGCGCGGCGAGGAGTACCACGTCGACGCGGTGTGGGCCGGCGGCCGGGTCCAGATGCTCGCCATCAGCCGCTACCTCAAGCCCCGGATGCTGGTCACCCACCCCGGCAGGGAGAACGGTTCGATCATTCTGCCCCGCGCTGGCCACGCCGAGTTGTACGCGCGGGTCGAAGCCATGCAGGCCGAGGTCAACGCGGCCCTCGAGATCCACAGCGGCATCACCCACCTGGAGCTCTTCGAGGACGCCGAGGGCCAACTCTGGTTCTCGGAGATCGCCACCCGCTACGCCGGGGGCGCGATCCCGGAGAGCTTCCGGCCGTACGGGATGGACCTCCGTGAAATGTGGATCGAGTCGGCGCTGAACGGTGGCAGCGCACCGTTGCGGCTGCACGAGCCGGAGTATCCGTACATCGGCTGGATCAACCTGGCCCCGGGCGAGGCCGGAGTGATCCGGCAGGAGCCCTCGGACGAGGAGATCGCCGCGTTCCCTTACGTCCTGGAAGTGACCCGGGCCCGGGGCGTCGGTTTCCATGTCGAATCCGTGCACCCCTCCGTCTGGTGCCTGCTGCTGGTGATCGGGGCCGACAGCCCTGAGCAGTTCCGGCAACGCGCGGCCGAACTGGAGGAGCTGCTGCTGCCCAGCTACCGGATGGAAGCGGTGACGTCCGACTGACCATGCGGTCCGCCGGAGACGGGACAACGAAAGCAGGGAACACCGTGACCGACACCGCCACTCTCGGCTTCGGCGCTTACTTCACCCGGCACATGATCACGTCCACCTGGCGTGCCGGGCGGTGGACGCCGTTGCAGGTGACCGACCACGCGCCGCTGGTTCTGTCCCCAGCTGCGATGGTGCTGCACTACGGACAGGCGATCTTCGAGGGTCTGAAGGCGTACGGGCAGCCCGACGGCAGCGTGAAGCTGTTCCGGCCGCGGGACAACGCCGAGCGGCTGAACCTGAGCGCCGAACGCCTCGCCATGCCCGCCGTGCCGATCGACATGTTTCTCGAGGCCTGCACGGAACTGGTCCGGGTGGACGCCGATCAGGTCCCGCGCGGCGAGTGGCAGAGCCTCTACCTGCGCCCGACCGTCATCGCCACCGAGTCCAACCTCGGTGTCCGGCCCAGCAACGAGTACCTCTTCATGGTCATCGCCTCGCCGGTGGACCACTTCTTCGCCGGTGGCGCGGACACCATCGACGTGTGGTGCGCCGACAGCCAGATCCGGGCGGCGCCGGGCGGGACCGGTGCGGCCAAGTGCGCCGGAAACTACGCAGGCAGCCTGCGGGCGAAGCGGATGGCGGTCGAGAACGGTTGCCACGAGGTGCTCTGGCTCGACGCGAAGGAACGGCGCTACGTCGAGGAGCTGGGGGCGATGAACTTCTTCTGCGTCCGGGCCACCAAGGGCGGGGAACCCGAGCTGGTCACTCCCCCGCTCTCCGGCACGATCCTGCCGGGCAACGTGCGGGCCAGCATGCTGGGCCTGGCGCGGAGCCGCGGCGTGCCGGTCGCCGAACGTCCGATCACCCTGGCCGAGCTGATCGGCGATCCGGCCGTCAAGGAGGCGTTCGCCTGCGGCACCGCCGCCACGGTCGTGCCGATCAGCGCCGTGGTCACCGGGGGCGAGCGGCACCGGATCGGCGACGGCCGCTCCGGCGCCCTGACCGGTGCGCTGCGCGACGACCTGTTGGACATCCAGTTCGGCCGGCGGGCCGATCCGTTCGGGTGGATGCACGAGGTCACGCTGTCCGCCGAGTCGATGTCATGATGACCGAGGATCCGTACGCCTGGTACGCGCAAATGCGTGAGCAGGGCCCGCTGGTGTGGCACGAAGCCACCGCGGCGTGGTACGCCACCGGTTACCGGGACGTCTCCCGGCTGCTGCTCGACGAGCGGCTCGGCGGACGCAACAAGGAGGCACTTCTGGCCGGCCTGCCGCCGGTGCCCCGCCGGGTCTTCACGGGCGTGGAGCGGCACATCGGACGGTGGATGATCTTCGCCGACCCGCCGTACCAGAGCCGCCTGCACGCCGCCGTCGCGCCGCTGTTCCGCCCGGCCGCGGTGATGGCGATGAGCGAGTCGTTCACCGACCGTGCCGAGAGCCTGCTCGGCGGCATGTCTCAGCACGGCGACCTGGTGGCGGATCTCGCCCGGCCGTTCGCCGTCGGCTGCACCGGCGAGCTGCTGGGCATCACGGCCGACGAGTGGCCGGCGATGACCCGCCACTCCGATGACCTGATCGCCTATCTGACCATGGGCTCCCTCGATCTGGCAGTCGCGGAACGCGCCCTCGCTACGGTCGAAGCCCTGCACCGGTACGTCGTCGACGTGGTCCTGCCGCGCGGCAACGGACCGATCGCACCGATCCTGGCGGATCGGCTCGCCGACGGCACGCTCGACGGCGGCGACGTCGTCGCGATCTGGGTCCAGCTGCTCACCGGCGGCATCGAGCCCGTCGGCACGGTGGCCGCGGGGGTCGTGGCCGAGCTGCTGGACGGGCGTAACGCGATGTACCTCCCGCAGGACGACGACGCCTGGGTGGAGGAGGCCCTGCGGTTCCACACCCCGTTCCACTTCGCCCCGCGGTGCGCCCGGGAGGCATTCTCCTACGGCGGCTGCGACGTACGCCAGGGCGATCGGGTGGTCCTGGTCCTGGCCGGCGCCAACCGGGACCCGTCCGTCTTCGCCCAGCCCGACGAGTTCCGGCCGGGCCGCAACGGACGCCCCAATCTCGCGTTCAGCCGCGGCCCGCATTTCTGCCTCGGCGCGGTCCTGGCCCGACAGCAGTTGCGCGCGCTCGTCGCCGTGTTCCGCCGGCGCCACGCCGACCGGTGGATCCCGGACGGGCAGTACCGGATCCGCCACGCATTCGGGGGGTCCGCCATCGAGAAGGCCACCGTGCGGCCGGCCGCGTCGGCCGCCGTGACCACGGGAGAAAGGTAAGCCGTGTCACGTGACCTGCGTTGGGCCGAGGAGCAGCCGACCCTGACGGGTGAGAAGGTCCGCCTGCGGCCGTGGCGGGACACCGACGCCACGGCCGTGTACGAGGCGTGCCAGGCTCCTGACGTCCAGCGTTACACGACCGTGCCGGTGCCGCACCTGCGTGACCACGAGGGCGTCATGCGCGGCCGGCTGGTCCGGCACGGTGTGCGGTACGACATCGCGGTACACGCGGCCCTGGTCGGTGAGGACCGGTGAAAGCCGTCCGTCAGCTGCGCAGCCTGCCGCCGGCCAGCCGCTTCCTGTTGGGCATCAACGCGGTCTCCTCGATCGGCAACGGACTCGTCCTGCCCTTTCTCGTGGTCTACCTGCACGACGCGGTGGGTCTGTCGACCCGGGCCGCCGCGTCCCTGCTGAGCGTCACCTCGGTGGCCGCGATCCTGGGTGGCCTGGTGGCCGGCCTCGCCGCCGACCGGTTCGGGGCGGCCACCGCGTCCGCCACCAATCTGACCATGGCGGCGATCGGCGTGGCCTCGTACGCGTTCGTGCAGAACACGACCGGAGCGGTCGTCGCGGCCTTCGTGGTCGGGATGGGCGTGGGGGGTAACGCCGCCTTCATGGCCGTGCTGGCCGACGTCACCCCCGAGCATCAGCACCAGTCCGTGTTCGGGTTCAACGCCGCCGTGGTGAACGCCGGCATCGCTATCGGAGGCGTGCTCGGCGGTTTCGTCGGCCACGTGGAGCAGATCTGGTCGTTCCGGATCCTGTACCTGTGCGACGCCGTCTCGTACCTGCTGGCCGCGGCCTGCATGGCCGTCCTCGCCGCCCGGCTGCGCCGGCAGACCCGGGCCCGGACTCCCGATCCGGCCGGCACACCGTCTCCGACGAGCTATCGGACCGTGCTGCGGCAACGCCCGTTCGTCATCCTGCTGGCCTTGGTCGTGCTGCTGTACTTCATCGGGTACGGGCAGCTGGAGTCGGGCTTCCCCGCCTTCGTCATCACGTCGACGCCGCTGGGCAGCGGCAGTCTGGCTACGCTGTTCGTGCTGAACACGATCGTCGTCGTCATCACTCAGCTGCTTCTCGGCGACCTGCTACAGGCCAGGACCCCGCGGCAGGTGGCGACGGCCGCCGCGGTGTTGTGGTCGGGTTCGTGGCTGTTTCTCGCCTTGGCGGCCACCATGGACAGCCGCGGGTGGGCGCTGGCCTACGCGGGCGGCGCCATGACCGTCTTCGCCGTCGGTGAGGTGTGCTTCGCCACCGCGCTGCCGACCCTGGTCAACCGGTTCGCCACCGACGGGCGCCGGGGCCGGTACAACGGCGCGTACTCGATCGCCACGTCGATCGGCTTCATCGCCGGACCCGCCTACGCCGGGCTGACGCTGGGCGCCGGGCAGCCCGCCTTGCTGATCGGCACCATTCTGGTCGTCGGCGTGGTCATCGTCGCGGCGCTGGTCCGCGCGTCGATCGTCCCGGCCACCTCCGTTGGACAGGAGCACGTGCATGTCGTCTGAGCAGGTGCTCGAGGCGCTCGCCGCCCATCGCACGTCGGCGCGCGGGGCGGGCTTGGTGAGCGTCCACGAGCACGTCGGCTCAGAGCTTCTGTACCAGGACAACCCGGGCCGCCACCTGTACCGGCAAGATCTGACCGAGCTCGCCGGCGTGCTCGACGGCGCGCGTCAAGCTCTCGAGGTAGGCGACGCCCGGACGGCGGTGCTCACGTTGCCCATGCCGTTCTACCGCACGTTCAAGCCGGCCTGCACGCGTACCGATCCGGCCACCGCGGTCGCCGAATCGGACGCCCGTAACGACGCGCTGATCGCCGCGTGTGCCGGGTGGCGGCGGGCGGACGTGTCGCCGCTGGTCGCGCTGCTGGCCGACCCAGCGCGACCGGCGAAGCTGTTCACCGAGCGGTACGCCCTCTGGCTGCCGGCCGTCTCGGCGTTGAAGTGGCATCCGCCAGCGGCCGGCACCCCGGTCGTCGAATACGTCCGCGGCGGCTACCTCGACCTGGCGGCCGAACTCGAGGTGCCGCTGATCGTGCACTGCTCGCCCGCCGGTCGGCTCGGTGACCTCGACGAGATCCTGCGTGACCTGCTGCCCGAGGCCGACCGGCTGGGTGTGCGGGTCAGCATCGCGCACGCCGCCTTCCTCAACGCGGCCGTCTCCCGGGTCGCCGAGTATCCCAGCGCCTACCTGGAGGTCTCGCCCTGGGAGGTGATCCGCCAGCGGACGGTCGGTGACGTCCCGGAGCCTCCCGACGAGCTGCTGATTCGACTGCTGCGACAGCACCCAGGACGCGTGGTGTTCTCCCTGGATACTCCCTGGCACCGGCAGCCGTGGGACGACGGGCGGGTGCTCGGCGTCGAGGTGGCCGCGACGTGTGCCCGGCTGCGCGCCAGCGCGGAAGCGGCCGGGGTGGCCCTCGACGAGGTGATCCGCGTCAATCCCGGCCGCCTGTTGTGGGGCGGGTGGTGACCGACCCTCGACGCTGGCCGGATCCGGGTGAGCAGGATCCGGCCCAGCGGGAGCAGCTCGCCGAGTTTTCCGTGCCGCTCGGCGCGGCCGGCGAGGTCCGCACCGACGAGCTGACCATCACGGGCCGGCCGGACCGAGCCGGCCGGACCTGAAGCCGGTGGTCACCGCTGTCGGCGGGACCCCGGCACCGGGCCGGAATCCCGCACGCCACCGCCTCAGCCGCGCAGCTGAGACCAGTCCAGGACGCCCTCGCCCAGGTCGCGGACGGAGGCGAGCAGACCGAGCCGGGCCGCCCGGAGCTGCGGCGCGTCGGCCATCACGAACACCTCGTCGAAGAAGGCGTTGACCGGGACGACCAAGCGGCCGGCGACGCGCCGAAATGTGTCCAGGTCGGCCTCCGGGTCCAGCTCGGAGCGGACCTGGGTCACGGCCTGGTGCAGGTCGAGCTCGACCGGCTCAACGAGATCACCGGGCTGGTATCCGGCGGGGTGACCGGCCGGAACGATGCGGCTGCACCGGCCGATGGCTGTCGCCAGGGACTGGAAGTCCTCGTCGGTCACGGCCGCCGCGAGCTGCTTCAGGGTGAGGTCGGCCAGCCATGGGCGCCCGGCCCGTACGGCAACGGCGCGGGCCAGGTGGGTCGGGGTGCCCGCCTCGGTGAGGCTCTGTTCGTAACGCTGGCTGATGAATTCGAGCACCTCGTCGAGCTTCTCCAGCGCGACCGGTACCGGTTGCTGCTCGGCCGCCAGGGCGAGGACCGCGCGGAGGTCCAGGGCGGCCAGCGCGGACTGGGAACGCAGCACGGCGAGCGCGCCGAGCACGGCACGCCGGACCGCGAACGGGTCGCTGGACCCGGTGGGCAGTCCCGCGGTGGCAGCCAGGCCGACTATCAGGTCGAGCCGGTCGGCCACGGAGAGCAGAGCGCCGGGAAGTGACGCGGGCAGCGCGTCGCCCGAGGCCCGCGGCATCTCCGCCTCGGCGATTGCGACGGCGACCTCTTCCGATTCGCCGCCGTGCCGGGCGTACTCCTCCGCCATGATGCCGGCCAGGCTGGTCAGCTCGGTGACGAGCTGCGAGCCCTGGTCGAACTTCACCAGGCCGACCGCGCGTTCCAGTGTCTTGCGCTCGTCGTCGGTCATGGTGACCAGGCCGGCCAGCCGCATGCCCAGCGCGCCGACCCGGGACGCCCGGTCCGCCATCGAGCCGAGTTCCTCGGTGAAGGTGAGGTTCTCCAGACGGTCACGCAGTGCGGGCAGCGGCATACCGCGGTCCGCACGGTAGAAGAACGCCGCGTCCTCGTACCGGGCACGCAGTACCGCCTCGTTGCCGGCGCGGACCAGATCGACGTCGATCGGGCCATTGGCCACCGCGACGAACGAAGGCAGCAGGCCGCCGCTGGCGTCCCGGACCGGCAGGTAGCGCTGGTGTTTGCGCATCACCGTGGTGAGCACCGCCTCGGGCAGTTCCAGGTAGCGCTCGGAGAACGCCCCCAGCAGTGGCGTCGGCTGCTCGACGAGGTAGGTGATCTGGTCCAGCAGCCGCGACTCGGCGGCCAGGTCGACGGTGCCGCCGACGGCGGCGGCCAGCTCGGCGCACTGCTCGCCGATGAGCCGCCGGCGCTCGGCCGGATCCACCACGATGCCGGCGGCGGCCACCACGTCCAGGTACTGCTCGGCGGTGGCGACAGACACGACCGGCTGTTCGCTCGTCCGGAGCAGGCGGGTCTGCCGGTCTGAGGCGAGACCGGACGCGGTCATCGGCACCACGTCGGGGCCCCAGAGCGCGAACAGCCAGCGGATCGGGCGGCTGAAGGCCAGGGCGGGGTCGTTCCATCGCATGTTCTTGGCGGACCGCAGGGTGCCGACCGCACGGCCGGTGACCTCGGCCAACACGTCAAGGGCGGAGCGGCCCTGCTCCTGGCGGGTGACCGCCACGTAGGTGACGCCGTCGAGATCCATCCGGTCCAGCTCGGCGACCTCACGGCCCTGAGAACGGGCGAAGCCCTTCGCCGCACCGGTCGGCTCACCGTTCTTGTCGTACGCGGCGGCCAGCTTGGGCCCCTTCATCGAACGAGTGAAATCCTCCTCCCGGGCGGCGACGTCGTCGACCACGACGACGAGCCGGCGGGGCGTCGCGTACACCCGCGTCGCGCCGTGGGCGAGCCGGGTGGCATCGAGTCGGGTCTCCACCTCGCGACCCAGGGCGGCGGCCGCAGCGGGCGCCTCGGCGGGAGGCAGTTCCTCGCAGCCGACCTCCAGCACGAACCGGCGGGCCGCGGACGTCTCGGTCTGCTCCGTCGCGACCGGGACGGCGGCGGTAACCGCCGGGGCGATGCCGAGGGGGTAGCCGAGCTCCTCGCGGCGGCTGATCCACAGGTCGGCGATGCGCCGGGAGAGCCGGCGCATCCGACCGAACGCGGCCGCCCGGTCGGCGGTGGCCACCGCGCCGCGCGCGTCCAGCACGTTGAACGCGTGCGAGCTCTTGAGCAGGTAGCCGTGGGCGGGCACGGGCAGTCCGACGTCGAGCATCCGGCCGGCCTCGGCCGTGTACAGCTCGAACAGCGAGCGGTTGGTCTCGATGTCGGCGTCGTCCAGGTAGTACCGCGACATCTCGTACTCGGCCTGGCCGATCATCTCGCCATACCTGACGCCGGGGGCGTACTCAATGTCCTTGAAGGTGGTCACCCCTTGCAGGGCCATGATGATCCGCTCGACACCGTAGGTGATCTCCACCGCGGACTGCTCGATGTTGATGCCACCGGCCTGCTGGAAGTAGGTGAACTGGGTGATCTCCAGGCCGTCCAGCCAGACCTCCCAGCCCAGGCCCCACATGCCGAGCGCCGGCGAGGTCCAGTTGTCCTCGACGAAACGGACGTCGTGGGCGACGACGTCGATGCCGAGCGCGGCGAGGCTGTCCAGGTAGAGCTGCTGGGCGTTGCCCGGCTCGGGCTTGAGCACGACCTGGAACTGGGTGTGGGTCTGGAGGCGGTTCGGGTTGTCACCGTAGCGGGAGTCATCGGGCCGTACCGATGGTTCCACGTACGCCACCCGCCACGGCTCGGGACCGAGAGAACGCAGGAAGGTGGCCGCGTTCCAGGTGCCGGCTCCGACCTCCGTGTTCATCGGCTGGACGCTCAGGCAGCCCTGCCCCGCCCAGTACTCAGAGAGCCGCGCGAGCGCGTCTTGCATGGTCAACATCGATGTACTCCGTCCGAATGACAACAGCCCCCGAGCTAATCCAGCGGGGGACACGTTCGCCCGGTCCAGATCCTACGGACGTCCGTGCCCGACACCGGGTCAACCGTAGGGCATTGATGGCCGATGAAGCGCCGCTGCCAGCTTCGTACGGATTTCGGTAACGTCGCGCTCCGTCTGATCGACGCGGCCCGGACAGCACGGTTCATATTTCGCCGGTGCGCCGGGCGACGCGACAACGTGGGGGCATTCGCGCCAGTCGGTGGTCACGCCGATCTCGAATCCGCACGCCAGCCGGGTCAGGGGTGTCGCCGTTACGTAGGTGGGTCAGGTCGAGCAGGGCTCACCGGCCAGGGGCAAGGTGACGCCATCGGGACCGGCGCTGGGTGCCGTCGGCTCGGATGACGGGGCCGTGGCGGTGGCCCGAGCAACGGTGCGAGCAGCGTTGACGACAGGTGTGAGTAGGTCGCGGGTGTCGTCGACGCTGACAGCCGGGTCGAGGTTGACGGTGTGCCAGCCAAGCGCATTGGCGAGGTTTTGCAGGCGGACGAGACCCTGGCGCTGGTAGGTGACGAACGTGTCGCGCCCGAGCGCCTGGTAACCCGCGTGCATGCCGAGCTCGGAGGGACGGAACTCGGCTTGCCTCCGGTCGTAGAGAGCACCAGGATCGGCTGCCAGCAGGATGACCGCGTCAGGCATGCGTACCCGGCCGAAAATGACCTCAAGCTGGTCGAGCGTGTAGCCCTGCACGAGAAGCTTCGAGAAGAACTTGTAAACCCAGCCGTCCGTTATGACGTCGTAGCCGGCCTCGAGAAGCGGACCGAGAACCGTTGTGCCGTGGGCGGTCGCCCAAGCGGCCTGGACCGCCACCCAGAACGCGTCGGGCAGGTCGGTCGCTTCGCCGCTGTGCCACAGGACGTCAGCCAGCTGCCGCATCAGATCGGCGGAGTACGCCGACGTCGCCGAGATTTGACGACGGCTGACGAAAACGAGCGGAGCTGGCTCGTCAGAGCCAGCAGTGGACCTGGATGGCAGCATGGCGACAGCACCCGCATAGTCGACGGTGCCCAACCGCTTCGCCAGCGTCGTCTTACCAACGCCGTCGGGCCCTTCCAATGCGATGAAACGTCCTGGCACAGTCATCCCCTCCGGCCGACAGCAATCTACTTCGGATCCTATGTGCCGCAGGATCAGCCGAGCTGGTGAGGCGCCAGGGGCGCGGTTGGCGCCAATCGGTGGCCTCGCGACTCGGCACTCCGGCTTCTTCCGCGCCGGAAAGCCCGCATAGAAACCTGGAACATGTCTCCCGCTGGTGTATCAGGCCCCGGTTTGGCCAGTCCGTCCGACAACGGCTTCGACCAGTTCATTCGAGCGCATGTACCGCCAACCGCGCTGGAAGATCAACGACAGCGCCTATCCAGTTACGGAGGCGCAAGATCCACCCTGCGGAGGCGCGTTGATCTCGGAATCCGAGACTCTGGCCCGCCGAGCGACGATGAGCAGCCCCAAAGGCACCACATCCCCCGTCAATATCCTGACCAGGTGGCACAGATGAGGTCAACCATCCCTGCCATCGATCGGCGGCTACCCAGCTAGCTGGGGCTGCTTCACGCGACGCTACGAACGAAATCCAGCCCGAAGCGAGGCCAAGGCATAGCCTATATCGACGCAGGTCATGTCCGACAACGACCACCAAGCACGGACTTGACGACTGAGGAGAGTGGACGGACGCCCCTTGCCTCCACAACATGCCTGTGGTTGACTCGCTTGAACCACGTCGGACGTTCAGGCCCCGTGAGTAGACGAACGTCTGTCTGGATGCTGGCCAATCGGTGGCTCCGCGCGCCGAGACGACATGGTTCGGAGGCTCGTGTGTCACTTGTGGATAACACACAAATGCTTGACGTCGCCGAGTTAGTGAGACTCAAAGCAGAGCTATTGCAACACGGCGTCGCTCCGACGGCTGAGTTCATTCGCACATATGGCCCACCGTACCTCTTCAAGAGAAGAGCATACGGGAACGCCGATGATTTGTCCTTCTTGCAGACAGGACTGCCGCAGGAGATCATCCTTGCTCCTGGAAAGGTGGTTGTCTCCGCCACCGCCAAGATAACCAGCCCTTGGAGCATGGACTTCCGAGACGGCAAATACCTGGTAATAGACAAAAGAAGCGGCCGCGAACATGTGATCGACTTTCCGCGCGCCCCGGCCTTCTACGAGCAGACGACCGCAAGCGGTGAAGCCGTCAACAGTCTCATCACCCTCTACGGCGGTGGCTCCTTGGGGCTTTTCGCCTACGGCAACTGCGCTTTGGTCGACATGAAAGCAGCATGTCACTATTGCAGCGTGGGGCCCAATCGCAGCCGCCAGGACGAATTTGCATACGCGATGTCCGCTCAACAGGTTCGCGAGGCGCTCGACGTTGCCTTGTCTGACCATAGTTGCCCCGTCGTGCAGGTCATGCTCAACGGCGGCAACTTCCGTGACGTCGACAAGAGCTTCAGCCACTATGTCGACCTTGTCGAAGCGGCGCGTCTGGCAGTGGACGCATCCGGCCGCAACGTCGAGTTGCATCTGATCGTCTATCCTCCATACAAGCTGGACCTCGTCGAGCGCCTCGAGGGCCTGAATGTGGACATCGCGATGAATACCGAGGTCCACGATCCCGAACTCTTCGCGAAGTATTGCCCCGGCAAAGAGGAATTGGGCGGCCAAGCCCACCTGAACCGAGGCCTCGACAAGGCAGTAAGCGTCCTCGGGCCCGGCCACGTCTTCAGCATCTTCGTCGGCGGCCTCGAGCCTCTGGACAGCTTGTACGCAGGCATGAGACAAGCCGCCGAGCGAGGCGCAATACCTGTGATCAACGTCTTGCATGCCGACCCGGAAACGCCCTTGGCGGGTCACCCCGAACCCAAGGTCGATGAAGTTCTGGCGATGGGCGAGGCTTTGGAATCCATCTACGACGAGTTTTCCTTCTGCCGCTCCTTCTACGAGGGCGTCGGACGCAACTCTCTGGATCACGAAGCCCACCTCCGCCTGTTCCGCCAACTGCGCGACGCATCTTGAAAGTTCGGCATGTTTCCCAACGTGCACAGATCGGTGACGGTCAACTGGTTTCGCCCTTACCACTTGGAGCGCTTGCCGACGCTTTCAGGATTGCAATGAGCGAGGCGTGACGTGTGCAGGTGTCATCCGACTTGATCCGGGAGATTGAGGCGCGAACGGAATGATCGAGTCTTGTTCCTGGGCCACCGGGTCTCTTGCGCGGGCTCGGAGAGGACACGGCTTACGCGGACACGGCGGAGCTGTCGACTGACCCGGGTCGATGGAAGGTGACCATGAGTGCGACTCGACTCATACGCCTTGCCCGGTTGAGAGACAGGTATTTTACGGGGAGGATTGCAGGTGTCAGCGAGTTCGGTAGGCCATGCCGCCAAACAGGTAGTCGAGATGCTGGAGCAGCTCGGAATCGAACGTTCGGTGGGCCGACAGACGGCAAACGAGCTGAACTACACCAGCCCGGAGGCTATGAAACACGAGCTGGCCCGAGTCCTTGGTGACCGGGTCGGGCGTCTCGTGATAACCGGGACGATGGATAGGCGTCTCATCATCGCCGAAGACAAGGCCATCGATCGATGGCATCTCGCTGACCTCTCCGGAGCACCACACAGCTCACGCGAATGGCCGGCTTGGACCGCCGGCCGGATCGAGATCGACAACCCGGAGCGGAGTTTATCACTGGCGCGGGTGACACCGGATGGCGTTCGGCGGCTCACTCGACCCCGCATGCTACTGACGGCTCTCTACCATCCAGAGCATTTTCCGCTACCCCGCTTCCCTCTCGGGATATCTGACCTGGCACGAGCCGCCCGAGCAACTTTACTGGGCGAGGTGCGACTGTTGGACATGCAACTGGGCGTGACGGTGGAAGACATTCTGGAACAGCTGCACGGCGAGCCGCCGGAGATCCTGGGAATCTCTGCCACCTTTGGCCAGCATGACTTGATGGTACGACTTCTGGATGAGGCGTACAAACTGCCCCGGCCGCCTATGGTGCTCGCCGGCGGCAGCCTCACCGCCCGCAACGAGAAGGTCCTCCTAGAACAGTTCCCCGAGTTGCTGATCGCCCGAGGGGCGGGCGAGCCAACCGTGCAGGACATCTTGGGCCTCTGGCACGGAGACTTCAAGACCGCAGAGGTCCGCGGGATCGGTTACCACGGAGCTGCCCGCGGTGCGGGCACGATGTCCATTGGTAGCTATCGCAGAACGGCCTCCGTTTCCAACCGGCTGCAAACCGACTACTTTCCCGAGCTGGATCTCCTTGAGGACACCTTTCGCCACCGCGGTGTAGCCCAGCTAGAAGGATCGCGAGGATGCACCAACTACTGCTCTTTCTGTCCGCGTGGCCACAAAGGCACGTGGGCGGGCGCAGTTCCGGAAAACTTTCCGTGGCTATTGCAGGAGATGCGACGCGTTTTTGACAAGTACCCGGAGGTCTCACGTACTCTCTATTTTGTCGACGAAGAGTTCATCGGTCGTGGATCAGACGCCGTGCCACGTGCGTTGAGCATGGCGAAGGAAATCCATAGAGCGGGCTTTTCTTGGGAGACCAGCTGTCGAATCGACCAGGTAGTGATGCCCGAGAACGAGCGCAGCTGGCATATCGAGCGCGGATCGATGTGGCGGGAGCTGGTACAGTCCGGTCTTCGTCGATGCCTCTTCGGCATCGAGTCGGGCGTGTCGTCGATTCTTCAGCGATTCAACAAGGAGACTACTGGCGAGCAGAACGCCTTGGGTATCCGTACGCTGTCGGCCCTCGGTGTGCCGACACGGTTCACCTACATCACTTTCGACCCGTTGATGTCGCTGCACGAGCTGGAGGCAACTCACGCCTTTCAGGGTCGTACAGACCTTCTCCTGAAGCCCCTTCCTCACCTGTCCGTCGAGGAGATCGCCGATGGTGTCAGGGATGAGGATTTCGTTAGGAAGCATTCTCGCGAGCGCCCCTTCTACCAGACCATTTCATACATGATGGTCTCGATGGAATGCCTCATCGGCGCCGCCTATACTAATCTCGCGCAGGCCGCAGGACTCACGGGAAACGTTCGCCCTTCAATGGGGCGGGTGGATTCCAGGTTCCTGGATTGGCGGATCGGGCGCAGCTCGCTGCATGCGCAGATGTGGGTGGATCGCAACTTCGCCCTCGACTATACGCTCAAGTCTCTGGAGAAAATTCACGAAGGCGAGCCACGTCGGCTGGCGCGAGAGGCGCGGGTCGTCATCAAAGACGCTGCGTTCTCCGTGTTCACCGACATGTTGTCCATCATCGGCAAGTACTCGCCTGATGTGGTGGCGGACGACAAGATCGATGCTGACCTTCGACAGGTTATGGACAGTCGCCTCGGCGAGCTTGCCGGCAAACTGGGCGAGACGGTGCGACGCGTGGCATCTGGCATGCCAGAGGATCAGGCACGCCTGATGAAGCGGGAATACCGTCAGTGGCAGGAGCTGGACGGCTGGCGGCTCATCAACGCGGGAGATAACTGCGACTGAACACGGTGACTAGAATCGTTCTCCGTTGTTCGGTATACCCGGCAGCCCACTCCGGTGACTGGACGTGTCTGGCCGCCTCGGCGCCCGTCGTTCCAGGTGAGCGATTTCGCGAACGATGGCGGCAAACTCGACGGCGGCAATGACTGCGTCGCTCCTGGTGGGGGCAAGCTGCGCTGGGCGTCGAGCGCACGTTCCTCCCCCCTGCACGACGTTCGAAGGCTCAGCCCCCGTGCTGCCGGCACCGGATACCGGACTTGACCGTAAGAGTCGCGCGGGTTACCGCGGCACGTTCGGCTCAGGAGCCTTCAGGCGAGGGCGCGAATTCAGGGCAGAATCGGTGGTAGGGTGCTGATTTCCACCGGTTGTACTCCTTCTTCAGACCTGCCTCGTGCAATAGGCTCTTCACCCAGGTGAATGCAATTTTCTCCGCCAGCAACATTTGATCGGCAATTGCCGCATGCATTCCGCGCGCCATGTCGTAGTCTTGCTGACATAGTACGGTCAGGTCGACCTCAATGCCTTCACGTGCGGCGGAGAACACCGTTCGAACGTTAGCGAAGCGCGTTTGCCTGTCGCCTAGGTGGGTGAATGCCGGTTCGAGCAGGTCCCGCAATTCGTGGCGGCGATCCCTTGGCCAGGCTACTCCGAGGTCGAGATCCGAGGCCGCAAGATTCAACCCCAGACCGAAGGAGCCGATATCGGACGCGGTCGCACCCGTAAGGCGCTCGATATCATCGATGAACGCGGCTCTGATCTCAAACAGTCGCTGGTCATCACGGTGAATATCAGCGTACAGTTGTTCGGCCGCCGCGACGTCATCGCGGGGCAGATCTTCTGGCCGCAGCCAACCAGACCGCATCACATCGTGAATGTTGAGCTTGGTGCGCGTCCGGAGGAGGGGGCTGTCGAGCTCTTCGGCGTTCACTGAGGACACACTACCGGGTGCCGACGCCTTCAGCTAGTGTATCTATCGTGTCGCCCGGAATCCTCGCCGTTTCCGCTCGACGTGGTCAACGAGCCGACCGCACCGTAGGACTAGCGCGGCTCCGTCCGCGGGATTCCGTGTGCCACCGACCTGACTGATCCATGCTCATCTTCGAAGGAACCTGTGTGCTTAAACTCAGAAGCGATCTGTTCATCGCAATCGAGGGGATCGACGGGTCCGGCAAGACGACAGCCACCCGGAATCTGGTCGAGGCATTACGGAAGTCGGGACACGAGGCAATCGCCCTCAATAAGCGGACGCCCGGCGTTTTGGACGATTATGTGACGAAGCACCTTTCCTTACTAGCCGAGGCGATCTGGACAAACAGCAAGAACTCTCCGATTCACCTTCTCGGGGAGCGGCATTGGATGCATCTTCATGCCGCTTACCTGTCTGCCCTGGGCAAGCAGATCAAAGAAGGGCAACTCGTCGACAAAGAGGGCTTCGTGGTGGTGGACGGCTGGGTGGGCAAACTCACCGCCCGCATGGCGACAGGCCGTGTAAACAGTGCCGAGGAAATCTTCAGTTTTTTCGGCAGTATTGTGCAGCCGGACGTGGTCATTGTTCTCGATGTGCCGCCGGAGGTTGCGGAGGATCGACTGGCAGGGGACTTCACTGTAGGGGAAACCCGCTCATTGGGTGCCGAGACGTCCCCCGGTTTCGTCGCCTATCAGTCCGAGGTTCGTGCAATCCTGCTCCACCTGGCCGAGAGCCACGGCTGGCTTGTATACCGTCATCAGGGTAAGTCTCCAGCCGAAGTGGCGCAGGACCTGATGGATATGCTCCCCGCGGCCTGAGACGGAGGGCGGTGGTGCTGGCCCGTGTCACAACGCATGGTAAGGCGAATTTGCCCATGATTCCTTGTATTCGGCGCCTCGTCCGGTAGCGCTCGGGCGACGCGGATCGATGTGGATGCGGCCCGACGACGATAACGGGGTGATCATGAATCCCGCACGGTTTTCACTGGCCGAACAACTCGTCGTGTTCAAGGAGGTGCTAAGCAGGAACGAGGTGCTGTTCGAGGTACTGAATCGAGCGGCAGGCATGAACCTCCCGAATTGCTATGTGACCTCCGGCGCAATCTTTCAGACGATATGGAACGGAATGACCGGTCGGCCGGTCGAGTGGGGGATCCGTGATTACGATCTCTTCTACTTTGACGACACCGACACGTCGTGGGAGGCGGAGGACGCCGTGATCCGCAAAGGGCGTGAGGTCTTCGAAGACTCGACCTCCATGGTGGAGATCCGCAACCAGGCTCGGGTCCATCTGTGGTATGAGCGAAAGTTCGGGATCAGTTGTCCACCATATGAGTCGACCGAGGCCGCAATCGATAGTTTCGTCGCTACTGCGTGCAGCGTAGGCGTTCGTCAGGAGGCCGACCGGACGTTGTCGGTCTACGCCCCTTATGGGCTGTCGGATATCTTCAACATGGTAGTCAGACCCAATGCGGTCCAGGCGACAGCTGCGGTGTATGAAAAGAAGGTGGCCCGTTGGCTGAGTCATTGGCCGGAGCTGAAAGTCCTGAAGTGGCCGCAGTCCACGCTTGCCTACCAAGTCGAAGACGGCCGCGGCCCTTCAACAAGGCTAGTCGGCGATACGGCCCACGAACATGAACGTGTCTCCTGATCAGGAGTGATCCGACTCGTATAGCGCCCGCACCTTGTCAGTCCTTTGCTGCGTCCCGCTCCGCCAAGGTCCGTCGCGGGTCGAACTGCGGTCGCCGCTCCTGATCGTCCGGAAGAACACCGACCAGAATCTCCAGGGTCTGCTGTTCCCCAATACAACGCCTCCTGCAACGCCGTCGCGGGGACGGCGTCCAGCAGGCCGTACGCAGGCAGCACGGTCATGACCCCGTGCGGTTCGCTTCTCCGACGATGGAAAATTTGGCCGGTGCGGCACCAAAGAGATCGACCGTCAGGACCCTGCCGCCAGAGCAGGTGAAACAGCACCGGCAGCACCGCGAGCGGGCTGCCCACCCGGGCGGCTCCGGCGGTCAGCGGTGCTGGAGAGACGAACGTCCGCACCAGTTGATCGGCGACGCCGGAAAGCGCTTCTGCGCCCGCCTCAAGCGGTCCGCCGCTACGTGGCCCGAACACCGAGCTGCGACTGATCTATCAGGCTTGCCAACCGCCAACCCCGAACGATTCCCCACGGCCAATAGCGTGCAACGCCTGCGCCGTATAGGGGATGGTCTGCTCGGGAAGGCGAGACAACGGAAACCATCGAAGCTCACTGCAACGATGCGGCTCAGCGTTGATTATGGTCCCGCGCCACTTCGACACCCTGAAGAACAGGTGCAGCCGAGCCTCGTCTGGATCGCGATGGTGAAGCACGTGGACCAGGCCCAGATCTGCATCGGTGAGGTTCATGCCGAGCTCCTCTTTTGCCTCACGACGCGCACAGGCAATTGCCGACTCGTCCGACTCGAGGTGACCAGCTGGCAGGTGCCACCAGCCTTCGCCGAAGGTCGAACCCGTTCGACGACCGAGTAGAACCTCCGAATCGGACTCGATGACCAGGAGAACGCCGACCACCGTGCGATGACGCATGACTATCACACTACCCGAAGGGCGCCTACGGGTGGACCCTGCGTACCGCCTGGCCTCCGCACAGAATGGCGGGCCATGTATGTCAGACCCGGCCGGGATGCGAGGCCGGCGCAGACCCCGTCCCACATCGAGCGTTTCGACGTTGGTCACGCAGCTCACGGCGGCACGGCGGGTTTTCGCCTGCCCCCACCTGCGCAACGGCGACACCCACACCCAAGTTCCGTCGCCCTGGCCGAAGACGAAACCCACATCGACATGCTTGCCCGGGTCCGCCTCAGTTCGGCTACAGTGTCCCTGGCCGGCCTCTTGGGAGTCATCGCCTGCGGTGCACCAGTCGGGGCATCCGGTGGCACGCTGGTAAGGCCCCGTGACGGAGTGCGACTCGCTCGTGAGGACGCGCGATTCGAATCGGCGAGGAAGAAGCGGAGGCCAGGTGTCGCATCGACCAATCTTGGCGCTCCCGGTGCCTTTGCGCCCTGTCGCGCGCCGTCACCGGATGGGTTCCCGCGAAATCGCGGTTAAGGGCTGGAGTCGTGCCGCCGGGAGCAATGCGTGAGCCGCCCGACCTCGCGTGAATGCCTGAGCTCTTTGCCTAACGAGCCGTCCGAGGTGGCGTTGCGGTGGTGACCAGCATTTCCGCATCTGATGGCCGGTGCCTTCGTCCAGCCACAGCTGTCTCGCGATGGCATGGCGCACCGCGTGCCGTCCCCGATCCGGGTCAACGGCGACGAGCGCTTCGGCGAGATCATCACGCAACGGCAGCTGCCTCTGGACATGGCCGAGGAAGAGCCCTCGGCTCGCCCGGCCGTGTTCTTCGGCGCGCCCAGAGCGCGGGCCAGGCGCCGCGGCGAAAGCGGAATCTGATCGTGCTCGGTGGATGTATCGACGTCGCGAGAGGTGCCGGCACGCGGATGAGCCGATCCTCGACATCGAGACCGGCCGGTCCAGGAACGTGCCTCGAACTGTGGAGATCGCGGCCCGACCGCCCGGACGGCACGTGATTGGCGCCCCACTCCATACCTACCAGGAGGAAAGTTGGAAACGCAGGTCAGAGAGATTCTGGTGAAGCACTCGGGCCTCGGCGACAGCGTGAGTGGCGTCGACGCCGGCGAGAACCTCTGGCAGCTGGGCATGACCTCGTTGGCCAGCGTCCAGGTGATGGTGGCCTTGGAGGAGACGTTCGGCGTGGAGATCCCCGACGATAAGCTCCGGCACGCCACCTTTGCCTCGGTCGACAACATCATGTCCTGCATGCGGTCGCTGTCACCGGGCGTCCCAGATGAGCGATGAGCCGCAGCCGGCCCGCCCGGCATCGCCGAGCGTCAAGCTGTCCACAGGGGACGTCGAGTCCGTAATCCGCGGCCTCGGGGACTCGTTGACCTCGCTGGGAGGCGTTCCCCCGGCCCGGTCGTTCCGGACGCCGCCCGTCATCGCGCGGTCGGTCATCGAGCGGGCCGGGTATGTCGACAGTTTCCCGAACCTGCTCGGTGCGGTTTACACCCGTCGGGAAGAGAACCTCGACGGCGTGGCAGCTGGGGGGCACCGACCTGGGCCCCCGTACCCGGAGCAGGCGCTCTCCGACCTGGTACTCCTCCCGGCCGCCTGCTACTCGCTCTATCCTCGGCATCAGGGGAGCCGCCTGGCCGACGCCGTCGAGTACAGCGTCGAGGGCGCCTGCTTCCGGCAGGAGGGCAGCGACGAGCCCGGTCGGCTCCGGTCGTTTCGGATGAGGGAATTCGTCCGGCTCGGCGGCGGGGCAGAATGTCATGCCTGGCGGGACGCGTGGCTGGAGTCGGCCGAGGCATGGTTGCGAGAACTCGGCCTGCTACCGAAGCGTGTGGTCGCGAACGATCCATTCTTCGGCCGGGCCCAACGTCTGCTCCGCGTCACCCAACGCGAGCAGGAACTCAAGTGGGAACTGGTGGTCGAGGTCGGTCCCGATTGCTCGCAGGCGGTCGCCTCGTGCAACTACCACAAGAGTCACTTCGGCGAGGTGTTCGAGATAGCCGACCCGACCGGCCAGCCCGCGCACTCCGCCTGCGCCGCCTTCGGCTACGAGCGGCTCGCGCTGGCGTTGGCGCACCGGCACGGTGCCGATCAGCGCCGGTGGCCGGCAAGTGTGCGCAGCATGGTGAACTTGGGGGACAACTGATGACCTCGCCCGTGGTACCCACGTCGTCGGTGTCGGCGTTACGACCGGAGGCGCGTCTGCTGCTGGTGCTGGCCAGTCCGCGGTGGACGCCGGAAACCGACGCTGCCGCGCGGAAACTGCTCACCGATCACGATGACCTGGATTGGGCATACCTGCTCGATCAGGCCCTGCGCCAGCAGGTGGTGAGCCTGGTCGGTCGAAACATCACTCACCACCGCCTGTGGCAGTTGCCGACGGACCACTACCGGATTCCGCACCCCTGGGTCTACTCGGCCGCGTACGAGGCGAACACGCGACGCAACCGGAGCCTGTTCACGGAGTTCGCGCGCGTCTTCCGGACGCTCAATCGACGCGGTGTCCGATACGCGGTGCGCAAGGGACCGGTGCTGTGTGCGACGGTCTACGACGATCCCGGTATCCGACGGATGAGCGACCTGGACGTCCTGATCGAGCGGGACTCGCTGCCGCAGGCGGCCGAGGTGCTGACCGATCTCGGCTACGCCCAAGGCACGCTCTCCGACGAGGGAACCCGGGTGATCCCCCACGAGCGCTCGACCGAGTTGTTCTGGGGCATGCACCTGAACAACGCGCTGCCGTTCAAGAAGCCCACCACCGACCCAGAGGTCGACGTCTTCGATGTAGACCTCTGTCTGGATCTGTTCCAACGGCGGTCGGCCGGGAGCGTCGACATCGGGCTCGTCCTGGACCGCGCGGTTCCCCAACGGATCTGCGGCACGGAGTCGTACGCGCTCAGCCCGCTCGACCACCTGATGGACGTCTGCCTCCACCTCTACAAAGAGGCCTCCAGCTATCTCAGCATCGAGCGGGGCCGGGACATCAACCTGATGCGCTTTCTCGACGTCGCCGAGTCTGTCCGGGTCAGTCCGCCCGAGCTGCTGGACCAGCTGGTGCATCATGCCACCGAACTCAACGGAACTCGGGAGCTCTACTACGCGCTCCATCACAGCGCGATCCTGTACCCCGACTCCATTCCCCCCGATCTCCTCGATCGGTTGGCACCCGCCGACCTGGCTTACCTCGACGCGTACGGGACGCTCGAGGACAGGCCGGGCCAGTGGCGGCAGGGGTTCCTGGACCGGCTCTTCAACCCCGACCGCAAGTTCGAGCTCAGTGGCGGGTCCACCATCCCGTACTGATGAACAGTGGTGGGGACTACACCGCAACGGCGCGCCGGAGAGGAACAATCTGTGCAGCTATACGCTTTCGACGTCTACGGGACAGCTCTCCAACCGTCGTCGGACGCCCCTGAGCCGGCGTTGACGCAGGTAGCCGAGTTCTCCCGGCGTGCCGAGGCGAATGCTCTGACCGGCGTCCTGATCTTCTACAACCATCGCACCCTCGATCCGTGGGCGATGGCTGCGGCGATCATGCACCAGACCCAGAGTCTGGTGCCGCTGGTCGCGTTGCAGCCCTATGCGCTCCCACCCTTCGCGGCCGCGAAGATGATCAGCAGCCTGACCCGGCTCCACCGTCGGCGACTGGATCTCAATGTCATCATCGGCTCGTCCCCCGATGAGCTTGTCCAGGTGGACGACGCGCTCGGACACGAAGACCGGTACGCCCGGGCCTCGGAATACTTGGCGGTACTCCGGAGACTACTCTCGTCCGACGAGCCGGTGGACGCCGATGGCCGGTACTACCGATTCCGTGGGCTGCGGATGGAATGCCAGATCGAACCCGCCCTGCGCCCGCGGATCTTTGTGGCCGGATCGTCCGAGGCAAGCCGGAAACTTGCCGAGGAGGCGGCCGATGTCATGGTGACGCATCCCGAGCCCGTGGATCAGTTCACGGAAAACTTTCTCGCCGCACGCCGCGGGACCGGCCCAGAAATCGCGGTCCGACTCGGTCTGCTGGCGCGGGAGACCGGCGACGAGGCATGGGAGGTCGCTCGCAAGAAGTACACGGTCGACAGGATGGCCGTGGCGCGCACCGCGCTCATGCGGGAATCGGAGTCTGACTGGAGCCGCAGGCTGGCTCAGCTCTCCACCAGCGGGGAGTCGTACGATGGCGTCTACTCGACCGCCTTGTTCCGGAGTGGCAAAGCGGCGGCGCCCCTGCTTGTCGGGAGCTATGACACCATCGCGGATTACCTGGGACGGTATTTCGCTGTTGGTATCAGCAAGCTCCTGCTGTCGCAAGTGGACTCCGATGAGGACTACCGGCACGTGCAGCAGGTTCTGACCCGGGTACGGCGGACCACATAATCGGGACGGCCAGCGACAGGGCGCCAGCCCCGGTGAGCTTTTCCATGGCGTTGCGGACCGCGCCGGGGCTGCGTCCGCCGATCTCACGGGCGACGGTGCCGGGGGTCACGTCGTGGCCGGTGCCGAGGTCGCGCATGTGTACGTCGGGGCGTTGGCCGGGTCCACGGTGGCGAGGGTCCCCGATCACCCACAGCCCAGCTCGGGCACGCCACCGAGCAGGTCACCAACAGGCACTACATCGTCAAGCCCGCTCTCGCCCCGGACAGCTCCGACATCCTCGAACAACTCGGCGCTAGCCGGGCCACGACCAGGCTCGAGCGCCGCCCCCATGACCCACGCCGGACCGGATAGACACGCAGGGACAGCCGTCGACACCCCACAGGAAGGGTCGACCAGAACCTGATCGCCCACCGTGTTACTGGGGGGGGGGTCGGGGGGCGATTCAACATTGCATAGATAGATGCCGACGCCCTGGCCGGGTTATTCCTGGTCAGGGCCCCGCACTGGTGCCCCCGGCAGGATTCGAACCTGCGACACACGGTTTAGGAAACCGTTGCTCTATCCCCTGAGCTACGAGGGCGCGAGCGCTCAGTCTAGCGACCTGCGCGCCGACCCGGGGTGGCAGGGAGTGGTCCGCGTTGACCTGCGTCGTCCCGGTCCGGCTGGCCCCGGCCCTGGCCAGGTGAACGCCACGATCGGCAGGTCCGGGTGGTGCGCCACGGCCCAGGCGAACGCTGCCGGCCGAGTCCCGTCGCTCGGCCGGGGGTGAGCATCCGTAGCACCGGCCGGCGGTGCCACATACGAGCATGTGCGCGGAGGTTTGGCGCCGGTCGCGGTGATCAAGCATCACCTCGGCATATGCGAATGGGTGCTACCGTGAGGCCGCGCCGGGGGTGTCCGAGCGCGACCAACGGACTCGCCTTCGGGAGTATCACTTGCGGTCGTATCGGCTAATTGCCACCGCATCTCTGACCACCCTGCTCGTGGCCCTGCCTGGTTCTGTCTCGGTTGCGGCGCCTGCGCTGGACGTCGCGGCGACCGCCAAGGCCGGCGGTGCCACCGTCACGACTGCTGATGGCCGGCAGAAGGCGGTCCGACTCGCCACCGGCGAGCGGTTGGAGTTGATGGGCGACGGCACCCGCCCGGGGTCGCTGTTCCGTGTTCTCCCGGCAGCCAACGCAGACACCACCGGGCGCTATGCGTACGGGTCGGTCGGCGGGACGCTGCGGGTGCAACCGAAGGGCCACCGGGCCCAGGCGATGGAGCTGACGACCGGAGCTCGCGAGTCCGCGGCGGTGGCAGCCACGGCCGACACCTACCCGGTGAAACTCACCATCGCCAGCGCGACCCCGGTCTCCTTCAAGCTCCTGTACGTCTGGAACCGTCAGACCTGGGCCTATCACGCGGCCGAGGACGAGGAGTACACCCCGAACGGCAGCGTGCAGCTTCCCTCCGGCGACTACTTCGCCGTCGCGCTCTACAGCCGGCCGGGCCACGCAGGCAGTTTCCTGCTCACCCGGACCTTCCAGGTCACCAATGCCGGCACCACGGTCCGGTTCGACGAGAGCACGGCAAGGGAAACGCGAATCGCGGTCGACGACGCCACCGCGCGCCGCCACACCGCCGCCGTGTGGATCTCCGTGCCCGGCGGTGGGCTGGCCGGCTTCGCCGGCGACGGAGCCGACAAGGTCTATGTGACGCCCTTCTCCGTCCCCGGAGTCTCGCTGCGGCTTCACGAGATCCTGATGAAGCAGGGGACGTCGGAATACGTGCCGAGCCCTTACCGGTACGACCTCTACCACAGCTTCGACGGAACCGTTCCGGCCACTCCGGTGGCGACGGTGGTCACGGCCGGGCTGGCCAGGACGGTCACCGCAATCCGGGGGCAGGCAAGGAACACCAACGGTTTACTGCTGACGGTGCCGACCACGGGTGACTGGACAGGCGTCTACCTTGCGTCTCCGGTGGCGATCCCGGGCAACATCACCGAGTACATGACGCCTAACCGGTCCTTCGGGCGGCTGCTCTACTACCGCCACCTGTCGCACGACCTGACCTTGAAGGATCGGACCCTGCCAGCGGGCACGTCCGCGGGCGAGACGATCGGCGGCGCGCCGTTCGCTCCTCGCCCGTCTCAGGTCGCCAGCTCCGGCCGGGACAACACGAGGATGACGATCTACGAGTACACGTCGCTGAGTGACGCCGCGGGCAACCTGGGGCTTGACAACGATGCGAAGGTATCCGTCAAACTCAGCTCCGGGTCGGAGACCTACGCTTCGGCCACCGGCCTGTCGCCGTACGAGACGGTGTCCGCGGCGGTCCCGGCGGTGGCTGCGGTCTACCAGTTGGACCACACCGTCACCCGCGCCGGCTCATGGTCGCGGCTCTCCACTGAGGTGCGGAGTGAATGGCGCTTCCTCTCCGCCGGCACCGCCTATCGAAGCCAGCTTCCCCTGACCGACGTCAACTTCGCAGTGGCGGGGCTGGACGCCCGAAACACGGCCTGGGCCGCGCCGGTGAGCATCGATGCGACGGCCACCTCGCGCCGCTGGGAGGCGACCCCGACGCTGACCGGGCTGGAATATTCGACCGACGACGGCGCGACCTGGACGGCGCTGCCTGTCTCTGGATCGGAGGCCCGCGCATCGATCGAGATGACGCTGCCCTCCACCGCCGCCTTCGTCTCGTTGCGCGCCACGGCGGTTGACGACTTCGGCAGCAGCCTCCAGCGCACGGTCATCCGGGCCTTCGCCGGCCCGGCCTCCGAATACGACGAGACGGTCGGTGCCACCAGGATCTCCAACGTGGTGGTCAACGGAGGCAACGCCCTCATCCTGGCCCCGTCCGGAGTTCGCCAGTTCACCGCGACGTTCACCGCCACGGACCCGTCCGGGATCGCCGGCGGCGATGTCTACCTCTACCGCGGTTCGTACCGCAACCCGGATCGGGTGCTGGTCAGCGGATGGGCCCCGGTCTGCACCCCGGTCACCGCGACAACATCAACCTGCCAGGCGACCTTCCGTGTCGATCCGAGGCTCAGCCTGGGTAAGAACACCCTGGCGGGGGTCTGGCAGGTCGCCGTTCGCGCACACAGCAAGAACCAGGTGAGCTTCACCGACCGGCACGCGGTGGCCAGCATCGCGGTGCGGCGCCACGCCAAGCTGACGACCAGCGCCGCACCGAAATCGGTCCGCAAGGGCAAGATCATCACCGTCAAGGGCGCGCTCACCCAGGCAAACTGGGAAAACGGAGCCTACATCGGCTACGCGGGCCAGCTGGTGACGCTGCAGTTCCGCAAGGCCGGCAGCAGCAAGTACGTCACGGTGAAGAAGGTCCGTCTCGACCGGTACGGCAAGGTGACCGTAAAGGTCAAGGCCTCGGCTCGTGGATACTGGCGCTTCGCCTACGCGGGCACCACGGCCACTGCGGCGGTCACCAGCGGCACCGCGTACGTCAAGGTCACGTAGCCGCCCCACCGCCTGCATCCTCGTGGCGATCGGCCGAGGGTCAGGGTGGGGCGACCTCGACGAAGCCGAAGAGCCGTTCGATCAGCTGGAGTGACTGGCCGCGGTTGGCGAAGCCGCGGCAGGTCGCCGGTTTGGCCTTGGACGCCCATCGGCACGGGTACGGTGTCACGTTCGCCTTTAGCCGGTAGCTGCAGTTCGGCGCGTTTCTCCGCGTCAAGAAGCCCTGCAGGGTGCTCACGGTGCGGGTCTCCTGTCGAGGACCGGCGAGTCGTCGGATGCGATGTGGTGGTGGCCTTTGGTGTCGCAGTCGTGCCAGATGCGGGTCAGGTGTTGGGTCATGTGGGCGGTGGCGGGGTGGCCGGGGTGTTCGCGTCGGTGGGTGGCGATGGTGTCGGCGAGCAGGGTGCGGGCGGGCTGGCAGTGGCCGAGGGCGTGCAGGACGACCGCGATGGTTGCGCGGGTGGCGAGGGTGCGGTGGGCGTGGGGGCCTTCGGCGTGGGTGAGGTGGTCGGCGAGTTCACGGTAGAGGTGGTGGGCACGTTGCTGGTGTCCGGCGTGCTGGTGGGCGGTGGCGAGCAGGTGCAGGGCGTCGAGGCTGCGCGGGTGGGTGGGTCCGTGGAGGTTGAGGGTGCTGCGGTGGGCGTAGGTGGCCCAGGTGGTGGCGGCGTTCGGGTAGCCGTCGCGTAGGTGGAGCTGGGCCAGGAGGGCTGCGGCCTCGGCGTGGCGGGGGTGGGCGGGCACGGTGGCAGGGTTGACGCCGGCGAGCATGCCGGTCAGTAGCTGCCGGGCGCGTGGCCGGTCGCTGACGGCGAGGCGACGCACGGCATCGATCCGGTGCGCGTGGTCGGCGGGCGCAAGGTCGGCTTCGGGTACGCCGGTGGCGTACCAGGTGAGGGTCAGGTCGCCGGGGGCGGCGCCGACGGTGATCCGCGCGAGGACGCGGTCGGCGTAGGTGGCGGCGAGGTGTGGGGGTGTGGGCCTGCCGCGGGTGGGGATGATTCGGGGCGCGTACCGCAGGATGGCCCGGCCGATGCTGTCGGCGATTGCCGCAGCGTCGATGGGTCGTGGCCGGCAGTCTGGTCGGCACCGATACCCCTGAACGGGATCATGCGGCTCGGCGGGGAGCATGCCGTGGTGGCAGAACCGGCAGTGCAGCAGCCCCGCCAGCACATACGTCTCCGGTGGGGAGCCGGCGGCAGCCGGTCGGGGTGGGGGTGGGCTGGTGGCGTGGTTGACCCATTTCTGGACGAGGCGTCGTTCGAGGCCCATCTGCTGGGCGACGCTGGTGACCGCGCCGTACGCCCTGGCGGTGCGGGCATCCGCGACTCGCTGGACGACGGCGTTGATCAGGTCGGGTGGGTATCTGCGGGGGAAGGCCATGGGAAGTGTTGGGGTGTCGGTGGTCAGGGGGCGGTGGTGGTGCTGCCGCGGTGGGTGTTGCGGCGCATCGGGTGCAGGGTCGGCCCGTCGGGCAGGGTGATCGACGGTCGGGGTGTGTAGCCGTGGCGGGCGAGCAGCGACCGTCCGCCGCTGGGGGTGGCGACCCAGGACGGTAGGTCGACGCGGTCGATGCGGCTGCGGTGGTGGGCCAGCAGCGCGGCGCCGAGGCCGGCCCATTGGGCGTTGGGGTGTACGGCGAACATGGCGAGGTTGTAGTGCGGCTCGGTGGGTTGTCTGGTGGACAGCATCCTGTCGAGCAGCATGAATCGGTCCGCGTGCGCTCCGGCGGTGTCAGCGAGGCGGATGCGGTAGTTCGCTGGCGGTGGGATGGGCCGGTAGCGGTGGAAGCCGACCGTGGTGGCGGTGAGGTCTTCGGTGACGTGGACGTCGCCGAAGAACAGGGCGTGTTCCACCCAGATCAGCAGGACGTCGGCCAGGAGCTGCCGGCGTTGCTGCGAGTCGGGCACCAGCCACGCGGCGAGTGGGCTGGGGTGCACGGCGTCGGCGATCAGCGCCGTGACCGCGTCCTTGTCCGCCCAGTGGGCAGCGCGGATGCGAATGTTCGGTTCCATGATTGGTTGGTGTCCCTGTCCGGCGGGGTCAGCGGTAGGCGGCGGTCGCGAGGTCACCGACGGTGGCGTCGACGGTGGTGGTGATGTTGCGTACCGATCGGTGGTGTTGGGCGGCGATGGTGGTGAGTCGTGTGGTGATGGTGGTGGTGTCGTCGTCGAGGTAGAGGTGTTCGGTGAGGCCGAGGGCGGCGACGAGGCCGGCGAGGGCGGCGGTGTGGTTGTCGGGTTGTTCGCGGCCGTGGGCGAGGTATCGCAGTCGGGCGCGGGCGACGATGGCCCATTTGTTGTTGGTGGCGAGGTAGGTGTCGGTGCGGGCGAGGCCGGCGAGGCGTCGGCGGGTGTGGTGGCGGAGGATGCCGGCGGCGACGAGGCCGGCGCGGGTGCGTTCGTACAGGTCGGTGGCGAAGTCGCGCAGGAACGTTCGTACTGGTGGTGCGGTGTGGCCGTGGCGGATTGCGGCGATGGCGGTGTCGGCGATCAGGTCGCCGACCGGGTGGTCGGTGTGTAGTCGCAGCCATCGTTCACCGGGCGGGCGGTCGTCGGTGGGGTCGAGGACGATGCGTCCGGCGAGGTACAGGTCGATCAGGACGGCGCCGGCCAGGCCGAGGGCGAGGGCTTGGCGGTGGATGTGTGGGTTGCCGGTGTCGTCGTTGTGGCCGAGCAGGAACAACTCGTCGCGCAGTGGCAGCAGAGGAAGACTCATCGTCGTCGCCCCCTACCGCAGCCCGACGGTGTGTTGTCGCAGCCGTGCGTGCACACCCTGGTAGGCGGGGTCCGGTGCGGGAAGCAGCGCTTTGTCGATGGCGGCGAGGATCGTGTAGTTGGGGTCGCAGACGTTGCCGATCGGCGCCCGTCCCACCTGCGACACGAGTTGGTAGGCGTCCAGCGCTTCCAGGCCGGTCAGTTCGCTGGTCCAGGTGACCATGTCGTGGTGGGCGATGCGGTAGGCGTCTTCCAGGGGGCGGGCGCAGCCGACAGACATGATCGACGTGTCGGTCTCCAGCCGGGGCCATACCGTCGACACGCCTTTGATCACCTCGATGGTGAGGGTTGTGGTGGTGGCGATCTCGACCCCGACGCCGCAGGCTTCTCCTTCGCCTTGGCAGGCGTGACCGTCGCCGAGGGCGAACAGTGCTCCGTGCACGTTCACGCCGAGGTAGAGGGTGGTGCCGGCGCGTAGGTGTGGGGTGTCGAGGTTCCCGCCGTGCATGTCGGGGACGATCGTGGAGCGGGTCTCGAAGCCGCCGGGGGCGACGCCGATGGTGCCGATCATCGGATCGAGCGGCAGGTTGATGGCGTGGCCAGTTTCGGTGGCCTGGAACCGGACGGTGCCGGTGTGCCTGTCGATGCCGTAGACCCATACCCGCTCCTGCAACGGTGGCTGCAACGTCGCCGTGTGCGAGGTCGAGGTGAGGGCGCCGAAGTGCGGGAACGTGGCCGACACGCCCCAGTCCCGGGTGGGGGCGATGGTGGCGAGGTGGATGGCGAGGGTGTCGCCGGGTTCGGCGTCCTGCACGAAGAACGGCCCCGACACCGGGTTGAGGTAGGGCATGCGGCACACCTGCGACGGCAGATCCGCCGGCCCCCGCACGAGGCCGCCGAAGCAGTCCTCCGTGTCCACTTCGAGGACGTCGCCGGAGTGTAGGTGCGCGACTGGCAGTCGCCCGCCGAACGTGTACGCCAACTCGTCTCGCACGGGACGGTAGGTGATCTTGTTCATGGTGGTCACACCCGTTCCACGTCGCACTGCTGCGGCTGGACGGGGGCGAGGCCGGAGAGGGTGGGGCGGCGGCCGGTCAGGTACAGGCCGGCGAGGACGATGACGCCGAGGGTCAGCCAGGCCAGGCCGAGGCGTTGGGCGGCGATGTTGGCGTTGACCACCACGTAGGCCAAGATCGCGAACCCGACCGCCGGCATCACCAGATGCGCCCAGAGATTGCCGCTGCGCCTGCGGACGAGGTGATGTACCACCACGGAGACGTGCAGGACGAGGAAGGCGACCATTGCCCCGAAGTTGATCAGCGAGGACAGCAGGGTGATTCCGTCGGAGCGGGTAGCCATGTAGAGGCCGAGTGCGAGGGACACGGTCCCGGTGAGGAGGGTGGCGTTGATCGGCACGTTGCGGCGGATCGACACCCTCGACAGGAACGCGGGCAGCTGCCGGTCCCGGGCCATCGCATACAGCAGCCGGGAGGTGGCGACCTGGGCCACCATCGAGTTCGGCAACCCCCACGCCACCGCCGTCGCCACCGCACACAGCGTCGCGAGCCAGCTCCCGCCGGCTACCTGGGCGGCGTCGTAGAAGGCGGTCCCGTTCGGATCCCCTTCGGTCAGCAGCGCACTGGGGTTGGGGACGAGCATCGCGGCCAGCCACGTCTGCGCGATGAACAACACCCCCGCCAACACGAGCACGGCGGCCATGGCCCGGCCGATCTGCCGGGAGCCGCCCTTGGCTTCCTCGGCGAGCATGCTGATGCCGTCAAAGCCGAGGAAGGAGAGCACGGCGATCGACACCGCACCGGCCACCACCGACCAGGTGAACGTGTCGGAGTTGTAGAACGCCGCCCAACTGAAGTGGCCCTTCCCGGAGGCGATAGCCCAGCCGGCGACGGCGATAAACGCCGCCAAGACAATCAGCTCACCGACCAACATGACCCGGGTAACCACCGCGGTCATCCGGATCCCGACCGAGTTCACCAGGGTGTTGACCGCGACGAAGCCCAACAGCCACAACCACACAGGAACCGCCGGCGCGGTCGCGTGCATCGCCACCGACGCCACCAAATACAACAACCCCGGCACCAGAATGTAATCGAGCAAGATCACCCAACCAGCCAGGAACCCGACCGGCGGGCTGATGCCCCGGCCCGAATAATTGTAAACACTCCCCGACATCGGAAACGCCCTCACCATCTGCGCATACGAAAACGCCGTGAACACCAACGCCACCACACCGATCGTGTAGGCCAGGGCGACCATGCCGCCGGAGCCGGCGTACACGCTGCCGAAGATCGCCATCGGCGCAATCGGAACCATGTACACCAGTCCATACGCGATCAGGTCCCGGAAACGGAGCAGGCGGCTTAGTTCCTGCCGATAGCCGTACCGCGCTAGGTCATTTTGTTCGTGCATGCGAGCGCCTTCCAAGGAAAGGGTCAGGAGCAGTCCGATAGATCTGATGCAGTTGGCAGCCGTCCCGCCGCCGAATCGCGGCGCAGGGTCAGAATTCCGTGACATCACGTAGGGTGTAAGCGCCAGCACCGATCTGCTTCGATAGGCGGGGCGGGTGCCTAGCCGCGCTAGTCGCCAAGGCAAGCCGGGGCTCCCCCCGCGACGAGATGACGGCTAGCCTGCTTGGACGGGCCTGCCTCCAAGCCGACTGGGATCGACATGAACGTTGATCATGTTTCGACGGACGCCGTTTCCTCCGCAGTGTGGGAACACCGGGAGATGCGCCAGGCGCTGGCTGCCCGCGACTTGAAATCGGTCTACGAACGGCTCCAGCGGGTCGGCGTCTCGCAACGACGGATCGCGCGCCTCACGGGGCAAACAGCTTCAGAGGTCTACGAGGTGCTCAAAGGTCGGCGGGTCATGGCGCATGACGTCTTGGTCCGCATCGCCGACGGACTCGGCGTCCCTCGTGGCTATATGGGGGTTGCCTACGACGAGTCGACCGAGGCCGCTCTCGACCTTGCCGCTGCGACATGCTCAACACGAGCAGACGAACGGGAGGAGGTCAGGCGTCTTCTTTCGCATGCCGCCAACGTCACGATGGGGACTGCCACTGGCGAGCTTGCCCGTTGGTGGCAACCAATCGACCGTCAGGTTGCTCCCGCCCCGATGCAAGTCGGCATGTGGGATGTCGAGCAGATTGAGGCGCTCACCGCCGCGATGCGAGCCCTGGACTACCGACACGGTGGAGGAGCCTGCCGCGACGCGGTCGCCGCCCAGGTCTGCTGGGCTCAACAACTCCTCGGGGCCACCTGCGACGACCGCACCCGCTTGCGCCTACATCTAGCTCTGGCAGACCTGCACAACCTCGCCGGATGGACCTCGTTCGATGTGGGGATGTACTCGGTCGCGCGGAAGCACTTCGCCCGTGCCCTTGAGCAGGCGAAGCATGCCGAAGACCTTTCGTTGGCAGCCAATGTCCTATACCGCATGGGACGCCTCCACCTGCACCGCAGCATGTACCGGGAGGCCCTGCGCTTCTTTCAGCTCGGCCAGATCACTGCTCAGGATTCCGGCTCCGAACTCACGGTGGCGATGCTCTGCGCCAACGAGGCATGGGCATACGCGCTACTCAACGATTCCCAGCAGATGCACAGATCGATTCGTCGAGCCCAAGACGAATTCGCTCGCGCAGAACGCCGGGATGCGCCAGTCTGGGTGAGATTCTTCGGTGATGCCGATCTGCACGCATCCATCGGTGTCACCCTCTCCGCCCTGCCAGAAGGAAGCGAGGCGGACCTCAACGACAGTATCGACCACATACGACAGGCAATCGCATTGCGAGGACCTGGCATGGTCCGAAGTCAAATCTTCGAACTGACCGCCCTCGCCATCGGCTGTCTTCGAATCGGTGACCGCGACGGCGGGCTCCAAGCTGGCCGGGAGGCAGTAGCCAAGGCGGCATCGGTGAGATCAGTCCGCACGATCGATCGCATGGAACCCCTTCGGTGCCTCGTGCAGGGACGGGACGGCGAACTGGGAGACCTCGCGAATGAAATCGCAGCCCTGCGAGCAGCCTCATGACCGGTCCGCGCGTACGAGACGATGCCCGTACCTCCCTGAGCCGCGACATGCTCACCGTCGTCCTAGACACCGTCTGCAGACAGGCCGGTCTCGATCCCAATGGCGCGAGACTGATCAAGTTCACCAACAACGCGGTCTTGGAGCTGGCCCGACAACCGATAGTCGTTCGAATCGCCGGTTCGCAAACCGTCCGCGACCGCGCACCGAAGGTCATCAACGTCGCCAAGTGGCTCGCCCGGAATGGCATGCCCGCCGTGCGACTGCTCGACGGGATCCATCAGCCCGTCCAGGCACATGGGCACCTGGCAACGCTCTGGCAACGCGTTTCCCCCACGGGGCGCGCACCAAACGGAGCCGACCTCGGACGAATCCTCCATCGATACCACCGACTCCTGCCTCCCGACGTACCCCTCCCACCATGGCGCCCCCTGGCGCCGATCCGACAACGCATCGCCGAGACCGACGTGCTGTCCGAGAGCGATCTGGCGTTCCTTGAGACCAAGTGCGGTGAGCTAGAAGAAGCAGTTGCTGACCTCGCATACGACCTCCCACAAGGGCCGATCCATGGCGACAGCTTTCTCGGCAACCTCATTCCCGGGCGTACGGGACCCGTCATCTGCGACTTCGACTCCGCAGCCGAAGGGCCACGCGAATGGGACCTCACGCCAATAGCGGTGGGGAACCTCCGCTTCGCCTACCCCGGCAGAATTCAACAGGAGTTGGCTGACACATACGGGTTCGACATAACCCGCTGGCCAGGCTTTCCCGCCTTCCGCCAACTCCGCGAACTCCAGCTCGTAACCAGCGTGCTGCCGGTACTACGTGACAACCCATCCCTCTACGAGCAGTGGCGGCACCGACTAAAGACCTTCCAGAGCGGCGACATTGAGGCCGTCTGGACGCCATATCGATGACGAAGGTCCTGACGTGACGGACCTTCGCAGTCTCACATCCGGCCCCACCGAGCCAGGCGTGGCGGATCTGCACGCCGCGCTAGCCGCGTCCGCTGAGACAGCATGACCAACAGGAGCCTCAACGGTGCCTTCGATGTCGCCTTCGTCGGCAGGGCAAACATCGACCTGACCGCCCAAGTCCCACATCGGGCCAGCCCAGGCCGTACCACCTTCGCCTCGTCCCTGACGACCAGTCCCGGCGGCAAGAGCCTCAACCAAGCCATCGCCGCAGCCAGCCGCGGAGGACAGTGCTGCCTGATCGCCAACATCGGCGACGACAGATGGGCTCATCAGATCACGGCGGCCCTGGCAGAGGCAGGCGTCGACACCCGCCACGTCACACTTCTGCCTGAGACGACCACCGGGGCAGCCATCATCGAAGTCACCCCCGACGGCGAAAGCTACATCACCCTCGCCCTCTCACCCGCGACTGAACTCACCGCCGACGACGTTCGCTGCGCCCTCGATGCCCTCGACGCACGAGCCGTTGTCGTTCAACTGGACCTGTCACCTCGGCCAGTCACCACGCTGCTACACCGACGGCCCGCACCTATCGTCATCGGCAACCTCGTCCCCCACCCAGACCTCGACAAGGCCCTGCTGCGGCACCTCGACGTCCTGGTGGTCAACCAACACGAAGCCGCCGCCATCCTGCATACCACCAACGACGACCCGCTCACCACAGCCGCCGAGCTGCGGCAGCTAGGACCCCACGTTGTCGTCGTGACGGCAGGCGCGCACGGCGCCGCCTACGCCGACTCCCACGGTTCCGGCCAAGTGCCGGCACCCACCGTGCCGGTCGTCGACACCACGGGAGCCGGCGACGCCTTCCTCGGAGCCCTCGCCCTCGACCTGGCACGATACGTCCCACTACCCGACGCCATCACCACGGCCGTCCATCAGGGATCCCTGGTGGTACAACACGCCGGAGCCCAGCCCGTCACTAACGAGTAGGCGTAATGCGAGTCGACCACCTCGCTCGGAAAGGCATCGGCCAGCGCTGGAACCATCGTCAGGTCGCGGTGCTGGCGTAGCCGCGGCAGAAGCCGTCCGACCGCGCGAAGAGTTCTGGCCGAGGAGGTAGCCCTCGCAACTTCCAACGCAACCAGCCCTTCAGTCGCCGCACGCTCCGGCTCGCCCTCGTCGAGGTACGCCATGGCCAGGTCCGCACGCCACAGGCCCTCGTCGAGCCGCCCATTCTGCGGCAAGCCAGCGAGAATCTCCTCATACGTTCTGGTAGCGGCGGCGCTCTCGCCGAGAAACTGCCGGCAGCGCGCCTCATGAGTCCTTCCGTCGTCGTAAGAAACGGAGCGGCAGTATGAGCAGCGAACCGACGACCGACCGCAGTGTGCTCACCAACGCCGCCTACGCCTGCGGGCAGCACCTGTCCGCCCGGCAGGCGCTCTACCGCTACCAGACACCGGCATACGACCTGCCCGCCATCGTCATTGAGAACCTGATCACCGTCACGGGCGCCATCGCCGACGTGGGCTGCGGCAACGGCCGCTATCTGCGACGCCTACGAGCCGACCGTCCCGATCTCACCACCATCGGGATCGACATCGCCGCAGGCATCCTCCAAGAAACACCCCCACCCACGGTGGTCGCCGACGCCGCAGCTCTACCACTGCAGGACGAATCGGTCGATGCCGTGCTCGCGATGCACATGCTCTACCACGTCACCGACACCGAACTCGGCCTGACCGAACTCACCCGCGTCCTGCGCCCCCACGGCATCCTCGTCGTATCCACCAACGCCACCGACGACAAACACGAACTCGACGACTTGTGGTCGGCCGCCGCTGCGGACGTTCTCGGCATCCCCACCGGTCCACGACGCATTTCGCTCAGCAGCCGCTTCCCCCTCGACGACGCCCAAGACCGCCTACGCCCCCACGTCAGCGACATCCACTTCATCGACCTACCCGGCAGCATCGTCGTCACTGAACCCCAACCAGTCCTCAACCACCTCGCCTCATACCAAGCATGGGCACACGAAACCGGCGTGCCCTTCGAACCAACCCTCCACCGCGTACGCGAACGCCTCAATGAAGCAATCGACCGAAACGGCGCCTTCGTCATTTCCGGACACGGAGGCATCCTCGTCTGCCGCCGATAGATGCACCCGCGTACGGGTGGCGACGACGACTTTGCCCCCGTCCATAGGCGACCAGTATTCCGGGGATGATCGCCGACGTCGCCCGGGTTTATCACATGCAATGACGCTGCTGATCACGTCCCGCTACCCGGCGGCCTCGTGCACGACATCTACCTCTGACCAGGTCAAGCCCGCCACTTTTGGAGCCGTTTCGACCTACACGGAAAGCCGTCCTGTCTGACAGGGTCTCCTTTCCGGCGTACGGCGCGGCTCAGGTTGGTATGGCTCTTGTAGCGCGGATGGCCTGCGCTCGTCGTCCGATGGCGACCACGGCGGCGATGGTGATCGGGATGAGTGCCAGGTGGCAGAGGGCCAGTGCCGCCTTGCTCGCAGTGTCCAAGTCGGTGGGCAGGGTCATCAGGGCAACCGTGCCGACCGCCAGCACCGGGCCGACGACCAAGGCTGCCCGGACGACCCAGGCAGCAAACGGTGCCAGCAGGGCGACGGCGGCAAGGCCGACCAGCAGCGGTACTGCGGTGAAACCAGCGATGGTGACCGCGTCGACCTCGGCCGGTCCGCTGGAGGAGGTGAACTGGAACGTGCCGCCGGCTGCTCTCCCGACGCTGTAGACGACGAGATTGACCGCCACGGCCGTGACGCCGCCGAGGGCGACGACCGCCGCCCGAGAGAGCCTAGCCATCAGCAGGCTCCGTTCCGCGCTGACGGACCAGGAACACCTCGATACGGGCGAATGCGCCGGTCCACACCTCGCTGACGAAGAAGTCACGAACCTCGGGAACCGGGAAGCCGCTCTGCACGACGGTCATCAGGGTGCCGCCGTCCTTCTCTTCGAAAGTGACCTCGATGCGGGTCGTCATGGTCATGCCGTCCGGGCTGGCGCCGGTGGACTCGGTGACGAGCCGGTGCGGGCGGTCGATCTCGACGAACGTCTGCGTCTCTCGGAACAGCATGTCTGGGTTGGGCCCCCACACTGCAGTCTGCTGTCCGCCGACTCGCAGATCGACCTCGATCTCGACGATGCCGGGCTGCTCGTCGAGGATGGTGAACCAGATCTTCTGCTTCTCCGCGTCTGTGTACGCGTCGAAGACCTCCTCGGGCGTCGCGGGCAGTTGCCGCGTCATCCGCATGTCGAGCGTCATGAATCCTGTCCCTTCGGGGCGGGCTGGAGGGTGAAGTAGGCGTCGAGACCGTCGAGGCGGCGGGCCCAGAGACGCTGGTAGAAGCTGATCCAGGCCATCGCCTCGTCCAGCGGCGCAATGCCGAGGCGGCACTGGCGTGACCGGCCGACCTTCTCCGTGACGACGAGTCCCGCGTCTTCGAGCACCTGGACGTGCTTCTTCATGCCGGTCAGGCTCATCCCGGTGGGCTCGGCCAGTTCGCCGATGGTGGCCGGGCCATCGCCGAGCCGGATCAGAATGCCTCGGCGGGTCGGGTCGGCCAGAGAGGCGAACACCCGGTCCAGGACATGTTGGTGAACCACGTAGTTCACCTTACGACACTGAACCTTCAGGTTCAATATCGTCCTGGTGTGGCAAGCGGCGACGCACTCAATTCGGCTATGAGTGGATGTCTCATGACCGCGGCGGGTCGGGCGTCGCGCAGAACGTCGACCACGACCGCCGGTCAGGATGCGAGGCGGGCGGCTGTGCCTGTTTCCAGGGCCGACCAGACTGTGCCGTCGAAGGCGACGGTGATTCCGTGGGGTTCAGATCTCGGGGTTGGTAGGTCGTAATGGCGGAAGGCGCCGTGCGGGCTGACGTGTCCGATGCGGTTGGCACCCCATTCGGTGAACCAGCAGCCGCCCACCGGGTCGGCGACGATCGCGTGGGGTTTGGCCGCGCGGTCCGGCAGCGGGAACTCCTGGATCTTGCCGTCAGGCGTGATCCGGCCGACCTGCCCGGCGATGATCTCCACGAACCAGAGGGCGCCGTCGGTGCCGGCCGCGATGCCGACCGGTCCGGCACCAGCAGTGGGTAATTCGTGAAGGGTGACGGTGCCGCCGGGGTCGATCCGACCGATCGCGTTGGCCTGGTTCAGCGTGAACCACAGCGCCTCGTCCGGGCCTGCCGTGATCATCGACGGGAAGGCGCCCTGGACCGGCAGCGCAAACTCGGTGATGGCACCACTGTCGGTTAGCCGACCGATGGTGTCGGCGTTCATCTCGGTAAACCACAGCGCGCCGTCAGGGCCTGCCGCAATGCCGAACGGTCCGCTGTTCGGCGTGGGAGTGGCGAACGACATGCTGGTGCCGTCCGTGGCTATACGGCCGATCCGGTGGTCCCGGTTGCGGGTGAACCACAACGCGCCGTCAGGCCCGGACGTGATGATGGAGGGGCCGCAACCCGCCGAGTCCAACGTATGCGTGGTGACGTCGTCACCTGGCCCGAGGCGGCTGATGTGTCCGCTGTGCACGAGGGTGAACCACAGCGCTCCGTCGGGACCGGTGGTTACGCCGTACGGGCCGGCACCTCGGTCCGCCACCGAGACCTCGGTGATCAGGTGGTGTTTATCAGGCATCGGGGCCTCCTTCGCAGCCGACGACACCATCACCCGCTGATCAGTCGCCGCGCAATCGATATCGCCAAAGACACCGTCGAACACAGCGAACGCCCTGTCGCCGACCGGGTCAGACGCGCGCTCATCAGAAGCCAGATGCGGATACGCCAAACGGTCGATGTCGGCTCGCTGGTAACGGAATATCGCGGTGGTCGCCCGCCCGGCTCCTGTGGGTCTCGCTGAATCCGCTAGCCGGCTCCCGGGCGGTTGAAGGCTCGCACGCGCCTCCACATCTGCACGGTGCTGTGCACGTTCAGCGGCCCAGCACGCGCCAGCGCCACTTAAAGCTGCACCGAATAGGTCTGCTCGGCGATGCGGTACCAGATCAGCGGCGGCTGCTACTGGTCGTACTTCCAGTGCACATTGGCGGGGCGCTGGCCCGTGTTGGCGTATTCCACGACGACAGCCCGGGCGACTGCGGTGGCCACCCGTGCACGGTTGGCGGGAATGTCCTGGAGGCCGGTATCGGGTGATTCGTAGACGGTGATCGGGGTGTCAGGGGCAAGGTCGGCGACGTAGCTCCTGTCGGGCAGCCAGCGCACCGCCGCGCGGTCGGCGTCGATGTCGATGTCAATGCGCAGGACTGGCTGGTCGAGGGTGCCGACAGTAAGCGTCTGTCCGCAGCCCCCGTGCGGCATGATCGTTTCGATCTGCTCGTCGAAGCGGCGAGCGGCGTCCTCAGGGCTGGTCAGTTCGTAGGGGTGGCCGTGATAGTCGCGCAGTAGCAACGTCATCGGGTGATCCTCGCTCCGGTGCCGGTGTACACACGGTGCCACCACCTGGCACCGCCCAACGAACGTTGCGGCTGGTCGTGCGTCCGGTGCGTAAACGAGGCAAACCGTGCGCGACGGCATCAAGCGCTGACATCAATTCGGTGAAGTTGCGCAAGGCTGTCACATGGTGTTCAGCTTTCATCCGCCGATAGACGCAGTCGGGCACCTAGCGTCCCGGTAGGTCGGCCCGCAGACTGTCGGAGCCGCGTCACCATCATCGGAAGGTTCGGGTCCATGTCCCGTGCACTCATACGGCGATGCATCGTCGCCCTGTCCTTGTCAACAGCTGGCTTGGCCTCGCCGCTGCTCGCCTCCCCCGCATCCGCCACTCCGGACGGTGCCGGTCTGGTCATCAGCGAGGCGTACGTCAACGGCGGCTCAGCCGGCGCGAGCCACCTCAACAAGTTCATCGAGCTCTTCAACCCGACGTCGAAGGCGATCTCGCTCAGCGGCGACACGCTGCAGTACCGCGCGCCCACGAGCACCGTCGTGCCGAGCGGCGCGCAGGTGTTCGCGCTGTCGGGAACGGTGGCCGCGCACGGCCACTTCCTCATCCAGCTGCCGAGCAACGGCGCCAACGGCGAATCGCTGCCGACGGCCGACATGAACACCGGCGGCAGCATCAACCCGGGCGCGGGTGGTGGCACGCTCTTCATCGCGGCCAGCACCTCGGGCGTGCTCCCCACCGACGCCTCCGTCATCGACAAGATCGGCTGGGGCAACAGCAACTCCCCGGAGGGGAACGCCGCGACCGGCAACTCGGTCGTCCTGAGCTACCAGCGTGACGCGGCCGGTAAGGACACGGACAACAACGCCGCCGACTTCCGCGTCGCCACCCCGACGCCGCAGAACGCCGCGTCCGACGGCGGTACGACTGCCGTCACGGTGACGAACCCCGGCGATCAGAACGGGACGCTCAACGTTGCGATCGCGCCGCTGACCCTCAGCGTCACGGGCGGCACCGCGCCGTACACCTGGGCTGCGACCGGGCTGCCCGCGGGCCTGGCGGTCTCCTCCGCCGGGGTCGTGTCGGGCACCCCGACCGCGGCCGGCACGTCCTCGGTGACGGTCACCGCGACCGACTCGGCCGGCGCCAGCGGCTCGGCGTCCTTCAGCTTCACCGTCGCGTCCGAGGCGAAGGTCCTGCCGATCGCCGAGATCCAGGGCACGAACACCGACACCTCGCCGTACGCCAACAAGAACGTGACGACCGACGGTGTCGTGACCGCCGTCTACCGCACCGGCGGGTTCAACGGCTTCTTCATCCAGACCGGTGGCACCGGCGGCACCGAGGCGGAGGACGCCACCCCGGGCGCCTCCGACGCGGTCTTCGTGTTCGGCTCGAACTCGGCCGGCCAGGTCAGCATCGGCGACAGTGTCCGGGTCACCGGCACGGTGGTGGAGTACCAGGGCGAGACCGAGATCAGCTCCCCGACGGTCACGAAGCTCGCCACGGCGCTGCCCGCCGTCAAGCCGGCCGTGATCCCGTGGTCCCACCTCGCCACGGACGCTCAGAAGGAGGCGCACGAGGGCGAGCTGATCGCGCCCCAGGGCAACTTCACCGTGTCGGACAACTACGACGCGAACTGGTACGGCTCCTTCACCCTCGCCGCCGGTGACACGCCGCTGCGGCAGCCCACCGACGCCGGCCCCGCCGGCAGCCCCCAGGCGTACGCCGTGGTCGACGACAACGCCGCCCGGATGGTGACCCTGGACGACGGCGCCAGCTGGAACTACAGCGGCAGCTCGTACACCGGCACGCCGCTGCCGTGGCTCACGCCCGGCAACCCCGTCCGCGTCGGCTCGAAGGTCAGCTTCCACCAGCCGGTGATCCTCGAATACCGGTTCTCGCTGTGGAACTTCCAGCCGACCCAGCAGGTGACCGACGACGGCCACGCGGTCGCGACCTTCAGCGACACCCGCACCCCGAACCAGCAGCCGGCCGCCGTCGGTGGCAGCGTCCACCTGGCGACGTTCAACGTCCAGAACTACTTCCCGATGACCGGGCAGGCGTACGTCGCCAAGGGTCTGGGCACCTGCACCTACTACGACGACCGGGCCGGCAACCACATCGGCGTGAAGACCTGCTCCGGCCCCGGCAACAGCGCCGGCCCGCGCGGCGCGGCCGACGACGCCAACTTCCAGCGGCAGCAGGCGAAGATCGTCACCGGCATCAACCGGCTCGGCGCCAGCATCGTGTCGCTGGAGGAGGTCGAGAACTCCGTGAAGTTCGGCCTGCCGCGGGACACCGCGCTCGCCGGGCTCGTCGACGCGCTCAACGCCGCCGCCGGCTCGAAGGTGTGGGCGTACGTGCCCTCCCCGGCCGACGACAAGCTGCCGCCGCTCACCCAGCAGGACGTGATCCGTACGGCGTTCATCTACAAGCCGGCGGATGTCGCGCTCGTCGGTTCGTCGGTGGTGCTCACCGGTGACTCGGGCCCCGGCCAGCCGTTCTCGATCGCTCGCCAGCCGCTGGCGCAGGGCTTCAAGAAGGCCGGCGCGACCGACGCCGACGCGTTCGTGGTCGTCGCCAACCACTGGAAGTCGAAGGGCAGCGGCACCCCGCTGTACGACGGCGACACCGAGAACACGTCCTCGCCGGCGGTGAACCAGGGTTCCTACAACGCGACCCGGGTGCGCCAGGCGCACGACACGAGCGCCTTCGCCACGCAGGTGGCGGCGGGCCTGGGCACGGACCGGATCTTCCTGGTCGGCGACTTCAACGCCTACACCCAGGAGGACCCGATGCGGGTCCTCTACGACAACGGCTACACCGATCTGGGCGCCACCCTCGCCCCGTCGGAGTCGACGTACTCGTACAACGGTCTCGTGGGTTCGCTCGACCACGTGCTGGCCAACGCCGCCGCCCGCGCGCTGGTCACCGGCGCGGACGTGTGGGAGATCAACGCCCAGGAGGCTGTGGCCTTCGGCTACAGCCGCTACAACTACAACGCCACCCTGCTGTTCAACGGCAGCGACCCGTTCTCGGCGTCGGACCACAACCCGGTCGTCGTCGGGCTGAACCCGCCGGTGACGCCGACGGTGCCGGCCTGGAACGCGTCGAAGGTGTACAACACCGGCGACCAGGTCTCCTACCAGGGCTCCACCTGGGAGGCGCTCTGGTGGACCCAGAAGCAGACCCCGGGTGACCCTTACGGCCCGTGGCAGCAGATGGTGACCGCCGCCGACGGCACCGCCGTCTGGACCCCGTCGCGCATCTTCGACACCGGGGACACGGTCGTCTACCAGGGCAAGAAGTACGTCGCCCAGTACTGGACCCGCAACCAGGCACCCGGCCAGCCCTACGGCCCGTGGAAGAGCGTCAGCTGATCCGACGGTAATACGCTCGGGGCCGCCTTCCACGCGAAGGCGGCCCCGATTCGTTGAGCCCTTCAATCCCGATCATGCTGGGGGCCTCTGTCCACCTGTGGAATCTGCCGCACAGGGATGAGTCCCGGGCCTACGCGCAAATGGCCTACGCTGCTCGCCGCCGCAGCGCGCTGGCGCTCGACACAGCCACGCCCGCGACAACAGCTTGTCCAGCCACCTCCACCGAGAGGTAGGCGGGCGAGAGGGTGATCAGAATGGCCAGCCCAGCAACTCCACCCAGGAGCATCACACACAGCGCTCGAAATGCGATTCCTGGATCGGCTGCCCGGCCTATTGCGGCAAGCAGCCCTAGGATCGCCACGGTGGGCACAAGGTAGAGGAACAACTCGATTCCGAGCACGAGCAGGACCCCGTCCGGCTGGGCGAAACCGATGTAGTCCTCTCGCCCGATCACCACGAGCAACAGAATGAACTTCAACGGCATGAGCAGCGCCCCCACGAGGGACACCCTTCCCATCCACCAGGCGGCCCCTCGTCGACCGGCATCGGTCATCTCAGCACCCCAGCTCCAGCAAGTGCGGCATATGCCAGGACTTGTCCCGGTCTTTAGATAGGTCGACTTGACGCCAAGAGAGCCCGGTAGGAGTCATGCCCTCAGCAAGGTATCGCGAGTCCCCACCAGCGATCCACTCCCCGAAGGGCGTACCCCGGCCTCTCCGACGCCGCGTTCGCGATGAACCCGCTCATCGAGGCCGGGTCCCGCGACCAGTTGCCGTTCTGAGACGAGTTTGCGGCGTCGGCCTCAGCAGGCCGACGCCGCAAAAAACGCGGGACGCGCGGCAATCAGTGGGTCGACGTCTCCTGCTCGCGGAGTGCCTGCTCGACAGCCTCCCGCACGCGGGCTTCCTCGCGCTGCTTGCGCTGCAGCCGGCTGCGGCGCGCGAGCAGGGGCGCCCCGACGGCGGCTGCGACCAGGACGAGGACCAGCACCAACAGGGTCCACGGGACCGCCCAGCCGTGCGCTGTGGCCGAGACCGGGTCGAGCGAGGTGGTGGAGCCCGACGCATCGGTCAGCGTGGGCGTGAGGGTCACGGTCGCGGCCAGCCTGACCGCCGGCGCCACGCCGTGGACGGGCACCTTCACCTCCCAGCTCTCCCCCGGAAGCAGCTCCGGCGGGGCCGCGACATCGCGCGCGTCGGCCCGCAGCCACCCGAACGGTCCCGTGACCGACACGGCCTGCCGGGCCGACAGGATGGCGTTGCCGGTGTTGTGGATCCGGTAGGTGACGGTGGCGTCGCCCTTGCCGAACGGGTTGGACGTGCCGGCGTAGTCGACGTGCAGGTCCTCGACCGCGAGGTTCGGCTTGAGCGCCCCGCTGACCCGCAGCTTGATCCGGATGCCGAGGCGCCGGTCGACGTTGATGCCCTCGGCCGTGTCGGCCTGGGTCAGCGAGGTGACGATGCCGCCCGCGTAGTCGCCGGGCGTGGCGTTGTCCGGGATGGTGACCGCGAAGGGGACCTCGACCGTCTTCCCGGGCTGGACCACCACGCGCTCGCGGTCGGCGTGGACCCAGGCCCCGATTCCGATGGACTTCTTGTCCCTGGTGAGCAGGTCGAGCTGACCGGCGCCGGTGGTGAAGCCGTCGGCGGTGTAGACGCCCAGGTCGAGCGGGGCCTTGCCACGGTTGGCGACGACCATGGCGTCCTTGACCTGGCCACCGGGGTTGACGGAGTAGCTGAAGCTGGACCGATCGGCGCCGAAGCTGTTCGAGGCGGTCCGGACCGTCCAGGTGACGTCGCCGTCCGCCGCGCGAGCGGGCACAGCACCGAGGCCGGCGATCGCGAAGGCGACGAGCAGGGCCAGGGCGGCGGTACGGGCGAGGGCGGCGACGGCGGTGTTCCGGCGCGTTGCGAGCACGTGCATCTCGGGATTCCTCGGCGATCTCGATCGGATCTGGCGAAGGTGGCGGGGTGGGCACCCGAAGGTGCCTACCCCGCCGGATAAAACGGTTCCGGTCAGCTGCTCAGCGCAGTGATCGTGAGGGTGGCGCGGTAGCTGCCCTTCTCGACGCTGCCCGGGATCTTCAGGTCCAGGTCAGCGCCCAGCTTGGCGGTACCCCGATCGTGGCCCTGGTCGGCGAAGCCGAGACCGCGCGACACGGACAGGCCCGTGCCGTTGTTGTCGTAGCCGGAGGCCACCGCACCGCTGGCCTGAGCACCGGCACCGGCGTCGAGCACCTTCGGCGTCCAGCCGAGGTACGCGCCGGAGAACGACTTGTCGCCGTCCTGGAAGTCACCCACGCTGGCCGAGATCGACCACGGGGCGAGCGAGCGGCGGCTGTCCGACACGACGATCGGGTTGATCTGGCCGGTCGCCGCGAAGTAGTCGCCGTTGTGCTCCTCGGCGGTGCCGAGGTCCACCAGGCCGTTGTAGCCGTCGATCGTCCAGCCGAACTCGCCCGGGGCCGCGTTGGGCACGTCGACCTGGATGTTCTGGCCGTTGCCCTGGTACGGGTGCACGGTGACCTTGTCGGTGATCGAGCCGACCGGCTGGCCCTCCGGCGTGTTGGTGCAGTTGAGGCCCTTCTCCACCGAGGCGTTCGGGGCGGCGCAGGTGCCGCTCCGGACGTTCTCGACGACGAGCTTGTCGTTGCGCACCTGGACCTTGACGTAGCTGCGGACGTGCTCCTGGTTCTGCGACGAGTTGTACCAGTAGCTGTCCGGGTTCAGCGGGTCCGCACCGTTGCCGGCACCGCTCGTGCCACTGCTGTCCGGCTTGGTGATGTCGTAGTACTTCGAGCCCGAGGCCGAGTTGCCGGTCACGTAGATCACGCCACCCGGGCCGGGGTACACGTCGGCAGCGCCCGGCTGCTCCTCCGGGTTCGCCTTCGCGCCGTTCTTGATCGCGTAGCTGCGGGAGTAGGCGTGGTCGTGGCCCGCCATCACCATGTCGATGCCGAGGTTGGAGAAGACCGTCGGGAAGTCGACCCGACGAACCTTGGCGTCGGAGTCCTTGGCGTGGCTGGCCGGCGAGTACATCGCGTGGTGGAAGAGGAGCACCTTCCACTTGGCCTCGGAGCCGTGCTTGTTGACGACATCCGTGATGTACGCGACGTGCGCCGCGTCACCGCCACCACCCGAGCTGTTGGCGTAGCTGTTGCTGTTGATGTCGATGAACAGCACGTCCTTGTAGATGAACCAGTAGTCACCCCCCGACGTGTTGGAGGCCGGGTTGCCGTTGGCGTACAGCGCGCCCGACCGGTCGGTGTTCGGGGTGAAGTGGTGCTGCTCGTACGCCTTCGAGCCGACGTCGTGGTTACCGATCGTCGCGGCGAACGGGACCTGACGCAGCTGGTCGGGGGCGAGGAACGCGTTCCACTGGGTCTCGGTGCCGGCGGTCTCGACGTGGTCGCCGCCCGACACCAGCAGCTCGGCGTTCGGGTTGGCCGCCGTGGCGACCTTCAGGGTCTCCGCCCAGCCGGCCTGGTCCTTCGGCACGTCGCCGGAGGAGCCGATCTGCGGGTCACCGAAGAACAGGAAGTCGTAGTTGCCCTCGAAGTCCTGCGTCTTGAAGGAGTACGCCGGGGACCAGCTGCCCTCAGAGCCGACCCGGTAGGAGTACGCGGTGTCCTCCTTCAGGCCGGTGATCGTCGCGTGGCGGTTGAAGCCGCCACTGGAGGCGATGTTCGCCCCACCGATCGCGTCGAAGGTGGCGGCGTTGGCCGGGAACTCGCCGTTGACGAGCGAGGCGGTCGGGGCGAGCTGGACCTGCTGCACGGTGTCGTCCGAGGAGTACCAGTTCACGATGCGCTGGGACTCGTCGGCGCCGACGCCGAGGATGATGCCGGTCAGGGTGGAGGCGTCGGCAGCGCTGGCGCTGGTGGCCAGGCCGCTGCCGACGGCCAGGCCGAGGCCCAGGAACGCCGCGGTGGCCCCGGCGGCCACGCGACGCCGCACAAGCCCGGGGGCCTGCGCCGAGGTGCTCAATCTCATTGATTCCGTCCCTTTTCTAGAGAGGAGAGGTGCTCAGGGAGCGGACTCAAGCTTTCGTCGCACGGTGAATTGGTCATGAATCCGGCCCGGCGGATTCGTTGCACTTCCCGGAACCCTGCGCCGGTTTCAGAAGCCCAGGATCCTTTGGACGAACCAGACCAGTCCCATAACGGATACGCCCGCTGAAATTGCGCCCGTCGTCCAGAGACCAGTCTTGGCCGAACGGCGATGCAACACGACCAACAGGGGGAAGACGATCGCGATAATCGTCAGTTGCACGACCTCGATGCCGACGTTGAACACCAGCAGAGACCACAGCAGGGTCCACGACCATGCCTCGTCGATCCCCAACGCGCCCGCGAAGCCCAGCCCGTGCACGAGGCCGAAGCAGAACACGACTCCGAGCCGGATCCAACCAGAACGGTCCAGACTGAAGTGACCGCCGCCCGCCGTATCGAGGTCGGTGGCGTGGTCGCCGCGCCGCCAGAGCCGCCACAGGTGCCAGCCGGCGACCACGGCGATCGACAGCGCGATGACCGGCTCCACGACCCGCGCCGGCACGTCGACCAGCCCGAGGGCGGCGAGCATGAACGTCACCGAGTGCGCCAGGGTGAAACTGGTGGCCGCCAGCACGATCTCCCGCAGTCGCCGTGACCCGGCGATGAGCGCCAGCAGGAAAAGGATGTGGTCGATGCCGCTCAGCAGGTGCTCCCCGCCCAGCCGGAAGAACTCCCAGAACCGTTCGTACCACGCCTGGGCGGTCGAGAAGGACGGATGAGCGGCGTCGAGCGCGGCGCTGCCCGAGCGGGCGTCGAGTTCGTAGGTGACGATCGTCTTGGTGCCTTTGACATAGCCCTCGGCGTCGGGGAACAGCGTGCTGCGTACCTCGTGCGCGTCGCTCCGCTCGGGGCAGGCCCAGTCGAGCAGCAGGTTGGCGTACGGCACGCCCTCCCGCTCGCCCATGGTGAAGTCGCCGACCTGGGTGGGGGTGCAGGGCGTACCACCGGAGGCGACCGAGAGGCGCTCGGTGACGTATCCGACGGCCGAATTTCGGTGGGCGTTGAGTGCGGCGGCCTGTCCGGCGGTGTCACCGGCGTCGAACGCCGGGATGCCCGCCTTGAAGAGGGGGTCGTCGTGTTGGTAGTCGGCGGCGGAGACGACGAAGAGGTCGTACTCGAGTTCCACCTTCGTCCGAACAAGGCCCTCGTCACCGTCGGTGGCGTGGAGATATACGGTCGACGTGAACCCGTGGGCGAGCGCCGGCCCGGCGTTCAGGGCGGCGAACACCACCGCGATGGTTCCGATCACGGCGGCGACGGCGGTCCGGCGGACACGTGTTGACATGCGGCTCCTTCGGTTTGCGAGTGCACGTTGCACGCCACGGCTGAACGCCGACCGGACCATCGGCGAACCGCTGAAGAACAAAGGGCCGGAATGGCGGTCAGCGGATTGACCTGGGCGGGAACTGGGATAGGAAGGAGCACGCTGATTCCCCGCGAGCCCTTCGGAGGACGACCGCCTTGCGCCCCCCGCTCCGGGCCGTTGCCACGCTGGCCACGGCCGCCGCTCTGCTCACCGGATGCAGTTCCGGCGACGACTGGTCGCGGCCACACCCGAAGCCCATTCCGATCGGCACTCTCGGCCCGGGCTTCTTCGACCCCTCCGCCCCGCCCACCCCGGAGAGCACCGTCACCCCCCGACCCGGTTCCTGGTCCGGGGTACGCCCGGCGAAGGGCTACCGGGTGGTGCTGCTGACCGCGGGTGACGACGAGCCGACCAGGGCCCTCGTCGCGGCGATCAAGGGCTGGGCCGGTGAGACGCACGTCGACCTCAGGACGGTGGTCGCCGACGACGGCCACGACCTCGTACCCAGCATCACCAGGGCCCTCGAACTGGGCCCGGACCTCATCGTCAGCGCGGGCAACGACCTCGTCGACCCGCTCACGCTGGTGAGCCCGCACCACCTGTCGCAGCAGTTCCTCGTGGTCGGCGCGGAGCTGGCCGAGCCCACCCACAACGTCACGGCGGTGGACTGGTCCGGCGCGTCGTTCCGTGGCGAGGGGCTCGGCATGTCCTCGACGTACGACCCCGGGTCGTTCACCGCGGAGCGCTGCGCGGCGGCCATCAGGGCAGGCGTCGCGGCCGTACTCAACGATCTGACCGGGATCGTGATCTGGCTCGACCAGCTCTGAGCTGAGCCTGCCCCAGAAATGATCATCTGGCGGGTTCGTCGGCCGGAAGCACAAAAGAGTCCGCGGCCGGAGCCTGGTTGGCTCCGGCCGCGGACCGGTTAGAACATTCGGTTTACAGCTTGGCGCACTGGCCTGAGGCTGAGCCCTTCACGCTGTTCGGCCGGCTCTCGTTCACCGGCGCCGGGTTGTTGCCCGAGCAGGCCAACTGCCCGCTGATGGTGTTGGCGGCGACGATGACCGGCTGGCTGCCGGTGTTGCCGGTGATGGTGATCGGGCCGCTGATGGTGACCGTGTCGATGCGGACGCCGCCGGTGTTGCCGGTGACCGACACCGGGCCGTTGACCTTGCCCTTGGTGATGGTCAGGTCGCC
>NZ_JBIWJO010000023.1:0-49015 GCF_044765245.1 Micromonospora sp. NPDC093277
GTACGGGTCGGTGGTGCCCATGAACGCCCATCATGCCTCGTGCACGAGCAGATCGGGGTCTTGCCCGGGTCTTGCCCAGCATCCGCTTCTGCCGCAGGCCGGGCGCCATTTTGCGTGAGGAGGCGCGGTGAGGTCGAGCGCGCGGTCGTGCCGATGAGCGCGCGCCCGGCGGGGTCGGGGGATGACATGATTGCCTGCGTGATCCAACGCCGGGCGGAGTCGACGAACCGAGTGTTGGCGGGTGCCGAGGTGTTACTCGCGGGCCTGTTCTCGGCGAAAGACACCGAGATGGACACCAAGCTAGACCACTTGGCCACGGCGGTGGAGGCGTACGGTGCGCAGGTCGTGGGCCGGCACGTTCAGCGCCGCGGTGTCTCGCACGGCGGTGCGGACCAGATGGCCACTCCGTTCTCGCGGCGGACATTGCTGAGCGCGGGCAAGGCCCGCGAGGTCGCCAATGCATGTCGGGCGAGTCAGGTAGGGGCGGTGGTGTTCGCGAATCCGCTGACTGAGCACCAGCGAACCGTCCTCGGCGAGATGTTCGGCTGCACCGTGCTCAGCCGTGAGGACCTCTTCGCACCCGGTGGATAGCATCCGCATCTACTGCCGGCCCTGCGCCACGTTGCGTGACGAGGCATGGTGAGGTCGAACGCACGGTCGTGCCGAGAACAGTGCATCGCGACCCGGCAGGCAACACGGATTCAGATCCAAGCGGCTACGCTGCGCTCGTGGAGGCAGCCGACATCGAGCCGGGGGCCGTGTTCCGGTTCCCGCACGAGACAGACCGAACCGGGTGCTTCTTCGCGACAGCGATGTCGTCATGTATGACGCCTGGTGGCCACACCTCGAGGCATGGGGACTGGCAGACCTCGCAGCGATCAAGCGCCACTACGTCACCAGCGTGTCCGCAGTGGAAGAGAAGGCGACACATCTGCGAACGGTGCCCTTGACAGCCGACGAGATGGCGGTGCACCGGCCTGACCTGCCGTTCGCCGCCGTTCAGGACGTGGCGATGACGTGGTCCTCGGGCGATACCGGTCGGGTCACCGACGCTAGGGCAGAGCTGAGTGCGTCCCAGGTTTACTTGTTGCCGTTCGGACCCGGCGGAGGCACCAAGGCGGGGGTTCGAGTTGCCGCGGACAACGGCAATGCCTTCACCGTCGGGGAGCTGTTCCGCAAGGCCCAGGCCGTCCAGGCTCGGCATCTCGGTGATGTTCTGCCAGGCGCGGGAGCCGGGATCTATCGGTCCGGGCTACAGCGAGGACTCCCCGCCTACTACCTGTGGGGAGCGGTGAGCCGACTTCATGAGCACCTCGCAGCACATCGGCGATAACGATGCACGCATCTGCCGCGCTCCGCGCGGTTGCAGTTGCACGGTTGGGCCCGACTGGGTTGCTTCGGGTGTCGATACTCGGACGAATTCGCCGTGGGCGAGACGATGACCGTTCTGGTCGATCCCAGCGGCCTCATCGCCCCCGAGACCCCAAACGAAGTTGCCGACGCCCGCTTCTGGCAGATCGCCGGGCTCGTGAGTCTCGTCGCAACCCTCGTCCTGCTGGGTCACCGGCGGACTCACACCCCGCGTGGCTGACGGCCATCTCGTTCGGCGGCGGCTCCCTCGTCCGCCACGATCCAGACATCGCAGCAAGTACGAATCGGACCTATCACCGCTTGCCTAGACGGGACTGGCAGGGCCTTCAGAACTTGGGCTCGGCCGGCGAGGGCAGCATGGCGGCCCATTTGCGTAGTACGTTGACGGCCTGGTCCCGGAGTGCTCCTTCGGCGACCTCTTCACGCAGTGACCGGCGCTCAGCCGGTTGGGCAACCTCCCGGTAGAACTGGAGGTCTCGAAGCCGTACGTGGCTACGTCGTGGCTGCTGGCTCTGAAGATCAGGCGGGGGATGCGCGCCCAGTAGCAGGCCATGAGGCACATGGGGCAGGGCTCGCTGCTGGCGTACATGACGGCGTCTTCGAACAGGTGCCGCCCTAGCTTGCTGCCAGCGTCGCGTAGGGCCATGACCTCGGCGTGTGCGGTTGGGTCTCGCAGCTCGACAACGCTGCTGGTGCCTTCACCGACGACCTGCCCCGATATGACGACGATGGCACCGAACGGAGTCTTACCTTCGTCTTCCAGCGCGCGCCGCGAAATCTCGATTGCCCTTGCGAGGAACAGTTCATCTTGCGCGTCTAGTGCGAGTCATCCGCCCACGATGCCTGATCGCCGCCCAACCGCGAGCAGGGCCGACCGTCGGAGGAAACGATGGACGACCGGTTGGGCATCGGCGTGGCCAACCAGGGACGCTACCGTGACGTCGTCGACGGGATCGACGAGCATGTTGCTGAACGATGGAGGAATGCCGCGTTCCCCGAGGTCAGGACCGCGAGCCGGTTGCCACTGCTCCCAAGCTGCTACCAATGTAAGGGGCAACAACGCGAAAGCCCGCTACCGGCTGTTCCGGTAACGGGCTCACGACCTGCAAATATCCGTGGTGGGCGATACTGGGATCGAACCAGTGACCTCTTCGGTGTGAACGAAGCGCTCTCCCGCTGAGCTAATCGCCCTCAGCGCCGTTGACTCTACCCGATCGAGAACCCAGACCAAAAATCCGGGGTCGGCAGGTCGTCAGTGGGTCGCGAGGTAGTGCAGCGCCCGCGCCACCACGTCGATGCCGAGGCTGTACTTGAGCGAGAGCCACAGCACCACGGCCACGAACACCAGCCCGACCGCGCCCAGCAGGAAGCGCACCGGCAGTGACCGTCGGAGCACCCAGCGCGTCCACGCCTGCACGTTTCGCCGGGTGAAGGTGAGCAGCCGGCGGGCCCAGATGAACTCAAGGGCCCAGATGCCGAGCCCGCCGATCACAATCAGCCAGCCGGGGCCGGGCAGCGGGATGAGGGCGATACCGACGGTGACCACGATGGCACCGGCGACGGCGATGGAGATCTTGAGGGCGATCCGGCCGGTGGGGTTGGCCCGGATCAGGTCGAGGGTGGTGTGCACCCGGTCCCGCCAGCGTCCTCGGGGCCGCGGCTCGACGGCGACGCCGGAGGCGTCTCCGGTGCTCTCGCCGGCGCCCCGCTCACCGTGCTCCACAGGCACCTCACACCCCCGCCTTTCGGCTGCTCGGGCCGCTCCTTTCGGCGGGTCGGCCGCGCTCCCCTGCTCCACTGAGGAACCCATCGTGACCATTTCCACCCCAGTGTCGCCCCGGACCGTCACCCACGTTGAGGACTGGACGTTACCGGAGTAAGTCGACGACTGAACCACCCGTTGCCGGGCGGGACCACGGAACTGGGCGAACAGGGAATTCTACAAGAATTTTCACATTCTCGTAGGCGTTCCCGACCCCCTTCCCACCACTGGGTGAAGTCAGCGTATGGCGGAGCGTAGCCAGGAGTAGCACCTGAGTATGGGAAAAGCGGGACACGCGCGTTCCGCAGCGGTGCCGGGGGGAGAACGTCCATGAGTGTGATTCGACCGACGACCGTAGAGGTCGAGACGTCGCTAAGGCTCGTCGCGCCTGACGCCACCGCATTGCCGGTGCGTGCCAGCTTGCGTTACGACCCTGCTGACCCGTATGCGGTCCATGTCCTGTTCCACGCCGAATCGGCCGGCGGTGAGGCGGTGAGCTGGTCGTTCGCCCGCGAACTGCTGGTCACCGGGCTCGACGAGCCGGCCGGCATCGGCGACGTCCGGGTCTGGCCATGGGCCACGCCGCGCGGCGACTTCGTCGCGCTCGCGCTGTCGTCCCCGGACGGCAACGCCCTCTTCGAGGTCCCGCGCAGCGTCCTCGTGCGCTTCCTGCGCCGGACCTACGTCGTCGTCCCGCGCGGCCGGGAGGCCGAGCACCTGGACGTCGACACGGCGGTGAACCGGCTGCTCGCCGGCCGCTGACGACGCACACCCGGGCCGCGCGGATCTGCCGAGTCCGCGCGGCTCCGGCAACTCACCGCCCGGGTACGCCCCGACTCAGCCGTGCGTGGTGATGCCGCCGTCGACGGGGATCACCGCCCCGGTCAGGTACGCCCCGGCCCGGGACGACAGGTAGATCGCGGTGCCCGCCATGTCCTCGGGACGGCCGATCCGGCCCAGCGGCACCTGCTGCTCGATCGCCGCCCGGGACGCCGGGTCGTCCAGGGCGAAGGCCATCATCTTGCTCTCGAACGGGCCGGGCGCGATCGCGTTGACCGTGATCTGCTCGCCGGCGAGCTGGTGGGCGAGGCTGCGGGTGAGCATGTGCACGGCCGCCTTGGTCGCCGAGTAGGCGTACACCTCCATCCAGGGCACGCGGAGGCCGTCGATCGAGCCGATGTTGATCACGCGGGCCGGGTCGTCAGCGCCGGCTGCCGCGCGCAGCGCCGGCAGCAGCGCGGTGGTGAGCCGGAAGACGGCCTTGACGTTGACCGCCCAGAGCTTGTCGAAGGCGCTTTCCGGGTACGCCTCCAGCGGCGCACCCCAGGTGGCGCCGGCATTGTTGACCAGCACGTCGAGCCGGTCGGTGCGCTCACGGACGGCGGCGGCCAGACCCAGCGCGCCGTCGTCGGCACTCAGGTCGGCGGGGATCGCCGCGCAGTGCCCCTCGGTGGACAGTTCCTTGGCCACCCGCTCGCAGACGTCGGCCTTGCGCGAGGAGATGATGACCTTCGCGCCGGCCCGCACGAACCCTCGGGCGATCATCAGCCCGATCCCTCGCGAGCCGCCGGTGACCAGGACCGTCTTGCCTTCGACCGAGAACAGATCCGTCATGTCCATCCCATCGCGAGTCGGCGGGACCGCGGGCCGGTCCGGCGCGACCGCGGCACTACCGATCGGTAACCTAACCGGCCAGCGTCCCCGGCGACAAGACCCGTCCCTGATGCCCGAATCCGCCGAAGTGCAACATCAGCCGTCGGCGGTTAACGTCGGGGCGATGGTCACTCCCGGTCAGCTCCCCCAGGCCACCCGCACCGACCTGCCCACCCCCGACTACGACACCGACGACATCGCCACCGGTGCGCTCGGTGACCTCGCGCCCGAGCCCGGCTGGCCCCGCCCGGTCCTGCTCGACGCCGACCTGCTGATCCTGGTCACGGGCGGTCACGGCAGGGCCGAGCTGGATTTCCGGGCGTTGCCCTGCCGGCCCGGCGCGCTGCTGCGGGCCCGCCCCGGACAGGTGCTGCGCTGCCTCGGCCCGCAGCTCGACGCGACGGTGGTGCGCTGGGGCACCGGAACGCTGAACGGCCTCGGCGTGGACCCGGAGGCGGTGCCGGCGTATCGGCAGCTCGCCGGGGAGGACGAGGACGCGGTGATCAGCGAGGTGACCCAGCTGGCCGTGGACGCGGAGCGCCACGCGGGGGTGCCGGCCGCCACGGCGCTGCTGCGCCACCAGCTCGCCGTGCTGTTGCTGCGGCTGACCCTGCTGCCCGGCGCTCCCGGGCACGCGCCCCGCCCGGAGACGGACACCTTCAAGCGGCTGCGCCGGGAAGTGGAACGGGGCTACCCGCACACCCGCCGGGTGGAGGACTACGCCGGCCGGATCGGGTGCTCGGTGCGTACGCTGACCCGTGCCTGCCTGGCGGTGACCGGGCGCAGCGCGAAGCAGATGATCGACGACCGGGTCGCGTTGCAGGCCTGTCGGCTGCTCGCCGCCACCGACGAGTCGATCGCCGGGATCGGTCGGCGGCTGGGCTTCCCCGAGCCGACCAACTTCGGCCGCTTCTTCACCCGCGAGATCGGGGTGAGCCCGGGTGCGTTCCGGGCCGCCCGCGAGCAGCCGCTGCCCGTCGGAGTGGTGCGTCCCCGTCCGCCCGCCGACTCGCCCGTCCGGTCCGGCCCGGCATGATGGCAGGGTGCAGATCTCCGCGCGCGGCGACTACGCGGTCCGGGCCGCCCTGAGCCTGGCCACGGCGTACCCGACCCTGCTGTCCACCCAGGCCATCGCGGCGGAGCAGGACATGCCCCGCAAGTTCCTGGAGGCGGTGCTGGCCGACCTGCGCCGGGCCGGGATCGTCCGGGCCCAGCGCGGCGCCGAGGGCGGGTACACCCTGGCCCGGCCGCCGCGTGAGACAACCATCGGGCAGATTCTGCGGGCCGTCGACGGCCCGCTGGCCGGGGTTCGCGGGCTGCGCCCGGAGGAGACCCGGTACGAGGGCGCGGCGGAGAACCTGCCCCGGCTCTGGGTGGCGGTCCGCGCCGCCGTGCGGCAGGTCGTCGACGAGGTGAGTCTGGCCGAGATGGTCAGTGGGAAGCTTCCGGGCCACGTACGCCGGCTGATCGCCCGCCCCGACGCCTGGGAGCCCCGCTGACGGGAGGCCCTCGACCGGTCGGCAGGACCGGCCCCGGGGCGTGGCGTCCGAGCGGCTCGGTCGTTCCCACCGATCCGGCCCGGGTGGGGGCGGAGAATCGCCGCATGGCCGACGGGACGTACCGGCGGGAGCGTCGACGGGCGTTGGTGGCGTGTCTGCTGCTGCTCGCGGCGTACTTCCTCGTGCCTCTGGCGCACGACCCGAACGTGGTCCGCCTCGTCCTGCGCACGATCGGCACCGTGGTTGTGGTGGTGGCCGTCGCCGTCGCGATCACCCGGCAGGTACGCGATCAGCTCGCACCCGCCGCGCCGACCGGCGAGGTGGCGACCCGTTCGCTGATCCGCCTCGCGGTCGCGCTGGTCGCCGGGGTGCTCGCCTTCGCCCTCGGCGACTACGTCATCGCCACCAACCGCGTCGGCGAGTTCGTCGGGCTGCGGACCCGGGTGGACGCCCTCTATTTCGCGCTCAGCACGATCACCACCGTCGGGTACGGCGACGTGCACGCGCAGGGGCAGGTCGCCCGGGTGGTGGTGTGCGGGCAGATGCTGTTCAGCATCGGTGTGATCGCGACCGGCGCCTCCATCGTGGTCAGGCAGTTGGCCCAGCGGTCCCGCCCGGGGCGGCGGTGATCACCACGTCCCCGCCGAGCCGGCCGTGCTCGGGCTCTCGGATGACCGTGCCGGCGGTGAGCAGGGTGGTCAGCGCCCGGTTGGCGTCGGCGGCCCGGTACACCGTCGAGGTGACCGCGAAGCGGCGCAGCTCGGTCACCGTACGCGGGCCGGAGCGGGCGAGTTCGGCGAGCAGCTCGCGGCGCAGCGGGCCGGGCTCCGGGTCGAGGGTGATGTCCACCGGGCGGCCGGCGGGGTCGGCCGGGTCCCGGTAGCGCACCCCGGCGTACTCGTCGAGGGCCCAGAGCGCGTCCTTGAGCGCCTCCAACGACCGGTCGGAGCCGGTGGCGTAGCCGAGCAGCCGGGCCGGCGCGTCGGCGGCGGGGACCAGTTCCACCTCGGTGGCCAGCGGGAACCCGGCGTTGGCCAGCAGCGGCCGCAGCGCGGGGCCGGGCTCGGTGACCAGCAGCAACTCGGCCGGACGGCCGGACGCGGCGGCGGCGGCCAGTAGGGCCGGGTCGGGGTCGCCACCGTCGACCACGGTCAGCAGCGGGGCACCCGCCGCGCCGGCGGCCTTGAGCGCCACCGGCAGCCGGTCCGGGTTGCCGGGGACCACGTGCACGGCGACCTCCGCCGGCAGGGTCGCCTCGACCGCGCCGAGCCGGGCCGGCAGCTCCGTGCCGTCGGGGGCGAGCACCAGCACGGTCAGCCGCCGCCCGTGCAGCCGGTCGGCGAACTCGGCCACCACACGGAGCGCGGCCTCCGCGCCCGCGGTGTCGCTTTCGGCGTACGCGAGGGCGAGGGTGGCCCGCCGGGAGCGGTGCAGCGCTGCGGGCAGCCAGTGGTCGAGCTGCCGGACGAGCAGCTCACGCAGGACGGCGTCGGTTGACATCCTGACGTTCTACCGCACCGGTGTTCAGGCCGGGACGGAGATCCCCACCCCGCCGCGGGTCTGGCCGCCGTAGCGCTGCCGCTCCCGGTCGAGGTCGAGCCGGCCGATCCGCTTGCGGGCGGCGAGGGCGTCGTCGTCGAGCAGGTCGGCCGGGACGAGCCAGACGATCTCGAACTCCAGGCCGTCCGGGTCCTGCCCGTAGAGGCTCTTGGTGGTGCCGTGGTCGGAGGCGCCGACGAGGGCGCCGGCGGCGGCCAGCCGCTCGGCGGTGGCGGCCAGCTCGTCCAGGGTGTCCAGCTCCCAGGCGAGGTGGTAGAGGCCGACGGTGGCCCGGCCGGCCGGCGACGGGCCGGCGGCGGTGCCGATCTCGAACAGGCCGAGGTCGTGGTCGTTGGTGGAGTCGGGCGCCTGGAGGAACGCGGCGCCGCGGAAGCCGTCGGGCGTCATCGGGATCGGGCGGAAGCCGAGCACGTCCCGGTAGAAGGCGACGCTGCGTTCGAGGTCGCGGACGTAGAGGACGGCGTGGTTGAGGCGGTGGATTCCCATGGCTCCCACGGTAGCGCGATTTGGTTGAGCGTTCAACAAGTTGCGGTATGATGGACGCCATGACGAGGTGGCTGGACCCCGACGAGCAGCGAACCTGGCGCGCCTTCCTCACCGCCTCCCGGGCACTGATGGACGCCCTCGACCGTGAGCTGCAACGCGACGCGGGGATGCCGCACGCGTACTACGAGATCCTGGTCCGGCTCTCCGAGGCCCCGGACCGGCGGCTGCGGATGAGCGAGCTCGCCGACGCCACCGGCTCGTCCCGCAGCCGGCTCTCGCACGCCGTCGCCCGGCTGGAGGCCGAGAGCTGGATCCGCCGTGAGGAGTGCCCGACCGACCGGCGGGGACAGATCGCCGTCCTCACCGACGCCGGCTTCGCCACCCTGGCCGCCGCCGCGCCCGGCCACGTCGAGGGGGTACGCCGGCACCTGTTCGACGCGTTGAGCCCCGCGCAGGTGGACCAGCTCCGCCGGATCAGCGAGACACTGGCCGACCACCTGACCGCATCCCGACCAAACTGATCCACATCGGGGCTTGTACTTACCGTCGCCGGACGAGCACGATGGGGCGTGACCTCCGGTTTCGGTGAACTGACTGTCCAGGCGCACCACCTGGTGGCCGAGGGTGACCTGGCCGGGGCCCAACGACTGCTCGCCGACGCGCTGACCGACGCCGACCCGCATCCCGCCAACGCCTCCCCCGAGCTCGCCGAGGCCGCCGGGCTCCAGGCCCGGGTGCTGGTCGCCCTCGGCGAGCCGCACACCGCGCGGGGTTGGGCCGCCTTCGCGTACGCGGCGTCCACCCGGCTGTACGGCCGCTCCGACGAGCGCACCGTCACCTCCGCCGCCACCCTGGCCGCGGTGCTGCACCGGGTCGGCGCCGACGCCCGGGCCGCCCGGCTCTACTCCGAGGTCATCATCGAGCTGACCGCCCGGGACGGCCCGGAGTCGCAGCGGGTGCTGGCCGCCCACGCCGACCTGGCCACTGTGGAATACGCCCGCGGCCAGTGCGACGTCGCCCGCGACCGGTTGCAGGACACCTGGGAACTGCACCGCGAGGTGTACGGCGACGGCCACCCGAGCGGCATCAAGATGCTGGCCAAGCTCGGCGCGATGGAACGCGACTGCGGCCGGTACACCGAGTCCCACGAGCACCTGACGCTCGCCGAGGAGCTGTGCCGGCTGCACCTGCCCGCCGACGACCCGCTCGCCGCGCAGGTGGCCGGGCTGGCCCGGGCCGCCGCCGACCCGGACCACGCCTGCGCCACGCCGGAGCCGCCGGCCCGGGAGACGCCGGTCGTGCCCGCCGCCCGGGTCCCACCGGCCGCCGAGGGTCCGCCCGAGCCGATCCTCCCCGAGGCTCCGCTCTATCAACCACCGGACCGGGCCGAGGGCGGCCACCCGAGCGTGCCCAACCCGCGGACCCCGCCGGAGGCCGCCGACGACCCGCTCGACGACTTCTCGTGGCCGCCCGAAGAGCCGGCCCACGAGCCCTGGCGGCCGGAGGAGAGCGCGCTGCCGCCCACGGTCGTCGGGCTGGCCGAGGGCGAGCCGGAGGGCGTACGCCAGGTGCCGCGTGCCGCCGAGCCCGAGTCGCCGCCGCGCTACCTGCCGGTGCACGTGCCCCGGCCGCCGGCGCCCGCGGCGCGGGCCAACCCGTGGCTGCCGCTGGTGATCGCCGGGGTGATCGTGGCGCTGCTGCTCGGCACCATCGCGGTGATCGCCGGGGTGTCCCGGGTGGACCGTCCACGCGAGACCGCGGGTCCCGGGCCCGGCACCACCGGTACGCCGTCCGGCGGCGCCCCCACCCCCACCGACACGCCGAACGCCGCGCCCGCCGCCTCCTCCGGCACCCCGCCGGGACGGGTCCGGCTGACCGACCGGCGGGACAGCATCGTGCTGGACTGGACGTACCCGACCGGCGCGGAGGGGCCGGTGGTGGTCGCCGGGGGCCGCTCGGGGCAGCAGCAGCACACCTTCCTCGAACTGCCCGCCGGGACCGACAGCTACACCGCCTACGGGCTCAACCGCAGCACCGACTACTGCTTCACGGTGGCGGTGGTCTGGTCCACCGACACGGTGGCCCGGGCCGCTCCGGTCTGCACCCGCCGGGGCTGACCGGCCGCCGCACCCCTGAAGGTTGTCGCCACGTTGCGTGATCCTGCCGCAAAATCTATACATCGACAGACGTCACGGTATACCGTACGGCCACCCGGCCCCGACCGGGCCATCCGAAAAGGAGCTACGGTGCGCTTTCGGTTCCCCCTGCGTCGACCGGACCGCCTGGTCGGCGCACTGCTGACGCTGACCCTCTGCCTGTCCGCCCAGTCCGCTCTCGGCGCCGGGCCCGCCCTGGCCGCACCCGCCGGCCCGGCGGGCAGCCCGCTGAACGCCGCCTTCGACACCGCCGCCGCCCGGTACGACGTGCCACGTGACCTGCTCGTCGCACTCGGCTACGCCGAGACCCGGCTGGACGGGCACGGCGGCGCACCCAGCGCGTCGGGCGGCTACGGCCCGATGCACCTCACCAGCAACCCGGCCGTGCACACCCTCGACGAGGCGGCCACCCTGACCGGGCTCGACCGCGCGGCACTGCGCACCGACCCGGCCGCGAACATCACCGGAGCCGCCGCCGTGCTGCGGTCGTACGCCGACCGGGCCGGCCTGACCATCACCGACCGCCGGGACGCCGGCCGGTGGTACGCCGCCGTCGCCCGGTACGGCGGCGCGACCAGCCCGTCGGTCGCCCGGCTCTACGCGGACACCGTCTACGGCCTGCTCGGCACCGGATTCACCGCCGGCCGGGGCGGCACGGTGACGGTCACCGGCCGGCCGACCGCGCCGCAGCGCGGCGAGCTGGCCAAGGTGCCGGCCCTCGGCACGGGCGGCATCGGCACCCTGAGCACCGACTACGGGCCGGCCGCCTGGGCGCCCGCCTACTCCGGCAACTACACGGTGGCCAACCGCCCCACCGACTACCGGATCAACTACGTGGTCATCCACGTCACCCAGGGCTCCTACGCCGGCTCGGTCAGCTGGTTCCAGAACCCGTCGTCGCAGGTGAGCGCGCACTACACGTTCCGCTCCTCGGACGGGGCCCTCACCCAGTCGGTCCGGGAGAAGGACATCGCCTGGCACGCCGGGAACTGGACCTACAACACCCAGGCCATCGGGATCGAGCACGAGGGTTACGTCGACGACCCGAGCTGGTTCACCGACGCCATGTACCGGGCGTCCGCGGCGTTGACCCGCAGCCTCGCGAACAAGTACGGCATCCCGAAGGACCGCGCGCACATCATCGGCCACATCGAGGTGCCGAGCGCGACGCACACCGATCCCGGCCCGTACTGGAACTGGACGTACTACATGCAGCTGGTCAACGGCGTGACCGGCATCGGCAGCGGCACCGTGAACACCGGTGGCGGGACCCTCAACGTCCGCTCCGGCCCCGGAACGGGCTACTCCGTCGTCGGCTCCGTCGCCCATGGCGCGACCGTCAGCATCTACTGCCAGACCACCGGCACCAGCGTGACCGGCACGTACGGCACGAGCAACGTCTGGAACCGGATCGGCACCAACCAGTACGTCGCCGACGCGTACGTGCTGACCGGGCACAGCGGTTTCATCCCGAACGTGCCGCGCTGCTGACTGCGTACCGGTCCCGTCGCCTCGCCGACCTGCCGGGGCGACGGGACCGGCGGCCCGGCAGGTGCAGGTCACGGCCCGGGCGGGCACGGTCAGTCGGTCTCCGGGGCGTCCAGCACCGGCAGCCGCACCGTCACCCGCAGCCCCGGCCCGGTCGTCGCCGGGTCCCGGGGCACGGCGTCGGCGAGTTCCACCGAGCCGCCGGCCCGGCGCACCAGCTCCCGCACGATGGCCAGCCCCAGCCCGGTGCCGCCGGCGTCCCGGGCCCGGGCGTCGTCCAGCCGGGTGAACCGGGCGAAGACCCGTTCCCGGTCGGCCGCCGGGATGCCCGGCCCGTCGTCGGTCACGGTCACCAGGTGGTACGCCCCGCCCGCCGGCGCCGCCCCGCGCTGGCCGGGCACCGGCGGGTCGAGGTGCGGGCCGCTGACCGCCAGCAGCACCTCGCCGTGCGCGTGCCGCAACGCGTTCTCCACCAGGTTGGCGAGCACCCGGCGCAACTCCCCCGGGTCACCCTCGGTCCACAGCGGCCCGGGGGACGGCGCGACACGCACCGGCGGGGTGGGGTAGCGGCCGGCGACGGCACGCAGCAGCTCGCCCAGTTCCACCGGGCCCACCACCCGCGACGGGTGTCCGGCCGGCCGGGCCGACTGCTCGTCGACGCGGGCCAGCAGCAGCAGGTCGTCGACGAGCCGGGCCAGCCGGTCGGTGTCCGTGAGCAGGTTCTCCGCCACCGCCGGCCAGTCCGTCGCGCCGCCCAGTCGCCGGGCCACCTCCAGCTCCGTACGCATGTTGGTCAGCGGGCTGCGCAGCTCGTGCGCGGCGTCGGCGACGAAGGCCCGCTGCCGGGCACGCGACGCCTCCAGCCGGTCCAGCATGTCGTTGAGGGTGACCGCCAGCCGCTGGATCTCGTCCTGCGCCGCCGGTACGGGCAGCTGCCCCGGCCCGGCCCGCCCGGTGATCTCGGCGGCGCCGCTGCGCAACGCCTCCACCGGGCGCAGTGTCGCGCCGACCACCCGCCAGGCGACCACGGCCAGCCCGGCGACCAGCAGCGGGAATCCCACCAGCAGCAGGGTCCGGACCACGTCCAGGCTCTGCCGGACATCGGTCATCGACTTGGCGACCAGCACGGTGAGCGGTCCGTCCGGGGTGCCCACCGGTACGGTCACCACCCGCACCGGGCCGCTGAGGCCGACCCGCCGCCCGTCCTCGAGGAGGCGCTGGCGCTGCCCGGCGCGGAGCTGGTCGGAACGGAGCATCGGCACCAGCCGGTCGGCGTCGATGGAGGCGGCACGCACCCGGCCCTGCGCGTCGACCACCTGCACCCGCAGCTGGCCACCGGCGACCGGCAGCGGATCGGGCAGGCTGTCCTCGGCGGCCAGCCGCGCGACCGCGTCCGCGGTCTGGAACGCCTCGGCGTCGATCGTGCGTTGCAGGGTCCAGCCGAGCGCGCCGAGCAGCAGCACCCCGCCGAGCGCGAACCCGACGCTGAGCCCGAACACGCCGAGCACCATCAGCCGGGCCCGCAGGCCGAGTGTCAGCAGGGGGCCCTTCCGGTACCGGAGGCGATTGGCAGGGGCCCTTCCTTTCACGGTCATGCGGTGAGCCGGTAGCCGGCGCCGCGGACCGTCTCCAGCCGGTCGCGGCCGATCTTGCGGCGCAGGTAGCCGACGTAGACCTCGACGGCGTTCGGGGCGGTGTCCAGGCTGGCGTCCCAGACGTGGTCCAGCAGTTCGGTCTTGGAGACCACCTCGCCGGGCCGGCGCATCAGGTAGTCGAGCAGGGCGTACTCGCGGGCGGTCAGGGCCACCTCGGCGTCGGCCCGGGTCACCCGCCGCCGCGCCGGGTCCAGCCGGAGGTCGCCGACCGTGAGCACGGTCGGGCGTTGCGGCGCGCCCCGGCGCAGCAACGCCCGCAGCCGGGCCAGCAGCACCACGTACGAGAACGGTTTGGTGAGGTAGTCGTCGGCCCCGCAGTCCAGCCCGTCGGCCTGGTCGTACTCGCCGTCCTTGGCCGAGAGCATCAGCACCGGCAGCCAGTGTTCCTCGGCCCGCAGCCGGCGCACCACCTCGTAGCCGGAGAGGCCGGGGAGCATCACGTCGAGGATCATGGCGTCGTAGCCGCCGTGCCGGGCGGCGTCCAGCCCGGCCGGCCCGGTCGGCTCGACGTCCACCGCGAAGCCCTCGGCCTGCAGTCCCCGCTGCAACGCGAACGCGAGCCGCGACTCGTCCTCCACCACCAGTAGTCGCACCCGTCCAAGGGTGCCACCAGGTGACACCACCTAGGGAATCTCCTCAGCGGCCTCACAGCGACCGACAGGCACCATTACCGTCAGGAGGTGTCCAACATGCCCATGATCAAGAACCGTGCCGTACTGCGCTGGCTGGTCCCGGTGGCCGCGGGGGTCGTCGTGATCGGCGGCGGGGCCGCGGTCGGCACGTTCGCCGCCGGGGCCGAGCCGGCGCTGCCGCCGCGCACCGCGGCACAACTGCTTGACGACCTACGCACGTCCCGCCTCGACGGGCTCTCCGGCACGGTGGTGCAGCGCGCCGACCTCGGGCTGCCGCCGATCGCCGACCTGGCCGGCGCGGCCAGCGGAAACGAGCTGGCCAGCCTGCTGACCGGCACGCACACCCTGCGGGTCTGGTACGCGGGCCCGGAAAAGCAGCGGCTCGCCCTGGTCGACACGCTCGGTGAGCAGGACATGCTGCGCAACGGCCGGGACGTCTGGACGTGGAACAGCCGGTCCAACACGGCGTCGCACCGGACGCTGGCGGCGGACGAGGCGACGGTGCCGTCCGCGCCGGCCACCCCGGCCGACGCCGCCGACCGGGCGCTCGCCGCGATCGATCCGACCACCGCGGTCACCGTCGGCCGCTCCGCCCGGGTGGCCGGGCGGGACGCGTACGAGCTGGTGCTGACCCCGCGCGACGCCGACTCCCTGGTGCACCAGGTACGGATCGCGCTGGACGCGAAGGAGCACGTGCCGCTGCGGTTCGAGGTGCTCGCGGACGGCGGCGACCGGCCGGCGTTCGAGGTGGCCTTCACCCAGGTCGACTTCCGTACCCCGGACGCGGACCAGTTCCGGTTCAACCCGCGGCCGGGCGTCTCCGTCACCGAGGCGACCGACGATCGCGGGCCGGCCGGGAAGGCCGCGCCGGACACCGACCGGCGGCCGGACGGCCCGGACGTGCGTACGGTCGGCACCGGCTGGACCACGGTGCTGGTGGCCCGGCTCGACGCGGTCGGACCGGCCGCCGGCCCGAAGGCCGACGCGAAGCCGGATGCGCAGGCCGGCGCCGACGCGCTGGCCCAGGTGCTCGGCGGGTTGCCGAAGGTGAGCGGTGACTGGGGCAGCGGGCGGCTGCTCAGCGGGAAGCTGTTCAGCGTGCTGCTCACCGACGACGGCCGGGTGCTGGCCGGCCTGGTCACGCCGGAGCGGCTCTACCAGGCGGCCAAGGGCTGACCCGGGGGCGGGAGCCCGGCGGGGGTCCGATCGGCGCGAGCCGGTTGGGCCCCCGCTTTTCGTGTGAGAAGAGGGTCGCTGGGGCGGAAAGCCGCGGCATGGCGGGATGATGTGGTGGCGAGCCGGCAGGCTTGGTCCACGACGATGCGACGCGGTATCTTTCTTAGTTCAAACACAAAAAGGAATGGCCTCAAAGAGCCATTCCTGACGCCATTTTAGCCAACAAGGAGCCGGCTTGTCAACGCACTCCGACGCATCGGATGAGCTGCACCAGGACGACGAGATCGGCCGCGAGCAGGAGTACGTCTCGATGCTCTATGACCGGCTGGACGGCCTGCGCGAACAGGCCGGCCACCGGCTCACCGAGGAGCTGCGGAACACCGGCGGCACGCAGCAGGCCCGCTCACAACGCGACTTCGCCGTCCAGATGTACGCCGACCAGGTCGAGCAGTTCTCCGCGGTGGAGAACGGCCTGTGCTTCGGCCGGCTCGACGGCGACGACGACTCGCGCCGGTACATCGGCCGCATCGGCATCTTCGACACCGGCGGCGACTACGACCCGTTGCTGATGGACTGGCGGGCCCCGGCCGCCCGGGCGTTCTACCTCGCCACCGCCGCCAACCCGCAGGGCGTACGCCGGCGGCGGAACCTGCGGACCCGGGAGCGGAAGGTCACCGGGCTCAACGACGAGGTGCTGGACATCGCCGCCGCCTCCCCCACCGCCCACGAGGAACTGACCGGCGAGGCGTCGCTGCTCGCCGCGCTCAACGCCGGCCGTACCGGCCGGATGCGCGACATCGTCGAGACCATCCAGGCCGAACAGGACCGGATCATCCGCGCCGACCTGCCGGGCGTACTCGTCGTGCAGGGCGGTCCGGGCACCGGCAAGACCGCGGTGGCGCTGCACCGCGCCGCGTACCTGCTCTACACCCACCGGCAGCAGCTCTCCACCCGGGGCGTGCTGCTGGTGGGCCCGAACGCCACCTTCCTGCGCTACATCTCCCAGGTGCTGCCGGCGCTGGCCGAGACGGGTGTGCTGCTGTGCACCCAGGCGGACCTCTTCCCCGGGGTGCAGGCCCGGCGGACCGAGCCGGCCCGGACGGCCGCGCTGAAGGGGCGCGCGGTGCTGGTCGAGGTGCTGGCGAACGCGGTACGGGACCGGCAGTGGGTGCCCGACGAGCCGCTGGAGATCGGGCTGCCGCAGGGCGAGATCCTCACCCTCGACCCGGCCGTGGTGCGCCAGGCCCGGGACCGGGTCCGCCGGTCGAACCGCCCGCACAACCTGGCCCGCGCGCTGTTCGACATCGAGATCGTGCACGCGCTCGCCGACCAGGTGGCCGAGCGGATCGGCGCCGACCCGCTCGGCGGCGAGAACCTGCTCTCCGAGGCCGACGTCGCCGAGATCCGCCGGGAGCTGCGCGAGGAGCCCGAGGTCGGCGCCACGCTGGACGAGCTGTGGCCGGTGCTCACCCCGCAACGCCTGCTCGCCGACCTGTACGCCGACCCGGAGCGGATCGCCACCGCCGCGCCGATGCTCACCGACGCCGAGCGGGCGCTGCTGCACCGCGAGCCGGGCGGCTGGACGCCGGCCGACGTGCCGCTGCTGGACGAGGTGGCCGAGCTGCTCGGTGAGGACGAGCGCGCCGCTGCGGCCCGCCGGGAACGGATCCGGTCCCTGCAACGCGAGTACGCCGAGGGCGTGCTGGAGATCGCCCGGGGTTCCCGGTCGATCGACGTCGAGGACGAGGCGGACGGCGGCGAGATCCTCGGCGTCACCGACCTGATCGACGCCGACCGGCTGCTGGAACGGCAGGAGGAGTCCGACCGGCTGACCACCGCGCAACGCGCCGCGGCCGACCGGAGCTGGGCGTTCGGGCACGTCATCGTCGACGAGGCACAGGAGCTGTCGCCGATGGCATGGCGGCTGCTGATGCGCCGCTGTCCGAGCCGGTCGATGACGATCGTCGGGGACGTGGCGCAGACCGGCGCCCTCGCCGGCACGCCGTCCTGGTCCGAGGCGCTCGAACCGTACGTGGCGGACCGGTGGCGGCTGGAGGAGCTGACCGTCAGCTACCGCACCCCGGCCGAGATCATGGCGGTCGCCGCCGACGTGCTCGCCGAGATCGACCCCGAGCTGCGCCCGCCCCGCTCGGTACGGGCCAGCGGCGTGCCGCCGTGGGACCGTACCGTCGACGCGGACCGGCTCGCCGTGGAGTTGGTGGAGGCGACGGCGCGGGAGGCGGCCGGGCTGGCCGTCGGGCGGCTCGGGGTGATCGTGCCGGCCGGCCGGGTCGACGAGTTGGGCGCGGCGGTCACCGCGGCGTTGCCGGAGGCCGCCGTCGGCGAGCAGCCCGAGTTGGCCAACCGGGTGGTGGTCCTCACCACCGAACAGGCCAAGGGTCTGGAGTTCGACTCGGTCCTGGTGGTCGACCCGGACCGGATCGTCGCCGAGTCCCCCCGCGGCCACAGCGACCTCTACGTCGCCCTGACCCGCGCCACCCAACGCCTCGGAATCCTCCGCACCCCCTGACCCTGACCCCGTTGATCATGAGGTTGACGGCGATCTCGATCTCCACGAGCACCGTCAACCTCATGATCGACCAAGGCTGGGGCAGATCAGCCCGGGTGGGGCCGTTCGTCGGTGAAGTTGCCGACCTGACTGCCGCTCGACGAGGCGTCACTCGTCGAGCCGCCGGCCGGGGTGCTCAGCCCACCGGTGGTGGCGTCACCGGTGGTGGTCGGCGCCACCTTGCCCCGGTGCCGCTCCGGCTGCCGGGCCACCCGGCGGGCGCTCGCCGGGCCGGCCGTGCCCCCGGTCGTGGTGACCGCGCCCTGACCACGGGTCGGCCCGCCGTCGCGCAGCACGTTCGGGTCGACCGGGACATGCGCCGGATCGTCCCGATCGTCCTCCTGGATCACCCGCAGCACGTCGGTCTGCGGCACGGTGACCTCGTCGAGCGCGCCCTCGCCGTACACGCCGCCGGCGATCCGCTCCTCGGCCCGGCGGGCGGCGTCCTGCCGCATGTCGTCCTCACGCACGTGAACCACCTCGCAGCGTTCTAGGGATCCCTCTTGCGTCCCCCGCACCCCCCACCCCAAACCCGCCCCCGGCCACCGCCGAGACAGGCGTTGATCAAGGAGTTCGCGTCGGAGTCGATCTCCGCCCAGACGCAAATTCCTTGATCATCGGGATGGTGCTGATGGATGGGCACGGTCCACAGCCGCGGTGGCGCGCGATGGGGCGAAGGGGTGGGCGCGGGATCCGCGATCCGGTGACGGGTCGGTGTTACCTCTCCGGGGGGTCGGGTAGACGGGGGGTGCCCCCGCCAGGTACGAGAACCGTGCCGTGGCCGAAACACGGTAGCGGGGCGAGGGAGTGCAGAGAACGACTCATCACATCCTGAGGAGGACAGATGAGCACGCAGGCTGCATCCACCAGGCCGATGAACCGGCCGTCGCAGGAAGCGCAGAATCGGATGGCCCAGCAGGAGGCCCCGACCCGTCAGATGCCGATGATGGAGGACGGGCACCGGCACAACATGCCGGCTCCGGGCACCGAGACCAAGCAGGCCTTCCTCACCACGGAGTTCTGGGTCTACGCCGCCGCGGTCGCGGGCGTCATCATCGCCGCGTTCTGGCGGGGTTCAGCCACCAACGGCCTGAACATCAACAACCCGAACCTGTCGTGGTGGTTCCTGACGGTCCTGACCGGTGCGTACCTGCTGAGCCGTGGTCTGTCCAAGGCCGGCAGCAGCCGGCGGTCCATTTCGGAACGTCGAGCGTCCCGCCGATGAGTGAGTAACACCTGAGAGCGGCGGTGGTCCCGGGATCCGTCCCGGGGCCACCGCCGTCGTTCGTCCCTTGAGGCGGGTTCGGGCTACTCGTCGCCGCCGTCGTCGCCGAAGCCTTCGAAGGCGTCCTCGATCAGCTCACCGGCGACCATGCCGCCGACCACACCGAGGGCACCGGCGGCCAGCATGCCGCCCATCCCCGAGCCGCGGTGACCCTGGTGGCCGTAGTGGCCCTGGGGTCCGTAGTGACCCTGGGGTCCGTAGTGGCCCTGGGGTCCGTAGTGACCCTGGGGTCCGTAGTGGCCGGGCGGCACGCCCGCGCCCTGGGCGCGCAGGCTGCCGTAGCGCGACGTGGTCTCACCCAGCCAGCCGTCCACCACCTGGACCCAGTCGGTCCGGCCGGCGTCGCTGTGCGGGACCGCGTACCGACCGATGACATCCTGGCCACCGGTGAAGAACCCGCCGCGCTTGTCGCACTCCAGGATCACCTCGACGCCCTGCTGGCTGGTCACGAAGGTCAGCTCGACCTCGTTGACCGCCTGCGCGTACTGCGGCGCGGCGAAGAACTCGATCTCCTGATAGAACGGGAGCGTCTGCTGCACACCGTAGATCTGGCCGCGCTCCAGGTCGGCGTGCTTGAAGCGGAACCCGAGCGCCTGGAACGCCTCGAGGATCCGCTCGTGGACCGGCAACGGGTGCACGGCCACGTCGTCCAGGTCGCTCTTGTCGACCGCCCGGGCCACGGCCACCTCGGTACGCAGACCCATGGTCATGCCGTGCAGCCGGTGCCCGTAGACGTCGGTCACCGGCGTCTCCCACGGGACCGGAAGCTGGAACGGGATGGAGAGCTGCTGTTTCGGGGCCAGTTCCAGCCGGCCGCTGACCGGCATCCGGTGAAACTCGATCATGCCGGCGTACTCGGCGCCGCCGCTCTCGACCTCCACCCGGGTGACCAGGCCGATGCTGATCTGCTCGATGCTGGCCGGCGCGTCACCACCGACCAGGTTGACGTGCCCGTCGAGGGAGAGGCCGGGCCGGGTGTTCGGGTTGGTCAGCACCGTGTCCACACTGGGGCCACCCATGCCGAACGCGCTCAGCATCTTCTTGAAGACCATCGCCACTCCCGCTTGTCGGCGCTCCACCATGGAGCGTCGGACGCCTGCTCAGGGCACGTTAACCTGCGTGGCTGTGAGATGTCTGGGAGGCACCGCGCCAGCTGCCGGGACACCCGGCGGCCGGCGGCTCAGTCGAGGTCCACCACGACCAGCTCGCCGACCTGCTCACCGATCTGGCGGCGCGCCTCCGGCGGCAGCCCGGCATCGGTGATGAGCATGTCGGCCTCCCCGAGCGGGGCGATGGTCGCGATGCCGATGGTCTCCCACTTGGTGTGGTCGGCGAGCACCACGAGCCGCCGGGCCGCGTCGATCAGGCGCCGGTTGACGGCCGCCTCCAGCAGGTTCGGGGTGGTGAAGCCGGTGCGCGGGCTCATCCCGTGCACGCCGAGGAAGAGCAGGTCGACGTTGAGCGCCGCGATGGCCGCCTCGGCCACCGGCCCGGTCAGCGCGTCCGACGGCGTACGGAGGCCGCCGGTGAGCACCACGGTCTGGTCGGTGCGGGGATTCTGGTGGAAGGCGTCGGCGACCGGTATCGAGTTGGTGACCACGGTGAGGTCGCGTACCTCGGAGAGCCGGGCGGCGAGAGTGGCGGTGGTGGTGCCGGCGGAGAGCGCGATCGCCATCCCGGGCTCGACCAGACGGGCGGCCCGCTCGGCGACGGCCCGCTTCTCGGCCTGCTGCCGGATCGACTTCGCGGCGAAGCCGGGCTCGTCGGCCGAACCCGGGCCGGCGAGGGTCGCCCCACCGTGGACCTTGTCGACCAGCCCCCGTTCGGCGAGCACCTCCAGGTCCCGCCGGATGGTCATGTCCGACACCCCGAACCGGCTGACCAGGTGGCTGACCCGGACGCCGCCGCGCTGGCGGATCAGCTCCAGGATGGCGCTCTGCCGTTGCTGGGCGAGCATCGGACCTCCTTCGGGGGCACGCGGCACGGTACGCGGTGGTCAGGCCGACTCGGCCGCCTGGTCCCCGGTTGTCACGACGGTCGGGACGCCGGCCGGGGGCCGCCGGCCGGCGGGCGCCGATCGGTCCTCCTCGCGGACCACCGCGACCTCACCGGCCGCCACGACCAGCTCGCCGGCACACCGGTCTCCGCCCAGCAGCTCGGTCCCGGTGACGGACAGCCGGGCCTCGGTGTCGCCGTGGTTGATGACGAACAGCCAGCTCCGTTCGGCGGCGCGCCGCCGGACCACCTCGACCCCCGCGGGGGCGGGCACCGGCGGCCGGGCCCCGGACTCGGCCAGCAGCCGGGCCACCAGGCGGTCGGTGCCGGCCTCGTCGAGCCGGGTGCCGACGTACCAGGCGGCGCCGGCGCCGACGGCGTGCCGGGTCAGCGCCGGCACCCCGGGCAGCGGCCCGTCGACGTACGCGGCGAGCACCTCGGCCCCCTCGGCGTGCAGCCACTCGGTCCACACGTCGGCGCCCGAGCCATCGTCGAGGCGTACCCGCTCGCCGGCAAGCAGCGGGAAGAACTCCTCGGTCCGCACCCCGAGCAGGTCACGGAACGCGCCCGGGTAGCCGCCGAGCCGGATGTGGTCATGCTCGTCCACGATGCCGCTGAAGTACGTGACCAGCGCGGTCCCGCCCGCCTCGACGTATCGGCGCAGGGACCCGGCGTCGGCGTCGCGGACCAGGTAGAGGGTGGGTGCCAGGACCAACCGGTACCGGGACAGGTCGGCCGACGGGTGCACCACGTCGGCGGTGACCCCGGCCCGCCAGAGCGCCCCGTGCAGGTCGGCGAGCAGGTCGACGTACGTGACGTCGACGCTGGGATGGGAGTCCAGCTCGACGCCCCACCACGCCTCGTAGTCGAACAGGATCGCGACGTCGGCCTCGACCCGGCTGCCGCGCACCTCGGCGAGGGCCGCCAGGTCGGCGCCGAGCCGGCACACCTCACGGAACACCTTCGTCTCGGGGCCGGCGTGCGGGACCAGCGCGGAGTGGAACTTCTCCGCGCCCGCCCGGGAGGCCCGCCACTGGAAGAACAGCACCCCGTCGGCGCCGCGCGCCACGTGCGCCAGGCTGTTGCGCCGTAGCTGGCCGGGGGTCTTGGCGACGTTGCGCGGCTGCCAGTTGACCGCGCTGGTGGAGTGCTCCATCAGCAGCCACGGCTCGCCACCGGCGACGCCCCGGGTGTGGTCGGCGGCGAGCGCCAGGTCGACGTGCGGCCGAGGGTGGGCGGCGATCAGGTAGTGGTCGTTGGCGACCAGGTCCACGTCGGACGCCCAGGAGTGGTAGTCCAGGTGCTTCACACCCGTGCCGATCATGAAGTTCGTGGTGACCGGCTGCGGGGCGAGCCGGTTCAGCAGTTCCCGCTCGGCGCGCAGTTGGGCCCGCTGCTCGTCGGAGGAGAAGCGCAGGAAGTCCAGCCGCTGGGTGGGGTTGGCGAAGGTCGGGGCGGTACGCGGCGGGTTGACCTCCGCCCAGTCGTGGTAGCGCTGGCTCCAGAACGCGGTGCCCCAGGCGGCGTTCAACGCGTCCAGGTCGCCGTAACGGGCGCGCAGCCAGCGGCGGAACGCCTCGGCGCTGACGTCGCAGTAGCAGTGCACGTTGTGGCAGCCGAGCTCGTTGGAGACGTGCCACATGACGACGGCCGGGTGCTCGGCGTACCGGCCGGCGACGGCCTCGACCAGGGCGAGCGAGCGGTCCCGGAAGATCGGCGAGCTGGGGCAGTACGCCTGCCGGCCGCCCGGCCACAGGAGCGTGCCATCAGCGCGGCGGGGCAGCGTCTCCGGGTGCCGGTGGGCCAGCCAGGGCGGCGGGCTGGCGGTGGCGGTGGCCAGGTCCACATTGATCCCACCGTCGTGCAGCAGGTCCAGCACCCGGTCCAGCCAGCCGAACTCGTGGCGCCCGGGGGCGGGCTCCAGCAGAGCCCAGGAGAAGATCCCGACCGAGACCAGATTGACCCCGGCCCGGCGCATCAGCGTGACGTCCTCGGCCCAGGTCTCCTCGGGCCACTGTTCCGGGTTGTAGTCGGCGCCGTACCAGAGGCTCGCGCCGTGCCAGGTCCGCATGACAGCAGAGGGTGCCCCCGAAGCACACCCAAGTCAACACTTTCCAACATCGACAGAGATTCGGCTCAACCTCTTGACAGCGTGGAACCAGGGGGTAGCTTCAACCGCCACCGGCTGTTTGTGTTCGGACATGTGGATTCACGGTGGAACCGTCCCTGCCCGCCGATCACGCAGGAGAGCACGATGTCCCGTCCTCGATCGCAAGCCGAGTACCTCGCCCGACTCGTACCCCCGTCCGTCGCCGGCCTCAACCGCCGCTCGCTGCTCGCCGGGGCGGCCGGCGCGGGCGCGCTGCTCGGCACGGGCCTGCTCGCCGGCTGCGGCTCCGACTCCGGGTCCGGTTCAGACGCCAAGACCGTGTCGGTCGGCTCGAACGCCTCGGACCCGACGCCGAAGGACGTCCTCGCCAAGCTGACGACCGCCTTCCAGAGCTCGTCCGGGATCCAGGCCAACATCAACACGGTCGACCACAACACGTTCCAGGAGAACATCAACAACTACCTGCAGGGCAAGCCGGACGATGTGTTCACCTGGTTCGCCGGCTACCGGATGCGGTTCTTCGCGGCCAAGGGCCTGGCCGGCGACGTCAGCGACGTCTGGGGCAAGCTCTCCGGCTTCTCGGACGCGTTCAAGAAGGCGTCCACCGGGGACGACGGGAAGCAGTACTTCGTGCCGTCGTCGTACTACCCGTGGGCGGTCTTCTATCGCAAGTCGGTGTGGCAGCAGCACGGCTACCAGGTGCCGAACACCCTCGACGACCTGAACGCGCTCGGCGCGCAGATGAAGAAGGACGGCCTCGACCCGATCGCCTTCGCCGACAAGGACGGCTGGCCGGCCATGGGCACCTTCGACATCCTCAACCTGCGGATCAACGGCTACCAGTTCCACGTCGACCTGATGGCCGGCAAGGAGGCGTGGACCTCCGACAAGGTGCGGAAGGTCTTCGACACCTGGGCCGGGCTGCTGCCGCTGCACCAGCCGGACGCGCTGGGCCGGACCTGGCAGGAGGCCGCCCAGTCGGTGCAGCAGAAGAAGAGCGGCATGTACCTGCTCGGCCTCTTCGTCGCCCAGCAGTTCAACGACGACGAGCAGGACGACATCGACTTCTTCACCTTCCCCGAGATCGACTCGACCATCGGGGCCAAGGCCCTGGACGCGCCGATCGACGGCTACATGATGGCCCGCAAGCCGAAGTCCGAGGCGAACGCCAAGAAGCTGCTCGAATTCATCGGCAGCGTCGACGCCGCGAACATCATGGTGAAGGGCGACCCCGGCACGCTGGTCGCCAATTCCGGCGGGGACACCAGCGGCTACACCGCGCTGAAGAAGAAGGCCGCCGAGCTGGTCGGCTCAGCCACCGAGGTCGCCCAGTTCCTCGACCGGGACACCCGGCCGGACTTCGCCTCCACCGTGATCATTCCGGCGTTCCAGCAGTTCATCAAGGACCCGAAGGACATCGGCGGGCTGCTGACCAGCATCGAGAACCAGAAGAAGTCGATCTTCACCAGCTGACGGCGGAAAGGGGGAGGACACCATGTCCGACCTGCCCCTGGTCCAAGCGGATCACGCCGTGCCAGCGCCGGCCGCGACCACCTCCCCGGGTGGTCGCCGCCGCCGGCTACGGCTCCTGTCCCGCACCGACCGCGTGGTGATCACGCTGATGGTGCTGGTACCCCTGCTGCTGGTGGTCGGCCTGGTCTGGCTGCCGGCGCTGGCCACCGTGCTGCTCTCCGGCACGAACTGGGACGGCATCGGCCCGCTCGGCGAGATCGACTGGGTCGGGTGGAAGAACTACGACGACATGGTGCACATCTACCCGCCGTTCGTGCCGGCGATCCAGCACAACCTGCTCTGGCTGGCCGCACTGTTCGTGGTGGCCACCCCGTTCGGGATGTTCCTCGCCGTGCTGCTCGACAAGGAACTGCGCGGCAGCCGCTTCTACCAGACCGCGCTCTACCTGCCGGTGGTCCTCTCGCTGGCCCTGATCGGCTTCGTCTGGCAGCTCATCTACAGCCGCGACCAGGGCCTACTCAACGCCGTACTGGGCAGCCAGGTCGACTGGTACGGCGATCCGCACGTCAACATCTGGGCGGTCCTCGTCGCCGCCGGCTGGCGGCACGTCGGCTACATCATGCTGCTCTACCTGGCCGGCCTGAAGGGCGTCGACCCGTCGCTGCGCGAGGCCGCTGCGGTGGACGGCTCGTCGGAGACCAGCACCTTCTTCCGGGTCATCTTCCCGGTGATGCGGCCGATCAACATCATCGTGCTGGTGGTGACGGTGATCGAGTCGCTGCGCGCGTTCGACCTGGTCTGGGTCATCAACAAGGGCCGCAACGGTTTGGAGCTGCTCTCCGCGCTGGTCACCGCGAACGTGGTGGGCGAGGCCAGCCGGATCGGCTTCGGCTCCGCGCTGGCGACGATCATGCTGGTCGTCTCGCTGCTCTTCATCACCCTCTACCTGGCCACGGTGATGCGGGAGGGCCGGCGATGATCGCGATGTCGACCCGCGAGCCCGCGGCCGCCGCCCCGGCCGGGCGCCGCCGGCCGCTGCGGCCCGCCCGGCTGGTCCTGCACCTGTTCCTGGGTACGGTGGCGGTCGGCTGGCTCTTCCCGATCCTCTGGGCGGTGCTGACCTCGCTGCGGTCCTACCAGTACACCGCCGCCCACGGCTACGTCTCGCTCGGCGGCTGGACCCTCGACAACTACGTCACCGCCTGGCGGACCGCCGAGTTCGGCAAACACTTCCTCAACTCGGTCTACATCACCGTCCCGGCGGTGCTGCTGACCCTCTTCCTCGCCTCCTGCGTGGCGTTCGTTATCGCCCGGTTCAGCTGGCGGGTCAACCTCGTCCTGCTCGGGCTCTTCACCGCGGCGAACCTGCTGCCGCAGCAGGCCCTGCTGATCCCGCTGTTCCGGATGTTCACCCAGATCCCGCTGCCGGCCTGGATGAGCGACTCGGAACTGCTCTACGACAGCTACTGGGGACTGATCCTGGTCAACGTCGCCTTCCAGTGCGGCTTCTGCGTCTTCGTGCTGAGCAACTACATGAAGGCCCTGCCGCACGAGCTGTACGAGGCGGCGATGGTCGACGGGGCGAGCGTCTGGCGGCAGTACTGGCAGGTCACCATGCCGCTGTGCCGGCCGGCCCTGGCTGCCCTGGCGACCCTCGAGGTGACCTGGATCTACAACGAGTTCTTCTGGGCGACCGTGTTGATGCGCAGCGGCGACAAGTTCCCGGTGACCAGCTCGCTGAACAATCTGCGCGGCGAGTTCTTCACCGACAACAACCTCGTCTCGGCCGGCTCGGTGCTGGTCGCGATCCCCACCCTGGTGATCTTCTTCCTGTTGCAGAAGCAGTTCGTCCGGGGCCTGACCCTGGGAGCAGCAAAGGGATGAGCATCGTCCACCTGCGCCGCGCGCGGACCAGTCTGGTGCTCGACGCGCGCGGCCCGGGGCTGCCCCGGGTCGTGCACTGGGGCGCCGACCTCGGCCCGCTGTCCGCCGACGAGCTGCCCGCCCTGGTCGACGCCACCATTGCGCCGGTGGTGCCGAGCAGCTTCGACGCGCCCACCGTGCTGTCCCTGCTGCCCGAGGCGAGCGCCGGCTGGAGCGGCCGGCCCGGCCTCTCCGGCCACCGCGACGGCAAGGACTGGTCGACCGCCTTCCGCCTGCTCGACCTCGAACTACTAGACGCCCCCCCGCCACCGACCACCACCAGCGGACAGGAAGTGTCAGGAAGGGGCCCTTCACCCGCACCAGGCGTTAAGAAGGGGCCCTTCCTTGCCATCGTGCGGGCGGCGGACGCCGGCGCGGGGGTGTCGCTGACCGTCGAGATCGCGCTGGACTCGGTGGGGGTGCTGACCCTGCGGCATCGGCTGCGCAACGACGGCGACCGGCCGTACGAGGTGCGGGAGCTGATCCCGGTGCTGCCGGTGCCGGCGGTCGCCACCGAACTGCTCGACCTGACCGGCCGCTGGTGCCGGGAACGCGCCCCGCAGCGGCACCCGTGGCCGATGGGCGCCTGGGTACGCGAGGGCCGGCACGGCCGCACCGGCCACGACGCCACGCTGCTGCTGGTCGCCGGCACACCCGGATTCGGCTTCGGGCACGGCGAGGTGTGGGCGGTGCACACCGCGTGGAGCGGCGACCACGTCACGGTGGCCGAACGCCGCCCGACCGGCGAGTCCACCCTCGGCGGCGGCGAACTGCTCACCCCCGGTGAGATCCTGCTCGCCCCCGGCGCCGAGTACGCCACCCCCCTGCTCTACGCGGTCCACTCCGCCGACGGGCTGGACGGGCTCAGCGACGTACTGCACCGCCACCTGCGGGCCCGCCCCCGGCACCCGCACACGCCCCGGCCGGTGACACTGAACGTCTGGGAGGCGGTCTACTTCGACCACGACCTGGATCGGCTCACCGGGCTCGCCGACCGGGCCGCCGAGGTGGGCGTGGAACGTTTCGTGCTCGACGACGGCTGGTTCCGGGGCCGCCGGCACGACCGGGCCGGGCTGGGCGACTGGTGGGTCGACGACGACGTCTGGCCGGACGGGCTGCAGCCGCTCATCGACCACGTACGCGGCCACGGAATGCAGTTCGGGCTCTGGGTCGAGCCGGAGATGGTCAACCCCGACTCGGACCTGTTCCGGGCCCACCCGGACTGGGTGCTCCAGGCGCCCGGCCGGCTGCCACCGGAGTGGCGGCACCAGCAGGTGCTCGACCTCGCCCACCCCGACGCGTACACCCACCTGCTGGACCGGCTGGACGCGCTGCTCGCCGGGCACGACGGCATCGCGTACCTGAAGTGGGACCACAACCGGGACCTCACCGAGGCCGGGCACGCCGGCCGGCCCGGCGTGCACGCGCAGACCGTGGCGGTCTACCGGCTGCTCGACGAGCTGCGCGCCCGGCACCCGCACCTTGAGATCGAGAGCTGCTCGTCCGGGGGCGCGCGGGTCGACCTGGAGATCCTGCGCCGCACCGACCGGGTGTGGGCCAGCGACTGCAACGACGCCCTGGAACGCCTGTCGATCCAGCGCTGGACCGGGCTGCTGCTCCCGCCCGAGCTGATCGGCACCCACCTCGGGCCGGGCCGCTCGCACACCACCCACCGGGTGCACGACCTGGGGTTCCGGGCGGTCACCGCGCTCTTCGGCCACCACGGCATCGAGTGGGACATCAGCGCGATCGACGCGGCGGAGCGGGCCGAACTCGCCGCCTGGGTCGCGCTGCACAAGCGGCTGCGACCGCTGCTGCACTCCGGCCGGGTGGTCCGGGTCGACCACCCGGACCCGGCCGTGCAGGCGCACGGCGTGGTGGCCCGCGACCGGTCCCGAGCGGTGTACGCGGTCTCACGCCTGACCACGTCGGTGGCGCAGGTGCCGGGCCCGGTACGTCTGCCGGGGCTGGACCCGTCCCGCCGCTACCAGGTCCGTCCGCCGGCCGGGGTGTCGGGGCCGGCGCTGCTGGAGCTGGCCCCGCCCGGCTGGTTGTCCTCGGCCGACGGGGTGACGCTCGCCGGGGCGGTGCTGGGGATGGTCGGGGTGCAGATGCCCGCCCTGCACCCGGAGCAGGCGCTCCTGCTGGAGGTGACCGCCGTCGACTGAGGGCCGCCGGAGAATTCTTGAGAGTTCTCCGGCGCGGATGTCGAGAACCGGGGTGGCGGCTTCTACCTGAGGGTGGAAGCACCGAGAATCGGTGCACAGGCGTGAGGAGCGAACCGTGAAATACATGCTGCTGATGCAGTTCAGCGCCGCCGGGACCGACTTCCCGTCGATCGACACCTGGACGCCGGAGGAGATCCGGGCGCACATCGACTTCATGCATGACGTCAACGCCAAGCTCGCCGCCGACGGGGAGCGGGTCCAGGCCGAAGGGCTGGCCGGGCCGCAGCAGGCGAGGATCGTCCGGGCGGGCAAGGACGGCACCCCGGTGGTCACCGAGGGCCCGTTCGCCGAGACCAAGGAGTTCCTCGCCGGCTGGTGGATCGTCGACTGCGAGACCCCGCAGCGGGCGGTCGAGATCGCCGCGCACATCTCCACCGCGCCCGGCCCCGGCGGGCAACCGCTGAACATGCCGATCGAGGTGCACCCCGTCATGTCCGCGCCGCCCCAGGAAATGTGACCGCTGGGCGCCCCGGACCGGACCGTCGAGGACCTGCTGCGCGAACTGGCGCCGCAGGTCCTCGGCGTGCTCGCCCGCCGCTTCGGTGACTTCTCCACCGCCGAGGACGCGGTGCAGGAGGCCCTGCTGGCCGCGGCGACCCGGTGGCCGACCGACGGGCTGCCGGACAATCCGCGTGGCTGGCTCGTCCAGGTCGCGTACCGCCGGATGATCGAGGTGGTCCGGGCCGAGGCCGCCCGGCGTGACCGGGAGGACCGGGCCGCCCGGCAGGAGGGCGACCAGCGGCGGACCGCGCCGGCCGCGGACGAGCCGCTGGTCACGGACCGGGACGACACCCTGATCCTGCTCTTCCTCTGCTGCCATCCGGCGCTGTCGACGGCCTCGGCGATCGCGCTGACCCTGCGGGCGGTGGGCGGTCTGAGCACCGCCGAGATCGCCCGCGCCTTCCTCGTGCCCGAGGCCACCATGGCGCAACGGATCAGCCGCGCCAAGCAGCGCATCCGCACCTCGGGCCTGCCGTTCCGGATGCCCGGCGAGGGCGAACGGGAGTCCCGGCTCGCCACGGTGCTGCACGTGCTCTACCTGATCTTCACCGAGGGACACACGGCCAGCCTCGGCACGGCCCTGCGCCGGGTGGACCTCTCCGAGGAGGCGATCCGGCTGACCCGGGCGATGCACGCGCTGCTGCCCGAGGACAGCGAGGTGGCGGGGCTGCTCGCCCTGATGCTGCTCACCGAGGCGCGCGCCGCCGCCCGGACCGGCCCGTCCGGCGAGCTGGTCTCGCTGGCCGACCAGGACCGGAGCCGGTGGGACGGGGCGGCGATCGCCGAAGGGACCGCGCTGGTCACCCGGGCGATGGCCCGGGGACCGGTCGGGCCGTACCAGCTCCAGGCCGCGATCGCCGCGCTGCACGACGAGGCGGCCACCGCCGCGCGGACCGACTGGCCGCAGATCCTCGCCCTCTACCAGGTGCTGGAGCGGATCTCCGGAAACCCGGTGGTGTCGCTCAACCGCGCGGTGGCCGCCGCGATGGTGCACGGACCGGACGCTGGGCTGGCCGCCCTCGCCGCCCTGGACGCCGATCCCCGGTTGGCCGGGCACCACCGCCTCGACGCGGCCCGGGCCCACCTGTACGAGATGGCCGGCGACCACCCCCGGGCAATCGCGCACTACCGGGCGGCGGCCGGCCTGACCACCAGCCTCCCGGAGCAGCGCTACCTGCGGATGCGGGCCGCCCGGCTGGCCCAGGGCTGATCCGCTCCCGGTCGACGCGGTGGCGGTGTCCGGGACGGTGACACCGCCACCGCGGTGGGTGGCCGGGCCCGTGCGGACCCGGCCACCGTCAGGTCAGCTCGCGGTGCAGGTCACCGCGGGGGCGGTGTTCGTGCTGCCCGCGCTGCCGAGGAACCCGAAGCTGGTGCTGGCGCCGGCGCCGAGCCGGCCGTTGTAGTCGACGTTGCGGGCGGTGTACGCCGAACCACTGTTGGTGATCGTCACGCTCCAGAACTGGCTGACCGTCTGGCCGTTGGCGTAGGTCCAGCGCACCGTCCAGCCGTTGATCGCCGACGAGCCGGCGGTCACCGACACCTCGGCCTGGAAGCCGCCCTGCCACGAGTTGGTGATCGTGTAGCGCGCCGTGCAGCCGCCGTTCCCGGGCGGCGGGCTGGTCGGCGGAGCCGTGGTGGGCGGCGCCGTGGTCGGCGGAGCGGTGGTCGGGGGTGCGGTGGTCGGGGGCGCGGTCGTCGGCGGCGGGGTGCTGCCGGAGTAGACCGATGCCTCCCGGGCGGTCTGCTTGATGCCGTTGGCGCCGTTGAAGATCCGCTGGCCCCAGCTGCTCAACTGGCTGGGGTTGAAGTTGGTGACCATGTCGAGGTATTCGACGCCGCCGCCGTTGCCGCTCCACGACCAGCCCAGATAGCCGATCCCGTTGGCCTGGCTGTAGGACATGATGGTGTCCTCGTCGGGGTCGCCGTCCGAGTGCATGTTTCCGAACTCGCCGACCACGATGGGCAGCTTGGCGGTGCGGAAGCGGCCCAGGTAGTCGGTGATCTCCGCGGCGGTGTCGAAGACGCCGTACATGTGGATCGAGAAGACGGTGTTCTTCTGCGGGTCGGCGTTGAAGACGGTGGAAGCGTTGTCACGCATGGTGAAGGACCAGTCCTGACCCCAGTTCGGGCCGTCCACCATGATCGTGTGGGTGATGCCACCGGCGCGCAGCCGCTTGATCGCGTTGGCCGTGTCGGTCGCCCAGGTGCCGTAGCCCTGGTTGCCGTACGGCTCGTTGCCGATGTTGACGATCACGTACTTCTCCTGGCCCTGCAGGGCGCTGGCGATGCTCAGCCAGTAGGTGACGGCCTTGTCCAGGGTGATCGCGCCGCTCTGCTCGCCGTAGCCGGTGGTGTCGTGCACCTCCAGGACGCAGATCAGCTTGTTGGCCTTGCAGAGCGAGATGACGTTGGCGACGTCGGCGGCGTCGTTCTTGGTCCAGCGGTCACCGCTGGCCAGCACCACCCGCACGCTGTTCGCGCCGAGCGCCTTGATGTTGGCGAACGAGCTGGTCTGCTGCGGGTACCAGGTGTGCGCGTGGCTGACCCCGCGCATGATGAACTCGGTGCCGTTGGCGTCGTAGAGCTTGCCGTTCGAGACGGAGAAGCCGGCTGCGGCGTGCGCCGGCTGCCCGAAGGCGAAGACGGCGGTGAGAACCGTCAGCAGGGCGGCGCCCGCGACGGAGAGGATCTTCTTCATACGTGTCCTCAGGGAGGTCTCCCCGTGCCCAGATCGGGGTGCGGTGGTGATGACAAGGCGGCTGAGCCCGACAGCCGCCGCCCGACTCCCGGCGGACGCAGACATCAGCGTAGGGCGATGAAACTCGGAAGGCAACCGGTTAAGTTGATCGGCCCTCCCGGGGCGGCGGCCCGTGACGGCCCACGTCACCGTGAGCCGTCACAAGGGCGGTCATCCCCACCACAGGGCCCTGCGCCTCCCGGCCTGAACCGGTTAAGGCCGGACTGTAGGCAGCATCCCGCCCAGCGTCAAGGTGCTCCGGGCGGAAGCGGACACCAGGGTTGGCCTCCACGCGACGGGGTATTCGGGGACGATCCGCCCGGGAAGGAGATGCGCCATGGTCAGCGTCGGCTACACCCTCTTGTGCGAGCAGTCCGGTCCGAAGGAACTGGTCGACCACGCCGTACGCGCCGAGGCGGCCGGATTCGACCACCTCGTCATGTCCGACCACTACTACCCGTGGCTCGACGCGCAGGGCCACTCCCCGTACGCCTGGTCGGTGCTCGGCGCCGTCGCCCACGCCACCCACCGGGTCGGGCTGATGTCCTTCGTGACCTGCCCGATCCGCCGCTACCACCCGGCGGTGGTGGCGCAGAAGGCCAGCACGGTCGGGGTGCTCTCGGACGGCCGGTTCACCCTCGGGCTGGGCGCCGGGGAGAACCTGAACGAGCACGTGGTCGGCGGCTGGCCGCACGTGGAGCAGCGGCACGAGATGTTCGAGGAGGCGCTCCAGATCATCCGGCCGCTGCTCAACGGCGAGACGCTGACCTTCTCCGGCAACCACTACGACGTCCCCGACGCGTACGTCTGGGACCGGCCGGGGCATCCGGTGCCGATGGCCGTCGCCGCCTCCGGCCGGCAGTCGGCGACCCTCGCCGCCGATTACGCCGACGGGATGATCGCGACCGAGCCGCTGCCGCCGCTGATCGAGATGTACGAGCAGGCCGGCGGAGCGGGCCGCCCGCGCTACGGGCAGGTGGCGATCTGCTACGGACCGGACGAGGCCGAGTGCCGCAAGATCGTACACGACCAGTTCCGCTGGTTCGGCCTGGGCTGGAAGGTCAACGCGAACCTGCCCGACCCGACCGCGTTCGCCGGGGCCACCCAGTTCGTCCGCGAGGAGGACGTGGCCGAGAGCATCTCCTGCGGGCCGGACGTGGACCGGCACGTCGAGGCGTTCCAAAAGTACGTTGACGCCGGCTTCACCCACGTGGCGCTCGTCCAGGTCGGCGGCGACGGCCAGCCGATGTTCCTGGACTGGGCGCAGGAGGAGTTGCTGCCCCGGCTGCGCGCGCTGTGATCCGCCGGCCTGGGAAGGTGAGTCCATGCGTATCGGAAACACCGAGATCCGTCCCGTGGGGGGCGGCCGCGGTTGCCTGCTGATGATCCTCTTCTCGCTCCTGGCCTCGGTGGTGCTCACCGTGCTGGTGAACCTGATCCGCTGATTCACCCGGGCCCGGGCTCAGCCCAGCGCGCCGTAATCGACTCGGGTTGCGGCATGTCGTGGTCTCGCCGCGCCGGGAGACCACGCTTTGCGGCATCCTGAGCAGCGGAGCACCGACGGCGGCCCGGCGGCACCGACTGCGGCGGCCGACCGGCCGGTGCCGTCGGCTCAGGCCGGGTTCAGCGCCAGGTCGGCGACGACCGGATAGTGGTCGGAGGCGGTGTCGGTGTGACCGCCCCGGACCACCCGGACCGCGCGGGTCAGGGCGGCCAACTCCGGGGTGGCGAGCAGGTAGTCCAGGCGCGTCGGAGCGAACTCGGCTCCGGCGTGCCGGGTCGGCACGGTCGGCCCGTCCGGCTCGCCGCCACCGGTGCACGGCCACAGGTCGACCAGGCCGACGTCGAGCAGGCGGGAGACGGCCCGGGTGTCCACCGTACGGCCGTCCCGGCGCAGGTGTCGCCGCCGGTAGAGGGTGGGCAGGTCGGCCAGCCGCGCGGTGTGGTCGACGGCCGGGTCGAGCGTGTTCAGGTCCCCGGCGAGCAGGGCCAGGCGGCCCCCGGTACGCCGGACCGCCACCGCCAGCCAGTCCGCCTCCGTCCGCCGCCGCCCAGCCGAGTACGGGTTCAGGTGGGTGCTGAACACGGTCAGCGGGCCCGCCCCGGTGGCCACCTGGACCTGGGCGGTGGCGTGGTGGAACGGGCGGCGTACCCGGCCGGAGCGGAGCACCCGCAGCGGCGCGCGGACCAGCACCGCGACCGGCTGCCCGAACCAGGAGCGGGCCAGGTGAGGCATCATGCCCAACCGGCCGGCCAGTTCCCTCATCCGGCCGTCGCGGTCAAGACCACGCAGCTCCTGCAGGGCCAACACGTCGGGGCGCTGGGCCGCGACGACCTCGACGATCCGGTCCCAGCGGTCGGTCCCGTCCCGGTCCCGTCCACCGGTCAGGATGTTCCACGTCATCACCCGCAGCACAGGATCGCGCCCACGAAATCGGTCGGACCATCCATGCCCCGCACCTCCCGGTAGCCGCGAGGCGCGCTGTACCCGGTTCACGGGCCGCGTACACGTCGGTCGTCACCCCGCCGGTCTCGCGCGCCTCCGCGTCGACGCCACCCTCCTTTGCGGGCGTCAGGCCGCCGCGTCAACCGCCGCCCCACCGCCTCTTGATCGACTCCGTGTGCGGTATGTGGTGGTTTCTGTTTCGACGGAGACCGCCGTCTGCGGCACATGGAGTGGATCAACGTGGACCGCGGCATGTCGGGCGGCGAGCGGACGGCCAGGAGGCTGGGAGAGTGTTAGCGTCCGGTGGTGTTTCGCCGTCGTCCGCTGGATCAGCCTGTCGCGGCTGCCCATCGGGTGGGCGTCGGGCGGCTCAGCCTGGAGATCGCCGGCGGCAGCGTGGTGGGGCACCACTACCCCGAGAACTTCGACGTGCTGCACGTCGACCCCGAGCTGCCGCTCGTTGCGGTCGCCGACGGCATGGGCGACGGGGAGGGCAGCCGGGTCGCCGGTGACACCGCGATGAGCACCTTCGTGGCGCAGGTCCGCGCCGGCTGGCCAACCATCGGCGCCGGTGAGCTGCACGCCGCCACCGCCGAGACCCAACTCCGGGTACGCCAGGCCGGGACGGCGCTGGCCGGGCTGACCGGCTGCACGCTGACCGCCCTGGTCGCGGAGCCGGACGGCGGGCAGGGCTGGCTGGTCCAGCTCGGCGACTCGCGGGCCTACCGGCTGCGCGACGGGCTGCTGGAGCTGATCACGGTCGACCACACCATGGCCTGGCTCGGCATGCTGCACGGCTGGTGGCCGGCGACCTCCCCGGAGGCGGCCCGAGCCCGCTACCAGCTGCTGCGCTACGTCGGCCACCCGGACAGGCCCGAGCCGGACGTGCTGGCCGCCCCGCTGCGCACGGGCGACACCTGGCTGCTCTGCACCGACGGGGTCAGCGACCAGCTCGACTATCACCACCTACGCGACCTGCTGGCCGCCCGGCGGGACCCGGCGCAGACAGTCGGCGCGCTGCTCTCCGCCACCCTCGACGAGGGCGGCGACGACAACGCCACCGCCGTGGTGGTCCGCGTTCACCCCACCGTCCCCACTCCCCGCTGACCGCCGCCCCCACCCGCGGGAGGACCGGCGGCGGTTCGGCCGTCTCGGTCCGCGGCGGGCACACCCCCGACTACGGTGGGTGAGGAGAGCGCGGTCGGGAGGTGAGGCGGGATGGCCACACCCACCCTCGACGCGGTGGTGGTCGGCGTCGGCGGCTCGGAGGAGGACCTCCAGGTGGTCCGCACGGCCGCCGAGGAGGCCGCGGCGCACGATCGCCCACTGCACCTGCTGCACGCCTTCAACTGGACGGCGGCCCTTCAGGAGCCCTCGGTGGCCGGGCCGCGCGCCGCCGCCGAGGAGCTGCTGGAACGCGCCGCGCAGGCGGCCGCCGAGGTCGAGCCGGAGGTCCCGGTACGCGGGGACATCGTCGAGGGTTCCCCGGTCGAGGCGCTGCTCCGGGCCTCCGAGTCGGCGTACCTGGTGGCGCTCGGCGACGGCGGGATCGCCAACTGCCCGACCTGCGTACCGTCCGACGCGCCGGCCGTGCAGCTCGCCGCCCGGGCCGGCTGCCCGGTGCTGGTGGGCCGGGCCGAGCCGTCGCCGCAGGGGCCGGTGCTGGTCGGAGTGGACGGATCGGAGGCCGGTGACGCGGCCCTCGGCTATGCCTTCGAGTGCGCGGACCGGCGCGCGGCCCGGCTGCTCGCGATCCGGGTCATCGAGCCGGGCCGCCACGACGACGGCGGCGACCTGCTCGACGAGGCGGTGGCCCGGCACGGCGCCCGGCACCCCACCGTTGCCGTCGAGTGCCACACGCTGCGCGGCGACCCGGGCGGGCTCCTGATCGACCAGTCCCGCTCGGCGCAGCTCGCCGTGGTCGCGGCGCGGGGCGAGGAACCGCTGCGCGGCATGCTGGGCGCGGTCAGCCAGACGCTGCTCTACCACTCGCCGGCACCGGTGATCGTCGTCCGTGGACTCGGATCCGCAGGCGTGGAGTAGTCATGCCCGCACGTACCGGGACCAACGGCCCTGACCAGATTCGCGACGATAGGGCGACGCTGGACATGCCCGGACGGATAGCCGCCTTCGGGTGGCAGAAGTCCCCGACGCGCGAGAGGCTATTGCAGCATGGACACCGCTCTCGACCTGCACAGCCCCCTGACCGAAGACGAGCTGCGCCGGCTTGACGCCTACTGGCGGGCGGCCAACTACCTCACGGTCGGGCAGATCTACCTGCTCGACAACCCGCTGCTGCGTGAGCCGCTGAGGCCGGAGCACGTCAAGCCGCGGCTGCTGGGGCACTGGGGCACCAGCCCCGGCCTCAACCTGCTGTACGCGCACCTCAACCGGGTCATCGTCGACCGGGACCTGTCCGCGATCTTCGTCACCGGCCCGGGCCACGGTGGCCCCGCGCTCGTGGCCAACACCTGGCTGGAGGGTACGTACAGCGAGCTCTACCACTCGGTGACCCGGGACGAGACCGGCATGGCCCGGCTGTTCCGCCAGTTCTCCTTCCCCGGTGGCATCCCCAGCCACGTGGCGCCGGAGGTGCCCGGCTCGATCCACGAGGGCGGCGAGCTGGGCTACGCGCTCAGCCACGCCTACGGTGCCGCGTTCGACAACCCGGACCTGCTGGTCGCCTGCGTGATCGGGGACGGCGAGGCGGAGACCGGCCCGCTGGCCGGAAGCTGGCTGTCCAACGTGTTCCTCAACCCGGCCCGGGACGGTGCGGTGCTGCCCATCCTGCACCTCAACGGCTACAAGATCGCCAACCCGACCGTCCTGGACCGGATCCCCACCGAGGAACTGCTCGACCTGATGCGCGGCTACGGCCACCAGCCGTACATCGTCGAGGGCGACGACCCGGCCGTGGTCCACCAGACCCTCGCCGCGACCCTGGACCGGGCGCTCGACGAGATCGCCGCGATCCAGCGCCGGGCCCGCTCCGGCGGCCCCGTCGAGCGCCCCAGATGGCCCATGATCATCCTGCGTACGCCGAAGGGCTGGACCGGCCCGAAGGTGGTCGACGGCAAGCCGGTCGAGGGCACCTTCCGCGCCCACCAGGTGCCCGTCGACCAGGTACGGACCAACCCCGAGCACCTGGCCGAGCTGGAGCGCTGGCTGCGCAGCTACCGGCCGGAGGAGCTCTTCGACGCCACCGGCGGCCCGGTCGCCGAGCTGGCCGCCCTGCCGCCCACGGGGGACCGGCGGATGAGCGCCAATCCGGTGGCCAACGGCGGGCGGCTGCTCCGCGACCTGGATCTGCCCGACTTCCGCGACTACGCGGTCGACGTCCAGCGGCCGGGCGAGCCGATCGCCGGGGCGACCGGCGCGCTCGGGCCGTGGGTCCGCGACGTGATCAGCCGCAACCCGCAGACCTTCCGCCTGTTCGGGCCCGACGAGGTCGCCTCGAACCGGCTCGGCGCCGCCTTCGAGGTCACCGACCGCGCATTCGTCGGCGACACGGTTCCCGGCGACGACCACCTCTCCCCCGACGGCCGGGTGATGGAGGTGCTGTCGGAGCACCTGTGCCAGGGCTGGCTGGAGGGCTACCTGCTGACCGGCCGGCACGGCATCTTCACCAGCTACGAGGCGTTCATCCACATCGTCGACTCGATGGTCAACCAGCACGCCAAGTGGCTCAAGGTGACCCGGAACATTCCCTGGCGGGAGCCGGTGGCCTCGCTGAACTACCTGCTCTCCAGCCACGTCTGGCGGCAGGACCACAACGGCTTCTCGCACCAGGATCCGGGCTTCATCGACCACGTGGTGAACAAGAAGGCCGAGGTGGTCCGGGTCTATCTGCCGCCGGACGCCAACACCCTGCTCTCCACCATGGACCACTGCCTGCGCAGCCGGCACTACATCAACGTGGTGGTGGCCGGCAAGCAGCCGGCGCCGAACTGGCTCACCATGGACGAGGCGATCCAGCACGCCCGGCGTGGCCTGGGCATCTGGGACTGGGCCAGCACCGACGACGAGAGCGAGCCGGACGTGGTGCTCGCCTGCGCCGGGGACGTGCCGACGCTGGAGACCCTGGCCGCGGCCGACCTGCTCCGCCAGCGTCTGCCCGAGCTGAAGGTCCGGGTGGTCAACGTGGTCGACCTGATGCGCCTGCAGCCGCCGTCGGAGCACCCGCACGGCCTGCCGGACAACGAGTTCGACACCATCTTCACCCGCGACAAGCCGATCATCTTCGCCTACCACGGCTACCCGTGGCTGATCCACCGGCTCACCTACCGCCGGGCCAACCACGGCAACCTGCACGTCCGCGGCTACAAGGAGGAGGGCACCACCACCACGCCGTTCGACATGGTGATGCTCAACGACCTGGACCGCTTCCACCTGGTCATCGACGTCATCGACCGGGTGCCGGGGCTCGCCTCGCGCGCCGCGCACCTGCGCCAGGAAATGATCGACGTCCGGCAGTCCTGCCGCGACTACACCCGCCGATACGGCGAGGACGACCCCCGGGTCGCCGAGTGGCGGTGGATCCGCGAAACCGAGCAGGGCCTGCGGAGCGGCCAGTAAGCGGGGTCACGGTTCGGAGGGAGGCACGGTGAGTTCCGAGGAGATCCTGGTCGGCTACGACGGCTCGGCGGACGCCAAGGTGGCCCTGAACTGGGCGCTGGACGAGGCGGGCCGCTCGGGCCGGCCGGTCCGGCTGGCGTACGTCTTCGAGTGGCTGACGGTGGCCGGCTGGGTCGGCCCCGGGGTGACGCCGGGAATCTGGCCCGACGAGACCGCCCGGCAGCAGGTCGAGGAACTGGTCCGGTCGGCAGCGGCGTCCGCCGCGGCCGACCGGCCCGGCCTCACCGTGCACGGCGAGGTCTTCGACGGGCCGCCCGCCCTGGTGCTGCAGGAACGCTCGGCCCAGGCCGGGATGCTGGTGCTCGGCACCCGGGGGCACGGCGGTTTCGGCGGCCTGCTCGCCGGCTCCACCGCGGTCTCCGTCGCCGCCCACGGGCACTGCCCCGTGATCGTGGTACGCGACGGGAAGGCGGCCACCTCCGGGCCGGTGCTGGTCGGCGTGGACGGCTCCGAATCCTCGCGGCTGGCCCTCGGCTTCGCCGTCGAGCGGGCCGCCCAGCGGGACGTCCCACTGCGGGTGCTGCGGGTCTGGGGACCGACCGGGGCGCCCCCCGGCTCCGACCCGGAGGCCGCGGAGCGGACGGCGGTCGAACAGGAACTGGCCCAGTGGCGGGAGACTTTCCCCGACGTGCCGATCGAGATCCAGGTGCCCTCGGGCAACCCGGCGGCGCTGCTGGTCGAGGCGAGCCGCGAGGCGCAGCTCGTGGTGGTCGGCAGCCGCGGCCGGGGCGGGCTGCGCGGCATGCTGCTCGGCTCGGTCAGCCAGCAGCTCATCCACCACTCGCAATGCCCCGTCGCGGTGGTCCGGGCACGCTGAAGCCCACGGACCGCTCGGCCGCCCCGAGTGGCCGAGCGGTCCGCGCGTGACCGATCGGCGGTGGGACACCGGCCGGCCGGGTGGCCTCGACACGCGGGGCTGCCGTGCGCGCGACACGCCGAGCCGGTGACCAGGGCTCGCGGTCACCCGCCCGAGGCGGTCTGTCCCTCCTCCGGGTTGAGCGAGAAGTAGTCCTCCTCTTCCTGTGCCATGTGCAGCCGCAGCACCGCGTCCAGGCCGTACAGCGCGGCGAGCAGGTCCGGCAGCTCGTCGCGGCGCAACCGGCCGTCCGGGTGCTGGGCCAGATGACCGCCGATCCGGTCCACCAGCCGGCCGATCTCCACGTGCGCCCGGCTCATCGTCGAGGTCGCCTCGCCGCTGCCCAACGGGCCGGCCAGCGCCGGGTACAGGTGCCGTTCCTCGGCGGCCTCGTGCGGCAGCACCTCGTCGACGAGCCGGCGGTGCACCTCCCGCAACGCCGGTACGCACTCCGGCGCGTCCGGGCGGGCCACCACCAGGTCGGCGGCGTCGCGCAGCCGGTCCAGCACCTCGCGGACGGCGTCGTGCTCGCCCGCGTACCGGTCGAGGAGCTCCCGGGTCCGCGGCGGGACGTCCCGGTGGCGCAGGCCGCCCCGCAGGGCGCGCAGCGCGTTCACGATCACCAGCACGTCGATGCCCTCCTGGAGGAACGCGCCGGCGACCGGGGGCAGCCCGCCGGCCGCGGCGGCCACCATCGCGACCACGGCCAGCGCCATCCCGACGGTGGCGCTCTGCACCGCGATACGGCGGGCGTACCGGGCGATGTCGACGGCGTCGGCGAGCCGGTCCAGCCGGTCCACGGTGAGCACCGCGTCGGCCACGTCGGCGGAGGCGGTCGCCCCGGTGGCGCCCATCGCCACCCCGACGTGCGCCTCGGCCAGCGCCGGCGCGTCGTTGACCCCGTCGCCGACCATCACGGTCACCGCCCGGCCCGACTCCTCCTGCACCCGGGCGACCTTCTGCTGCGGCGAGCACTGGGCCCAGACGTCGTCCACGCCGACCGTCTGCGCGACCTGCTGGGCCGTACGCGGCCGGTCGCCGGTGACCATGACCAGGCGGTTCAGCCCGCTCTCGCGCAGCCGGCGCACGGTGCGCCGGGCGTCGGGGCGTACCGGGTCCTCCAGCAGGATCGCGCCGAGCGGGCCGTGGTCGTCGCTGACCCAGACGGTGGAGCGGCCGGCCAGCTCAGCGCGCTCGCGTACCCGGTGCGCCCACTCGGGTGGCTCGCCGTCGAGCTGGCCCACCCGCACCAGCCGGCCGTCCACCCGGCCGGTGACCCCGCGCCCCGGCTCCTCCGTGACGTCCGCCGGCTCGGTCAGCGGCAGCCCCTGCGAGCGGGCCTGCCGAACCAGGGCGGCGGCCAGCACGTGCGGGGAGAGCTGCTCGACGGAGGCGGCCAGCCGCAGCACCTCGTCCCGGTCGCCGCCGGGCGCGACCACCGTCTCGGCGGCGCGCGGCCGGCCGGCGGTGAGCGTGCCGGTCTTGTCCATCAGCAGGGTGCGGGCCCGGCCGAGCAGCTCCAGCGAGCCGCCGTCGCGGACCAGCACCCCGCGCCGGGCCACCCGGGACAGCCCGGAGACGATCGCGATCGGGGTGGCCAGCAGCAGCGGGCAGGGGGTGGCCACCACCAGAACTGCCACCGCCCGCAGGAACTCGCCGGAGACCACCCAGGCCACCCCGGCCACCAGCAGGGTGAACGGCACGAACGCGGCCGCGTACCGGTCGGCCAGCCGCACCATCGGGGCCTTACGCGCGGTCGCCTCCTCGGCGAGCCGGACGATCCCGGCGTACGTGCTCTCCGCCGCGCTCCTGCGGGCCCGCAGGCCGAAGCCCGCGCCGGCGTTGACCACGCCACTGGCCACCTGCTCGCCCGTGCCTCGGGTGACCAGCTGCGACTCGCCGGTGACCACCGACTCGTCCAGCGTCGCGGGCTCCTCGACGGTCCCGTCCACCGGCACCACGTCACCGGGACCGACCACCAGCCGGTCCCCCACCGCCACCAGGTCCAGCGGCACCACCTCGATGCCACCGTCCGGGGTACGCCGCCGGGCCTGCCGGGGCGCGCGTTCCAGCAGCGCCCGCAGGTCCCGGCTGGCGCGCCGCTCGGCATAGTCCTCCAACGCCTGCCCGGTGGCGACCATCACGGCGATCACCGCACCGGCCAGGTACTCCCGGACCAGCAGCGTGCCGACCAGCGCCAGCACGGCGATCACGTCCACCCCGAACTGCCGGCGCCACAGCTGCCGCACCATGGTCCAGACGGCCGGCAGCAGCGCCGCCACGGTCACCGCCGCCCAGACCAGCTGGGCCGCGCCGGGCAGGCCGGCGAGCCACAACCCGGCGCCGGCCAGCCCGGCCAGGGTGAGCAGGGTGAGCGGCCCCCACTCGCGCCAGTCCACCCGGCGCCGCCGCACCGGCCGCTCGGGTACGCACTCGCGCGGTTCCGCATCCACGTGCGGATCGTCTCAGCGGGACGCGTGGCCGGGCAGGGCATCACGGGTAATCCGGCACGGGTCGAAGGGCCCGGATACGGCGGGCCTGGCGCTCCGTGCGACCGGACGCCGGGTGGCAGAGGATGAGGAGGCAACGCCACCCGGACCCGGCCGGGTGCGGCACGATGGGGAAAAATGGAAAGGTCGTGACGATGAGCCACGAGACGCCGGCTACCGGCCGCCCGCTGACCACCGCGCTCGCGGAGGCCGCCGCGACGTCCGGTCGTGCCCCCTCGGTCCACAACACCCAGCCGTGGCGCTGGAAGGTCCTCCCCGACGCGCTGGAGCTGCGGATGGCGCGGGACCTCCGGATCAGCGCCACCGACCCGGAGGGCCGGCTGGTGACGCTGAGCTGCGGCACGGCGCTGCACCACGCGTGCGTGGCGCTGGCCGCCGAGGGCTGGACGGCGGCGGTGGAGCGGATGCCCGACCCGAACCAACCGGACCTCCTCGCCCGGTTCACCGGGTTCCGGCACACCGGGGCGGACCCGGACGCGATGCGCCTCGTGCAGTGCATGCAGGTCCGGCACACCGACCGCCGGCCGGTGAGCGACGAGCCGGTGCCGGGTGCGACCCTCGACGAGATCGTCGAGGCGGCCCGCGCGGACGGCGTACGGCTCCAGCTCCTCGACTCGGACGAAGTGATGGACCTGGCCGCGGCGGCGTCGCAGGCCGGCACGGTCTCGGCCGAGGACCCGCAGACGCGCGAAGAACTGGAATATTGGACCAACCGGGCCGGCACCGGCACCGGGCTGCCGCCCGAGGTGCTGCCCGCGCAGGCCCCGCAGACCACCGTGCCCGGCCGCGACTTCGGCCGTCCCGGCACCCTGCCGGTCGGACCCGGCCACGACCAGACCGCCCGCTACGGGATCCTCTGGGGCACCGAGGACGAGCCGGACAGGTGGCTACGGGCCGGTGAGGGGCTCTCGTCCGCCTGGCTGACCGCCACCCGGCTCGGGGTCTCCGTGGTGCCGCTCAGCGGCGTGGTGGAGGTGGAAGGCACCCGCCTGACCGTGCGCCGGCTGCTGGCCGGCCTCGGCTACCCGTACCTGGTGCTGCGGCTGGGGCTGCAGGATCCGGCGCACGCCGGACCCCCGCACACCCCGCGGCTGGCCACCGAGGAGATCGTCGACACCTCCGCGGCACAGGGCGGGGGCCGGTAGTCGGCTCGTCTCCGACCGCGACCGGGCGATAGCATCGGCCGGTGGCCAGCGCACCGAATCCCCGGCACGAGCACGTCACCCCGTCCCTGGGCCTGACCCCGCTGTCCCGGGTGCGGCTCGACGAGCTGCTCCAGGAGATGCTGGACCGGGTCGGTGAGGTGGTCACCAGCCGGGAGCGGCTGCGCGCCCTGCTCGACGCGGTGGTGGGCATCGGCAGCGACCTCGACCTGCGCAGCACCCTGCAGCGGATCGTGCAGTCGGCGTGCGAGCTGGTCGGCGCGAAGTACGGCGCACTCGGCGTGATCGGCCCCGACCGGCTACTGCACGACTTCATCATCCACGGCATCGACGAGAAACTGCACGCGAAGATCGGTGACCTGCCGCACGGGCGGGGCGTGCTCGGCCTGCTCATCGACGACCCGCGGCCGCTGCGCATGCCGGACATCACCCAGCACCCCAGGTCGTACGGCTTCCCGCCGCACCACCCGCCGATGCACAGCTTCCTCGGCGTGCCGGTCCGCATCCGCGACCACGTCTTCGGCAACCTCTACCTCGCCGAGAAGCAGGGCGCGACCGAGTTCACCGAGGACGACGAGGAGATCGTGGTGGCGCTGGCCGCCGCGGCCGGCGTGGCGATCGAGAACGCCCGCCTCTACGCGTTGGCGCACCGGCGGGAACGCTGGCTGGCCGCCACCGCCGAGATCACCGCGGTGCTGCTCGGCGAGGTCCGGCGGACCGACGCACTGACCCTGGTGGCCCGCCGGGCCCGGGAGGTCGCCGAGGCGGAACTGGCGCTGGTGCTGCTCTACGACGAGGACGAGGGCCAGTTCACCATCGAGGTCGTCGACGGCGCCGACGAGACCGCACGGGCCCTGGTCGGCGCGGTGCTGCCGGCCGCCGAGACCACCTTCGCCAGCTCGGTCACCGAGGGCCGGCACGAGTCGCTGGACAACCTCGCCGAGGCCGCACCCTGGCCCCACCCGGTGGTCGCCGGCCCGGCCGTGGTCTCCCCCCTCACCGCGGCCGACACCCTGCACGGTGTCCTGGTGATCGCCCACCGCCCCGACCGCCCGCCCACCGCCGAGGACGACGTCGCGCTGCTCAACAGCTTCGCCGGGCAGGCCGCGCTGGCCATGGAACGGGCCCGGGGCCAGGAGGAGCGGGAGCTGTTGGTGGTCCTGGAGGACCGCGAGCGGATCGCCCGCGACCTGCACGACGTGGTGATCCAGCGGCTCTTCGCGACCGGCCTGCAGCTGCAGAGCGGCGCGATGAACGCGCGCCCCGAGGTGGCCAAGCGGATCAACGCGGCCGTCGACGACCTGGACGCCACCATCCGCGACATCCGGCGGACCATCTTCGAGCTGCGCACGCCGATGAGCGCCGCGCTGCGTACCGAGATCCGTGAAGCGATCGAGGTGGCCGCCGAGTCGCTGGGCTACCGTCCGCACCTGGACCTGGTCGGCCCGATCGACAGCGCCGTCCCGGACGAGCTGCGTCCCGAGCTCACCGCCGTGCTGCGCGAGGCGCTGTCCAACGCCGTACGCCACGCGCAGGCCGACCGGGTGTCGGTGACGGTACGGGTCGACGCCGGCTGGGTGACGGTGACGGTCACCGACGACGGGGTCGGCTGCGACCCGGAGGCGGCCCGCAGCGGCCTGGTGAACCTGCGCGAGCGGGCCGAACGCCTCGGTGGCGACTTCCAGTTGAGCCGGGTGACCCCGCACGGCACCGAACTGCGCTGGAGCGCCCCGCTGCGCGACTGACCGGGCCGACCGCGCGGCCGAGCGGTCAGTGCCGCTGGCCGAGCAGCCGGGTGGCCAGCACCGCCGCCTGCGTACGCCGCTCCAGGCCGAGCTTGGCCAGCACGCTGGAGACGTAGTTCTTCACCGTCTTCTCGGCGAGGAACATCTTGCCGGCGATCTCCCGGTTGGTGAGCCCCTCGGCCACGTACTCCAGGATCCGCCGCTCCTGCTCGGTGAGCGACTTCAGCTCGCGCGGCTGCTCGACGCCGCTGCGGATCCGCTCCAACACCCGGGTGGTGATCGCCGGGTCGAGCAGGGACTGCCCGGCCGCCACCCGGCGGACCGCGTCGACCAGGTCGGTGCCCCGGATCTGCTTGAGCACATACCCGGCGGCGCCGGCCATGATCGCGGCGAAAAGCGCCTCGTCGTCCTCGTACGAGGTGAGGATCAGGCCCTTGATCGAGGAGTCCAGGGCCCGGATGTCCCGGCACACGTCGATGCCGTTGCCGTCGGGCAGCCGGGCGTCGAGGATCGCCACGTCGGGACGGAGCGCCGGGATGCGGCGGGCCGCCTCCTGGGCGGAGCCGGACTCACCGACCACCTCGATGTCACCGCTGCTGGTGAGCAGGTCGGCAAGGCCACGACGGACGACCTCGTGGTCGTCGAGCAGGAACACCCGGATCATCCGTCCTTTCTACCTCGGTGCCCCGCAGTCGTGCACGGGCCGAAGGTCCCGACCCCGACGCCGCGGCGGGTAGACCGTCCCCCCGAGATGGGGACCTTGGGCCCTGCTCGCGTAACCCCTGGTTGACGCACTGTAGGAGGGAGCCGACCAGGAGGCGGCACGGCCTGCCACGGAAGGAGCAGCCATGACCACCGGCTTCACCGTCACGCAGCTTACGGCCGCCGCCACCGACGCCGTCCAGGCACCGTCCCTGCACAACACCCAGCCGTGGCGGTTCCGGCTGCGCGACGGCGGGATCGAGGTGTCCGTCGACCCACTGCGCGGGCTGCCCGCCACCGACTCGAGCGGCTGGGGCGCCCGGATCGCCTGTGGGGCGGCCCTGTTCAACCTGCGGCTGGCGCTCACCGTGGCGGGCACCCCGGCCACGGTCCGGCTCCGCCCGTACCCCGCCGACCCGAACGTGGTCGCCCGGCTGGAACCGGACGTGCCACGCCGACCCACCCCCACCGAGGAGAGCCTGTACGCGGCGATCGGCCGGCGGTTCAGCAACCGCGCCCCGTTCTGGCCCGACCCGGTCCCCGCCGACGCCCGGTGGCGGCTCGTCGAGGCCGCCCGGGCCGAGCAGTGCTGGCTGGAACTGCTGATCGGCACCAGCGCGGTCAACGCGTTCGCCGAGATCGCCCGCAGCGCCCACCGGGTCCTCGAACGTGACCCCGCGTACGTGGCCGAGCGGACCGCCTGGATCCGGTCCGAGCCCGCCCCGGACGGCGTGCCGACCGCCGCCGGCGGCCCGCCGAGCGAGCCGCAGGACCTGCTGCCGCAGCGCGGCTTCGGCGGGCGCAACCGGGGGCCGGGGCGGGACTTCGAACCGGAGCCGCTGGTCGCGGTGCTGGGATCGGCCGGGAACACCACCACCGACCAGATCATCGCCGGCCAGGCCCTGCAACGGGTGCTGCTGACGGCCACGGACGCCGGGCTGGCCGTGTCGATGATCTCCCAACCGATCGAGGTGTCCGGAGCGCGGGAGGCGCTGCGGCTGTCCCTGGGCCGGTTCGGCACCCCGCAGATGGGGATGCGGATCGGATACGGCCAGCCGGGCGTCACCACCCCGCGCCGCCCGGTCGAGGAGGTGCTCGACGTACCGGTCGCGCCGGCCTGAGCCCACGCCGGGTCGGGGACCCTCAGGCCAACCCGCCGACACCGGCCAGCAGCTCCGCCTCACGTGCCGGATCGAGCCCCACCGGGGCCCGGGCCGGCCGGCCGGCGCGGGGCGGCACCTGCCCCACCTCGCACAGCCAGCGCCAGGTGTCGACGACCGTTTCGGCCACCGGCCGGCAGACCAGCCCCGACGCGTACGCCCGCTCGACCCCCCGTTCCTGCAACCAGCGGTACGCGTGCCCGCGCGGGATCCAGATCGGCAGGTCGTTCCAAGGCTCCACGCCGGCGGCCAGGATCGGCTCCGGGTCCGTCCAGCGCAGCGTCGGGTCCGACCCGGTCGCGGTCACGGCCGCGTCGAGCAGCTCACCCATCGTCGCGTGCCCGGTCCGTCCGATCACGTTGTACGCCCCGCCGGCACCCTCAGCACCCCGGTCCAGCAACCAACTCGCCAGGTCCCGGACGTCGATGTACTGCACCGGAAGGTCCCGCGGCCCCGGAGCCAGCACTTCGCCGCCCCGGGCGATCCGCCGCAACCACCACGGCAGCCGCCCGATGTCCTCGCCCGGCCCGAGAATCAGCCCGGCCCGGGCCAGCAGCGCCCGATCGCCGAAGACCTGCACCGCGGCCCGCTCGCCGCCCGCCTTGTTCCGCGGGTAGTCCCCGTCGGCCGCGTCCACCTCGGCCTCGACCGTCGGGGCCTCCTCGCCCACGCCGGGCGGCACCGGCTCGGCGTACACCGACCCGCTGGAGACATAGACGTACTGCGGCACCGCCCCGACGAGGGCCCGCGCGGCATCCCGTACCGCCCGGGGCGCGCCGTCCCAGGTGTCCACCACCAGGTCCCACGCACCCCCGGAGAGCGCCGCCAGCCCGTCCGGCGCCGTCCTGTCCCCCCGCACCCGGTGTACGCCGGCCGGCACCTCACCGTGCAGCCCTCGGTTGAACACCGTCACCGACCAGTCACGTCGTACCGCCTCCGACACCACCGCCCCACCGACGAATCCGGTCCCGCCCAGCACCAACAGCCTCATACGCCCCACCTTGCCCGGTCGCCGAGCCCTCCCACACCCAGATTCACCGTGAGCAGATCTGCCCAGGGCAGAAGCCACGCCCCGATCCCCGCCCGCCTCCGCTCCGCCCCAACAGGCCTTGATCGACTCCAGGTGCCGAATGTGGTGGTCACGACCGGCGGTGGAAACCGCCCTTTGCGGGACATGGAGTGGATCACCGGCGTTTCGTGATCGCCTGCCACGAATTCTGCGAGGCATGTCCGGTTTGACTGTGAGCGGCGGCATCCCGGGGCCGGAATGATGGCGGGCCGCCGGTCGTTGTAGATGGCTGCACGGCCTCCGATGGGTGTCTGCGAGCCCGCCGGCTTCGGCGGGTGCCCGATCCCCGGAATGATGGCGGGCCGCCGGTCGTTGTAGATGGCTGCACGGCCAAGGAAGGCCCCGCCCCGGGGGCCGCCCCCGAAAGGCCCCACCCTGTGGGCTGCTCGCTTCGGCGGGTGCCGGGTCCCGGGAATGTTGGCGGGTCGTCGGTGGTTGTGTATGGTCCCGGCGCTGCGAAGAGGCGA
>NZ_JBIWJO010000024.1:0-36576 GCF_044765245.1 Micromonospora sp. NPDC093277
TCTCTTCGTACCGGACCTGATCTGGCGCGTCTCACGCCTTCCCGGCATCCCAGGCGGCTACTGACTGCTACCACCCGCTTGCACGGAATGGCTCACTGTATCCGGCACCCTGAAGCGTTTGCCGCACACGGGACAGCCGCTTTCGCCGAACAGGTAGGACACCCGCGCTGCGACCTCCATCTGGCGCGCCTTGATCGCTAGCCGGCGTAAGCGGGTGCCCAAGTCATCGAGTGGCTTCACCACTACGGGGTCGGCAAGGACGCCGACGCGGTTGATGTGGTCTAGTGCCATCCCGGTTGGTGTGACGTTTGAGTCGATCGCGATGAACAGTCTTTTGTCGCAGCCGGGGCACGAGGTGACAAAGTGGCTAGCGTCCTCACCAAGGCAGCTGGCGAAGCCGCTCCATTCCCCTCCCCGCTCGAACGTTAACAGCGCGGCCAGAAGCCACACGAAATCCTGCTGCTCAATGCGAGGTGCAGGTGATTCCAGTCTCTCATCAGTCAGTTTCGCAAGCAGACTGATGGTTTGTGCGTGCGTTTTCCGAATTGGGTCATCGGACTGGAACTCGTCCAGGATCGCTCCAGCCAGGAGGAGCGGCTGATCCCGAAAGCTGGGCGGCCTGGCAGCGGCTAGCTCGGCAAGATACGGAAGCGCTGCAAGACTGGCCGAGTAGAGAGAGCCCTGATGGCAGAGACTCGCCCACAGCCTCTGCCACGCCTGGTGTTCGTGCGGCCCGGTTGTTGCGGCGAAGAGCTCGGGAAGATCGTCGGCCGGGCCGTAGGCGTGCTCAAGGCGGGACCAGTCTGCCATGCCCTTATCAGATCAAACACGGCCGAGATGAGCTAACACGGCCGCGCACAGCGGTAGCAGACAGGGGACAGAGCGTCGTGCCCGATGCATGCCCGACGCAGGGGCCAACACCGGCCTACAACGGCGTCTCGCTACCCGTAGCGTGAACGCTCCGTGCTCACTTGGCGGCCAGCGTGCTACTCACAGTGCAGATCAACCCGATTCCCAAGCTGAGGGTGGGTCGTCGGCTAGATGTGGCAGCACGGCTGATGGACTCACGGCGAGTAGCGGAAATCCAACCGGAACGTCATCGCCATCGCGAACGAATACAGCCGCGACAGTTCCGGCGGTGGTCGCTGGGATCTCGGTGTCGACCTTGTCGGTTGACACTTCCGCTGCCACGTCACCGACCTGTACCGGGTCGCCCAGGCGCTTCATGAGCCGGACAATAGTCGCGTTTGTGACACCCTTGCCTAATAGCGGCATCTCGACTGCCATTGTGCCGTCGGGCAAGCTTGGCCAAGGCCGTGTATCGACAGCAGCTCGTGCAAGGTGACGCCTACGAGCGCCAATGGCCGAGGCGATCATGACTGCGAGGCCGACCAGTGGCGCACCGATGTTCCATAACGCGTGCAGCAACCTCACGCCGCTCCTTGAATGGGGGGACGCCAAGTCAAGCACAGGATCCAGCCGGTGGCTGTCGACAGCTATGGCGACAGCAACCGGCCTAGACGAGGACGCCCGCTGGCGGACGAGTGCAGACGATCGCCCCAGGTCACACACGCGGACGGACGCCGCCGGATGACCTGCACAGAGCTTACAAACGAGGGGTCAAGATCCTGCCTGCGGCCAGCTGGCGTCCATGGGATCTACTCAGCGACGAATACGCCGACGCCGGGCAGCGTCTCGGTCATTCCCTTGATCTGCAGCACCTGCATGGCCCGGTCGATCACTGGCTCCACACGACCGCAATCCGGGTCTGACCGACGCCGAGGCAGCCGAGGCGGTGGCCGACGTCTACGACGCTGTACATGCACTGCTGGATCGGGACGGAGCGCTCGCCGCCGACGCCTTGGACGGCGAATCCGGTGGCATCGGTGGACCGTTGCCTGGCATACGGGTCAGCGACAGGCCGGATGGGCTGTCGCCCGCCGGCTGGCTGCAACAAGTCATGCTCGACGATCCGCAGCCGCTGCAGGACTACGGCTGCTTCCTTCCCGCGGATCCCTTTTCGGTGCCCCATGCCCTGGACGGTCCGCGGATGCCAGGGGCCGCCGATGACTGAACGAGCACAGCGGCATGTGCGCGCTCATGCCGCGTTTGGCGCCCGCCCGCGCGGTGAACTCGGCCGGAGTCCGCTCCGGGGTGTTGTCCGGGTTGCCACCTCGTGCGGATGGCCCGGAAGGTCGCTGGACTGGTTCGGTGGACGATCATGACACGCTTTCAACGTGCGGGAGAGTGAGTTCTGGACGCTGACCGAGCAGCCGCGCGCCGACGTGGGTGACCGCTGCGGGTTCCGTCAGGCTTCGCGATCGGTGCGGCCCTGGCCGACCGGCTGGCCCGGATGCCGCCGTGAAGGGATAGATGGATTGGTTTTCAGCCTGTTGGGTCGTCGATGCGGAGGCATCTCCCTTGATGAGGCGCTCGAAATCGGCCAGCGACACTGCATCGAGAGCGGGTATGAATGGACCCAGCCAGTAGCGGTGAGGAAGGATTTCCGTCACTACCACTTGCGTACTAATGCCAGTTATCGAGGTGGCAATCTTTGGCTTCGTGTCGATAGAGCTAGTGGAAAAGTGACATATTTGTCCTTTGCGCGTCGGTAAGCCTGGCGCGGGAGCGTTGATCGGCTGGATCCGTCGCCACTCTGCCGGATCCAGCCATGCGCTTCGCCGCCTGCCGTAATGGCCGTCTGGGCAGCCGGGCGTGCCGTGAGTTGATCAGGTGGAGGGGCTGACGGTGGATCGAGGTGACTGCCTGTCGCCTTACGCCGACTGGCCGTGTCGGACCGTGCGCCTACGTGCCGGTGGAACCGTTACGATCGGGCCCTGAGCTACTGGAATGTGGTTCGGATTCTGCCAAGAATGGGGTCCACCAAGTTCATTTAGGCATATGCATGCCTCGTCATCGGGGCCGTTGACTTGCCCAAATGTGGTAGCTCCATGGCTTGGTCCGAATTGACCGTGAGGTTCGGTGCGAACCAGCGGTGCCAGTATGCGGGCTCCGACGCCTGCCGGATTGCGGCCCCGACCTGGGGTTTAGCACGTGGCTCTGCACCATCCTTCAGCGCTTCTTGAACCTCATGTCCACGCCGAACCCCCGCCGCGTGGCGTGGCCATCGGTATGCACGTTACGAGCGCGCGCGGCAATGAGAGAGAACTGCTTGCGGCAGAAGGCTGCACGCGATGCTTGATGGGCGGCCTCGCGGCGGCGGTGTCAGCGACCTCGATGGTCTGGAAGCCGTCCGGCGCTGGGTGTGCTCGGCACTGTCGTGATCGCGTGACCATGGCGCGGCAGCTGAAGGACTACCTCGACTGGGTAACGCACCTGATGATGGAGATGTTGAGTGAGCCCCTGGGATTGTCACTGCCTACGGCGGATTCGATGTCCGGAGCTTGCTCGGCCACCTGACCGACACACCAGCCGCACCTTTCGGCCAGCCAGCCGCATCACGCCAGTCGGCCCGCTCCCGCGACCACGTCCTATCGGTGAACGGGTTACCGCGCGTGGTCGTGCACAGCGGCACCGCGTCGATCCGGGCACGGGCCTTACGCCAGCCCGCCGGGGTGGAGGAGGCGCTGGGCCGGCAGGTCTCAGCCCTGCTGACCCAGTACAACGCGACGGCCGCCAGCGCGCAGACCCTGTGGGACCACCTCGAGCCCATGCTCGCAGACCATCCGCACACGCCGATCTACCGCTCGTTTCCCGGCCTGGGACCGCTGCTGGCCGCGCGGCTGCTCGGTGAACTCGGCGACGACCCGCAGCGGTTCCCGACCGCCCGTAGCCTGCGCGCGTTTTGCGCCGCGACACCGATCACCTGGGCAAGCGGCACCTCCTATCGGGCCAGCCACCGCCGCAAGGCAAACCCGATCCTGGCCGAGAGCGGCCACTTGTGGGCGTTCTCGGCGCTGACCCGTTCCCCTGGGGCGCGAGCCCTCTATGACCGCCGCCGTGACGCGGGCGACCGTCACGCGGCGGCGCTGCGACGGATCTACGCCCACCTGCTCGGAAGCCTGCATCACTGCCTGCGCCACGGGATCCACTACGACGAGAGCCGCGCCTTCCCACAGCCGCAACCGCAACCCGACCCAGGCGGTGACCAGCCCGGTCAGGTGGACGCTGGGACATGCCCAGGATCACCCCGGGCCGTGAGCCCTCGCGCGGGCAACGGCACCCCGGCGTCCTCCTGACCGCCCAGGCCCGCCCCGTAGCCGCAGCACGGCGGGCCGCTCAGACGGGGGCCGGGACACGCCCAGGATCACCCCGGGCCATGGGCCCTCACGTGGGATACGGCATCCCGGCCCCGCGCAGCGACAGCACCAGAGGCGCAGCCGCCCACACCTCGACCCTTACTAGGGAGGACTTGCCATGCCCGTTGCTGCGCGCCGAGTACGCCGGCCTGGCGCACCGCGCCCATCTCGGCGCCGATGCCGCCCACACGCTGATCGCGGCGGGGTGTGAGCCCTTGCCCTGGTGGCAACATCTGCGTTGGCGCCAGTGGCGACCGGCCCGATTGGGGGCACCCGTTCAGCCCATGCTGAGGCGTGGGCCGTCGTGGGAGGCTTGCCGGTGTGAGTCCGCACGCCATCGGTCGGTGTCCCTGCTGCGGCTACCGGACCGGCTGCACCACCTGCCCGGTGTGTTTCTGGACCGACGACGGACAACGAGGTGCGGACGCCGGCACGGCCGCCAGCGGTCCCAACGGGGACATCAGTCTGAGCGACGCCCAGCTGAACTTCGCCATCTACGGAGCGAGCCATCCACGGTACGTGGACGTGGTACGCACGCCCCGCACCGACGAGCTGCCGTAGCTGCCCTACCGAGCCCGCCCCGACGCCGGATTCACCTGTGGTCGCCCAGAAGCTGTGCCCGTCGGCCACGATCGCCCAGGCGATGTCGGGATGGGTGGGGGCGTTTTCGCCGACCAAGAGAACCTGGCAGTGACGTGGTGTTCGCGCAGGACGGGCGAGGACCAGCAGGATGTAACGCGGGTCGGGCCCGTCGTGGAGTGTGGGCGCCACGCTGGAGGTCCGGGGGATCACTGCGACGCCGACTATCCGGCATTCCGTGGCTCCCAGTTACGGGGGGCGGCCAGCGGTGCGGAGACGGCGGCATCAACGGATGGGCAGGCTCTCGACGGGGCCCGCAGCGGTGCAGAATTGCGGTATGAGCCTCACTTTGGTTGAGATCGATCGTCCTGTGGGCGAGCGGGCTTGGTTCCCGTTCACGTACGAGGAAGCAGGTCTCGGATTCAGCGACCAATGGTGGTACCGCGGCCCCGTCTATTCCCATTCCACGAGCACCTTTCTGCGATTCCTGGAGAACCACAACGAGGTCGCGCGGGTCCGTCTGGACGACGAGGTCGGAAATCGATGAGTACGCCGATGTTCCGCCACTTGGAGCCATCGCACTCGAAATCCAGTTAATTGAGGTGCGCATCGATCGCCGTGGCCGCGGCGTCGGCCGTGCTGTCATCGACCTCCTCCGCAACCGGTATCCAGATCGTCGGCTCGTGGCCTTCTCCGAGGGTGCCGACCGCTTCTGGTCGTCATCTCTCGGTTGGCGTCGGCACCTTCACGCCGATCCCGAACAGGCGTCGCGCCGCCGACCACTCTTCATCCAGCCGTAGCCGTAACGCACCGCCAGCCGCCGACGAGGCTCCCGGGACCTACCGGGCCTCATCGGCTCCTGATGAACCTGGAGGGGAAGTGCCGCTACCTCTGCTGGGCGCGCTATCGGGTGGAGGCGGGTACGGCATACAGGCGACGCCGGCTTGCAGGGGCGACGGGATCCGCTGCGGTGGCGATTCCTGTGGGTCTCGCTGAATCCGGGCGCAAGCTGTGCCGCTCGTTTACTTCGACGACTGTGGACCCGGTGTCCATACGTACACCCACGGCGGGCCCCTGCCAGCGATTGATTCCAATCCGTATACGCCGTTGACGTCCGCGTCGAGCAACTCGCCGCCGTATTCGATCCACAACCAGGTCTGATCGATCGTTTCGGGCGGCGTGCCGTCGTCGTCGACCGGTACCAGGAGGGATCGGCCGTCCACCGGTCCTCCCACGCACGGAACGTCGCTCTTCGACCACACGCTCTGATCCTCGACTGCGACGCGGCGGCGTTGGGCGCATTCCACCGATCGGCCCCTCCTCCCATGTGCCCTAGATCCCTGCAGCGTGGCTATTCCAGGTCGTCGAAGTAGCCCTGTTCCTCGCCGAGTAGCAGCGGCACGTCGTAGACGGACATGTCCGGCTTGGTGCGGGCTAGGCGGACGCGGTGCCTCCACCGTTGGTGTTCGAACGCCACGTCCGCGTCGATCTCGACGACTACGGTGGGGTCTACCTGTAGGTATCGCAGTGGGTCGGGCCGGTCGAACTGGCCGGACCAGGATGCGGGCAGCGGCTGCGGCCACGGGTGGACTACGGCGCCGCGTGGTGGCGCAGGACGCAGGGGGAGACAGCAGCGCCGCGAGTTCCAGGCGCTGACTTTCGGTCAGCGGATGGGTGCGTCCGGTGTACCGTAGCCGCTGCCGCCGGTCGAACCGTCCGAGCAGCACCGTGTCCGGGTTGCGGATACTGCCGGTCACTCCGCCGACGATCGCCTCGGTGACGATCCGGGTCCGGAACTTCCACCAGCCGCGCCTGCCCGGCTCGTACCTGGACCCGAGCCGCTTGGACACCACACCCTCGATGCCCGCCTCGGTAGTCCAGTGCAGCAGCCAGTCCGCCACCTGCCGCATGTCAGCCGTCTGCGGAGTCACGGTGAGCTGCGCCGGCGCACCGTCGAGGAGCCGTTCCAACCGGCTCCGGCGCTGCGACAGCGGCTGCTGGAGCAGCACCTGCCCGCCAGCGTCGGCGAGCAGGTCGAACAGCACGTAGTGGGCGGGGTGTTCGTGTGTCAGGCGCAGCAGGTTGCGGCCGGCGGTGACCCGGCGTTGCAGGAGCGCGAAGTTGGTGCGGCCGCGTTCCCAGACGATAAGCTCACCGTTTATCTTGGGTCAGCTAATCGGCTAGTGGGTTCTTCCCGCGATGTTGCATCGTGGACATGTCCATGACGGCGCCTGTCAATCTACTCAAGCAGCTGCGGCCGAAGTTCCCGCTCCCATGTGAGCACCGAGCAGCTGCCAGAGGCGTCAGCAGGTAGCGGTGGTCCGACCCGGTGTTGGGGCGTCAAGGAGCGGCCGGCGGCGGGTGGGGCAGCGGGTGGGCGCCTTCTGGGCGTAGGCCGTCGAAGATGATGGCAAGGTATCGCTGCCACAAGTCGGGCGAGGCGTCCGGCACGCAAGCGGAGCGCCCCCAGGGATGATCCTGGGGGCGCTTGGCGGCCTGTGCTGGTTGACCTCAAGTGAGGCCAGCTTTACTGATTGATTACGTTTGTGGTCTCAGTGGAGTTGGCTTTGTTTGGGTGGTGAGGGGTCTCAAATCCGGTGGTGGTCAGCCTGGGCTGAGGAAGTGGCCGTCGGTGCGGATGGCTTCGCCGGTGGTGTTGGTGTTGGCTGCGGAGCAGAGGAAGACGATCATGCGGGCGACGTCGTCGGGGTGGGTGACCTGCCGGGTTGCGGCGGCTTCTCGGGCTTTGTCGATGAGTTGCGGTGGCATCTGCTTGTCGGCGGGGGTGAAGCCGGGCATGACGACGTTGGTGAGGATGCCGGCGGCGGCCAGTTCCCGGGACATGACACGGGTGAGACCGTGCAGCCCTGCCTTCGCGGCGACGTAGGACACGTTGCCGGGGAAGCCATCTTCGACCAGGCCGGTGGAGACGTTGACGATGCGGCCCCAACCGCGTTCACGCATGTCACCGACGACCGCGCGGGCCAGGAGGTAGGGGCCGACGAGGTTGGCGTTGACCGATGAGATGACGCGTTGGGGCGGCGCGGTCTCGAACAGTTCGCCTGGGTCCGGCCAGGACGGCCACTGCACGGCATTGTTGACCAGGACGTCGACCGGGCCGAGTTCGCGCCGGGCGTTTTCGACCGCCGCCTGTAGCGAGTCGGGTTGGCCAAGGTCGAGTGGCCAGGCCATCGCGTGCGCGCCGCGCTGTTGAGCCATCGCGACGGTTTCGTTGGCCGCTTCCCGGTTGGTGTGGTAGCCGACGGCGATCTGTGCTTCCTCGTCGGCGAAGGCCAGCGCGGTGGCCTTGCCAATGGCTGAGCTGGCGCCGGTTACCAGTACGACCTTGCCGGCCAGACCGAGTTCCATGGTTCTCCCGTGGTTGATGAGCTTGCGCTGTTCAGGTGAGGTTGTCGTGGATCTTTTGCAACAGGCGGGTGAGCTGTTCGGTCTCGGACTGGGTGAGTCCGTTCGTGGCTGCGGCTTCGGCATCCGCCCAGGCGGCGAGGATGGCCTCGACCACGGCTTGGCCCTGTTCGGTGAGCCGTAGCCGGATCACCCGGCGGTCATGCGGGTCGGGAGTGCGTTTGACGAATCCGGTGCGCTCCATGCGGGTGGTCGCCTTGGCAATGGTTGGTTGTTCCATGCCGATGCGCCCGACCAGTTCCGCCTGGGTGGTGCCCGGATGCTGATGAATGTCGATGATGAGGAGTTCCTGGCCCAAGTGCAGACCCAGTTGTGTCATCCGGTGCTGCATCTCGTTGCGGTGTGCTCTGGTGGCCAGGGCAAGCGCGTAGCCGACGGGACCCGTGGCCGCGGCGATCTCGCGGCCAGCGGTCATGTCGAGGCCAGCTGGTGGGTGTCGCTAACTCGGCTCAGCACCCGCTGCCACAGTTCGGAGATCTGACGCAGAGGGTCCTCGCCGACGAGAGTGCCGTTGTTGTCGAGGTAGCTATGCGCGGAGCCGATTGCCACGTTGAGATCGGTGATGACCTCGGCGCCAGCACGATGCAGGAACTCGGCCAGTTGCAGCTGGGCGAAGACGCCACCGAACCTCTGCGGCGATGCGCTCATCAGTGCCACCGGCTTGCCGACCAGCGGCCGAGGCGGTGCCAGGATTGACAGCCAGTCGACCACGTCTTTCAGGCCGCCCGGGATGCTGCGGTTCAGTTCAGGTGTCACCAACAGCAGAACGTCAGCGGCCGAAACGCGTTCGCGCAGCGCGCTGACGGTCGCCGGGAACGGTTGCCCGCGAGTCGCGTCAACGCGGGGAAGGTGGGCGTAGTCGTCCCACACCTCCACCTTGAACGGGTCACCAGCCAGATCCTGCGCGGCCCGCAGGAGCGCCCGGTTGAGGGACTCCTCCCGGGTGCTCCCGCAGATCGCCAAGACGTCGATTTGCTCCATAGCCGGCAATGTTATAGCCGGCTATGGAAATTTCCAAACGGCGCAGCCAGTGAGGCCCCCGAGGCTCCCCGGCGAAGCGAGATCCACTGAGGCTGGCCACCCCCTGTGGCCAGGACGACTGAAGAGGCGGTCAACTCGACCGAGAACCGGCACTCGACCTCACCGGCCGCATCGCCGATCTCCGCAGCCGTCGACTCCTGCACTTCAAGCAGGATCGACGTAGCCAGCATCGTCGCGATCAAGGCCCTCACCGGCATGTACTGGACGTCGTCAACGGGTGGGCGGTGGCATGCCGGTTGGCCCAGGCAGGCACACCGTCGCCGTGATCAGGTGAAACTGGTCGAACAGTCCCACCCGAGCCGACGCAGTGCTGGGTGCGTAAGTGAAACGTGCTCATCACGTTTGTGTGGTTCGTCCGACACGGCTGTCGCGCAATGCCCCGTGCGCAGCGGCAAGCTGCTCTCGAAGTTCGGCGACTTGCCGGGTGAGTTCCTGGTTGCGGCGGTGCGCCGCCTCAAGGCGGCGGACCAGGCTGGACTCGCTGGTGCGTTGGCGGGTGGGGATGGCGACGCTGGTGGAGCGGTTGTTGGTATCGCGTAGCCGTTCCACTGCTTCTCGGATGTCAGGCTGGCTGTATAGCCAGGCCCGGCTGACCTTCGCCGCCGCAGCGACCTTGGCGTAGGTGACGGGCTCGCCGGTGGCTTCGAACTGGCGCAGTGCCGTGCGGGCCCGGGCGAGGGTTTGCTCGTGTCGCCGGCGCGCCGCCGAAATGAGCGTATCTGTTGCGTCAGCTGGCATCGCGATTCACGGTGCCCATGGCGATTGCCTGCTTGATCTGCGCGATGCGCGTGTCGAGTTGCTCGAGTACGAGCCGGTTCTGGTCGGCTAGCTTGGTCTGCCCTCGGGCCTCGAGTTGGGCGATGAGCGTCAGCGTGCGGTGGCGGTGCGCCTCGTGCGCAGGCAGGTCTTCACTGGTGGTGATGAAGACGGGGCAGGTCAGGCACTTGTTGGAGTGGTCGCAGGTCTGCTGGCGCGGAAGTCCGCAGTGTCCGTTCGGTAGGGCGGTGCGTGACCGGTTCGCCCACGCGACGTCCGCCGGTAGTAGATGCTGCAGGTCGTCGTCGTTGTCGCGGGCGGCGTCCCATTCGGCGCGGATGGTGGTGTCCAGCAGTCGGGCGTAGTGGGACGCCATCTCGAGGCTGGCGTGGTCGAGCAGCTGTTTGACGACTTCGAGGCGGACGCCGCGGTTGACCAGGGTGGTGGCGAACGTGTGCCGCCACTGGTGCGCCGTGATGTGGGCGGGACGCCCGGCTTCGTCGGTGATGCCGCACTGCGCGACCCACGCCTGCAGCTGCAGGTTGTAGGTGCTGCGTCGGAACGGGAGAAGTCCGTGGGGGTTCAGCATGTTCGCGGGCACCAGTCGCAACCCGTCAACGGGCAGGGCCCGGGGAGCTGGCTTACTGAGGTATGCCGCTGTCTCCGCCGGGTACTGCTCGCGCACCCTGGCCTGTTGTTCACGGATCTTGTCGAGCGTCGCCGCGCTGATGGGGACGTAGGCTTCGCGGCGCATCTTGTGGTTCCAGTACCGGACGTACGGGTTGTCGTCACGGTCGCGGACGATCGGGTCGTAGCCGAGCGCGCAGGCGTCACCGACGCGCAGCCCGGTGGCCAGCATCAGCTCCGTCAGGAATCGGCCGTCGGGTTGGGGCAGCGGGGCAGGTGCGCGCGGACCTGGGTCATGATGTGGGCGTTGAGGCCGCGGGCGCGCAGCGGGATCGTTCGCGGGTAGTCCGAGGCGTAGATGACGGCGTTTCGGGGCAGCTCGGGCGCCCAGTCCTCGTGGTCCTGCAACGCCCGGAGGAAGACCGCCAACGCACTGATGCTGTCGCGGATGGTGGCGCTGCTGCCGAGCTGCCGTTGCTGGTGCAGCCAGGCGATGTGCTGCTCCAGTACTGGGCGTTTGAGCTGGCGGATCGAGTAGCGCGCTTGCCCGGTCGCGGTCAGGAAGGCCGAGAGTCAGCGCAGCGCCAGCAGATCGGCCGACACGGTGTTGATCGACTTTTCCTCGACGGTCAGCCGCCAGTGCAGCCACCGCTTCGCGCAGTCGACGAGCCAGCGCTGCTGGATGTCGGTGAAGTTGAGTTGCCGTGACGCGGCGGCGGGGATGTAGCCGAGGCGGCGCAACTGCCAGACGTCACGGGGATACTCCCGCTCCCAGCCCGCGCCCTCGATGAGGTCGGTGAGCTGCTCGACGGCGAAGCTGAGAAACGCGGCGGCGTTCTTGAACTGGTTCGGGTCGTTCAAGTAGCTCCGGAAGATGCTTGAAAACACGGAACCAACATCGAGCCCGTCGCCACGCCGGGACCGGTGGCAGACCTCCTCGCCAGCCAGCCAGCACGAGATGATCAAGACGACGTGTTATTCATCTGCAAGCCCTAAGCCGGGCCCCGCCCGGACCGCCGGGCGGCGGAAGCGGGCCACTCCGGCTACGCAGGCCACCCCGACCGGTAAGGCCACCCCGGCCAGAAAGGTCATTCCGGAGGCAGTCGTTCGCACCATGATCGTGGCCGTTTCCGACGAGCTGGCCGCAGCACTTGGCAGCACCCGCAACCTCGAACGCCACCTCGGCGTGGCGGGCGCCGGCTGCCCGCGGTACTGGGCCATCCCGGCCCTGCGGGTGTGGCAGCGTCGCCAGCTCATCGACCTACGTCCGGCCAAGACCGGACCGCGGCACTGCGCCGGAGGACCAATCCGGCTGCTCGACCTGGCCGGCATGCGCCACGCAGCTTTCGTCGGCGCCACCGTGCGTCACCAGCAGTGGAACCACGCCACTGCGGGCACGAAGCCGGCCACCGTGTGGGCGAGCTTCCTGCAGCGACACCTGTCCGATCCGTCGGACTATCCGATGGACGTCGCGACCGCCGAGTTCCACCGGCAGCCGCGTGTGCAGGCGATGCGGATGCACAACGCCGCCACCCACGGCCCGGGTCAGCTCGACCTGGGTGACCTGGAGAAATTCCAGGCCGGCGGCGCCGCCTACGCCAACTACCACGCCCTCTGGGCGCTGTGCACCGACGCCTTCCTCGCCGAGGCCGGCGACCGGATGCAGCCGGCAAGCATGTTCTTCGCTGACCGCATCACCTACCTGGAAAGAGTAGCCCGATACCTGGAGTCGCTCGACGACTCGCAGCGGCTGTTCGCCATCGACCTGCACCACCCGTAAGCAGGCACGGGCCGTTACGGCAGCGCCCCGCACCCAAAGGACTAGCCGCAGGCCCGACCGGGAGCACACCACACCCTCGCACCCAAAGGGACCCGTACTGCCACCCGTCGCACCCCGGATCCATGGCTGGTCACGCCGCCTCGCGCGGCGGACCAGCCATGGGGTCCTTCTCTCACCCGCATCCCAACCGGAAGGAGCACCATGTCCCGCTTCCTGTACTTCGACCTGCCGGCTGTCGCCGCGCAGGCGCGGCACGCCGTCCACGCCGACCGGAACGTGCCTACCCGTGCCGGCGAGACGCGATCGGATGCGCCGGCGCTGCGGCTCTACCGCTACGGCGGCAAGCCCCGGCTGGCCGGAAACGGCCTCCACTGCACCTACGAGATGCTGCCGCCGTCGGTCGCTGCGGACAACAGCATGACCATTCCCGCCGACCGGCTGCCGCACAAAGACGACGCGCCCGCCCTGCCGCTGCTCGGCGGTGCCAGGCCGCCGCTGATGGACCTGCTCACCCAAGGCCTCCTCGATGGTGCGCAGTGGGTGATGGTCGACCCCCACACCCTCGCCGTCGGCGTCGGCCGGCGCCGCATCCGGCACCGTGCTCCCCGCTGACCCCATCGCCACATTCGCGGTGGGTTCGCCTGCCGCTCTCGCGTAGCCGAACCCACCAGGGGCGCGCACGCGCCGAACGGTGAACCTGCCCCCACCTGCGGCGACGCCCACCCTGCGGAGACCGCAGGCCGGCGGGGGCCACCAGCAGAGTCCGCCCACGCCGCATACAGCGCTGTTGCCCGGCAACGCGCCAGCCGGCGATACACAACTGGGCGATGTCCCCTAGGAACCGCCCGGCCATCAATGCCCTTGCATCCCATCCGGGCAGATGCGCCCCGAAGCCTTCAGACATCCGGGCCCTGGCTCAGCGCCGCTCCCAGCAGCCGAACAGCCAACCTGCCGGGCGGCCCCGGGCCGGGGCGCCTCATCCGAAGCCTGGCCGGCAACAGGCCGCTCTTTCCCTCTTTCACCCCATCTCCATCGACCAGGAGGTGGAGCCGTCAGCGTTTGGCTGGGCGCGGCTCGCCGCTGCCACGATGGACCGGCCGGAGGACGGCGAAGCCGCCAACTTCGACCTCAACGGTCCCGGCAACAACGCCGTCCGCATCTGCCGGAAACGTCAAGGTCGCGGTGATCTCGCATCCGCTTTCTCCCGCTGGCAGTGACCAGACAGGGCGATCCTCGTCTCGAGGCCTCGCGACCCCGTGCGATGGATCGGCCACGGCGCCGGCCGTCGAGAGACCTGCAGCGCCCCCGAAGGACATCGGCCTGTCGTCGCGAGCAACCACCGGGGTGCGGGCCGCTACAACAATTCGCCATGGCAGTGGAGGGTCGATACCCACACTGGCCTTCAAACGTACGTCAACGACGTGCGAGGGCTTCTGGTGAGTTGGGGGAACCTGCCTGCCGGACCACAGGATGCCAGGGTAGAAAGCACTGCCGAAAGGGGCAGGCCTGACCGGCAGAATCTCGAACTCCTCCCACGTGACGGCGAAGGCGCCAACGCGGACTGGGCCAACACCACCGTGCTCCACAACCCACCGCACCCCGCGAAGATTGCTGGCTGCGGTGGTGTCTGCCACCAAACGCCCTGCACGCTCCGATAGCGGCGCGGCCTCGCCATACCAGAGGATCTTCCGAACGGGAAGCGGCGGTGGTTCGCCTACAGCCTGGCCTAGGACACCTGACTCCGCAAGCAAGCCCTCGACCACCGAAGCAGCCTCCACGATGCCGCTGCAGATCGTCTCTCGCTGTTCCACCAGCTCCTGCCACTCCGGGAGCTGGCGCCTGAACTCACTGGCACGCAGATGCCGAAGCATCTCGAACGGCGGGCTGGGAGCGCGATCGAACGCAGCCTGCACTTCGAGCGCCGCCATAGTAACCGCACCGTTGAGCTGCAGCCAGGCAGTCCTGGCCACATCCGCTCTACCAAGCGCCAGACCACACAGGACTAGGTACCGTTCAACGGCCGCCCGTTGCAGCGATGACGACGCAGCGCCGCTTGCCTGGCGAAAGTGACCACGCGCCGCAAGCAGGTCATCTTGTCGTGCGCCGGGGTCAGTGCTACCGCCAGCGTCGACCAGGCAACGCAGACCCGCTCCAACCGCCGACGTGTACCGCTGATCCAGGATCTGATCCAGCCGCTCTTCTATCCCACTCAGGCGCTGTTCGATCGCAGCGATCTGGCCACTTAGCCGATCCTGGCCCGCTGACAACGCATCGAACAGCTCGACAGCCAGACCACCTAAATCCGGCCGGCCGGTTAGCCCTGCCACCACCTGCTGGATGCCATAGCGCCCAGCCAACAGGACAACCGCCGTCAAAGGCTCCATCCCACCCATGAAACCATACGGCGTCGGTCAGGCCGTCGATGTGCACGTCGTGGGCGATCCAGTCGGTCGCGGCCAGCTTCGACGAGGGCTTGAGCGCCCGGTTCGCGGTCAACGCGAACAGGATCCGCTCCACTCGGGCGGCGTCGACCCGCTTATCGGCCAGAGCAGCACGGATCGCGGTGTCGACACCTGCGATGACCTTGGCGCTACCCTTCGTACCTGGCTGACCTCCGGGTATGGGCCGAGCGGTGGATGGGGATCTTGGCCTGTGTTCGGGCCGCCCGGTTCTGCTGGTGAGTGTGGTCAGCCGGGTGCGGTCTGGACGGCGGTGAACAGGTTGTCGAACGCTGCTTGCCAGGGCCAGTGGTCGGGTAGGTGCAGGTGGATGGTGCGGGCCCGGTGCGCGAGGCGGGCGGCGACGTTGACGAGTCGGGTGCGGATCGTGGCGGGCCGGACGGTGCGGTAGGCGTCTGCGGCCAGGTGTCCAGCGGTGCGGGTGAGGTTGTGGGCGATCGCGGCGCAGGTCAGCCAGGCGTTGTTGGCGGCGAACCGGCCGGAGGGCAGGTGGGCGAGTGGTCCGGCGATCAGGTCGGCGTTGACCTGTTCGATGATCGCGTGCCCGCGGTGCTGGGCTTCGGCCTGCACGAGCGTGAACGGGCTGTCGGTGAACATGGCGTGATACCGGTAGGTCGGTAGCAGTTCGTCTTGGCCGGGGATCTGTGCCGGGTCGTCGCGGCGGATGCGGCGCACGATCAGCCGGGCGGTGACCTGGTGGCGGGTGCCGGCGAACGCGGTGTACGTGGTTTCGGCGATCTGCGCGTCGGAGATCCACCGCCCGGCATCTTCGTCCCAGACGGCCTGCGGGTACTTGATGTCGACCCACTGGTCGTCGGCGATGCTGTCGCATGCAGCGCGGATCTTCACGTCGATGCGGCAGGTGACCGAGAACCGGACGTTGCGGCGCCGGCAGCAGCTGATCACGGTCTTGGCGTAGAACGCCGAGTCGGCTCGCACCACGATCTCCCCGGCCGCACCGCACGATCGGGCGGTCGTGATCGCTTCGGCGATCATGCTGGCCGCGCCGCGGGCCGAGCCGGCGTTACCCGAACGTAGGCGGGTCGCGGCGATCACCGGCGCCGACAGCGGTGTGGACAGGGTGGCGAGCAGGGGGTTATAGCCGCGCAGGTAGACGTTGTAGCCGCCGACCTTGGTGTGGCCGAACCCGATGCCCTGCTTCTGCTTGCCGTAGACACGGCGCAGCATCGAGTCGACGTCCACAAAGGTCAGCACGTCGGCGCCGTCGAGGATCGGGGCCCGGCCGGCCAGGCCGATCAGGGTGTCACGGGCGGCGGCCTGCAGTTGCCGTACGTGTCCGTGGGTGAACGTGCGCAGGAACGACCCGAGCGTCGACGGCGCGTACACGGCGGTGAACAGCGACCGCATGCCACCGTGTCGGGCGATGTCGAGGTCGTCGATGCTGTCCGCGCCGGCGAGCATCCCGGCCACGATCGTGGCGACCTTCCCGCCAGGGTTGGCGCCCTTGTCCGTCGGCAGCCGCACCCGGTCGGTGACCGCGTCGTGCAGGCCGGCCTGCTCGGCCAGGCGCATCACCGGAACCAGACCGGCACACGACACCAGATTCGGATCATCGAACGAGGCACGCACCACCGGCGCGTCATGCCGTAATCTCACCTGCGAGGTGCCCTCTCGAGCGAAGCGATAGAAGCGTCAGACCTCCTATTCTTCCAGCTCAGAGGGCACTTTCTATATCCCGGGTCCCGCCGACCCGACATTCATCGGTGGATTGAGGCTGAGGGCGTCAGGTTTCTGGCCGAGCGGATTGCCGAGCCGGGCCGTGGGGAAATTGAGGACGAAATCTGGGACTGGGTCGTGCGGGGCGAGGACGACGCCGACGAGTTCGTGGACTTCTTTGACGAGGACGAGCAGCGCCACGGCGCCACCGACGAGGAGCTCAGGGCGGCGTACGAAAAGGCATTGGCTGCTCGGCGGGAGCAGCAGCGTGAGTGGGGTGAGGTGCGGAGCAACCTCACCCGCGCCTTTGACGAACTCAACGAAGTCGGCGTGTTGGCCAGGGAGAACTTCAGCTGCTGTGGCACCTGCACGGCCGCTGAGATCCACGACGAGCGGGACGACTCCCGGCACTGGCACGGGTACCTCTGGTACCACCAGCAGGACACGGAGTCGCTGCTCGCGAGCGAGGACGGCGAGGTCTACCTCGGCTACGGCGCCTATCCGCCAGCGGACTTCGACGAGGTCGCCTATGCCGCCCTACCAGAGGCCGAACAGCAGGCCCGCTATCAGGCCGACCTGGAACGGCTACTGGACGAGATCGCCTTTCCAGTGCTCCGCAAGTACGGCATGCGGGTGGAGTGGAACCGCGAGCAGTCCAGGCGGATCCGCGTGACCGGCGCCCAGTGGTATGCGCCGTTGATCTGAGATCCACCCTTTCTGGTTCTGGCGGTGGACGTCGATCGAACATCACGACAACGCGTCGACGATCGGGGAGCTGCGGCAGCGGTTCGATTGACGCCCGGCCTCCACCGACATCACGCAACCCGGGCGACCCGCGAGGCCACTGGCCATCTACGGGCCAACCTACAACGGCAGGGCCTGACGCCCGTTGCCGAGGTCGCGGCACTGCTTCTGCACGTGCCAGGGCGAGCGCCACGACGATCGGCACAACCGGCACCCGCCGCCACCGTGCCCGCGTCTCGAGCAGGGCGGCCCGCACCGTGTGTCTCCATCTGCTGTTCGGCGCTGGCATGGCATCGTTCGCAGCCGATGGGACGGCGTGGGGGTTGGGATCATATGGATGCCCGGCGCCGGCCGATGGCACCGCTGACCAGGGCATCGTTGCTCATCCTCGCACTGCTCAACGCATCCGATCCATGATCAACTGGCTTTTCTTTCACTCCGGGTCAGTGGGACAATCGGCTCATGTCCCTTGACGAGGTACGCGACCTGATCGCCCGGCACGTCAGGCCCGATCTTCGTGCGGCCATAGATGGGGTACTGATCTTCAAAGCCGACAAGCCGTTTCCCCCCAAGCCAACAACATATGGGAAAGTCTTCGCATTCGTCGCCCAAGGGGCGAAGCGTTTCGGGCTCGGCGACCAGATCTACGAATACCGGGCAGGTCAGTACCTCGTCGTCTCGGTGGATCTGCCGGTCACGGCGCACTTCAGCGCCGCGAGCCCCGACAAGCCAGGGCTGGGCGTGGGGTTGACGCTCGATCCCATTGCTATCGCTGACCTGCTGCTGCAAGCACCAGCCGACCTCCTGTGCGACAGCGACGAGGGCGCGCCGTCCGGGCTAGCCATCAGCACGGCCTCCGCCGACATGCTCGACGCGGTGTTACGGCTGTTGCGGCTGCTCGACACCCCACGCGACATTTCCGTGCTGGCGCCGATGATCAAGCGCGAGATTCTCTGGCGGCTGATTACCAGCGAACAGGGCCCGATAATCCGGCAGCTCGGGCAACCTGACGGCACTTTGAGCCACATCACTCGCGCTGTCCGCTGGATGCGCGATAACTACCGCGAGCCGTTCCGGGTAGAGATGGCGGCACAGCAGGCGGGAATGAGCGTCTCGGCTTTCCACCGCAATTTTCAGGCGCTCACCTCGCTGAGCCCGATCCAATATCAGAAGCAGATCCGGCTTCATCAGGCACGGCTCCTGCTCGCCTGCGACGCCACGGACATCGCGGGAATCAGCCGCCTTGTGGGTTACGACAGCCCGTCGCAGTTCAGCCGCGAGTATCGGCGCCAATTCGGTGCGCCGCCGAGACTCGACGCGATCCGCCTGCGACAGCCCGCGCCAGCTCACTGATCAACCGCCCCGAACCCTGCTGGGGCGGTTCATCGCGGCACCGCCTGCCACCGTGCGGGGAACCCGGGAGGATTAGGCAAGAATGCGAGAGGAATGTCGCTTCCACTCGCATGCTTGATCGTGTTGTCTGAGGAGCAGGCAACGTGAGGTGCATGTGGGTGATATCGGGCTTTACGGTCGAGATGCTGAACTAGAGCAGCTTTCGACATTTCTGGGCCAGGCGGGGCGCGGAGGCGCCGCACGGCTGCTGACAGGTGAGCCCGGTGTGGGCAAGTCCTCGCTCATGGCCGCTGCGGCGGAACGTGCCCTCGCAGAGGGCATGCAGGTGCTGCAGGCCTCGGGCTCCGAGTTCGAGGCCGATGTCAGCTACTCGGCCCTCAACCAGTTGCTGCTTTCCGTTCCGGGTGACATCTCACGGCTTCCCACCGGCCCCCGGGAAGCGTTGGAGGTGGCACTGGGATTCGGGGCCGGTACGGCACCGGACGCCCTGTTGGCCTGCAACGCCACCCTTCTGCTCGTGCAAAGCCTTGCCGCCGAGGCGCCGGTGGTGCTTCTGGTCGACGACGTTCATTGGATCGATCGGGCCAGCGCTGTCGTTCTCGGCTTCGTGGCTCGTCGTCTGGCAGGCTGCCGAGCCGGTCTGCTGATGTCGACGCGAACAGGTGCGGCCAGTTACCTCGACCGGCGCGGGCTGGCCGAGGTCGTGGTGGCCCCGTTGGACCAGGCCGCCGCAGAGCAATTGGTGGACGACACCTTTCCCCAATTGCCGTCGCGTATCCGTCGGCGGCTGCTGGATCTCGCCCAAGGCAATCCGCTGGCATTGATGGAGTTGCCGTCCACGTTGTCAGGTGCCGTCCAGCGAGTGGCGGCTCAGCCCGAGGTTGTTCCGCTCAACGACCAGCTGCAGGCGTTGTTCGCCGCGCGCATTGCGGAACTACCGGAGCCGACCCGCCGGCTGCTGCTACTGGCCGCATATGAGGGCACTGGTGACGTGCGGGTGCTACATGCCGCATGCGCCGACCGGGGCGGGTTGGCCGACCTGGCTCCCGCTGAGCGGACGCAGCTGGTGCATGTGGACGACGCGATCGCCCAGATCGCATTCCGGCATCCGCTCATCCGATCAGCGATCGTGGCAATGTCAACGCACGAGGAGCGGCGTACCGCGCACGTCGCCCTGGCCAAGGTGTTGGTCGACGACGAGGAGCGCCGGGCGTGGCATCTGGCCGCAGCCGCGGTGGCTCCGGATGAGGCCGTCGCGCAACTGCTCGAAACCGCCGCACACCGTGTCATGCTGCGCGGCGATGCGGTCGCAGCGATCATATCCCTGGTACGCGCCGCTGAACTGAGCGTGACCAGCGCCGACCGGGGCCGGCGGCTTGCCGAGGCCGCCTACATCGGCGCGGAGGCGGGCGGAACGACCGCGGACGCCCGCACACTGCTGGCCGATGCCCGCCGGGCGGTGCCGGACTCGACTGGGTCGCTGCACGCGGCCAACGCCGCCGCGTTCCTGATGCTCGACGGCGAGGGTGATGTGCACACTGCGCATCGTCTGCTCGTCGGCGCCATCGAGGCCGGCGATCACGGGTACCGCGCCGACGATCCAGCGTTGATCGAGGCAATGCACACCCTGCTGCTGGTGAGCTGGTACGGCAGCGCACCACAGTACTGGGAGCCGTTCTTGCGCGCGCTGCGGCGGCTGCGGCCAAAACCGCCGCAGATCCTCGCCCTGGCCAGCAAGACCTTTCCCGACCCTGTACGCACCGGCGTGTCCGCCCTCGCCGACGCGGAAACGATTTTGGGCGCCCTCGCCGAGGAGACCGACCCCACACGTGTCATGCGGATCGGCACCGCCTCGGTGTATCTGGACCGGCTCGGTGACGTCCGCGAAGGGTCGTGGCGGCTTGTGCATCAGGGACGCGACGGAGCGGCGGCTCGCCGGCACATTGGTGCGTTGATGCACCTGTGCCTGGACGACTTCCTCATCGGCCGATGGGACGAAGCGCAAGAGCTGGCATGGGAGGGCCAGCGGATCTGCGACACCGGCGGCTTCCCGTTCTTTTCGTGGTATTTCTGGTACAACAGGGCGATCGTGGCCGCCGGCCGAGGCCAGGCCGACGAGGCGTACAAGCTGGCCGACGAGATCACCAACTGGGCGCATCCTCGTGGGGTATCGGCTGCAGCCCTGTTCGCCCACCATCCGCGTACCCTCGCCGCTGCCGCAGCCGGAGACTTCGACGCCGCATATGTCCACGCCGCCGCCATGAGCCCGCCGGGAACCTTCGCCCCGTTTGTGCCCCACTGCACATGGGTTGCATTCGACCTGATCGAGGCGGCTGTGCGGACCGGGCGGACGGTGGAAGCGCGGGCACACGTCGAAGCGATGCGCACGGCCGGACTGTCGCGGCTGTCCAGCCGGATGGCGCTGATCCAAGCGGGTGCCGAGGCCCTGGTCTCCGACGACCCCGAGCCCGCGGAGAGGCTTGAACAGCTACTCGGCGACACCGCTGTCGACCGGTGGCTGTTCGACGCGTCCCGCGTACGGCTGGCGTATGGCGAGAAGCTCCGGCGAACCGGACACGTCACGCAGGCCCGCGTCCACTTGCTCGTCGCGCGTGACGGGTTCGCCGCGATGGCAGCCGTGCCGTGGCTTGACCGCGCACACGGCGAGCTGCGCGCCGCGAAGTACCCGCTGGCCGACGCTCGCGCCCCCGGCACGGCCGTATTGACAGCGCAGGAGGCGCAGATCGCTCAGCTGGCCGCCAGCGGCCTGACCAACAAGGAGATCGCCCACCGTCTGTTCCTCTCGCACCGCACCGTCGGCGCGCACCTGTATCGGATCTTTCCCAAGCTCGGTGTGACGACCCGGGCCGGTCTCAGGGATGCCCTCTCGTCACCTCCTGATCCCCAGTGATCTGCTCGACCGGACGGTCCGGAGCAGACTCTGGTGCGAGCACGCAAGCCTGCGCCTCCTTCGCTCCGAGCAGCCGTTCCAGCAGGCGCGTGGTCGGGTCCGCATCGCCCACCCAACGCACGGCCTCCTGCAGGGTCTGGACGAGGATTCGAGCCGCCACGAGATTCTGCGCCACGATCCCGGTGAGGTCGCCGGCGGCGAAGCTCTGAAAGCTGATCCGCGACCGTCCGGCAAGGTGCCGTGGATCGTGGTCGGCGGCGAACCCGAGGTCGCGGATGCGGGCTGCCAGCGCACGGGCCTCGGCTCGGTCGTCGTCGGCGCAGGTGAACAGATAGTCGGCGACCGGCTGCGCCGACAGGCCCCGCACCAACAGGGCGTGGTGTTCGTACTGCAGCGACGACACGATCACGCTCGACAGCAAGACGTTGAGCAGACGCGCCAACGCGCTCAGGTCGGCCCGGTTCGATGGCGTGATCGGCCCGTCGTCCGGGTCCCACACCGCACGGTCGCGTACCTCGCGTCTGCCCAACCCCGGTTGTCCTGACATACACCCATGGTCGGTCAGCCGCCCGCCGAGGCACATCTGTCAATCGACCTAACGATCGCCGCTGAGACGTGCTCCGGCGGCCGCGTCACCGGTCCCGTGCGGGCTTTGCCCAGAAGGGCTGCGCGTGCCATTACGTCATCGACGGCTAGGTAACCGGCCACAGCCAGGCGATGACCTTGAGGTCGTATGACAGATGTGCCACCCCTGTCGCTGCGACGAGATTGTTCTCGTCCTGAACGAGCACGACCCATCAAGGGGCACACACCATGAACATCGGACACGGCTTCCACGCCACGATGACCGCCAAGCCCGGCAAGGGTGACGAGGTCATCGACCTCCTGCTCCACGCGCCGTCGCTGGCCAACGACGACTGCGTCGTGTTCCTGGTCGGCCGGTCCGCGGCCGACCCGGACACGATCTTCGTCACGGAGGGCTGGACCAGCCCAGAGGCACACAGCGGCTTCTTCACCAGTGAGCCAGCGCAGACCCTGGTCGCCCGGCTCCAGGCACTGCTGGCCGCCGAGTCGGCCTACACCGACGAGATCCCCGTCGGTGGCAAGGCCGCCTTCTGAGAGGACGAACTATCATGATCACCACCACATCGCGTCCCGGCGTCGATCCCGAACTGGCGGCGCTGCTCGCCGAGATGCCGCTGACATCCATCCTGAACGCCGACGCCCTCGCGCAGGTACGCCCATACTCCTCGGCTCCGGTCGAGCCACTGCTGGACGGCCGCCCCATCGACCACGGCGAATTCGTCACCCGCGCTGACGACGGCATGGAGATCGCGCTGTCGGTCTTCCGCCCGACCGGTGACCGCACCGCATCCGCGCCATGCATCTACTGGATCCACGGCGGCGGCATGATCATGGGTGACCGGTTCGCCAACATCGACATCCCGCTGGAATGGCTCGACCGGTTCGGCGCCGTGATCGTCACCGTAGAGTACCGACTGGCTCCCGAGGCTCACGGCCCGACGCTGGTCGAGGACTGCTACCGAGGCCTGTTGTGGACGGCCAAGCACGCCGACGCGCTCGGCGTCGATCCGAGCCGCATCATCGTCGCCGGCGCCAGTGCCGGCGGCGGCCTGGCAGCCGGGGTCACCCTGCTGGCCCGTGACCGGGACACCGTCCCGATCGCCGCGCAGATCTTGATCTGCCCGATGCTCGACCACCGCAACAACACAACCTCCAGCCGCCAGTTCACCGGCGTACCCGGCGTCTGGACCGGGCAGACAAACGAGTTCGCGTGGCGGTCGGTCCTCGCCGAACTGCCCGCCAGCGTTTCCGCGTACATCTCGCCGGCGCTCGCCGAGGATCTGTCCAACCTGCCAACCACCTACATCGACGCCGGAACCGCTGAGGTCTTCCGCGACGAAGACGTCGACTACGCCAGCCGGATCTGGGCTGCCGGCGGCCAGGCCGAGCTGCACGTTTGGGCGGGCGGCGTCCACGGGTTCGACGCGCTGTTCCCACAGACGCGCATCGGTGCGATCGCTCGGCGGGCCCGCACCGAATGGTTGATCCGCACATTGGACGGCATGTCCGCCGAACGCGGGGGCAAGCGATGACCGTCGAATACCGCGGCCAGTTCCTACGTGAGTTCATCCGCGATCCGCTCACAGTCGCGTCGGTCGCGCCGAGCAGCCAGGCACTCGCCGACGCGGTCGTCGCACCGGTTCCACTCACCGGCGACCCCGTCGTGGTGGAGCTTGGCCCCGGCACCGGAGCGTTCACGCAGGCCATCCAGCGGCGGCTGGCCGGCCGAGGCCACCACCTGGCCATCGAGATCAATGAACGGTTCGCGGACCTGCTCGCTGCGCGCTTCCCGGGCGTCGACCTCGCCATCGCCGACGCCCGCAAGCTGCGCGAGATACTGACGGTACGCGGGCTCGACCACGCCGACGTCATCGTCAGCGGGCTCCCGTGGGCGGCCTTCACACCAGGACGACAGGACGACCTGCTCACCGCGGTCACCGCAGTCCTCGCCCCGTACGGAGCCTTCACCACCTTCGCGTACACCCACACGCGCTGGATGCCGCCAGCCCGGCGGCTCCGACGCAGCCTCGGCGAACGGTTCGAGGAAGTGGTACGCGGCCAGACGGTGTGGGCCAACATGCCACCCGCGTTCGTCTACGTCTGCCGCAGGCCGCACATACCAGCGCGCCGAGGGACAACGACCGGGATGGCTCCGCACCTGTCGTGGCGCCGGCCCACACGGACATCGCAGATTACCCGACCACCGAACCGCTGAGCGCAGGCCGCGCGGCAACCTCGCGCGGCCCCGTCGCTCTCGCACTACCAAACGATGGGGACACCATGCGTACCCATGCTTTCACTTCTGACGACGCTAAGGCCCGGCGCCGCGGCAGACATGTCGTCATGAGCACCGAAGGCGACCGGGTCACGACGCTGGAGCTGTTCTTCGACCTCGCATACGTCTTCGCTTTCATCCAGGTGAGCATGCTCATGATTGAGCACCACGACGCCACCGGCATCCTGCAAGGGCTGGCCGTCCTCGGGCTGCTGTGGTGGTCCTGGACGGCGTACAGCTGGCTGGCCAATCAGGCCCGCGCGGACGAAGGCCTGGTCCGCATCGCGATGATCGTCGCAACGATGGCCGTCTTCGCTGTCGGACTGGCCGTGCCCGAGGCCTATCACGACCGCGACGGAGGGCTGTTCGGGCCGATGGTGTTCGTGTGCGCCTACCTGGTCGCCCGGTGTACCCATGGCGCGGTGTACTTTCTGGCAGCCGTCGGCGACGAACGAGCCCGGCGTGAAGTCGTGCTGACGGTGCTGGCATCCATGCTGCCCTCCGGCATCCTGCTCACGGCCGGCGCTCTGCTCGGCTCGCCGGCGCAGGTGTGGTGTGGGTCCGCCGCGGCCGCCATCGAACCGGCCGTCGCCTTTGCCACGACCCGGGGCCTACAGGGACGCATCAACTCGGCCGCGCACTTCGCCGAGCGCCATGGGCTGGTCGTCATGCTCGCTCTGGGCGAATCAATCACCGCTCTCGGATTCGGTGCCACCATCGGACCTATCAGCCTGCCCATCCTCGCTGGGGTGATCCTTGCGGTCCTGATCGCGGTCGCCATGTGGTGGGCGTATTTCGCCCGCCTCGCCCGCACTGCCGGACTTGCGCTCGCCCGCCAACGGGGCCGGCGACGCGCGACGACCGCCCGCGACGGATACACCTACCTGCACTTTCCGATCATCGCCGGTATCGTCCTCGCCGCTGTCGGAGTTGAGTCCGCCATGGTCCACATCGGACAGGGGGACGCGTTCGGCCTGCTGGGCTCTGGAACGCTCACCGGTGGTGTGGCCGGCTACCTCGTCAGCACCGCCCTGTTCGCCAGCAGAGTCATCGGCGGCTGGCGCTGGTCAAGATTGTGTGCGCCCGTGATCCTGCTGGCGGCCGTGCCCCTGTTGGCGACGCTCTCGCCGCTGGCGGTCCTCAGCATGGTCGCCGGGACGATGGTGGCGGCGCTGCTGGCTGAGTGGCTCCTAACCAGCGATGGCCTGCGGCAGACCTGGCCAACCCGGCAGGCAGATGAGTGCCCACGGCAGCGTCAGCGCATCGGGGCTGGCGACATTGACGAGGAACCGTCCGTGGGCGTCGGTGACGTCCATCGACGGCACCGGACGTAGCCCTTGGCATGGGGGAGCGACGCGTGGACGAGCCTTGCGGCCCAGTCACCGTTCGTCGACGTCGTATCCGGCGGCCACGTCGCCGCATTCGATCGCGGTCACGTGGGCGGCGTGCCGGCGTAGGTATACGCGCGCGCCCTGGTCGCCACGCACGGTCGCGGCGATCTCAGCCCAGTGGTCACGGCCCAGTACCACCGGATGGCCCGGCTCGCCGTCGTAGCAGGCGCGAGTCAGGCAGCCCGGGTGTGCCTGCGCCAGCAGTCGGGCCACCGCCGTCGCAGAAACCCCGGGCATGTCCACAAGATGCACGCACACGGCCGAGACCCTCTGTATGCGGGCAGCTGTGGTCATACCGAGCCGTAACGATGAGGCCATACCCTCGGCCCAGCCCGGATTCTCGACCACCTGGACACCTTCAAGATCCACGGCAGCCCGGGTCTGGCGGGCTCCGGCACCGAGGACCGCGATGATCGGGTCGCAGCCGCCGTCCCGAAGCACGCGGAGTGCCTGCCCGAGAAACACAGGTGCCTTGGGGCCGCCGTAGCGGCGCCCTGCCCCGGCGGCTAGGACCAGGCCGGCGACGCGGTCTGCCGCAGCGTCGAGAGAACTCATCTCGACCCGCCGCATGATCTACGCCCAAGCCGGGCGCGCGGGGACGCGAGATCAGGGCGCCGTTGCGGCGGCGGGCCACTTCGCGCCGTTGGGCAGCAGGGCCGCGACGAGAAGACCCGTGACATCGCGAGGGCCTGGGGGTGAGGCGGGATCACCACCACAGTCTGCACGATTCTGCCCACCTGTTCTGTCGCCCGAAATGATGCGCTGCCCACGAATTCAGGAAAAGCTCGGGCCAACGGCGAGACCCGCCGGCTGGACGTCGACCACCGCCACGTTGCTCGACGCGTTGCGCGCCGGCCCGCTTCCCCAACCCCTTCACCGGCAGGCATAGTCGCCGCCGGTCCACCGGACCGTCTCTCGTTTGCACCATCAGCGTCAGCCGGCCGAGACGTGGCCAGCCTCAGCTGCGGACGGCTTCGGAGCTCCCGATGGCCAGTCACGGCGCCGCCGTGCCATACGACGCCGCGGAGATCGCGAACACGTCAACGCTGGCCGCCCACCACGGGCCGCTAGCGCCCGGCCGACGCCGAGTCGCAACGCCGGCCTGCTGTGGCGGGAACGGTGAGCCAATGCCGGCACGGGCACCGAAGAAACCGCGCAGGATCAGGCAGAAGTCCAAGACTTCTGTGCAAGAGGGATTCGATGAACTGACGTAGCGTCTATGGCGTCTGTCAAATGGCCCCCGGCCGCGCAGCCCCGTCTTCGCTGCGCACCGGAGCGCGTCAGATATGAGGATATTCAGATCCGGCGGTTAGCCATTCGGTCCCATCCTGTGGGCTTCGAGCAAGGTGGTGAGAGGATCGCGATGACCGATAACACGCGTAGTGAGATCGAACTACGAGTCAACGACGAGACTTACCGATTGGCGGTGGACAACCGCAGAACACTCCTCGATGCGCTGCGGGACGACCTGAATTTCACTGGTGCGAAGAAGGGCTGTGATCATGGCCAGTGCGGCGCATGTACCGTCCTGGTCAATGGACAGCGACTGGTCTCCTGCCTCACCCTCGCTGTCGCCGCCGACGGCGCTGCTGTCACGACCATCGAAGGCCTGGCCGGCGACGGTGAGCTGCGCCCGATCCAGGAGGCCTTTATCCGCCTCGACGGATTTCAGTGCGGATTCTGCACCCCAGGACAGATCTGCTCCGCGGTCGGAATGCTCGCCGAGCATGCAGCAGGCTGGCCCAGCGCAGTCACCCGCGACGGCTCACCGCATCGGGCAGGGGAACTGACCGAAGAGGAAATACGCGAGCGGATGAGCGGCAACCTGTGCCGCTGCAGCGCATACCCGTCGATCGTGCGTGCGATCCTCGAGGCCTCCGCCCGCGAGGCGGTGGCCGGATGAGAGCTTTCGCCTATCAACGGACGACACAGATCCGCGATGCCTTGAACCTCGTAGCCCAGCACGACGGGGCGCGGTTCCTCGCGGGCGGCACCAATCTCGTCGACCTCATGAAAGCCGGAGTCGAATCACCCGCCCGCCTGGTGGACATACGAAGCCTCGCGTTGGGCGAGATCGGCGAAACGCCAGACGGCGGCCTGGTGCTCGGGGCGACGGCCACCAACAGCGCCGTCGCCGCCGACGCACAGGTGCGGCTCCGATACCCGGCATTGAGCCAGGCAATCCTGGCAGGGGCCTCGGGCCAGCTGCGCAACATGGCAACCGTCGGGGGAAACCTCCTGCAACGCACCCGCTGCGCCTACTTCGCCGATCCGTCGGAGGCATGCAACAAGCGGGTTCCCGGCAGCGGATGCTCCGCAATCAACGGGGCCCACCACAACCACGCGATCCTCGACTGGACGGAGCATTGCGTGGCTACCCACCCCTCGGACATGGCGGTGCCGCTGAGCGCCTTCGACGCCGTGGTGCGATACGAGACCCTCGACGGCACTAGAGAGATCCCGCTGTCGGAGTTCTATCTCCCCGTCGGTAACCGCCCGGACCGGGAGACCGCCCTGCCCGACGGAGCCCTGATCACGGCAGTCGTGATACCGCCGACCGCGGTCGCCAGAAAGTCGCGCTACCGCAAGGTCCGGGAGCGCGCGTCGTACGCGTTCGCCACCGTTTCTGTGGCAGCAGCACTCGACGTCCAGCACGGCCTGGTGCAGGACGTGCGGCTCGCACTCGGCGGCGTGGCATCACGGCCGTGGCGGGCGCGACTGGCCGAGTCCGCGCTGCGCGGCGGGCCGGCCACAGCCGAGCGAATCAGCGCTGCCGCCGACGTGGAGATCGCCGCCGCCGAGCCGCTGCGCGACAACGCATACAAAGTGACGCTCGCCCGCAACCTGATCGAAGCGGTTTTGACCGAACTCGCCGCAGACGCCGGAAAGGAGGGCAACGGATGAACCCCGACGAGATCATCGGTGCCGTAGGCGAATCGCGACCCCGGATCGAAGGCCGCCTCAAAGTCACCGGCTCCGCCCACTACGTCGCGGACCTGCCGATGCCTAACCTTGCCCACGGCTGGATGGTCACGGCCGCGGTGTCACGCGGCCGAATCCGGGACATCGACGCCACGGATGCTCTCGCCCAGCCGGGAGTCCTGGGAGTACTGGACCACCGCAACGCGCGGCGCCTCAACCCCGACATCGCCCACCACTTCGGCCCCGACCGCAGCCTCCCGCTGCTGCAGGACGAGGTGATTGAATACGCCGGCCGTCCCATCGCGCTCGTGGTGGCGGAGACACCCGAGCAAGCACGTGCCGCAGCGGCGGCATTGCGGGTGACTTACGACGCGGAGCCCCACGACATCGAGTTCTCCATGAACCATCCCGCCGCACGCCCCGCGTCCACCCTGTTCGGCCCGGAGGCCGACACCGGTGACCTGGAAGCCGAGTTCGCGGCGTCCGCGATGGTGGTGGACGAGCTCTACCACACACCGGAAGAGAGCCACAGCGCCATGGAGCCGCATGTCGCGACTGCATGGTGGGAGGACGGCCATCTCTACGCCCTCGACTCCAACCAAGGGCCCTTCAGCATCTCCCAGGTGATGGCCTCGCTGTTCCTCATCGACCCGGAACGTGTGCACATCCGCGCCGAGCACGTCGGCGGCGGCTTCGGCGCCAAAACCATCTGTGGGCCACAGATCATCCTGGCAGCGTTGGCCGCCGAGCATCTCCAGCGTCCGGTACGGGTCGCGCTCACCCGTAGACAGGTCTTCCTGGCAACCGGGTCGCGGCCGTCGACTGAACAGCGCGTCCGAATCGGCGCCGATGCCGACGGGCGGCTCCGAGCTATCCACCACCACGCCGCGTTCGCACAGTCGCCGCTGGCTGAGTACATCGAGTGGTGCACCGAGCAGGCCCGAACCCTCTACGCGGCACCGGCGATCCGCACGGAACTCAGTGCGGTACCCCTCAACCTTCTGCCTCCGTGCTCCATGCGTGGACCCGGCGCGTCACCCGGTTCGTTTGCATTCGAGTCAGCCATCGACGAGGTAGCCGAACGGCTGCAGATCGATCCCCTGCAGCTGCGGCTGCTCAACCAGCCCGTCGTCAGCCCGGTGTCCGGCCGCCCATTCAGCACCCGCCGCCTGGTCCAATGCCTTCAGGAAGGCGCGCGCCGGTTCGGCTGGGCCCAGCGCGACCCCCGCCCCCGGGTCCGCAGGGAGGGCAACCTCCTCGTCGGCACCGGCGTGGCCGCCGTCGCGTTCATCGCCGGAGTCTTCCCCTCCTCTGCGACGATCACCGCGGAGACGGACGGGACATTCTCCGTCAGGGTCGGCGCCACCGACATCGGCACCGGAGCACGCACCGCACTGATCGCCGTGGCCGCGGACGCCCTCGGTGTGAGCACCGAGCGGGTCCGCATGCACATCGGCGACAGCGACCTCGGCCTGGCCGCGGGAGCCGGCGGATCCCGAGGCACGACGTCTTGCGCGTTTGCCATCACCGAGACCGCGAAGGCGCTGCGCGAGAAGCTGGGCGATTCCGCTAGACCAGTCACCGCATCAGTCGACACCACACCGCTGATCAATTGGCAGCCGGCCGAAGAGCGATATACCTACAGTGCCGTGTTCGCCGAGGTCACCGTCGACCCAGCAACCGGAGAAGTGCGTGTTCGCCGGTTGCTCGGCATGTTCGCCGTAGGCCGTGTGATCAATCCGCTGCTGGCCCGCAGCCAGCTGATCGGGGGCATGATCGGAGGCCTGTCAATGGCGCTGCACGAGGAGTCCGTTCGCGATCCGCTCACGGGCCGCCTCGTCACTGCCGACTTCGCCGGCTACCACATCTCCGCCCACGCTGACGTACCCACCATCGAGGCCGACTTCGTGGCTGACTACGAGCCTCAGGATCCATCCGGATTCAACGGTCTCGGTGAGATCGGCAATGCCGGCACCGCTGCGGCAATCGCCAACGCCGTGTGGCACGCCACCGGCACCCGCCACCGAACACTGCCGATCAGCCTCAGCCGTGTCATCGAGCACGCAGCGGCCCAGGACCGCCCGGAAGCCGTCAGTGTTGCGTGAAGTGTGGCCATTCGTGGACTCCAAGCGGCGGGCGGGCCAGTCGGTCGTACTGGCCCGCCTGGTGGCCCGTAACGGTCCCGGATCGAGGCCACTGGGTTCAACGATGGCGGTCGCCGCGGACGGCACCTGGCGAGGTTCCGTGTCCGGTGGCTGCATAGAATCGATAGTCGTCGAAGCGGCGCGGTCCGTGTTGCACGGTGCGCCACCACACATACTGGCGTTGTCACCGGGCGAGCAGCTACTGCCCTGGGAAGAGCGGCCCGCCTGCACCGCGACGCTGGAGGTGCTCATCGCACCCGCACCACCCGCCCCGGTGCACGAGGCGATCACAGAAGCTCTGGCGAACGATTGGCCGGTGACCGTACGCGTCGGGCTGCGACCGCCGTATCGCTGGTCCGTTACCTCGATCGCCGAGGACGTCGTCGCTGACGATGCCTATCTCGACCAGTTGCCGTCGCGTCGGCGACTTCTCCTCGTCGGGGCTACCGACCTGGCCGCCGTGATGGCAGACATGGCGCACCTGTTGGACTGGGCGGTAGTCGTGGTGGACCCTCGGCCTGACCATGTCGCAGCGGGTGCGATGCCGCCAACAGCTCGGGTAGAACGTGTCTGGCCGGATATCTGGCTGGCTGAGCACCCGCTCGGACCTCAAGACGCTGTCGTGACACTCAGCCACGATCCGCGGATAGACGACCGAGCCATTCGCGCGGCGCTGGCGGGAGATGCGGGACATGTGGCTGCCCTGGGCAGCCGAGCCACTCATGCCCAACGGATGGGACGGCTGGCAAGCCAGCCAGGCCTTGACCGACTTGTCGGGCCCGCGGGACTCGACCTCGGTGGTGCATCGCTCGCCGAAACGGCACTGTCCATCCTCGCCGAGACCGTCGCGGCAACAAACGGCCGCAGCGGCCGTCGGCTACGAGACGGTAGGCTGCCGATCCGAGCCGCAGAGACCGCGACGGCTCATGGTTGACACCCGTCGAGCTGGCAGGCCGAACTGAGGTTCCTCCTGCGGACCGGACACCCTGAGCCCAGACAGTGGTCTGGGGAAGGATGGCCTGGTGCCACGTCCATCTAAGTACCCCGAGCAGTTCCGTAGGGACGCTGTTGATCTGGTCCGGTCGTCAGGTCGGTCACTGCGTGAGGTCGGTCAGGAGCTCGGCGTCAACCACGAGACGCTGCGGAACTGGGTCAACGCCGCGAAGACCGCTGAGGCCGCCGGCCGGGCGGGCGGGGCGGCGACCCGGTTGACGCTGATGAGCGCGACGAGCTGCGCCGACTGCGTAAGAGGGTCGCTGAGCTGGAGGTTGAGAAGGAGATTCTCCGCAAGGCAGCGGCCTATTTTGCCAAGGAGATGGGTCGATGACTCTCCGCTACCGGTTCATCTCCGAACACCGCGCTGTCTACGGCGTGCAGCGGCTGTGCCGTGTCCTGGCGGTACGACGTCCCGGCTTCTACGAGTGGCTGGCCGCCGAGCCGGCCCGCGAGCAGCGCGCCACGGCCGAGGACCAACTCGCCATCGAGATCGCCGCGATCCACGGCGGGCACCGCGGCGCATACGGGTCCCCGCGAGTGGCGGTCGAGCTGCGCCGCCGTGGCCGGCGGGTCAACCGCAAGCGAGTCGAGCGGATCATGCGGGAACGCGGCATCGTCGGGATCACCCGCCGGCGACGTCGGTCGCTGACCAAGCAAGACCAGACGGCCGCGCCGGCACCGGACCTGATCGGGCGGGACTTCAGCGCTGGCGCCCCCGGGCAGCGGTTCGTCGGTGACATCACCTACCTGCCCACCGGCGAGGGCTGGCTCTACCTGGCCACCACGATCGACCTGCACACCCGCGAAGTCGTCGGCCACGCCATGGCCGGGCACATGCGCGCGCAACTGGTCTCCGACGCCGTCACCCTCGCCCACCGACGCGGCCTGGTCGACCCGAAGGCGATCTTCCACTCCGACCGCGGATCGCCAGTACACCTCCACCGAGTTCCGCACCACCCTGACCAGCCTCAACATGCAGCCGCCGATGGGCCGAGTCGGTTCCTGCTACGACAACGCAGTCGCCGAGTCGTTCTTCGCCACCCTCAAGGCCGAGATCGGCACCCGCGTATGGGCCACCCGTGAGCAGGCCCGCCGAGATGTCTTCGCCTACCTCACCTACTACAACCACAACCGCCTACACTCGACACTCAACCACCGCACGCCCCACGAAGCGCGTGCCTGCTACCGTCAAACCCTCGCCCTCGCGGCATGAAACCCCGGTGTCCGGTCCCAGGGTGGAACCTCACCTGGCACCGTCCGGCTGTAGTTGGCACCACCGTGGCACCTGTCCGGATTGACTTGGCATTTACGCAGGGCCGCGCTGTTGCTCATGACCTGTGGCTTCCGCTCGCTGTCCACCCCCGGGGCATTCCTCGGGCGGGGCGCCGGATCGGATACGGGCGGGCAGGCGAAGCCCACGCCAGCTGCTACGACACCATGCCTCAGACCCGGATCGTAGCCATCCTCGACCCCACGCCCTCACGGCGCGACGCCGCACGTTCCCGCTTCCCGCACGCCGCCGTGGCAGCCACTCTCGACGACATCGACGTGGATATCGACCTGGCGCTGATCTGCACGCCGCCGACCAGCCATGAGGCATACACCGAGCAGGCGCTCATGCGCGACACCCACGTGTTCTGTGAGAAGCCCACCTTCCTCGACCCCGGCAACGGAGCGAAGTTGATCACGCTTGCCCGGCAACGTCGCAGGATTATCTACCCCGGCCACAACTACGTGCACTCGCCGCTGCTGCAGCGCCTCCGCAAACTCGGCACTCCCGAACGAATCGGACCCCTGCAGCGCCTCGACATGAGAGTAGAACGCCCCACGTCGGCAAGCGGATCTCCGGACTGGAACCCGTCGTGGTGCCGCAACCCCGCAGTCTCCGGGGGAGGTGTCCTTGTCGATCACGGTCCGCACTGTGTATACCTTGCCGAATGGCTGACCGGGATGCATGTCCACCTGGTCGGCTGCACGATGGGATACAGCACCCTGGGGGTAGAGGATCACGTCGAGTTGGTGCTCGACATGAGCGACAAGATCAAAGCCCACATCCTGCTCTCATGGCGAGCCCCGCACCGGAAAAACACCTACAGCCTCACCGGCACACACGGCACGGTCGTTCTGAACGACGACATCCTCGTCGAGGACAGCCCCACCTGGCGACGAACCTGGCGACTGGCCGAGACGCCGGGGAGTCACCACGCCCACGACGACTGGCTACCCGCACTCGCCGATGATGTACTCCGCCAGGTGACCTCCGCTGCTATGGAAGCAGAGCTGGCGCGATCCGCACTCGTCATCGCACATGCGATCACAGCCGCCTATGCATCAGCCGCTCAGGGTGGCCTGCCGTACCGCCTGCCGGACGCACTCAGCTGACTCCTTTCATCCGCGATCTACTTCTAATCCTGTGGACGACCGGTGGCACACCGTCTGGCGCGTTAGCTGCGAATCAACGACAGAGGCTTGGCACGAGGGCGACTCAGAGTCGGTCGTATTGCTCGCGGACCAGGGACTCGACGACTGCGATGGTGTCCGGCGGTCCGCCGTCTGCGCTGATGAGCACGACGATGTCATCCCGGTGCGCGACGGCGTCGACCTCGGCCTGGCCCTGACCTTCTCCGGTGAAGGCGGTCGCCCCCGGCACGTCGGGGATATTTTCCTCGCTGCCGGGGCCACGCGCGCGCCGTTCGAACTCAGCGTAGGACTGCTGGAACTGGTCGGCCTGCTCCCGCGAGTCGAATTGGAGCAGGGTAACCGTCACCGAGGCGGTGTCCGGTCGGGTCCACGCCGCGCCGGCGGCGTGTCGCACGTCGAGCAGCTGCGCGGTGAGTATCAGGGCATCCGGGCCCCAGGGCGGCAGGATCTGGGGAACGTTGACCCGGTCGTCGACGGCGGCCGGTTGAGCGGGAGTCGAATCGGCCGGGCGCGCCACCACCAGCGCGGCGAGTTCGCTGCGCCGGGTGGCGGGCGGATGAGCCACAAGCCAGACCACCGCCCCGACCAGGACAGCCCCGGCGACGCAAGCTGCCACGACGCCGGTCACCAGCCAGGGCCGACGCCACCAGGGGACCGCTGCGGGGCGGGGGAGGGCCGCCCAGCCAGGGGGTGGCACGAAGATCGGGGTCGGGTCGGCGGGAGCCGTCGAATCGGCAGCCACGGTCTCGGCGGCGGGTGTCGGTCGCACCGGAGTGGGCTCGGGCGGTGTGGAGGGTTTCGGTGACGCCGCCAGGGTCGAGACGGCACTGGCCACCAGCAGCATGCCGACCAGCGCGAGCCACGTGCCGGCGAGGAAGTCGGTACTGGGTCCGTCGGCCTCCCGGAAGCCGCTGGCTCGGATGGCGGCGCCACCGGGTAGGAAGGTCAGGAACGTCAGCGCCAGGCTCAGCACCCCGGCGCCAACCCGTACGCTACGGCGCTATTCCGGCCTTACCCAAGCCACGACGAGCAAGGAAAGCAGCAGGGCCCATCCGACGTACAGTGATGATCGGGCACCCGGCAGGTCGGTCAATGCGAACGTCCGCACCTCGGCGGACGGAGCCAGGCCCAACAGGCGGTCGGCGATGCTCTGTCCGGGTCGTACCGCCACCCACGGCATGAAGTGCACATCGGCCAGCATGATCAGCCCGACGGTCGCAGTGGCCGCGGCCTGTACGCGGCGCCGGCCAAGCCCGGCCGGGGCGGATGGACCCGACGTCAATTGCTTCGGGCCAGAGGTGATCTTCACGGCGCACATCATGGCAGCGCCGCGGAGTGCCGTCCATCCAAGCGGTACCTCCGCAGGCTGCGGCGGCTTCGCGAGCGGCGCAAGGACGCCAGGATCGATCGCGAGGACTGACGGCTGTACAGCCACCTGTACAGCCAAGCCGACCGACGAGCGCCGGAGTAGAGCGTCAGGGGCCGACAACCGATGCAGGTCAGCGCCAATGAGCGACGCCAGCCGACAGGTGTCTTGATCTTTGGAAGGCAGGGGGGTGCGGCGTGCCCGTCGCGTGCCCGATAGGGCGGGACCCGAGGGTCAACGGCGGTCAGCTCCTGGACGTGGCGACCGGCATGGCGGCGCAGGTCAAGCCAGGACACTGAGCTACCGGGGGAACCTCAGTTGAGCGCCCGGCACCTCGACCGCGCCCGGCACGGGGTGTCCGGTCCACGTAAAGTTGGCACCGTCCACGGTTGTTGGTGCCAGCGGTGGCACCTGGCCGGACGAAGTTGGCACCGTGAGTTCTACGGGAAGTGGCTCACCGAGCATGGCCTTTCAGCCGACAACCCCGCGAACAAGCAGCGGAAATGCGTCCTAACCCGACGGCCGACCACGTCCCGGTTGACCAATCATCCGCATACCTACCGCTTCATGCCGACGGAAGAGACCTCCACGTGACCGAACCATGCGGTCAAGCCGAGGTGGTCTCAGCCGTCAAGGGTCCCATCGGCTCGATCGCCATCCTTGTAAAGGGACCTTGCTGTGGACCTCATCCCCTGGAATCTCGCTATCCCTCTGATCGCCGTTACGCTCCCGGCGCTGGCACGTACCGTTGCCCTGATCGTGATCTCAATGAGCCATTCCGCGCAACGTTCTGATCACCGAAGGTGATCATGTGGTGCGGTCGTGTTCGGTGTGGAGCAGGATGAGTGCGGCGGCCACGATCTT
>NZ_JBIWJO010000025.1:0-33355 GCF_044765245.1 Micromonospora sp. NPDC093277
GGCGAGACCAACATCGCCCGTGCCACCCGACGTGCCAGCCATCGTCCACACGACCTCATCACCGTGGTGACCAGCAGTTATCTCAGAACGCAATGGCCCTGCCCTTCTCTGTCCGCGGACAATCCGTCCGCACCGCTTATCGAATTACGGGTGTGCGCGGTGGCAGGTACGCCCCGGTTCGACCAGGTGGGAACACAGCGTGCACCACAGCGCCGGTACCGTCTCGTGGACTGTTGCCCCGAAGACAACCGGGTTTGCGTCGGCAGCCTGCGCCGGTGCCCGAGCGAAGTACCGCAGCGTCCACTCGTCTCGCTCAGGCGGCCAGGCACGCAGCTGGGCCTGGACAGCGACGCCGGCGTCCTCGTCCAGCCACCAGAGCTCGGTCGGGCCGGTCGCCTCGGATTCGCGTTGCGGCAAACGTCGCTCGTCCACTAGAGGGATGACGTCACGCGGTGTGTAGCAGGTGAAGGTCCGGTGGCACCAGCCACTGACCGCGACAAGCAGGGCGTGGCTCTCCAGACGCTGGTCGACGGACCTGTCGATCACCCGGTAGGACCACCGGCCGGGGCCCATAGCGGTCCGGCCGTCGGCGAGGACGTCGACGCCCCAGGTCCAGTCGCCGTCCAGGATGCCAGCGAAGGCCAGCCCAAGCGGCGTCCGGTGAACTACCGCATCACCGTCGAGACCGTATTCCATACCGTTGGAGCCGAGGACCGGGTACCAGAGGCCGCCGTAGCGCTCCTCGAACCTGACCATCGCTTCGACCAGCTCGCAGGGCGCTGTCTCGATTCGGTCGTCGATGCGGAGAACGGCCGTCGAGCGGATGTCGGTGGCGGCCATGCACAGCATCTGGCGGGACCGCTGCGCGAGGACTGCCCGGGCACGTCCAGACAGGCTCGGATCATCAAGAACGTATACCCCGCAACCTACCACCGACTCTCACCGGCAGGCCCGCTTGCGGTCGTGCCCGGAACCCAACAACGCACTCTCCTCGGCCGCACCTCGTGTGTCCGGGCGCCGGCGACCGGCACTGACGTCACTTTCGGTGACGAGCGCTTCGCGGCATGTGCGGGCACCCCGCGTTGGGCTCGGGCGCACTACGCTTGGAGGCTGGCCTGCCCAACGCGCGGCGCCGGTACCGCGCGTCACTGAACCCAGGGGTGGCAGCACCGTTCGAGTCGGGCCAGGCTCCGGGGAGCCCGCTCATGGTGAGCGGGCTCCCAAAAATGTCCCATGCCCGGCCCCAACCATTGAACTGCTGCGATGCGGATCGCGGCAGGGTGCCTGCCGAATCGTTCGCTCTCTGCATCAAGGCGCCCCGCGAAGCGGGGCGCACCCGCCGCGCTCGGCCTGCTGGCGGCCTCCGGCCGGCATCGGCTGGCGCCTACGGGCCTCTTGACTGGCCGTCTCTCCAACTCTGCCGTGTGTCCTGGCGGCCAAGGAGGTGGCGCCAGAGAGACAACGCCGACACGTTCAGCACGAACGCCGCCAGAAGCTGGTGTGACATCTCCCAGCCGGAGAGAAAGGCGTTGACGAACACCGACGCCCACAAGACGACAGCAAGGCCGAGGAACAGCCGCCACAGCCCCCATGACCGCTCCATCTGGCCAGCCTAGACAGATGAGGATGTGACAGGCCAGGAGTAGCCGCCCGGCTCGAATGCCGAGGGGCGCCGCGAGTGGTCCGAGGCGAGTCGGGGCGATCGCCCGGACGGGCTGGCCGCCGCCGAGGTCGGGGCGATCGGCTGCCGCGCAGCGGAGCTGCTTGCCACCGGAGCCACCGGAGCCACCGGAGCCGCGGTCCCGGCGCGGGGACGCCGGGGAGGACCAGGACGTGAGCCATCCCCCGCGTGCCCGATCCTCTACGCCATCCGCCCGGGGTCAGGGGCGCTACGCGTCGCTGGCGCGATTGCCTGCGGCCACCCTTGACCCCGAGCGGGCGTCGTGACCGCAGTGCGAAGGCCGGATGCCGAGCCGAGTCACAGTGTCTTGTGCGCGATCGCGAGCCGGGTCCGGTACTGCTTGGTAATTGCTCCGCCGTAGACGTCGTCGATCAGGTGAGTGATGCACGCGAACAGGCCGCTGCGTGCCTGCGGTGCCATGGCTCGGTGGCCGGAGTAGGTCATGAGCAGGTTCAGATACTCGGGGGCCGTGTAGGTCTGTTGCCACTCGTAGCGCCGGAATTCGACTGGCCCGAAGCGTGCCGATCGGTCGAACTCTGCTGCCTCTTCGGGGGTCTCGTCGTCGGTAGTCAGGCGCATGCCGGGCGGTGTTGTCGGGTCGAATCGTTCGTAGCATCGTTGTGCGTCGGCGAAGAAGGCGCTCGTCCCGCCGGCGATGTGGTGGGTCGAGACGATGCCGAGAGATCCGCCGGGACGCAGCAGGTCAGCTGCTTTGATCATGCGCACGTCGGGGTCGAGCCAGTGGAATGCGGTCGCGGAGAGCACCGCGTCGAAGGGTCCGTCCGAGGGCTGCCAGTCCTCGAACGCCGAGGCGACGACGGTGACGTTCGGGAACTGTGCGAGGTTGCGTCGTGTGATGGCGACCATGTCGGGGCTGAGGTCCATCGCGACGACGGTGCATCCCAGTTGTGCCAGGGGCAGGGTCGCTTGGCCGGTGCCGCTTCCGATCTCCAGCACCCGAGCGTGCGGGCCGAGACCGGCGAGCGTGGCGAGGTCGGTGAACAGCGGGGATGGGTAGCTGGGACGGCATTGGTTGTAGAGTTCGGCGTCCTGGCCGAACGTGGTGCGGAGCATTTCTCGGTTGGTGTCGGTCATCAGATTCCTTCCGTGGATATCCCGGCCTTCAGGCCGGGGAGGAAACGGAACTCCTGCCGGGCAGGGCAGGGAAAGCCGATTCGCCGCCAAGGCGGATCAGCGTGCGCCCACATGCAACCGCATGGCCTCCGAACAGGCGTGCTAACGTGTGGGCCGTGGTCAGGACGGTGAAGCGGGCGTTCAAGTACCACTTCTACCCGACCGACGTGCAGGCTGCTGAGCTTGCTCGGACGTTCGGGTGTGTCCGGAAGGTGTACAACCTGGCGTTGGCCGCACGCACCGAAGCGTGGACGCTGCGCCAGGAGCGGGTCACCTACCACGCCACGTCGGCGATGCTGACCGGCTGGAAGAAGACCGAGGATCTGGCGTTCCTCGCCGAGGTGTCGTCGGTGCCGCTCACGCTGAGCGGGTTCGCTCTGCGTTCGTTGCCGGAGACGAAGAGCGCAGTAGGCGGGGATGGCGGCGCGAGCGGAGACGTAGTGAGCCATTCCGCGCAACGTTCTGATCACCGAAGGTGATCATGTGGTGCGGTCGTGTCCGGTGTGGAGCAGGATGAGTGCGGCGGCCGCGATCTTGCCGATGCGCCATCGGTCGAGGCTGATGTTGCGTAGCGCCTTGAAGGTGGTCTTGAGCAAGGAGCTTCCGCGTTCGCCGATGGCTCGGAGGCTGTTGTGGGCCTTGTTGAGCTGCTGCTGAATCGTGGTGAGGCGGCTGTTCTTCGGTTTTGTCGGCGCTCACGTAATTCCCACCTGTAGCGGTCTGACGCTCAAGTAATTCCCCACCCGGGTCGTTCACGTAATTCCCCAGGTCATGGGCGTGTGTCCGGGGTGGCTGGTCCTCGCGGTCAAGGAGAATCCTCCCTCGTTCGGGTGACGGGTGAGGGAGCCGATGGCGAGGAGAACGTTCGACGTGGTCGATGTGACCGAGATCTTCATCCACTGGTACGCGGGACGGTCGATCAGCGAGGTGGCTGGATGTCCGACGACACCATGCGCGAGATCTGGACCGACGAGGATCACGACGGCTACCAGTACCACGCGTCCTGCCAGATCGGCTGAGCCGGCCGGAGCCCCAACGCCAACGCGGGGGTCGGCGGCGCAAGCACGCGCCACGTAGGCTGGACTCGGCCATCTCCCTGCCACCGGAGCGCGCCGTGACCCTCAAGTACTACCTCTACCTGTCGCACCTCAAGCTCGGGCTCCTCGCGGCACAGGTCACCTCCACCGCGCAGCACGAGACCGAAGTCGCCGTGGATCTGAAGTTCGTCCGCTACAGCCGCAAGGCGGTCCGGCCCGAGCGCCACGACCTCGACAAGCTGGAGAAGGTGGTCCGGCACCTCCAGGATGCCGACCAGATCGGCACCGCGGCCGAGCCGGGCCCCTACTTCCAGGCCTGCATGCGGATGCGCTGGCACGTCTTCCCGACCGCCGGCATCGTGGTCTTCGCGGGAACGCTCGACGACCAGGTCGTCGTCCTGGGCGGGTCGGCATCGCACGTGGTCGGCGGCGGCGATGCCGAGCCGCTCGGGTCGGTCCCGCCATACCTGTTCCGCAAGCTTCAGGAACTGCGAGCGGATCCGGGCGAGTTCGACGACGAGCGCTTCCACGAGGCGCTGTCGCAGATCGGGACCGGGCTCCCGGGGCCGACGCAGCGGGTCGAGTTCATCGCCAAGCGGCTGGCCGAGAAGTCCGGGCCGACCGGCGTGCTGCTGGGCACCCCGATCTACGTGGCGCTCGTCGAATAGGCCCGGTGTGGACGCGGGGGAGGTCATCCGGTGGCGGCCGGGGGAGACCGTCCTCGACACGTTCCGCATCGAGGAGGTGGTCGAGACCGGCGGCATGGGATTCGTGTACCGAGCCCATCACCTCACCTGGAACGTCGACCTCGCCGTCAAGACGCCGCGGCCCGACCTCGCCGCGGCACCCGGGATCCTCGACCTGTTCGCCCAGGAGGCGCAGGCCTGGACCGATCTCGGCCCCCACCCGAACGTGGTCGGGTGCGCCTACGTGCGGCGCGTCGGCGCGTACCCGGTGGTCTTCGCGGAATGGATCGCGGGCGGCGACCTGACCGCGGCGGTGCGAGAGGGTCGATGCCGCGCCCTCCCGCAGGCCCTCGACGTCGCGATCCAGACGCTGCGCGGCATCGGGCACGCCCACGCCGCGGGCCTGGTGCATCAGGACATCAAACCATCCAACATCATGTACGACGGCGAGACGGCCCGGGTGACCGACTTCGGCACGGCCAAGGCGAAGGCGTACGTCTCGGAACCAGCGCAGGGTGGCGCCGAAACCGCCTACGCGACCCTCGGCGGGTTCACGCCGCAGTACTGCTCGCCCGAACAGGTCGATCCGGACGGCAGGATCGGCCGGGCCAGCGACATATGGTCCTGGGCGCTGACGGTGATCGAGGTGCTGCACGGGCGTCGGCTCTGGGAGTGGGGCCACGACGGCGCGGACGCGCTGGCGGCGCTGCGCGCCGATCTCCCGCGGGCGCTGCGTGACCTGCTGGCGGGCTGCCTCGCGCGCGACCCCCGGTCGAGGATCAGCGACACCGCCGAGGCGGAGGCAGTCCTCGCCGGCGTGTACGAGGACTGCGCGGGCGGCCCCTACCCGCGCTTCGACCGGGTCCCGCCGGCGCTGAAGGCCGACGGCTTGTCGAACAAGGCGCTGTCGCTGTGGGATCTCGGCGAGCAGAGCCGGGCGATCGAGCTGTTCGAGCAGGCGAGGGCGGTCGACCCGCACAACGTCCACGCGGTCTACAACCACGGGCTCATCAGGTGGGGCGACGGCCTCGTCACCGACGAGACCCTGCTGTCGGAGCTGCGCGCCACCGGCGAGTCCTGGGAGGCGGACTACCTGGCCGCGATGGTCCACCTGGAACGCGGCGACGGCGTGCTCGCGGCGAGGCACCTGGCCGAGGCGGACCGGAAGCATCCGGACTCACCCGAGATCGCGACCGCGAGCGAACGCTGCGCCCGGTTGGCGCCGAGGGGCACGCTCGAGGTGTTCGGACGGTTGTTCGGCGAGGTCGTGGCGATGGCCTGCGATCACGACGCGACACACGTGGTGGTGGCCGAGAAGTCGGGCCGGGTGCGGATCTGGGACGCCGTCGCGGGCCGGGTGGTTTGCGAACTCGCCGATTCCGGTCGGACGCCGGTCGACGTCGCGGTCGACCACGCCGGGGCGCGGGTCCTCGTCTGCTATCAGGACTCGGTGGTCGAGCGGTGGCGCCTCACCGGCGGGACCGCCGAACTCGAAGGCCGGCTGGACGGAGGTACGGCCGTGGCGCTCAGCCCCGAGGGCGGTTTCGCGGCCCTGGGCACGGCCGACGGCCGTATCCTCGTCTTCCGCACCGGCGCGTGGGAGTCGATCGTCGACATCCGGCCCCACGAGGGCCGAGTCACGCGGGTGATCCTCGCCCAGGACGCGGAGGTGTGCGTCTCCGCCTCGCTGGGGCGTCCCGGATCCGACGTCGATCACCGGGTGGAGCAGTGGTGGCCCCTACGTCGCACGAGGATGCGGGGCTTGCACCTGCCTCCCGACGGATTGAACGACGACCGGAGAACCGCCGTGGCGGCGGACGGGTCGATCGTCCTGAGGCTCGGCTACCGGTCGATGATGACGGTGGACATGCGGGTCTGGGATGAGCCGCGACGGTGGGAGATTCCTTGGCTCCTCGGCTACGACGTGCTCGGCGTCTCGGGCCGGGCCGGTTGGGCCCTGCTCGACCCCGGGACCGGTGACCTCCAGGTCCTCGAACTGGCCATCCGCCGCTGCGTCCGCACCTTCCCGAAGGACTGGAAGCGCGGATCCCATCGCGACGCGACGGCGTTCAGCGGCGACTGCGGATACGCCGTGACCGCCGAATCGGACGGCTACCGCGAACAGACCTCGCTGTCGCGCCTCCCCATGCCGCTGCGCGGACATCTCGCCCCCTGGTCGTACGCGCCGCCCCGCCCGGTCGGCGCGCTCGTGCACGAGGAGCGAGCATTCGACCAGGCCATGGCACGCGTCGAAGGGATGATCGCGGCCGGCGAGGGCCAGCGCGCGACCGACGCCATTCGCGCGGCCAGGACCATTCCCGGCTATGCACGCCATCCGCGACTTCGGCGGGCGTCGCGAGCAGCGGGCCGGAACCTGCAGCGGACCGGTCTGCACGGCATCTGGGTAGAGCAGGAGCTGTCCGATTTGATGCTCACCCACGGCGCCTTCGACGTCAGCGACTCCGGGCGGCTGTTCGCCTTTCCCGCCACCATCGACGAGGTGGAGATCTTCGACCTGGAGACGCTCCAGAAGGCGGGTTCCGTGGTCCAGCAACGGAACCCCGCCATCAGCCTGCGCTTTGCCCGGGCCGGACGCGACCTGATCATCGACTACTCGGACGGATCGGTCGCGTGCCACGACACCGCGACGTTCCAGCCGCGGTTCAAGGTCGCCGGCGCCCTGCCCCGCGACGAGGGTGAGACGACGCTCGACATCTCCGGCGATCTGCTGACGGTCGGATTCGGATACGGGCTGGCGACGGTGTGGTCACTCGAGGCCGCAGCCCGCGTCGCGACGATCCGCACCGGGCACGGGACGATCGGCGGCGTCACGGCCGACGAGAAGTCCCGCTCGATCGCCGTGAAACTGCGAACCGGCGACACCACCACCGTGGAGGTCCGGTCGATCGACACGGGCAGGTCGTTGCGGACCTTCGCACACGTCAATCCGCACACGGAGATCCGTTTCGCCTCCGGCGTGCTGTTGCTGGCCGAGATGACCCACCTCACCGCGTGGCGACCGGGCGGCAGGAGCCCCCTCTACCGCCTCGACGGGGTCAAGCACAGTTCGTCGGCGAACCTGGCCTTCGCCGACTCCCGTCGCCTCGCCGCCATCGCCGGAACGACGGGCTTTGTCGTCTGGAATGCCGGGAACGGCGATCTGGTGTTCGACGGGCGGGCCATCGCGGAGCCCTTCGATCTCCTCTACGGGACCGAGGGGCTGGTGGTGTCCCCCGACGGGAGGTTCGCCGTGGCGGGAGCCGGCGGGGACGAGACCGTCGACGTCTGGGACCTGCGCGCCGGGCGCCGGATCCGGTCGCTGCGCGGCCACCCCGTCCGGGTGAACGCGATCCGCGCCGACGCCTCTTTCCGCACCATCGTCACCGGGGACCACAAGGGCAACGTCCGTGTCTGGGGCCTCGACTGGGACCACGGGGAGTGATCAGTGATGTTCAGAGGCGGCCGGCGGCACGACAAACTCCGGGCCAAGTTCCTGGCCAACCGCGAACACGTCAGGTCCTGGCTGGACGCCTGGGAGATCCCCGAAGTCGTGTGGGTCGACGAGTTCAACGAGGTCCCTTCGCCCTGGATCGTGCTGGAGCGGGACCGGGACAATTGGCTCAAAGACCATGCACCCTTCCTGGACACGTATGACTGGATGTTCTTCGGCCGGCCGCTGACTCCGGGCATCCGCGAGGTGCGGGCAATATGGCGTTTCGGGGCAGGACACCGGTTCGAGAGTTTCGAACTGACGATCACCAGCGCCTGCGACCCCGGATACCTGGCCGAGAAGCTGACCACGGCGATTCACCACGCCAGGTTGAAAGGTTGGCGGGAGGAGGACGCGCAGCCGCTGCACCAGTGGCTCGTCGAGGGCGTGAGCACGAGACCCCTCAACGACTCCGTGCGCGGCAACAAACGTTCGGGATTCGTCCTGATGGAGTTCATCCGCTTCCCGACCCGCGACGGCGACGTGATGGTGTCGTTGAACGCCGTCGAGACGGACCGCGCGTTGGACGGCTCACCGCTCGCCGACGACGGTGGCGCGATTCCCCCCGCACCGTGATCCGACCGGCAGGTCAGCCGCGTACGCTGCTCGCGCGCAGCGCTCAGCCGGCGAGCGCGCGCGGGCTTGTACCGTGCCAGAACCCGTCGCACCTGCTGTGAGCTGGGAGTTCTCGTACCACGCTGATGATCGTCGGTATGGTCGTACGGCTGCTGTACCTGGGGATGGTCCGCTTGTTCAGCGGACTGGGGTTGCTGATCCGCGGCGACAAAGCGCTGATAGTCGAGGTCCTCGCGCTGCGGCATGAGGTGGCAGTACTGCGCCGCCAGGTCCGGGGCCGGCCGCCGCTGTCCTGGCCGGACCGGGCGATCCTGTCCGCCTTGGCTCACCTGCTGCCCCACGGAATACGAGCACATCGGATCGTCACCCCGGCGACGTTGCTAACCTGGCACCGCCGCCTGATCACCAGACGCTGGACCTACCCGAACAAGCCCGGCCGGCCACCTGTCAGCGACGAGATCCGGGACCTCGTGCTCCGGCTGGCCCGAGAGAACCCGCGGTGGGGCCACCGCAGGATCCAGGGCGAGCTGCAGCGGCTGGGCCATCGGGTCGGGGCGGGCACGGTCCGAGCAGCGCCGCCAGCACACCACCAACCGGTCCCAGGCCCGCCACGACGACCTGTACGTCCGGATCCTCCCTCGTTTCCATACACGCCCCCCGTCGTCACCCGGCGCCGGCAGGCGCGCTTCCTGACCATGCCGACGACAAACACCGCCAGCACAGCCGATGCGCCCTACGGGCCTCGTGGGCGCTCGTGCTCAGTGTCGCCGCCGTCACGCCTGGGCAGATGCGGCACTCCTGGACTCCACTTGGAATCCCTTGTGCCGCAGACCTCGCGGCGTTCGTTGAGCCGCGCAGTCGACGCCGAACGACAACTCCTGATCAGCGTCGGCGGGCCCACACCTTGCGCTCGGCGCCGTCGGGGTCGTTGACGACGGTGATCGCCTCGTCGATCAGCGCGGTGGGCCGGTTGGCCAGGTTGTATGGGCGCCAGCCCGGGTAGCTGTCGACAATGAAGTTGACCCAGGCGCCGTGGGCGGTTTCGGCGACGACCTGCGACGGTTGGTCGCCGATGAGGGCGCGGACGGACTCCTCGTCGAGGAGGTCGAACACGTACGGGATCTCCACCCCGTGGGCGGCGCCGAGTCGGCCGGAGAAGCTCGGTGACTCGTGGTCGAAGCGGTACATCCAGGTGTTAAACCCGCCGGCCTTGAGGCGCGCCTCGGCGACTCGGATCGCCGGAATCCGAATGAAGCAGTCGGTGGTCACCGCGGCGATCAGCTCTCCTTTGCTCGCTCTCGGCCGGGCTGCCCGGTAGAGCTCGACCGTCCCCTCGGGCGCGCCGAGGGCGCTCACGAGTGCGGAGAGGGTGGCCTCGTCGACCCTGTCGATTATGTCCATCATGCCGTTGGGGACGAGGCCGATCCGGGTGTCGTCTCGGTTCCACCCGGCCAGGAGCCGCACGCCGCTGCTAGCGCCACTTCTTAGCGCGTCGAGCGGGTGGTCGGGGAGGATGTCGCCGTCAACGACCGGGGCGAAGGGGAGGCTTTCCCCCCATTTAGACGGATCCGAGCCGCTCTGGGCCTCGTCGACGAGGGCCGACGCCGCCCGCGCGAGCCGTCCGGCTGGGACCTTGCTGAAGGCTTCGCGGGTCGGGGAAACTCTGAGCGACTTAGCCAGTCTCGAGGTGACGTCTGCGGCGGCCTGGGCCGTGAGTGTTTGGGCGGCCGCCCCGCTTTGGGTGATTGCCTGGTGGAACAGGCCTTGGGTGCGGGGCATGGCCATGAGGGTGGTGATGCTCATGGCGCCGGCGGACTGGCCGGCGACGGTCACCTTCCCCGGGTCGCCGCCGAAGGCGGCGATGTTGTCCTGGACCCACTCGAGTGCGGCGATCTGGTCCAGCAACCCGAGGTTGGCGGTGCCGTCATCGAGGTAGAGAAAGCCCTCCGCGCCGAGCCGGTAGTTGATGGTGACGCATACGACCCCACTGCAGGCGAAGGAGGTCCCGCGGTAAGGGGGGGCGGATCCGGACCCCCTTCTGAACTCGCCGCCGTGAATCCACACCAGTACCGGCAAGCCGGATCCCCGGGGATCGGGGGTCCACACGTTGAGGTTGAGGCATTCCTTGCCGGGGATCACGACCTCCGGGAACAGCGGTGTGCTCTCCGGACGGGGGTAGTATTTCGGGCAGGTCGGCCCGTACTTGGTAGCGTTGCGCAGGCCCCTCCATGACACGGGCGGCCTTGGCGGCCGCATGCGGTGCGCGCCGAAAGGCGGGGCGGCGTACGGGATCCCGAGGAACGCTGCCACTCCCTGGTCCATCCGACCCCGCAGCTGACCATTCGCCACCTGAACCTTCAGCGCGCTGTCCACGGTCAACGAATCGACCAGCCCGGCGGCGGACGCGGCCGGCGCGGGGCCCAGCAGACCGCCACCGGCGACGGTGCCGAATCCGGCTGCCAACGACGAGAGCAGGAAGGTACGACGCTGCATCGGTGTCATCAGATTCCTCCGTGGATACCCCGGCCTTCAGGCCGGGGAGGAAACGGACTCCTGCGGAGCAGGACAGGGACCGGGAATCCGCCGCCCAGGCGGATGACCGTGCACCACCCACCGGGCTGCACGGAACGGCAGACGGGCGGTGGCGTCGGCGGTGCCGGTTGGGGCAACTCGGTCGGTCTACCGCCGGGCTGGCGGGATGTGATGCCTGTGGAGGCGGTGTAAGACCTCGGCTTGGGTTCGTCCCGGGGGCAGTCGCCGATGAAGCAGGAAGATCCACCCTGCGAGGGGAGGAATCCCCCGCCTTCAGGCGGGTGGAGGATGTCAATCCTGGTCACTCCTAGTCAGTCCGATCGATTCACCAGTGGAAGGCAGGACCGGGGCCAGCGCCCGGATCTTCGAATGTGACGGCGGTTCCGTCATGACGTCTCCTATCGCTTGGAGCTCCGCGGCCTCCGCATTTGGGGCCTTGCCAGACACGAGGTCGAGCATCACAAGCTCAGGGCCGGGGTGTCTTGGACAAATGTTCCGCTTTGTGGTCAGCACCTAGACTGGTGACGTGCTGTCGAACGGGACACCACCAGACTGGGCGAGCGTGGACATCGCCGTTCCACGCCCGTCACGTCGGCTGCCGGGGATCAGCATGGCCGGGTTCCGCGCACCTGCCCCCGCATCCGCGGACATCGCCATGGTCACGCACCCATCCGTAAGCCTGTTTGTCGACCTGAGCGAGGGAGAAGGGCTGCTCTACGACACTCATGGCCGGCGCGAACGCGGCAGTGTCGTCGTCGGGCTCCTCCCCGGCGACCTTTGGGCATCTGGTCGAGGGGGCGTCGACTGCCTCCAGGTCCGGCTGGAGCCGGTCGCGGCGGCTGCGGTGCTCGGCGCGTCGACCGAGCTCAGCGGGGCGGTGGTATCCCTCGAAGACATCTGGGGCCGCGCCGCCCGGCGAGCCGAGGACCGGCTGCGCGCCGCCGCGTCATGGGACGAACGGTTCACGATCGCGGCGGAGATCCTCTCCCGGCGGAAAGGCGCCCGCCGAGCGGTCGATCCGGAGGTCGCCTACACCTGGCGGCAGACGCTCACCAGCCGTGGCCGGGTCCGGGTCGACGGCCTGGCGGACGAGGTCGGCTGGAGCCGCAAGCGCCTCTGGTCCCGCTTCCGGTCCCAGCTCGGCATCACACCCAAACGCGCCGCCCGACTGGTGCGGTTCGACCACGCCGCCCACCTTCTCGCCGCGGGTCACGCCCCCGCCAGCGTTGCCACCGAGAGCGGCTACGTCGACCAGTCCCACCTCCACCGCGAGGTCAAGGCGTTCGCCGGGCTCACGCCCACAGCCGTGGCCGTCGCACCGTGGCTCGCCATCGACGACGTTGCGTGGCCAGCCTCATCACCAACCCCGAGCCCTGTGACGGGTGGCGAAACCATCCCCGACCTTCGTTGAGCCATTTCCAACCTGATGGTGCAGGTCAGCGGATCGATACCCGGGGAACATCATCTCGACCCGCACCACATGGTGGGCGGCTCGAATGTTTGCGGCTGCGTGCTTCTCGGACCGCCGGCGTTCAGCTTGGCTCGTTGCGGGGACCGCTGACCAGAACGTGAGCTGAGAACGCTCGCGTCGGCGTCGCGGAGCACCGCGACGATGTGACCGAGTGCGCCGACCAAGGCACCAGCGCGGCGAGTTCGGCAGCGACCGGCAGGAACCGGGCGGCGTCGGGTGCCGGCGCGAGGCCCGCCATCGCTTACCGCAGCCAGACCAAGATCACCTACATGGGATCACTACGCCGCCGGTTCAGCCGGTGTGGTGGTTTCCAGGCGGCCCGAACGGTGCCGGGTGTCTTGGGTATCCGGGATGTTCCGGCGCCGGACGCGGACCGTTCGTGGCGGCAGCGTGCCGAGCGCGAGACCGGCCACCGCGACAGCGCCGGCCGCGACGAGCAGGACGGCGAAGCGCCGGTGCGCCGCCGCCCACCCGGCCGGATCATCCACGGAGGCAAGGATGGCCAGCCGCTGCGGCAGCAGTGCCAGCGCGGCGGCGGCGACGAGCAGGGCGGGCGCGGCGACGGGCCCGCAGACGCCGCGCGGCGCCCGCGCCCAGCCGAGCACGGCGAACGCCAGGGCCAGCACCGCGGCGGCGGTGGCCTCGAGCGTCAGATCGCGCACCGGCAGGGCCTCGCCGTTGCCCTCCTGCGCACCGGCGAGCGTGACGGCGACCGCCGCCGCCCAGCCGACCGCGGCGGCGAGTAGTCCGGCGGTGGCCCGGACGGCACCACCGGCCCACGCCGGTACCGGTGTCGTGGCGGTGCTGGGCTTGGCCGGATCGTCGAGGACGAACGCGACCCCGACGGCGAGGCAGAGTGCCGTGAGCCGCAGCAGGGCGGCGAGGTCGTCGGGCCTGAGCACGGTGCCCAGCGCCGCCGGCACTGCCACGATCGCCAGGCCGACGCTCCCCGCCCCGAGCAGCGGCCCGCGTCGCACTGCCCGCAGGACCGGCCCGACGAGCGCGCCGAGCAGGATCAGCCGCCGCATACGGGCGCCTCCTCGGCTGGCACCGGCGGCGAGACCGGCACGCCGAACAGTTCGCCGACGCGTTCCACCGGCGTCTGCGGCGCGACCAGCTCGGACCAGTGCTCGGCCACCGTCCGGGCGACCTCGTCGCGGGAGCGTTCCAGCAGCGCGAGGCCGGGGGCGGCGTCGCGGTCGGGCACGGCGATGCCGGTGGTGAACCCGACGGGGTCGAACGGCAGCGAACCCGAGCTGGAACGATCGAGCTCGCGGAGTCCGTCGCCGGAGCGTGCCGTGGCCTGCCCGGCCAGCCAGACCAGGATCGTGCCCCGCGCGCCGCAGACCAACCAGTGGTCGGGGACCGCACGCCCGGCCAGCAGCCGGTAGGCCACCGCGCCGGCGAGCACCGCCTCGTCCCGCGCCGATCCCCAAGGTGGTGTTCGTCATCACCGCCTCTGGCGTGCCCGCCGCGGCGTCGGCCTCGGCCCACCGGGTCGCCCGGGCCGTCTGGTCGGTGGAGCTGAACGTCCCGCCGGCGACCGGGTACCCGTCCGCCCACACCCGCTGCCGCACCGCCAGCGGCGGCCCGGTGCGGGCCGTCGCCGGCACCAGCCCAAGCACGCCCTGCACGACCTCGTCCCAGCCCGCGATCCACGGGGTGAAGTCGTCCGTTTCCACGACGGGCCGAATCCGCAACGGAACCGATGGCAGGCAGACGGCGTCTACGGCAGCATCCCTCCGAAGGTTGACGTAGCGGATTCTGAGGACGTCGCCGCCGACCGGACGTGCCGGCGGTCTGGTTGTCGCTGGCGTCCGCGTAGCCTTGCTGGTATGGCTGAGCTGCTCGTGGTCGAGGACGATCCCATGATCGGCGAGACCTTGCGGGACAGCCTGACGAGCCAGGGCTACGGGGTGCGATGGGTGGTTAGCGGATCGGAGGCTGCGGCGTCGATGGCCGTCGGCCGGGTCGACCTGGCGGTGGTCGATCTCGGATTACCCGATCTCGACGGGGTCGAGCTGACTCGGCGGCTGCGGGAGGCGCAGCCGCACGCCGTGATCGTGATCCTGACCGCTCGGCGCGATGAGATCGACGTGGTCGTGGGCCTCGAAGCCGGGGCGGACGACTACCTGACCAAGCCGTTTCGGTTGGCCGAGCTGTTGGCGCGGCTGCGGGCCCATCTGCGCCGGGGAACCACTGCGGCGCGCGGCGGTGGCCGGATCATGATCGGGGATCTGGAGATCGACGTGGCGGGGCGTCGATGCCTGCTGGGAGGCGTTGAGGTGGAGCTGCGGGCCAAAGAGTTCGACCTGCTCGCCCGGTTGGCCAGCTCTGTCGGTGAGGCTTTGAGCCGGGAGACTCTGATGTCAGACGTGTGGGACGAGCACTGGTTCGGCTCTACCAAGACTCTGGATGTGCACGTGGCCGCCGTACGACGGAGGTTGGCGCAGGCGGCCGCCGTCGGCCGCGTGGTTCCGACGATCACCACGTTGCGGGGGCACGGCTACCGGCTGGATCAGCCCGAGGGCGGCTCCGGCCGGTAGCGTGCTGTCGGAAAGGGCGAAGCCTTTAGCCTTCCCGCAGGCTGGCGATGGTCGGTCTGCGGGTGGATCGGATGACTGCGGCCACCGCAGCCGCGCTGCCGGCGGCGGCGATGAGCGCCACGGTGGTCAGGTAGGGCCACGGCACCGCGAGGTGTGCCGGCGGCGGGTCGAAGACCCCGGTGAGGACCTTGACCAGCATTTCTGACAGCCCCCACGCGGCGCCGGCGCCCAACAGCAGGCCGCCGGCCACGACGATCGCCGCTTCACCGAGGATGAAGCCGGCGAGCTGCCGGCGGTTGGCGCCGAGAGCGGCGGCGAGGAAGAACATTCTGCGTCGCTGCATTAGGCCCAGTGCGAGCACCAGGCCGGCGGCTGCGGCGGCCAACAACAGCGCGAAGCCGAGTTCGACGCGGGTCAGGCCGGCCAGGTCGACCGAGGTCAGGCTGGACCCTACGGTCCCTCGCGTGGCGGCGAGATCCGTGACCGTCGCGCTCGGGCCGAGCTTCTGCCGGATACGGGCGGCCACCTCGGCGGTGTTCTGGCCGCCGGTGTTCACCAGAAACGCGCCCACCGCGTCATTGCCGGTCGCGGCAGCGATGTAGCTTGCGTTGGCGATGAAGAAGCTGTCCTTCGGGGCGGTGGGGAACTCCTTGGCGATTCCGACGTAGTGGAAGCTGACGGGCGTTGGCCGGGCCGAGCGGGGATCGGGCAGCCGCAGTGTGATCGGGTCTCCCGGTCGCAACTGGTAGTCCTTCACCGTTTCGGCCGAGACCAGGATCGCGTCGGGCTGGCGGGCCAGCGTGTCCATCAGCTGCGCCGCGGAGCCACCGGCGAAGTAGGCGTCCTGCAGTGACGTCGCCGCCGTGACCGTTTCCGGCCGTACCCCGTAGAGGTCCTGCAGGTCCGCGCCCACGTACGCGAAGCGGTGTTGCAGCGGCTCCACGGTCCGCACGCCGGGGACCGTGGCCAGGTCGGCTGCGGCTGCCGGCCTCACCCGGGCACCGGGCGGCTGGGTCACCGTGACGTCGGCGCCGTTGGTTAGCCGCGCGTCCACCTCGGCCTGTTGCCGGTAGGTGGCGTTGAAGGTCGCCGTCGAGGCGGCGAAGGACACCGCGAGCGCGACGAGGACGACTGCGTGCGCGATCGGCCGGCGTTGCCGCGACAGGGTCGCCGCCGCGGTGTTGCTGAGCTGTCGGGCGAACGGGTGCAGCAGTACGGCCACCAGCGGGCGGCCCCGGCTCAGTAGCAGGTCGGTCAGTCGCCACGTCAGCAGGCCCGTACCGATCCAGAACAGGGTCGGGCCGAGGAAAGCCCAGTAGCTGACCGAGATGCTCGGCACCCCCTCGGGGGCGAGGACAAGAGCGTAGGTTGCGCCGCTGGTCGCCCGGAACACCAGCGCGGACGCGGCCAGTAGCACCAGGTCGAGGCCGTAGCGTAGCCAGACTGGAGAGGAAACCTGTCCCACCACGGCACGGCCGGCCGTGACGGTGGATGCCCGCCGGTCCCGACGGGCCGGGACCAGGACGGTGATGGCCGCGATGACGAAGCCGGCCGCCGCGGCGGCTCCGAACCAGAGCGGGGCAGCGTTGCCCGCGCCGAAACCGGCCGTGCCGAATGCCGCCCGCCCGATCAACAGTGCCGCGCCGAGGCCGGCGGCGGCGCCGAGAACCGCGATGGCGGCCGCCTCTGATACCGCCAGTCGTGACAGTTGTCCGGCGGAGGCGCCGCGGGTACGGAGCAGCGCCTGTTCACGACGGCGGCGTCCGGTGGCCGCCGCGCTCACGGCTGCGGTGAGCAGCGCGGCGAGGACGATAGCCGGCAGCCCGAGGAACAGGAACAGGACCTGGGCGTACAGGGAGTCGGCGCGCGCGGCGTCCAGGGCCGCGCCCAGGTTGTCGCCGACACGCCCCGTACCGGCGAGGGTCGCCTCAAGATTGTGCGCCGAGGCGGTGACCGTGGTGAAGGCGGTGGCGGGGTCGGCCGGCAACGCGTGCGAGCGGGAGACGTGGACCTGGGTGGTGATCAGTTCGGGATGCGTCGCCTGGAGCGGGTCGATGACGCTGTGGTATTCCGCGTTCGGCAGCAGGATCACGTTGTCAGGCGGGGCTGCAGGCTGCGACTGGGGCGGCGCACCCACCTCCTGGAACAGCGAGTTGGCCTGCGGGAGTTCAACGATGCCGGCGATCCGCTCGGCCCGGGGCGGCAGTCCCGGCCGGGTCAGCGTCACCAGCGACCCGGGCACCGCGTGCAGGTTGGCGGCGGTCTGCTGGGCGACCAGTACCCCGGTGTCCGCGCCGGCCAACGTCCGGAGTTCGCCTGGGAAGGCGTCACGATAGCCGTCGGGCAGGCCGAGCACGATCGCCTGGCCGGTGGTTTGGGTCGCCGTTCCGTCCTTGGCGCTGAGCGAGGGCAGGGTGGCGAACCCGACGGGCAGCGCCGTCACCACGCCAGGGGCTGCGGCGCTGGCAGCCAGTACAGCTGCGGGGTCGGCGCCGGGCTGGGTCTCGACCTGCCAGTCCACGGCGACCGTGCGGGTTGCCCGGGCGGTCATGGTGGCCTTGGCGGCGGTGACGAAGCTGCCGAGCGCGGCAAGGAGCGCGACGGCGACGGTCACGCCGGCGGCGACGGCGAGAAGTTGGGCGGCGCGGCGGCGCAGCATGGCGGTCAGCCACAGCCGGGTCATGGCCGTAGCACCTGTTCGGAGGTGATCAGCTCGCCATCGTTCATGGTCCACACCTGGTCCAGTTGGTTGGCGACGGACGGGTCGTGGGTGGCGACCACGACGGCGGCGCCGAGGCGATGAGCGGTTTGCAGCAACCCGGCGATGACCCCTTCGGCGATCTCATGGTCGAGCTGGCCGGTGGGCTCGTCGGCGAGGATCAGCCGGGGCCGTCCGGCCAGTACCCGGGCAGCGGCCACCCGCTGGGCCTGCCCCCCGGACATCTCTTCCGGCAGCCGGTGGGTGAGCTCCTGCAGGCCCAACTCGGCGAGGGCCGCCTCGGCGCGGTGCCGCGCCTCCACGCGGCCGAAACCGTGCAGCAGCAGCGGGAGTTCGACGTTCTCGACCGCGTCGAGAGGATCGAGCAGACTCGGCGCCTGGAAAACGACCCCGACCAGTTCCCGGTGCTGTGCCGGGTCGCCGCCCAGGGCCGGCCAGGACAGCTGCCCGCCGGTCGGCTGCTCCAGACCGGCCATCAGATGTAGCAGGGTCGACTTGCCCGAGCCGGACGGGCCGACCAGGGCGATCCGGTCACCGGGCCACACCGTGCAATTCGTGGTGTGGACGGCGACGACGGTGCGGTGTCCGGTGCCGTAGACCCGCGAAAGGTCCGAGCAGCGGAACACTGCCGCCGTTCTCTCGGGCCGGTTCTCGCCGGCTGAGGCGGGCAATGCGACTGTCATGATTGATCCACCTGACCATCTCTGAGTCGGACGACCCGGTCCGCGGCGCGCAGCAGGGCAGGACTGTGACTGGCGGTCAACACCGCCGTCCCGGCGGCGGCCCGTGCGGCCAGCAGCGCCAGAAGTCGCTGCTCGGCCGCGCCGTCGAGCTCACCGGTCGGTTCGTCGGCGATCAGGACCGCGGGGTTGTTGCCGAGCGCGACCGCCAGGCTTGCGCGGGCCGATTCGCCGCCGGAGAGTTCGGCGGGATAAGCACCAGCACGGGCGGCGAGCCCCACCGCGTCCAGCAGGCTCGTCGGCGTGGTCCGGTCCGTACGGCCGGCGATCCGTTGTACGAACTGAATGTTCTGCATGATCGTCAAATGGTCCAGCAGGTTGCCGTGTTGGTAGAGCACGCCGATGTATCGCGCCCGGAGGGCGGCACGTTCGGCTTCCGGACGGTGGCTCAGCCGGTGGCCCGCCACCCGCACCGTGCCGCCGTCCGGCTCGTCCAGCCCGGCGAGGCAGGCGAGCAGGGTGGACTTACCCGAGCCCGAGGGCCCGGCCACCACCACGCGCTCGCCGGGGGACATGGCGAGTGAGACCCCGCACAGGGCCAGCGTCTCGTCCTCGCCGGCCCGGAAGAACCGGTACAGGTTCTGGGCCTGCAGCACGGGCCCGGCCATCACCGGTTCCATGTGACGGAGTCGGTGATGAGGCGCCAGGGGTCGACGTTGTCCGCGCCGTGCGGGCCGGACAGGGTGAGCGTCACCAGTTGTCCGTTGTGCCAGAACTCATACCGCTCGACGTCGTCGTTGATGACCTTTCCGGTCACCGAGTTCGGTGGCGCGTCGATGCGATAGGAGGCTAGTACAGCCGATCCCGCCTTCCGGCGCACCGTGGTCACGGTGCCCGCCGAGAATCCGGGCTTGCCCGCCCCGAGCGTTGCGATCTCAGTATGTACGTCCGCCTCTGTCGGGGCTACGGCGCGGGCGGCCAGGTCGACACGGACTGTGTTCAGCTTGTCGGTGAAGGTCACCGTGTTCGGCTGGTCCACGCGTGACCAGCCCTCCGGCACCCGCACTGTGTATTCGCCAGAGGCCGGGGTGTACCCGACGTAAGCCTGATTGTCAGGGATGTCACCCTGCTCGCTGACCTCTGGAGCATTCGGGTCCAGCCCGCCAGCCGGGGCCGTTGCCGTACCGCCGCTAGCGGCCGATGCTCGGGCGTCCGCGGACCCCGCCGCACCTCCGTCGCACGCGCCCGCCGCGCCGAGCGTGGCCGCGCCGAGGGCGACGGCAGCTAGAGCGGTCCTGAAGTCGGCCATGTCGTACCTCCTTCCGTCGGCGGCACTCGAGGCGGCGCCGCTCGTGGTCGTCAACCGGCGGTCGACAGCCCGGAAACGACGCTACGAGCCGGGCGGAAAGCGGCAGCTGAGACGGTGGTAAGCGGACGGCAAAATCTGCTCTGGCGCCGACGACGAGGACCCTGAGCAGGGCGTGAACCTCGCCGATCTGACCTGGTCTGCCGTACCGTGGTCGCCGGTCTGACCCGACGATCCGAGTGCAGGCGGGAAGAGGCAGCAATGCGCCGACGAATACTACGGTTGGCCCTGAGCGCCGCACTGCTCGCGTTGCTGATGTTCGGGATGCCGCTGGGCGCCGCCGTACGGCAGGTCTACCTCAACAGCGAACAGCGCGAGCTGACCCACCTCGCCGAGCAGGCTGCCGCTGCTGTCTCCATCGACAGCCTCCATGGCGCCGATCCGGTCGAGCTGCCCAGCACGGAGTCCGACACGGCAGTCAGCGTCTACACCGCCGGCACCGGGCGGGTTGCCGGCCGGGGGCCGGCGACCATCGACCCGGTCGTCACCGATGCGCTGGCCGGGCGCCTGGCCGAGCGCGTGACACAGGGGCAGATTCTTGCTGCGGTGCCGGTCCGTGACGGCGAGCGGGTCGTTGGCGCCGTGCGGGTCGCCTCCTCTGCCCGATCCGTCGCCCATCGCACCTGGCTCAGCTGGTCGGCGATGCTTGCCCTGGCGGCTCTGGCGCTGTCCGCTGCGGCTTTCGTCGCGCGCCGTCAGGCGCGGCGCCTCACCCAGCCATTGACCGATCTCGCCGGAGCCGCCCACGCGCTCGGCGACGGCGACTTCACGGTACGCGCCGGCCGCAGCGGGATTCCCGAGATCGACACCGCCGCGGCCGCTCTGGACCACACCGCGGCTCGCCTCGACGACCTCCTCGCCCGCGAACGGGCCTTCAGCGCCAATGCCTCGCACCAGCTCCGTACGCCGCTCACGGGATTGCGGCTTGCTCTGGAATCGGCGCTCGACGGCGACGAGTCCGCGCTGCGCCAGGCTGCCCACCGCGCTATCGAAGCCGCCGACCGGCTCGAACATACGATCGAGGATCTTCTCGCTGTGGCTCGGTCCGACACCGCGACCCGGGAGCGCCTCGACATCGACGCGATCCTGGACGACATACATCGCGCACGGATCGGATCGCTCGGCGGTCAGGGGCGGGCGCTGCGCATCGAGCGCGACGTCGAACTGCCCATGATCACGGCCTCGCCGGTCGCGATCCGCCAGACCCTCGGGGTGCTGCTCGACAATGCGATCGAGCATGGCGGCGGAGCGGTGACCGTCCGGGCCCGGAACGTCGATGGGGCCCTCGCCGTGGATGTCTGCGACGAGGGCCCGGGGCCGGACCCGATGCGATCGACGGACCTCTTTGACCGTTCGCGTAGTAGAGCTGCAGGTCGCGGCCTCGGGCTACCGTTGGCGCGGGCCCTCGCGGAGGCGGAGGGCGGACGGCTGGTTCTCACCCGCGCCGGAGCGCGGCCCTGTTTCACCCTCTTTCTCCCGCAGCATTCCGCCGGCGGTGATTCCGGCGCGGACGGGCCGACCGAGGACGATCCAGCTCAGTGAGCACTATCGGCGGCGTCGGTGGGTCGTGGGATCGGCACCGCACCGAGAACAACCACGCCCCGTTCCGCTGCCCGTCCTCCACCGGCTCGGGGCGATGTGCTGGCTGTCCGAAGCCAAGGGGCTGACGCTTGGTCCGGTATCGCCACGGTGAGAAGCGGCTTCGACAGTGCCGCTCAGCGGGCCTTCAGGGACCGGGAATCCGCCAAGGCGGATAACCGTGCACCACCCTCAGGGCTGCAGGGAACGGCAGACGGGTGGTGGCGTCGGCGGTGCCGGTTGGGGGAACTCGGTCGGTCTACCGCCGGGCTGGCGGGATGTGATGCCTGTGGAGGCGGTGTAAGACCTCGGCTTGGGTTCGTCCCGGGGGCGGGCAGGTACGTGAGGTGAGCCTGCCGGACATCGGCAACGGCTACTTCGTCCACGCCCCCGGCCTGGTCGCGTGCCGGGAGGTGACGTCTGTCCGGGGGCGCTTCCCCGCGGACGTGGTCGTGTTCGCCGGTGATGGCGGCGGCATCGTGTTCGCGGTGGCGCGATGACCGGCTCGCCGGTGTCTACCGCAGCGATGGCCCGCGATTGGGCGTGGTGGCAGGGAATCTGATCGGCTTTCTCGATCGGCTAGGTGGCGCGGTCGAGGTGTTCACCGCCACGGGTGCAGTCGGCGACCTGTAGAAACGGCTGGCATGGCTCGGTCCGAGGGAGTGAGACTTCGTGGCTGTGGCTCAGGTCGTGACTGCTCGCCAGCGCTCGTACCGTTACGTCGGCCCGGCCGATGTGCTTGCCGTCGTGTCGGGCGAGGGCGGTGGCTGCCGGATTGATTCGGCCGGCGATCTGGCCGAGTGGCTGGCGACACTGAGCCCGGCCGAGCGCGTCGAGCCGCACACGTTCGTCGTCGACGTGGCCGGTGGGTTGCGGCTCGCGCCCAGGCGCAGTGAGCACGTCGCCTGCTCGGGCGGCCGACCCGTGATCAGCGCCGGCGAGATCACCTTTGCCCGGCAGGACACGGGCTGGACGGTCACCGAGGTGAGTAACCAGTCGGCCGGGTACTGCCCCGAGCCGTCCTCGTGGCCGGTCGTGGCCGCCGCGTGCGAGAGGGCGGGTCTGTCGCATCCCGACGGATTCACCACGGCGTTCGAGTTCCGCCGCTGCTCGGCCTGCGACCAGCTCACCATCGTCAAGGACGACGACTTCACCTGCGCCGCGTGCGGCGGGGAACTGCCGACCGTATGTAACGCCTCACGCTGACCCGGCGCTGTGCCTGACCTCCACGGGCCCTTCCGAAAGCGCTCGACGTAACGCGCCGAGTGGCCGGAACCTTTCCAACCCGTGCTGGGCTGGGCTGCGGGTCGGCCACGGCCCTGAAATCGAGTTCGAACGGGTTTGTTGGCTCGGGCAGGATGGCGGGGTGGTGATCTGGGGGAGACGGGGCGGCGGGGTTCAGCGGTCGGAGGTGGGGGAGGGCGGGCCGCTCAGGGCGGTGCGCGTCGCGGTCGACGGTGCCGCGGTGGGGCGGTCGGAGGCTTTGAGCCATCTGGTCGAGGTGCTGCTCGAGGTCGATGATGCCGTTGACGAGGCGGCGGCGCGGTCGGCGTTGACGCTGGTGGCTGGCGTTGCGGGTTTGGTGGCCCGGCTGGACCGGCACGTGCGGCAGGCACCGTGGCATGGCCCGTACCAGGAGCCTGTATTGCGGCGGGTCGGGGCGCGTTTGTCGGTCGCGACATCGGGGCCTGCCGCGATGGCGCTGGCGAGCATGCATGCTGACGGGCGGATCCGGGAACGCGCGGTCACGGCGATGGTCGGTCGTCCGTGCCCGGAGGTGATGCCGTTCCTGGTGCTGCGTACCGGTGATTGGGTCAAGCCGGTACGGGATCGGGCGCGGGCCGGGCTGGCGTTGCTGTCGGCGCCCGTCGAGGGGCGGCGCGGGCTGCTGGGATCGGGTGGCCGCCGGCAGCGGCGGTTCGTGTTCGACATCGTCCTGGCTCAGGACTGGCTGCGTCTTCCCGACTATGTGGCCTGCGCCGAGACTGACTCGGATGTGGGGATCCGGGTTCGGGCGGCCGAGGCGGCCTGCCGCGAGGCGGTCTGGACCCGCCGGCCCGATGTCCTGCGTCGCCTGGCCCGGTCGGTTCGTGCTGAGGTGCGGGTGGTGGCGTTGACCGGGCTGGTCCGGGTCGGTCAGGACGGCGACGTTGTCGTGTACCTGGATGATGACGCGCCGCTGGTACGGGCGGTGGCCCGGGACGCGGCCCGCCGGCTCGGCATCGACGCCCGGGAGCATTACCGGACGGCGGTCAGCGCCGCAGAACCAGCGCTGGGCGCGATCGCTGGGCTTGCCGAGACCGGCTCGGCAGCGGACGCCCCGCTGCTGCGGCCGCTGCTGGCCCACTCGCAAGCCAGGGTCCGTGCCCAGGCCGTACGAGGCCTGCGTCTACTCGAGGCGGTTGTCGCGCAGGAGGCGCTACCGCTGCTACGGGATCCGTCGCCGGCGGTGGTCCGGGAGGTGACCACCGCGCTGCGGCCCTTGACGGGTGCCCTGCCGCCAGGCCTTCCGTGGCAGCTGCTCGGGGATGTCCGGGTGGAGTTGCGTCGGGCCGGCTACCGCCTCCTGCGTGGCCGCGGCGTCGACGTCCAGTTGCGCGCTGCCCTGATGCTCACCCTCGACCCGGACCCTCGCCTGGCCGAACGTGGCAAGGCCGACGTGACCCGCCTCGCTCGGGACGGCGCACGAACGACCTGGCGTCGCACTCCACCACCCGAGCTGCCGGTCACTGTCGCGCAGCACGGCGAGCTCGTCGCGTTGGCGGCACGAGCGGCGGTGGCACTCGGCGAGGACATCAGTCGGATGCTCGCCACCTGGCTGGCGCGTACCCGCCCCGGCACATGAGCCCGCTCCCCGCCTCACAATGGTCCGTGACCGACCCCGGACGGGCGGATCTGCTCGTGTGTCTGCGCGCGGGCATGTCAGGTGTTGAGGGTTGCCCATTGCGCGGAGGTCATCACCAAGGCGAACAACGGCCCGTAGAGGTCGCGCAGTTGGGCGTTTATTCGAGCGAGCTCCATCTGTCGGCGTTCGTTCCTGTACTGGACGATCAGATTCGCGACGAAAACACCGGCCGCGACCAGGACGCTGGCCGACGCGGTGACAGCGGCGGGAGTCACGGCGGACGACACGGCGATGGCCCTGATCGTATCCTGTCAATGCCGGACTCTCGGAACAAGGCGGCGCCGGTCGCATCGGTCCCTGCCTCGACCGAGCCGATTGCTGGATAGTTGCCGATCGGGTGGAATCGGAAGCTGTCCACAAGGCGGTCAGACTGGCGGGACAGCCGGGGAGCCGGTCAGCAGGCCGAGCCGCCCTTGGATAGTTCCCAGGGCTTGGCCCCGTCGATTGCGGGTGGGGCTTACGTTTGCTCGTTGGTGCGAGCAGCGTCTGTGCCGTTTTGGACGGCCTTGCGTACCTCCTGGTTCGCGGGTGTCGGGTCGTAGCCGGTGGCGCGGAGTAGGTCACTGGCGGCGGTGCGTACCTCGGTCACGACCGCGTCTCCGAATTCCCCGACACCCTGTGCTCGGGCTCGGCCGGCCTGCCGTGCGGCGGCGCGTGTCGTGTGGTGGGTTCGTTCGGGCGAGCGCCCGGCACGGTGTTCACGGCGCAGCAGTTCGACGGCTTCGGCGAGATGGTTCACGGCTGCGGGCAGGTCGGGAGGAATCTGCTCCTTGTACTGAAGGGCCATCGCTGAACGGCGGGCCACCCCTCGGCTGTGCTCGATGACCCGTTCTATCTGCACACTTGCGCGAGCGAATCGTTCCACATCTTGGCGGCGCTGCCAGCGGGCCGGTGCCAGGCTGACGACCTCCTCGGCGCCGCTGAGGGCTTGGTGCATCCGATCCAGGTCAGGTCCCATGCTCCGGAGCGTCTCCAACGCGCGAACCGCCCGCTGCTGATCGTGCGTTGCCAGCGCGGCGGAGACCTCCCTCAGCTGCCCCGCGAGGCATCGGTAGATCGGGGCTGCGTCGCGGTCGAGAATCCGCATCGGGTTCAGCGGTAGCAGCAGGATGACAACGACGAGACCGACTACGCCGCCAACCATTGTTTCGATGATCCGTGGCCACTCGAGGTTCTTGTGCGCCGGAGCCAGGGTCGCGAGGAGCACCGCTGTGCCGCCGGCCTGCGCCACAGCTGACCCGCTACGCCCGAACAACAGCAGCGTGGCCAAGATGGCACAGCCGACAATGAGCCCGGTCTGCCACAACCCAGTACCCAGCAACATCAACAGAAAGTCAGTCGCGGCGATACCCAGTCCGACTCCGACGAGAAGTTCCACGGTACGACGGGCGCGTTGGCCGAGTGCGGCGACGATGGTGCCCACGGCAGCGGACGGCGCAAAGACCGGCGAGGGGTTGCCCAGCACATTGTGTCCGAGCCACCAGGCCAGAGGAGCGGCGAGCCCAGCCTGCACCGAGATCACCAGGGCGACCTCCAACTGGTTCAGCCGTAACCGACCTGCTCGAACGCTTCGCCCTCGAACGTGTCCCGCGGTGGCCTTCACCCGTTCCGCATCACGATCGACCCGTGAACGTTTATCTGCTCGCCAACGCCCGTTACGACTCACCGACCACTCGTACCCCCTGTACGCCTGCGGAATCCGTCCTGCTCATCGGCCATGTTTTCCGCAGTTGGCAGGCGCAGAACACTGGTGTCGCGAAGGTCCGCAGGGGCTCTGCTCTGCCAGCAGGAGGACCGGCACCCAAGGCGGGTGCCGGCGACTTCTTTCGGCCCGGCTGGGCCGTGACCTGATGGGGCCAAAGGTGGTGCAAAGAAGGGGTCACCGCTGGTCATCGTGGTAGTGATGGGAACCTGCGTCACTGCGCCTCGTCATTCTTCTTCCAGAACTGCGCCCGAAGCTTGTGCCGCACCTGTTCACTCATGTCAAATTCGCCACGACGGTCGGATAAATCGGTCAGCAATGCCTTGTCGATGTCGCGTGGGATCGATGGCTTCCCAGCCTTGAGTTCCGCCAGCGCCTCCGCGGTGGCGGACTTGCGGAATGCCGTCAGGACGTTGAAAACCACCGAGTCGATCTGTTCGGCAAGTTCGGCGGGGTCCTCATACTCCGTCGAGACCTGCGGCTCGCGGCCGGTGGCCGCGCTGTAGACAAGCACAGACGACGACGGACGGAGCGCACTTGGACGTCCCAGCCCGGCGAGGTCCCTGGGCGTAGCCTTGACCTGCGGTTGCCTGGCTGGCGGCGCGACCGCCACCGGCTGCGGCGTCGGGGGCGACGGCGGCGGCATTTCGACCTTCGCCACCGACTGATCAACGGTCTCCGGAGGCAGGATTTCAAGCCCGTCGGCCGCTCGAATCAGATGCCGGCTGATGCCGTGGGGCTTGTTCTCCGTGTTGGGAACGGCGAGCAGGATGACCTGTACGCCGTGAACTTGGGCCTCCTCGACAGCCTCGGTCAGATCGTCGTCGCCCGAGACGAGGATGAAGACGTCGGCGGCTCCGTTGCGCGCGTGCGTCACGAGGTCAAGCCCAATGCGCAGGTCGATGCCCTTCTGCTGGCCGTCCATGCCGAACCGGCCGAGCCGCAACTTGACCTTGGGCAACTCGCCGATGCGCTGCTGCTGGGGATCGGGCACGCCGTCCTTAGCTGAGTCGTACCAGTGCACCCGGAGCACTGACAGTTCCGACATCCTCTCGGCCTGCCGCACAAGCGCGTCAATCAGCGGCGCGTAGTCGACGTGAACCCCGCTGCGCAGCGACGTCCCGGTCACCCGGACAGCTGCGGAACTGAGCAGGTAACCGACATCCACATAGACGGAGCACATAGACCTCATGGTTCACAGGATGCCACCAACCCTGATCGCCGCGGACGCGCTGCGACCACTTTGTCGACCATGAGTCGCCGTCCGCGCCGAACGCGAACCCCTCGATCTGAGGCGCACCCCACGCCGCGGCACCACATTGAGCCATTCCGAGCAGTGGGTTGATCGCTGTGGGTGATCATGTGGTGCGGCCGTGCTCGGTGTGGAGCGGGACGAGTGCTGCCGCGACGATCTTGCCGATCCGCCACGGGTTCAGGCTGATGTTGCGTAGCGCTTTGAATGTGGTCTTGAGTAGGGAGTTTCCGCGTTCGCCGATCGCGCGTAGCCGGTTGTGGGCGGTGTTCTGCATCGGGTTTGATGGAGACATTGATGTTCCCCGGGTTCGGTGGAGTCGGGTTGGCACCGTCGATGGGATCGATCGGCGACTGCTACGACAACGGCATGATCGAATCCTTCTGGGGCCGGATGCAGACCGAGCTGCTCAACCGCCGGCGGTGGCGCACCCGCATCGAACTAGCCAACGCGATCTTCGAGTACCTGGAGATCCTCCACAACCGGCAACGCCGCCACAGCTCACTGGGCATGCTCACCCCGGCCGAGTATGAAAGGCTCCACCCGATCGCCCTATCCGTCGCCTGACGCCAACCAACACGGCTCCGCGAAACCCGGGGAACATCACGCCAGATTGGGGCGGTAGTGACACGTTTGGTGAGGTTGTCGATCATCGCAATGCGGCTCATGCTGTCGCGGGTTGTCAAGTAGGGCTTCGTAGTCGCGGGCCGGCCGAGGGTGTTGGGTCGGGCCCGGGCGCGGCGCCTGGATTGCTCCGGGTCCGTTTCCCGGGCCTGCCCGCTTGGCTGCCGGGCAGTGACGTCCAGCCGCACAACCTCGCCTCCGCTGTGGTGGATAGCGCCCACCAGCTCGTTGATCTCTGCCTCGCGGTGGGAGACACCCCCAGCGTCAGGTGGGCCGCGGAACAAGCCTGGCTCGCCGACCCTACATGCCTCGATGACCACCCTGGATCGACGCCATGCGAGCAGCGCACGCCGCCGGCCGTGCTGCCGAGCTCTGAGCCCTTCTGGACGACCTCGTACCGTCTCGTGAAGCAGAAGTTCCGGAGGACCTATCGCCGAACACATACGAAGCCATCCATGAGCTTGTTGGCATCTCCTGAAGGCCGACTGACAGGAACGCGTTCCCGATCTACTAGCGCGAGCCTCCCGACACGAATGAATCAGTCAATCTGGTGATCAGTCACCCTTTCAGTCGGGGTCGCTCGGTTGCCATTCCGTCATGTTGAGCATCAGTTGGGTGCACGAGGGCACCTCTGGGCACGCGCTCTCGTGGGCGATGTTCCGGTCGTCGGCGTCAATGGTCATCCGGTGCTTGGGCGGGTAGACCAGGCTGACGCAGTTTGGATTCTGAAAGCAGCGACTCTTCCCGGGTCGGGCGCCCGCCTGCCGGAACCGTTCGGAAAGGGCAGTCAGTGCCGCGGGCCCCGACACGTTCGGCGCGATGTAGAAGCGCGTCCAGCGCGGCTGGCCGGGGGGAGACTTGTCCTCCAGCGTTTCCGCCACCCGCCACCCATCCGGGAGGGTGATCCTGTCGAGGGCGGCGTACGCGGCGTCGTTGCGTTGCGCAGCGGGCCGGTACGAGAAGTACCAGACGCTTCCGCCGATGAGGGCCACGACCAATGCGGTTGCGGCCGGGATGGTCCACTGGCCTCGGGTTTTGATGGCGTGCTCCACGACGTCGAACGGTCTCCGGCGCACGCAGTATTCCTCATCAATCCTTCGCCATGGGGGCACCCGTCGCGCTGGAGCCGCAATGAGCACCTCGGCAAGGAGATCGCCAAGCGGACACCGCTCCCGAGACTCCACTGATCACGAACTGGATGGGCACACCGGCCGGCGCATCGAGGCGGCATGAGCGTGCATCTGATCGGTGCACTCCGTTTCGTCTGTCGGGCTGTTCGGCGATGGGCAGGTTTCGAAGGCTTCGCGGTGGGTCCCATGAGGCGCGTGCCCCATTCCGGTTGTCGGATATCGGTGGGTTGGAATTCGATCGTCGTGGGTTTCAGGTCGATGATGGGGGTGCCGGTTGCGGCGTCGAGGCCGAGCACTTCGAGTGTCCGGCCGCTCACCGCTGTGCTGGGGCAGGGCAGGTGAAGGCGGGTCAGCATCGGTCTGCTCCTCGTGGGCATGGGGCGCGGCGACTGAGCGTTTTCGGTGGTCACGTGCGGGTGCGGTACAGGCGCATGGTGAGTGGGCCGAAGATCGCCACGAGCAGGACCGCCGTGAGGAGCACGACGCCGATCCGGTCGGGCTCGGCGGTGCCGTGCATGAGCCCTCTGACGGCGTCGACGAGCAGGCTGACTGGGTTGACCTCGACGAACGTCCGCAGCCATCCGGGCATGGTCTTCGGGTCGACGAAAACGTTGCTGGCGAAGGTTAGCGGGAACTGTACGAGGAAGCTCACCGCCGAGATGGCGCTCGGTGTGCGAAGTACGAACCCGAGCGTCGCCCAGACCCAGGACAGGCCGAACGCGAATACGAGGATGAGCGCGACCGCCGACAGGACGCCGGCGGCACCGCCCTCGGGGCGGAAGCCCATGACGAGTCCGAGGGCGAGGACGATCCCTGCGGCGAGGAGGTTGCGTCCGGCGTCACTGATCAGGCCGCCGACGATGAGGGCCGGGCGCCAGATCGACATGGACCGGAAGCGGTCGACCACGCCGGTGGTGATGTCGGTCTTGAGGTTGACGCCCGCGTACACGGTGATGAGCAGCACCGCGAAGACGGTGGTGCCTGGGAGGAGGTACTGGAGGTACTCCCGTGTCGAGCCGACTACGGCGCCGCCGAACAGGTACGTGAACATGACGGTGAACAGCACCGGAATCATGATCGCGTCGGCGAGTTGCTCCGGAACGTGCTTGATCTTCAGTAGGGCGCGCTGAGCGAACGTGAGGGACGCCGCCACCGGGTTAGCACGCGGTGGTCGCGGATGCGTCGACACGGCGTCGGGGAGGGTCTGGCCGATGTCCGCCGTCGTTGATGTCGTGTTCATGCCGTCTTCTCCGCTGCTGCGTCGGTGTCGACCTGGGTGCTGCGTCCGGTGAGGGCCAGGAACGCCTCGTCGAGGCTGGGTTGGCCGAGCGCGAAGGTCGTGAGGTGAATTCCAGCCCGGATCAGGTCAGCGAACGCGGCCGAGGCGCGGGCGGGGTCGTCCACCCGGGCCGAGAGCAGACCGTCGTCGGTGCCGGTCTGGACCGCGACGCCGAGGGAGCCGGTCAGGAGCCGCGCGGCCTCGGCCTGACGGTCCGGCTCAAGTACCTGGACCTGGAGGGTTCCGGCACCCACCGACGCCTTGAGCTGTGCGGGTGTGCCCGCCGCGATGATCCGGCCCCGGTCAACGACGGCGAGCCGGTCGGCGAGCCGGTCGGCCTCGTCGAGGTACTGCGTGGTGAGTAGCACGGTGGTGCCCTGGCGGACGAGGGTGCGCACGATGCTCCATATCTGGTTGCGGCTGCGTGGATCCAGGCCCGTGGTCGGCTCGTCCAGGAACAGCAGGTCCGGGGTGACGATGATGCTGGCGGCGATGTCCAGCCGGCGCCGCATGCCGCCCGAATGCGTCTTGACGGTTACGCCAGCGGCATCGGTAAGCCCGAATCCGTCGAGCAGTTCCTCGGCGCGTGTCCTGGCTCCGGCCCTGCCGTAGCCGAGGAGCCGGGCCAGGATCGTGAGGTTCTCGAACGCCGTCAGCTCCGCGTCGATCGTGGCGAACTGGCCGGTCAGGCTGATCCGGTCGCGGACACGGTCAGCTTCGCGTACGACGTCGTGGCCGAGCACTCGAGCGGTACCGCCGTCCGGTCGCAGGAGGGTGGCGAGGATGCGGACAGTGGTGGTCTTACCGGCCCCGTTCGGACCGAGGAAGCCGAAGACACCGCCGGCTGGCACAGCCAGATCCACCCCGTCAACGGCGCGGTGGTCGCCGAAAGCCTTGACCAGACCGATCGCTTCGATCGCCAGTTCGCCGTGCACCGGGTCAGTGCTCATCGACGACGGTCACATCATCGGCGGTGACCGCGCGGGCCAGCGAGAAGGTGGGCGCGGTCTCCGGAAGCTCGGGGGCGATCCGACGGGCCGCTAAGAGGCGCTCGGCGGAGTCCCACCGCCAGATGCCGATCCAGGTCTGCTCGTCGACCTGCCCGAGTCGCGTCTCGACAAGGCCGGGCGTCGCCGACCTGATCGCGGCGACAAGGTCGGCGTGCCGGGTGCGCAACGCGGCCCCAGCGTCAGGCTCGATCGTGAATCGGGTAACGGTGATGACAGACATGCTAGAACCAATCTCTAGAAGTGGCATCTAGTGAGAGATTCTAGAGATAGACTACTGCGGTGGCTGAAGTCAAGAGCATGAAGACACGGACCCAGCGGGCGGCGGAGACGCGGGGGCGCATCCTCGACGCCGCGCGTGAGCTGTTCATCACCAACGGGTACGGCGCGACGAACCTGCAAGAGGTCGCCGACCGGGCGGGGGTCGCGATTCAGACGATCTACTTCGTCTTCGGGAACAAGCGCAAGCTGCTCAAGGAGCTCGTCGACGTCACGATCGCCGGCGACGATGAGTCGATCGCCACGATGGACCGGCCGTGGTTCCGTGAGGCACTGGAATCGAAGACCGCCGATGCCCTTCTCCGTGCACATGTCCAGGGCGTCGGCGAGGTGCTGCACCGCGTGGCGGCCATCACCGACATGGTGGCCACCGCAGCGGCCTCCGACGCCGAGGTCGCGCAGCTCTGGCCGGACGGGGAGCGGCCCCGGCTCCAAGTGCAAACGACGGTCGCTGAGACCATGGTTACCAAGCCGGGTGCACGAGCCGGCATCACCGCCGAGACGGCGGCCGACATTCTGTTCGCGCTGCTGAGTCCGGCCCTATACCTGCTGCTCGTCCGCGAACGCGGCTGGCCGCCCGAACGATGGCAGCAATGGACGTTTGACACGCTACGAGCACAGCTCTGTGCCCCCTAACCTCGCGAGTACTGGAGTGGCGCTGGCGCTACTGGCCGACGACACGCCGCACGAGCGCAGCCGCTCACGCCGTCCCATATTTCACGATCCAGCTCGCTGTCATCGGCGTCGGCTATGAGCGTGCAGCCCTACGTGGCGGACACCAGCGGCCTCCACCGTCACGCACCGTTACTGGATGCGCGGCGAGATCAGGCTGTGAGGACCGGTTTTGGCCGTCCCGGTGATAGCCCAGTTCATCCGTCATAGCTACCGGCCTCTATCTACTCGGCAAACGGGCGCAGGGCCAGGACGGTGTGTAACGCGGCGCAGGGTACGGATCCATCCTTCGGCGGTGTGCCGGGGCACGTTGTACAGGCCGCCCGCCACACGGCCGGCCTGTACACCGACCCGAGATCACTCGGGGGCTGCCGGCACACGTGGCCCTTGGCCGCCTCGCCCTTCGCGGTCTGCTTGGTGGCCTTCCGCGCCGCGGTGGTGATGTTGGCGCCCGCTGCGGTTCTCCGCCCAGCCGCCCGGGTCGCGCCGGAGGCCGACGCCGTCCTTCGTGCTGCCCGATCTCGTGCGCGCCGACACCGTCGGGGAGCACACCGGCAAGCAGGTTCGCTTCGTTGGCCCTACGGCCGACGAGGGCGGCCGGGTTGAGGTGACGGGACACGCCTGCGCGGCTCTACTGAGGCCGAAGCCGTAGTCGTGCGGCCCGCTGAGCCAGTCGAAGTCGTACTCGTCGGCGTTTGCACGCTCACGAATGCGGAAGTCCTGCCCGTCGACCGTCATCAGATTCCTCCGTGGATACCCCGGTCTTCAGGCCGGGGAGGAAACGGACTCCTGCGGAGCAGGACAGGGACCGGGAATCCGCCGCCAGGGCCGATGACCGTGCACCACCCACCGGGCTGCACGGAACGGCAGACGGGTGGTGGCGTCGGCGGTGCCGGTTGGGGGAACTCGGTCGGTCTACCGCCGGGCTGGCGGGATGTGATGCCTGTGGAGGCGGTGTAAGACCTCGGCTTGGGTTCGTCCCGGGGGCGATCGCCGATGAAGCAGGAAG
>NZ_JBIWJO010000026.1:0-21570 GCF_044765245.1 Micromonospora sp. NPDC093277
TGCAAGGCCGACCCGCTGCCCAGCTCGTCGCCGGGTCCTTCCGCGCAGGCGCGCTTGCCGTCACCAACGTCCGGCCGGGTCGGTGGTTCACCACAATCTGTCCCGGCGCCTGATCCGACCCGACGTTCCCGCCGTTGTAGGTGTCGGTGAGGGCCGGCGGCGGCCCGGGAGGGACCTGTTCATGAGCACCGTGCTGTTCCGGCGCCCGGCCCGACGCTCCGGGCCTGAGCTGCCCACCGGCGACCTCAACCTCCAGGAGCCTCCGGAGCTGCCCGAGCCGCAGATGGGCGGCGCCCGGCAGGCGATGACGGCGTTGCCGATGGCCCTGATGGCTGCCGTCATGATGATCATGTTTTTGGGCAACTCGCGCGGGCCGATGACGTTCCTGATGGCCGGCATGATGATGGTGGCGATGGGCGGGATGGCCTTCGGCTACATGGCCTTCAGCGGGGCGGAGCGGAAGCAGCGCACGGGCGGGGATCGCCGCGACTACATGCGGTATCTGTCGCAGCATCGCAAGCGGGTCCGGCGCAGCGTCAGCCAGCAGCGCGACGCGAACACCTGGCGCCACCCCGACCCGGCGTCGCTGTGGTCGCTGGCGATGACGACCCGTCGATGGGAACGGCGGCCGACCCATCCCGACTTCCTCGAGGTACGCATCGGCACCGCCGAGCAGCGACTCGCGACGAAGATCGCCCCGCTGCAGACCAAGCCGGTCGAGGATCTCGAACCGCTGTCGGCCAAGTCGCTGCGGCGGTTCGTCCGCGCCTACGCGACCATCTCCGACCAGCCGGTCGCCCTGTTCCTGCGGGGCTTCAGCCAGATCCGGGTCGGCGGTGACCGCGCGCAGGCCCGGTCGTTCGTCCGCGCACTCGTCGCCCAGGTGGTCACCTTCCACGCTCCGGACGAGGTACGTATCGGGCTCTGCCTCGACGACGAGGGCGTGCGGGAGTGGGAGTGGATGAAGTGGCTGCCGCACGCGCAGCACCCCGGCGACCAGGACGCGGCCGGCGCGGCCCGGCTCGTCGCCGACACGGCGGAAGGATTGGAGAGCCTGCTCGGGGAGGGGTTCGCGGCCCGTACCCGGCACGAGTCCGACGCCACGGCCAGCCGCGAGGAACCGTTCGTGCTGATCGTCCGGGACGGCGGGCGGATCGGCAACGCGGCACGGCTGGCGACCTCGGGCTACCGCAACGCCCTGCTGGTCGACCTCGACGACGGTTCGGCCGCCGCGTCGCGCGGGATCCTCACCCTGCGACTCGACGGTGACGACCTCCACATGGTCCGGCGGGACCGGGTGGGCACCGAGGTACGCAGCCGGGTGGCCACGCCGGACCGGACCTCGACGGCACGGGCGGCCGCGATCGCCCGGGTCGTGTCGCCGTACCGGCTCAGCCTCGCCACGGAGACCGGCGCCGACTCCCTGAAGACCGACTTCGACCTGGGTAGCCTGCTGCAGATTCCGGACATCGCCCACCTCGACCTCGGCCGGCTCTGGTCCCCGCGCAGCCCGGCGGAGCGGTTGCGGGTCGCGATCGGCGTCGACGCCGAGGGCGTCCCCGTCGAGCTGGACATCAAGGAGTCCGCGCAGGGCGGGTCCGGACCCCACGGGATGCTGATCGGGGCCACCGGCTCCGGCAAGAGCGAACTGCTCCGTACGCTGGTCCTCGCATTGGCCACGACCCACTCCTCCGAGACCCTCAACTTCGTCCTGGTCGACTTCAAGGGAGGCGCCACCTTCCTCGGTCTCGACCGGCTGCCGCACACCTCCGCGCTGATCACCAACCTCGCCGACGAGGCCGCCCTGGTCGGTCGGATGCAGGACGCGCTGCACGGCGAGCTGGTCCGCCGGCAGGAGCTGCTCCGGCAGGCCGGCGGGTTCGCCTCGGTCCTGGAGTACGAGCGGGCGCGGGCCCAGGGCGAGCCGCTGGATCCGCTGCCCACCCTCTTCGTGGTCGTCGACGAGTTCAGCGAACTGCTGAACGCCCACCGCGAGTTCGTCGAGCTGTTCGTCATGATCGGACGGCTCGGCCGATCCCTCGGCGTCCACCTGCTCCTGGCCAGCCAGCGACTCGACGACGGCCGGATCGGACAGCTCGAGTCGCACCTGTCGTACCGGATCGGGCTGCGGACGTTCTCCGCCATCGAGTCGCGGGCGGTGATCGGCGTACCGGACGCCTACCAGCTGCCACCCGCTCCCGGGAACGGCTACCTGCGCACCGACGTCTCGACCATGATCCGCTTCCGCTCGGCGTACGTCTCCGGCACCTACCGGGAGGCCGGCGGCCGGGTACGGGCCGATGTCGTGCGCCGCCAGGTGATTCCGTACCGGCTGCTGCCGGTCGCGGCGCCGGACGCCCCGCCGGACCAGGACGTCGCGGTCGCCGACGAGCAGCCGTCGGGCCGGGAACGGACGGTGATGGCGGTGATGGTCGACCAACTCGTGGACCAGGGCCCACCGGCGCACCAGGTCTGGCTGCCCCCGCTGGACGACCCGCCGACCCTCGACCACCTGCTGCCCGCGCTGGTGCCGGATCCCGACCTCGGGCTGCGAGCCGTCGACTGGCCCGGCTCCGGCCGGTTGGCGGCACCGGTCGGGTTCGTCGACAAGCCTTTCGAGCAGCTGCGTGACCTGCTCGAGGTCGACCTCGCCGGCACGGGCGGGCACGTCGGCATCGCCGGCGGGCCGCGCAGCGGCAAGACCACCCTCCTGCGGACCCTGCTGTGCAGCCTGGCCCTCACCCACAGCCCCCGAGAGGTCCAGTTCTACCTGCTCGATTTCGGGGGCGGCGGCCTGGCGGCCATCGCCGACCTGCCCCACGTGGGAAGCATCGCCGGACGGCTCGACTCCGACCGGGTCAGCCGGACGGTGGCCGAGGTCAACAACCTGGTCACCGAGCGCGAGCGGCGGTTCGCCGCGCTCGGCGTCGACGGCATCGCCACGTACCGGGAGGGGCGCGCGGCCGGCGAATTCACCGACGACCCGTACGGGGACGTGTTCCTGGTGGTCGACGGCTGGTTCACCCTGCGACAGGAGTACGAGGCGGCCGAGTTGGTGATCCGCCAGCTGGCCGCGCGCGGGCTCAACTTCGGGGTGCACCTGATCCTCACCACGGCCCGGTGGTCGGAGCTGCACCACACGATGCGCGACCAGATCGGCACCCGGCTGGAGCTGCGGCTGGGCGACCCGGTCGACTCGGCGGTCGACCTCCGTCTCGCCGCCACGGTGCCGGCGTCGCCCGGACGTGGTCTCACCGAGAACAAGCTGCACTTCCTCGCCGCGTTGCCCCGGATCGACGGCTCACCCGACGGCGAGTCGGCGACCGAGGGCGCGCGGTCGCTGGCGACGCTGGTCGGCGAGTACTGGTCGGGCGACCGCGCGCCGACGGTGCGGACCCTGCCGGCGGTCCTGCCGGCGGCCGACCTGCCGCCGTCGCCGGCACCGCTGCGGCTGTGCCTGGGCATCGACGAGACCCGGATGGATCCGGTGTGGCACGACCTGTCCGAGCTGGCGCACCTGACCGTGCTCGGCGACGCCGGCAGCGGCAAGTCAAACCTGCTGCGGCACGTGGCGCACTGGGTCACCGACCGGTTCAGCCCGGACGACTCCCGGATCCTGGCCGTCGACTACCGCCGGGCGCTCTTCGACGACGTGCCGGAGGCCTACCGGCTCGGCTACGCGATCACGCCGGACACCACCCGCGCGGCGGTGCTGGATGCGGTCGCCGGGCTGCGCCGCCGGGAGCCGGACACCACCGTGACCCCGGAGCTGCTGCGTTCCGGCGGCTGGTGGGACGGGCCACGACTCTTCGTCCTGGTGGACGACTACGACATGCTCGCCGGCAACGACAGCCCGCTGTCGCCGCTGGTGCCGTTCCTCGCGCAGGGCGCCTACATCGGCCTGCACCTGGTGCTGACCCGCGGCGCCGCCAACGTGATGCGGATGTCGATGGACCAGTTGATCCGGAGGCTGGCCGAGACGAACGCGCCCGACGTGGTGCTCTCCTGCCCGCCCAGCGAGGGTCCGGTACTCGGCAACGTCAAGCCCCGCCTGCTGCCGCCCGGACGGGCGCTGCTGTGCACCCGGCGCGGCGGCACCCTCATCCAGACCCCGATGGTTCCCGCCGCCGCGGAGGCGGTGGGTCAGGCGACGCGGCCGTAGGTCGGGCCGCGACTGGGCGTACGCCCCCGGCCCGGTCCGGCCGCCGCACCGAGCGCGACCGGCCGGACCGGGGTCGGGCGCTCGGGCGACGCGCCGATCGCACCGGTACGCAGGGCGTAGGCCACGGCGTGGGTACGGTTGCGCAGGTCGAGCCGGCGGACGACGGCGTGGACGATGTTCTTGACGGTGCGTTCGGAGTAGTTGAGGCGTGCGGCGACGCCGGCGGTGTCGATCCCGTCGGCGAGCAGTTCGAGGACCCGCACCTCGCGGGCGCTGAATTCGGGTCGGGGTACGACGGGTTCGACCGTTGCCGGCTGCGCGCTCATCTCCTTCAGCAGCAGCCCGAGCACCGCGTCGGGCAGCCGGCCGCAGCCGGCGCAGGCTGCCACGATCGCGGCCACGATGGCATCGAATCCGCTCCGGGCCCGGGGCAGCAGCGCCATCAGCCCGAGCTGGGCGGCGGCGATCAGCCGGTCGCGGTGGATGTGCGCCGCGACGAGCACCACCGATCGCGGGCCGCCGGCGGCCCGGTTGCGACGCATGAGGTCGATCGTGGCGGTGGTGACGTCGTCGGCGATGACCAGCAACACGTCTGCCCGTCCGGGCGTCGCCGGGTCGCGGAGGCGGATCTGCGGGTACGCGGACAGGCACGCGACCGCACCCGCCTTCGTGACGGGATCGGTCGCACCGAGAATGACATCGACGACTTTCATCATCCCTCGTCAGGCTGGTGGTTTCCGGGTCGCCACCCACAACGCCGAAGTCCCGTCAACGGTTCATCGACGGCACCGCTGCCTTCCGGTTCTACGGCGCGCCGCCACGTCAAGTTCCGGGCCGCATCAATGCACCATCCTGCCCACCGGCCGAAGGGCTTCCGGATCACGCCACCCATCCACCTCAATGGGACCCCGTGCACCGACGCGAGCACCTGGCCGCCGCGATCGATATCTTCGACGGTCCGCTGCGCGACGATCCAGGGTTCGTCCCGGAGCGGACGAGGGTCCGCACGACCCTGGTGGAGTTGCCCGCGCCGGGACCGCGCGGGAGGTCAGGCTCCGGCCTCGTCGGGGCCGCGCAGGTCCCGCAGGGCGTCTCGGAGCGCGGCACGGGTGGTGACGTTCAGCTTGGGAAAGATGCGGTACAGGTGCGAGCTGACGGTCCGGGGCGACACGTGCATCCGGGTGCCGATCTCCTTGTTGCTCAACCCGGCGGCGGCCAACTCGGCGATCTGCCACTCCTGCGCCGTCAGCGGGTTGTCCGCCGGGACGGCGTCACGCTGCACCACGACCCCGGAGGCCCGCAGCTCCTGTTGGGCGCGGTCCCGCCACGGCAGGGCGCCGATGCGTTCGAAGGCGGACAGCGCCGCGAGGAGATGGTGGCGGGCCGCGACCGCGTTGCGGCGACGGCGCAGCCGCTCGCCGTAGCCGAGCTGCACCCGGGCGTGCTCGAAGGTCCAGCGCCGCGCCCCCGGCACCGCGAGGGCGGCCTCGAAACCGTCCTCCATCGTCTCGTCGTCCGCCGCGAACGCCTTCGCCCCGGCCACGAGCAGCGCCACACGAGACGAGATGCGGGCGATTCCCGCCTCGTCCGCGGCCCGCGCGTGGGCCCGGGCCGCGTCCCACCGGTCCGTGCGCACGGCGGCCTCGACCAGGTCCAGCACCATCCACATCGCGTGCGGGGTGTACGGGCGTAGCATGCCCGGCTGGCTGACCTCGCTCGCGCGGTGGAACGCGGCCTCCGCGTCACCCGCGGCGAGCGCCGCGAGGGTCGCCGTCTCGCCGACCATGGCGCGCAGCAACCCGACGTCGCGGGGTTCCTCCCACTGCCGGATCTGTTCGTGCAGGGCGGCCACGGTCGTGACGTCGCCGCGGACCGCGGCCGGGCACGCCATCAGGTAGCGGAACAGGGCCACGTAGAGCTGGTAGTCGTGGGTCTCGGCGAGCTCGAGTCCCTCGCGGGCCAGCGCCTCCGCCTCGTCCAGCCGGCCCCGCAGGAAGGCGTCGTGGGAGAGCGCGATGACAATGATCATCTGAGCGTCGATGGTGCCGCTCGCGTCGCGCATCGCGACCACCCGCCGCCACAGGTCCTCGTACTCGCCGGTCGCGTCGATATAGATGGCGGCGAAGCTGAGCCAGTTGATCCCCCACGGCCGCTCCCCCGGCGGCAGGTCACGCACCGCGGCGCCGAACCGGGCCCGCGCGAGGTATCCGGTACGGGCCGGATCGCCGACCGCCTCGTAGAGGAGCCGAGCATGGTCGGACGCGTCGTCGAGCGCGTCGAGGAACGGCCGCCACAGGTCGGGTCGGCCCTGCCAGTAGCAGATGATCAGCAACATGTAGAGCGCGTCGTCGAGCAGCGCCGCGAACGCCTCGTCCCGCGGTATCCGAGGGATCACCTCGGTGAGCAGCTGATAGGCGGTCGCGAAGTCGCCGGACTGGTAGACCGACAGGTAGGCGGCGGCCGTCGCGTTGAGCGCCACCTCCTCGATCATGTCCCCGCCGCGCCGCGCGGCCTGCAACAGGCGGTGGGCGGTGTCGAACTGCCCGGCCTTGCTGTACAGGAAGGCCGCCTCGGCCAGCCGGTGGCCACGGGCCGTCTCGTCGGCGCTGAGTTCGGCCGCCCGGGCGAGCAGCGCCGCCGCCTCGCCGGTGCCGCCGCGGGCCAACGCCCGGCGCGCGGCGTTCTCCAACTCGTCCGCGACGGCCGGGTCCGGGCCGGTCGCCGCGCCCGCCAGGTGCCACGCGCGCCGCTCCGGGTCGTCCGCGAGAGCAGTGGCCAACGCCGTGTGCGCCGCGTTCCGGCGGGCGGCCGGCATCGTCCGTACGATCGACGAGCGGACCAGGGGATGACGGAAACGCAGCTGCCCCCGACCGAAGTCGATGCTGATCAGCCCGGCCGAGACGGCTTCCGTCAGCCCGGCCTCGGCCCCTCCGGTGTCGAGCTGCGCGCCCCCCGCGACCACGGCCAGGTCGCCGGTGCTCTCGAGCGCCGCGAGTTCGAGCAGCCGGCGGGTCTGTTCCGGCAGCCGGCGGGTCCTATCCGCATAGAGCTCCTCGAGGCGCTGGCTCAGCGGAAACGGCTGTGGCAGTTCGGCGTGCCCCGACCGTTGCCGCGCGTCGAGCTGGCTCGGCAGCTCGACCAGGGCGAGGGGGTTACCGGCCGCTTCGACGAGGATCCGGCGGCGGGCCGGTGCGGCCAGCCGCGGATACCGCCGGTCGAGCAGCCGTCCCGCGGCCTGGCGGTCGAGCGGGCGCACGGTCACGTCGCGGCAGCCCGCGCTGTCGAAGGAGCTCGACCAGCCGCTGCGTACGGCACCGAGGAAGCTCACCTGGCTGCCGGCCAGCCGCCGGGCGATGAAACCCAGCGCCTGGGCGCTCGACGGGTCGACCCAGTGCAGATCGTCGAAGATCAGCAGCGTGTGCCGAGGACTCGGCACGGTGAGCAGGGCCAGCGCGGCCGCCGAGACCGTGAAGCGGTCCGGTGGGGTGCCGGTGGCGACGCCGAAGACGTGGTGCAGGACCTCTCGTTGCCCCGGTGGTAGCCGCTCGGCGTCGGGCAGCAGCGGGTGGAGCACCTGGTGCAGCCCGGCGAACACGAGCTCCGCCTCGGATTCGACGCCGGTGCCCCGAAGGAGCCGCCAGCCGGCGGTGACCGCGCGGGTGCCCACTGTGTCGATCAACAGGGTCTTGCCGACGCCGGGATCGCCGCGCAGCAGCACGGCCCGGCGTCCGGTGGCGGATGCCGACAGCAGTTCGCTCTCGATCGCGGAAAGTTCGGCCTTCCGGCCTAGCGGCTCGTCCCGCGGCGTCGCGAAATCGACCGGCATTTCGTCGTCCTGCACCATTCGCCCCCACGGTGCCGCTGCTGGGCATCAGCCTTGCGCGCAACGTCAGATCGCGTCAAGCGTAACCAGCGCGAAACATGTCGGACGGCTGTCCGTTTCGGACACGTACGGATGACGTAAGCCGAACTCGGGGTGAACGGACCTGACGGCGGCTCGGCTAGCCACCGAAGACGCGGCGCGGATTGCCCGCCATCATCTGGTCGATCTGACCGGCCGTCACACCGGCCGCGAGCAGCGCCGGCACGATCACCGCGCCGATGTGCTCGTAGTGCCAGTTGGGCACGGCCGCGGCGCGCACCGCGTCATGGTCGGCGCCGAAGTAGTCGATGAAACAGGAGGCGTCGTGCGACAGGACCATCCGGTCGGCGTACCCGCGGCAGGCCAGCGCCGCCACGGTGGCGACCCGGGACTCCTCCGCGTTGTACACGTCGAGACCGAAACGGTCCATGCCCAGCACCGCGCCACGATCCGCCAGCCCGACCAGATAGTCGAGGTCGTTGCTGTCCCCCGCATGGGCGATGATCACGTTCTGCAGGTCCACCCCCTCCGCGGCGAGCAGGTCCGCGGCGGTCGCCCCCGACCGTTCCCCGCCCGAGGTGTGCACCATGACCGGTACGCCGGTGCTCAGGTGGGCGCGCGCGACCGCGCGTACGATCCGCACGACGCCCAGCGTCGGGTGGGCCGTCGGCACGCAGCACTTGAGGAAGGCCGCCCGCACGCCCGTGCCGGCCACGCCCACCTCGATGTCGCGGACGAAGTCGTCGACCATCGGCTCAGGAATGTCGTGCAGCAGCCCCGGACCGCGGTAGGCGTAGTGGTGCGGCAGCTCCTCGTACGCGTAGATCCCGGTCGCCACGATGATGTGCAGGTCCACGAGGTCAGCGATGCGCTGCAGGCGGGGAATGTTCCGGCCCAGACCCCACACCGTCGGGTCGACGATGGTGGAGATCCCCGTGCGGGCCAGCGAGGACAGCCGCTGTACGGCCCGGTGAACCTGCTCCTCCTCGTCCCACCACACGTCGGCCCCGTGGTTGTCGACGTGCTCGGCCGACACGACGAAGACGTGTTCGTGCATAAGGGTGCGGCCGAGATGATGCACGTCGACCGGCCCCTTCACCGTCTCGACAGTGGGCATCCGTGCTCCCAACGGCGGCGCTCGCTCGTCCTGACCCGCTCATGGTCGCCCGCGCCCGGTTCGGCGGGCATCCGTCGTTTGACTGCGTCATGACTGCCCGACAGCCCCACCCCGCGGGCCGGCCCCACCCCGCGCGCCGACCCTGGTCCCGGCCTCGTCGGATTCGCCGTCACCAGCTGGTCTCGGTACGCAGCCGCGCCTTGAGCACCTTGCCGCCGGCGTTGCGCGGCAGCGGATCCGCCCGGACGGACACGTACTGCGGCACCTTGTAGTCGGCGATCCGCCCCCGTAGCCCGGCCAACACCTCCGGTACGTCGACCCGGGCACCAGGTGCGGCCACGAGCACCACGCCGACCTTCTCCCCCATCACCTCGTCGGGCACCCCGACCACCGCCGACTCCGCCACGCCCGGAGCACCGGCGAGGGCGTTCTCCACCTCCACGCAGTAGACGTTCTCCCCGCCGCGAATGATCACGTCCTTGATCCGGTCGACGATCCGTACCAGGCCGTCGGGCGCGATGCTGGCCAGGTCTCCGGTGTGCAGCCAACCACCGCGGAACGCGGCCGCCGTCTCGGCGGGCTTGTGCCAGTAGCCGGACACCACGCTGGGACCGCGTACCAGCAGTTCACCGACCCCGTCGGGGCCGGGATCGTCGACGCGCACGTCGCACACCGGCGCCGGGAACCCCACCGAGTCCGCGTACTGCCGCCACTCGTGGGGCAGGTAGGTGGCGAGGCTGGTCGCCTCGGTCAGCCCGAAACCGTTGCCGACCCGGGCCGCCGGGAACGCCGCCGCGATCCGGCCGACCATCTCGGGGGCGATCGGCGCTCCCCCGTACGCGGCGAGCCGCACCGAGGAGACGTCGGTGCGGGCGAACGTGTCGTGCTTCATCGCCAGCCAGTACATCGCCGGCACGGCGATCGAGACGTCGACGCGCTCGTCCTGCACCGCCCGCAGGAACAGATCCGGCCGGAACGCGGGCATCACCACCGCCGCACCCTGCTGGTAGGCCGCCAGCAGGAGTTGGCTGTTGCATCCCGTGGCGTGGAACAGTGGCACCGCGATCAGGGTACGGAACGGGGAGCCCACCGGCCCGAGTCGCATCACCCGACGGCAGCTTTCCAGGTTGGACAGCAGGTTGTCATGGGTGATCACAGCCCCCTTCGGAAAGCCCGTGGTGCCGCTGGTGTAGAAGAGCGCGGCCGGGTCCGCGCCGACGCGCCGGACCGGCTCCACCGGATCGCCGCTCGGCAGCGGGCACTCCGGCGTGAAGACATGGCGCGACCCGCTGTCGGCGATGACGTAGCCGGCCTCCTCGTCGGTGAACCGGGTGTTCACCGGCACGGCGACGGCACCGGCCAGCAGGGTGCCGTACAGGGCCAGCGCCCAGTCGATGCCGTTCGGCAGGCGGATCGCCACCCGGTCGCCGGGCCGTACTCCGGCGTCCCGTAGCCCGCCGGACACCTCGACCGCGGCCCGCCACAGCTGCCGGTAGGAGAGCCGCCGGTCGACGCCGGTCTCGACGAGCGCCTCCCGGTCGGGGGCGGCGTCGACGGCGCGCCGGAGCAGGTCCGTGATCGTGTCCGGTAGGTCCGCGTACCGTCGCGTACCGTCGGCGGCCGTCTCGATTCCCGCGGTGTCGAACGGTCTCACCAGCGCCCCGGTCATGCGCGCCTCCGGCCCAGATAGTGGCGTGAGTTGATGTGTCCACTGTGCGGGTTGCCATTCTGTTCGCGGTCATGGCTGGCCGGCATCAGCAATCTGACTGTGCGGTGACTGCTGGCGTGCCCACGATGCCCGCCGTGCCGGCTGATGCCCGCGATCGGCTGAACCGGACCGCCGCGGCCGTCGTTTGGGGGAGAAACAAGCTCCCGGACGGCTCGGTCCGGGAGACTCCCGACCGAGGGGACGACGATGAGAAGCCTCAGAACGGCCCGAGCACTCGCCACGGCGACGGCCCTGCTCGCCCTGCTGGGCACCGCCACACCCGCCACCGCCGGGCTCCCCCGCCAGTCCGGCGGCATCACGCCCAGCGTCGTCGGCGGGCACGACGCCACTCGCGCCTACCCGGCGATGGCCTCGCTGCAGGTCAGGTTGCCGGACAACACCTACACCCACGCGTGCGGCGCCAGCCTGGTACACCCGCGGTACGTCGTCACCGGCGCGCACTGCGTCACCGGGCCGGACGGCCGCGGACTGGAACCGGGCCTGTTCCAGCTGCGGATCGGGTCCGCCGACCGCACCAGCGGCGGCACGGTCGTCGCGGTCGCCGAGGTGCTTCCGCACCCCGAGTGGGACTGGGGTGCCGGCGGTGGACGGGTGGCGGACCTCGCACTGCTGCGGCTGGCCCGCCCGGTGTCACAGGTCCCGTTCCTCATCGCCCCCGTGGTGAACCGGACCGGAGCCGCCCGGATCATCGGCTGGGGTTCGGTCCAGCCCGACGCCGGCGGTTCGTATCCGATCCGGCTGCAGGAGCTCGACACCTCGGTCCTGCCCGCCGACGCGTGCGCCGGGGCCGGGATCGGCGAGGGTGACCTCTGCCTGGACAGTCCGGGCGGCGTCGCCGGCATCTGCATCGGCGACAGCGGTGGACCGGCGCTGCAGCAGATCGTGCCCGGCCTCTGGGCGGTCGTCGGGATCGCGAGTCGCGGATCGGGCAGCTACTGCGGGCAGAACCCGGCCGTGTTCACCGATCTGACCTACTACCAGCTCTGGGTCTACCAGGTGCTGCTGAGCGGCAGCGTGAGGTAGAGATGGTTCACACCACACCGAACCCCGGCAACCTGTCCCCCGCCCCACTGATGCAGCTCGCCACCGGCTTCTGGGCCTTCAAGACCTTCGCCGGAGCGGTCGAGCTGGAGCTGTTCACCCGGCTGGCGAACGGTCGTACGATCACCGTGCCGCAACTCTGCGCGGAGCTGGACATCGAGGAACGCCCCGCGGACCTGCTGCTGGCCGCGTGCGCCTCGCTCGGCCTGTTGCAGCGCTCCGGCGCCGGCTACCGCAACTCGCCGATCGCCGAGGAGTTCCTGGTGATCGGCAAGCCCTACTACTTCGGCGGCTTCGTACGCTTCTGCGACGAGCAGGAGTACCCGGCGTGGCAGCACGTGGTGCGGGCCATCCGGACCAACCGGCCCATCACCTGGGACCCGGACACCCAGGAATCGGTGTTCACCACCGTCGACCCGGTGATGCTCGGCCTGTTCTGGGACGCCATGCACTCCTTCTCCACGTTCACCGCCCGCACCCTCTGCGACCACTACGACTTCGGCAAGCAGAGCCGACTGCTGGACGTCGGTGGTGGCTCCGGAGCCTTCGCGATGGAGCTGTGCCGGCGCAATCCGCAGCTGACGGCCACCGTCTTCGACCTGCCACACGTACGTCAGCAGGCCGAGGCGAAGATCGCGGCGGCCGGCCTCGCCGACGTGGTCGACGTCGCGGTCGGCGACTTCACCGGCACCGCGCCGCTCCCGACCGGGTACGACATGATGCTGCTCAGCCACATCCTGCACGACTGGGACGATCGGACCGGCCGGGACCTCCTGGCCAAGTGCCATGCCGCCTTGGAACCGGGCGGAATCCTGGTGATCAGCGAGCTGATGCTCAACGCCGAGCGCACCGGACCGCCGGCGGCCGCGCTGATGGGCATGAACATGCTGGTCGAGACAAGGGGCGGCAAGAACTACTCGGAGACCGAGTACCAGACCTGGCTCGCCGAGGCCGGCTTCGCGCGCAGTGAACTGGTCCGCTTCGAGGCGGCCGGGGCCAACGGTGTGGTCGTCGCGCACAAGGCGACCGTCGAGCTGGGAGCCGGGTCGTGACCGGCCGGCGTCGGGTCGTGGTGACCGGGCTCGGCGCGGTCACCCCGCTCGGCAGCGACCTCGACGCCCAGTTCGACGCCCTGCTGAACGGCCGCACCGGGGTACGGCCGATCAGCCGGTTCGACACCCTCCGCTGCACGGTGAAGACGGCCGGCGAGATCACCGACTTCGACCCGGCGGCCCACCGCATCGCCGGCCGGGACCTGCGTGTCCTCGACCGTTATCAGCGGTACGCGGTGGCCGCCGCCCAGCACGCCATCGCCGACGCGGGCCTCGACCTGCCGGAGAACGACATCGTCTCCCGCCGCAGGAGCGAGCGGCGCTTCGACCGCTTCGGCGCGGCGGTGGGGGTGGCCTTCTCCAGCACCGAGGTGCTGGCGGTGCAGTTCGCCCAGCTCGCCGCGAAGGGCAGCCGAGGCGTCTCGCCCCGGCTGTTCAACATGGCGCTGCCCAATGCGGCCACGTCGCTGCTGTCGGTGCGCTTCGGGCTGGCCGGTCCGCTGGTCACCGTCAGCGGCGCCTCCGCCTCCGGATCCGACTCCCTCATCGCCGCGTACGAGAAGATCCGGTACGGCAGGGCCGAGGTGATGCTGGCCGGCGGCGCCGAATCGCCGGTCACCGACATCATCGTCTCCGGTTTCGCCCAGAACCACACGGGGTCGGCCGCGGGCGCGTGCCGGCCGTTCGACCGCGACCGGGACGGCACGATCCTGGGTGAGGGAGCGGCCGTCCTGGTGCTGGAGGAGCGGGAGCACGCCCGAGCCAGGGGCGCACGGATCCACGGCGAGGTCCTCGGCTACGGGCTGCGCGGCGACGCCTACGACATGAGCGACATCCCGCCCCAGGACGCTCCCGGCATGACGGCGTGCCTGCTGGAAGCCTTGGCCGACGCCGGGGTCCGCCCGGACGAGGTCGACTACGTCAACGTGCACGGCACCGCCACCAAGTCCAACGACCCGGCCGAGGCCACCGCCCTGCGCAAGGTGTTCGGGGCACATGTCGACGAGGTACGGGTCAGCGGCGTCAAGGGCGCGACGGGACACATGCTCGGCGGTTCCGGCGCGTTCGAGGCGCTCGTCGCGCTGCTGGCCGCCCGGGACGACCGGGTGCCGCCGACGCACGGACTGCGGGACCCGGACCAGGACTGCGAGCTGCACCACGTGATCGGCACCGGCGTCGCGACCCCGGTCCGCCACGCCATCTCCACCAGCGTCGGAATGGGTGGCAACAACTCGGCCATCGTGCTGCGCGGGGCGTGAGCCGAGGACAGGCCAGGACCGACCGTTCCGCCCGCTTCGCGCGGCGGCGGTCGTCCTGGCCCCCCTTCCGGCTCGCCGTGACGCCGCTCCGGCGAGCCGGTCATCGAGAAGGGAAGAAGAGATGGACGAACACGTTGACGTACTGGTGATCGGCGGCGGTCCGGCGGGCTCCACCGCAGCCGCGCTGCTGGCCCGATCGGGGCTGCGGGTACGACTGCTGGAACGGGACCGCTTCCCCCGGTACCACATCGGAGAGTCGCTGGCGCCGTCCTCGTTCGCGATCCTCGAGCTGGCCGGCGCGCGCGAGGCCGTGGACGCCCACGGCTTCCTGGACAAGTACGGCGCCCGGTTCACCTGGACCAAGGACGAGTGGGTGGTCAGCTGGGGCGAGTCGGTCGGCCCGGAGGCGCGGTCCTGGCAGGTGGACCGCGGCGAGTTCGACGAGCTGCTGCTGCGCAACGCGGCCCGGCAGGGCGTCGAGGTGATCGAGGCGGCCACCGTCCGGCGGGTGCTGTTCGACCACGACCGGGCGGTGGGTGCGGTCTGGAGCAGCGGCGGCCGGACCCGGACCACCGGGTTCACCTTCCTGGTGGACGCCTCGGGTCGCTCCGGAGTGCTCAGCGCCCAACTGTTCCACAACCGCCGGCGCAACCCGGAGTTCGAGAACATCGCCGTGTGGGGTTACTGGACCCGCGCCCGGATCCCACCGGGAGCCCCGCCCGGTGCGCTGAACGCCGTCGCGACACCGGACGGATGGTGGTGGGCCATTCCCCTGGCCGGCGACCGGCTCAGCCTCGGTCACGTCACCCACCGCGACGTCTTCCGCGGCCGACGCCCGGAGTTCGGCTCGCTGGGCGACTACTACCTGAACCGACTCGCCGCCTGCGAGCAGGTGAGCTGGATGGTGGAACCGGCTACGCTCGTCTCGGACATCCGAGCCGAGCAGGACTACTCGTACGTCGCGGACCGGTTCTGCGGCCCCGGCTACGTCCTCGTCGGGGACGCCGCCTGTTTCCTCGACCCGCTGCTGTCCACCGGGGTCCACCTGGCCCAGTACAGCGCGCTGCTGGCCGCCGCCGCGATCGGTTCGACGCTGCGCGGCGAGGTGGTCGAGGACGAGGCCGGCAGCTTCTTCGAGCACGCCTACCGGCGCGCCTACTGCCGGCTGCTGGTGCTGACCACCCGGCTGTACCGATCGTACGACGGCCAGCAGAACTACTTCTGGCAGGCGCAACGGCTGCTGGACGCCGACCGGCCGGACGCCGCGCCGCTGCGCGACTTCGCCGAGATCATCACCGGCCGGACCGACCTGCGCGAGGCGCAGCGGCTGGACCACCGGCTGCTGACCGACACGCTGATCCACGAAGCCGAGAGCGCGCAGGACGAGGCCCGCCGGCACCGCGCGCCCGGCGTGCCGGGGGTCGACTTCACGCCGGTCCGGGAGATCGCGCCCGGCCCGGAGTCGGCCATCGACGGGCTGTACGTCGTCACCACGCCCCGGATCGGGCTGCGCCGGCTGGCGGTGGACGCGCCCGTGCCCGCCGGCGCGACCGCCCCGCCGGCATGACCGCCGGACCGGCCCGGAGCGCCTCGCCCCCGTTCGCGGGCGTGGTCGCCAACACGCAGCTCGTGCTGCGCGAGCGCGAGGCACGCGACCGCGGCTGGTGGGAACTGGCACGGGACTGCTTCCACCCCGACAGCACGGTGGCGATCAGTTGGTTCTCCGGATCCGGCCCGGACTTCGTGGCGGCGTCCCGACGATTGACCGCGGCCGGCGAGAACACCACCCACCGGCTCGGTCCGCCGGTGGTGCACCTGGGCGGTGCGCGGGCCGTGGTCGTCCTGCCGATGACCCTGAACTCGCGTCCGGTCGTCGACGGGGTCGACGTGACGGTGGGCGTCCGGCTGCTCTACCGCACCGAGCGCCGGCGCGGCCGGTGGCGGATCAGCGCGATGTCGGCGATCTACGAACGCGACGCGCTGGCACCGGCCGTACCCGGGAGGTCGGTGCCGATCGCGCCGGGCGACCTCGCCGGATACCGCCCGAGTTACCGGATGCTCAGCTGGTCCTTCGCCCGCCAGGGCATTCCGGTGGACCAGGACCTGCTCGGCGACGACCAGCCGGAGCGGGTCGCCGCGGCGTACCGCGACGCATTCCTCTGGGCGGGCGTCCCGGCACCGGCCTGACGGCGCCGGGACGCCGGAGTGGTGAGCCCGAGTTCGGTCGAAGAGCGCTCGTGCCCGGCCGGGGCACCCGGAAATCGGGTGACCCGGCCGGCGGCCGCGTCGCGCGCAGGAACGACTCCATACGGACATCAGTCAATTGCTGAGCGATGGCCTAGTCACTTGACGGATGAGTGCCACGAAGCGCGGCGGCGACCATTACCGCAGGAAAACTGGCGGCCACCAGAGCCGAACGGCCTGCGGGCCGGTGACGGGCTGTCAGTCGCGATGGACGGTCGGTGCCACGCCCCACGTGGCCAGCTAAAGGAGGACTGAGGTGAACCTCACCGCTTACGCCCAGGCCGGTTCCGACCGGCGCACCGACGTCCGCGTGGCCGCCGACGCGTCGCCCGCGGTCGCCTCCGAAGCGCGCATGCGGGAGCTGCACGACGTGCACGCCGCGCCGCTACGTCGCTTCCTGCTCCGGCTCACCCTCGGCAATCACGACGGGGCCGAGGAACTGCTCCAGGAGACTCTGCTGCGCGCCTGGCGCAACCTCGACCGCCTCCCCACCGACACCGAGTCCGTACGCAGATGGTTGTTCACCGTCGCCCGGCACCTCGCCATCGACGCGGCCCGCAGTCGCAAGCGGCGGCCCACCGAGGTCACCACGGTCGACCTCAACCACCTCGCGGCGACGCGCGAGCACACCGAGACGGTCATCGCCGTCCACACGATCCGCGGCGCGTTGCCCAAGCTCGCCCTGCACCACCGCGCGGTGCTGGTCGTGCTCTACTACCGCGGCTTCTCCACCGCCGAGGCCGCCGCAGCCCTCGGCATCCCCGAGGGCACCGTGAAGTCGCGCGCCCACCACGCGCTACGCGCGCTGCGCGCCCTCGTCGACGGCGACTGAGGCGACGGGGGTGGGATCCGGCCTGGACCGACCCCACCCGGTTCACCGTTCTCGCGTAGTTGCCGCCGGTGCAGAGCTTGACCGCTCCGGTGCCGACGCTGGGGGCGGAGGCCGACGACACGGTCGCACCGATGAGGGCGGTCGACACGACGCCCGCCGTCGATCGAGAGGAGCACCGGAATGAGAGCGTCCATCATCGCGAGCGTGCGTGCCGAGGCGCTGTTCGTCTCGGATCTCCAGCCGTCGGAACACCCGACGCCGAAGCAGGTCCGCGCCGCGGTGCTGGGCAGCGTCGACCGGCACCGCGCCGCCGGCTGCGCCGCGATGGTGGCGCAGGAGTACGGCGAGCACCCGGTCGAGGCGGTGGCGCGGATGCGTTGGGCCACCGCGGCCGTCCACGACGCCTACCCCGCGGTCGGCCGCTGGACCGTGTGGCCGCGCACCCGGACGCTGCCCGCCCCGCTGTCCCGCCGGCGCCCGGCGCCGGAAGCACGGTGACGCACCCGCCGCGGCAGGGCGAACCTCCCGCGCGTCGACCGGACCGGTGAACCGTCGCGCCCGCACGCCGTAGTCGTCAGGTGAGGAGCGCCAACTGGAGGAAGCGAGACATGCCCACATCGGAGAACGCGCCCGCGGCACCGGCCCCGATCCCCCCGCCCGGGCCGAAGGGCTGGTCCGTGGTCGGGGACCTGCCCGCGATCTGGCGGCAGGGAATGGTGCCGTTCTTCGAGCGGTGCTGGCGGCAGCACGGTGACGTGTTCCGGTTCGACGCCGGCCAGAACGCCGTCGTGGTGGCGCATCCCGAGGGGATCAAGCGGATACTGGCGACCCGGCGCGACAACTACGTCAAGGGCCGCAGCTTCGACGGACTGCGCCGAGTCCTCGGCGACGGTCTCATCACACTCGAGGGCGAGCAGTGGCGGGCGCGGCGCACGATCGTGCAGCCGGCCTTCCACCGGACCGCGCTGGGCGGGATCACCGACGCGATGGTGGAGAGCGGACGGCGCTACTTCGACGGCCTGCGCGACCGGCTCGACCCGGGCGGATGGTCGTCGATCGACGCCTACCGGGAGATGGTCTCGCTGACCCTGGACGTGGTGGTCACGGCCCTGTTCGGCCGGGACCTGGGTCCGGCGGCGGAGGTGTCGGGCGACGGGTTCGGCAAGGCGCTGGAGCTGGTCAGCGAGCGCACCAACGGGATCGTGTTGCCGGAGTGGCTGCCGACGCCCCGCAATCTGCGGTTCCACCGCACCCTCCGGCAGCTCGACGCCGCCGTGTACCGGGTGATCGACGCAGGTCGCCGACGTGGCGCGGACGCCGAGCGCACCCTGCTCGCCATGCTGCTGTCCGCCCGCGACGAAGACACCGGCGCGCCCCTCTCCGACCGGGAGATTCGCGACGAGGTCTTCACCCTGTTCGTGGCGGGACACGAGACAACCGCGCTGACCCTCACCTGGCTGTTCACGCTGCTCGACGGCCGCCCCGAGGTGCTGGCCGCGATGCGCGCGGAGGTCGACGACGTGCTCGAGGGCCGGGATCCCGACTACTCGGACGTCCCCCGTCTCGGGTACCTGCGCAAGGTCGTCGACGAGACGCTCCGGCTACGGGGCCCGGTCGTCATGACCGCCCGCACCGCGCTGGCCGACGACGAGATCCTCGGCTTCTCGATCAAGCGCGACGACCTGGTGATGCCCTACTTCTGGGGCGCGCACCGCCACCGCCGGTTCTGGTCCGACCCGGAACGGTTCGACCCGGAGCGATTCGACCCCGATCGCGGCAAGGACCGCCACCCATGGTCGTACCTGCCCTTCTCGGGCGGTCAGCGGATGTGCATCGGAGCGACCTTCTCCCTGGTGGAATCGGTGGTCCTGCTCGCGCAGCTGCTCAACCGGTTCGAGCTGCGCACCGTGCCGGGGCAGGACATCGGCTTCAACATGCTCACCACGCTGCGACCGGCGTCGCCGGTCCGGATCGAGCTACGCCCCCGAGGAACGTCGTGACCGACCCCCGGGCTCGCCGCCTCGTCTGACGGTTCTTCCATACCGACCTCAAGCAACATCTCGCACCCAGGAAAGGGGAAGTGACATGGGCGTGCACGGAAAGACGGCCATCGTGGCCGGTGGCACTCAGGGAATCGGCTACACGATCGCCGCGGAGCTGGCGACTGCGGGAGCCAACGTCGTCCTGGTCGGCCGGCGCGAGGACGTGCTGGCCGAGGCGGTCAAGGCGATCGGCCCGGCCGCCAGCGGCGTGGCCGGCGACGTGGCGGATCCGGCGACCGCCGAGCGGGCGGTCGACCGGGCGGTGAGCGAGTACGGCGGCGTGGACCTGCTGGTGTGCAGTGCCGCCGAATCCGCCCTCGGTCACGTCCTGGAACAACCACTCGACCAGGTCGAACGCATGCTGGCGGTCAACGTACTCGGCACCGTCTCGTTCGTTCGCGCCGCCGCGCCGATGTTGGCGAACCGTCCCGGAGCCGCCGTACTCGTGGTCTCCGCGGCGTCCGCGCGGATGCCCGTCCCCGGGTTGGGTGCCTTCAGCGCGACCAAGGCGGCGCTGAATCATCTCGTCGCGACCTGGGCGGTGGAACTCGCCCCGCGGGGAATCCGGGTCAACGCGATCAGCCCCGGCGCCACCGCGACGCAGAAGCTCCAGGCCGCGGCCGACGCCGTTCCCGGCCTGCTGGACACGATCCTCAAGACGAGCCTGATCAAGCGGCTGGCGACCGTGGAGGAGATCGCCGCTCCGGCGCTGATGCTGCTCGACAGCGAGCAGAGCGGTTTCGTGACCGGGGCGGTGTGGGACGTCGACGGCGGCTACGAGCGCGACCACACCTCGTAGGTGCGAGCCGGAGGCGGACAGGGTCTGAACCACCGCCGGCCGCGCCTCGTCGAGGGCGTGCACGACAACGATCGGAGGCCCGAGTCATGGTGGAGACCGGCATCGCCCGCCCGTCGTGGCCACGGTCCGGCGCCGCTCGGCACGACCCACGGATACCCGCGCGGGACGTCCCCCGGTCCTATGCGGGGGTGGAACTGCAGTTGGCCACCGGCCTGACCCGGCTGCACCCGGGGTCGGCGGCCCTGCTCAGTGGCCAGCAGGCCGCCGTGCTGGCCGTGCTGATCGCAGCTCGCGGCACACCGCTACGTCGGGAGGCCATCACCGCCGCCATGCCGCCCGGGTATCGTCCCCCCACCGCTGCCCAGATCGGCGTGGTGATCTCGCACATCCGCAGGAAGATCGGTGCCGCGCGCATCCTCACCGGGACAGGCGGATGGTGGCTGCAGGATCCCGCCCGGGTCGCGCTCCCCGGTGACCGCGTCGTCTCCCACGGAGATCTGCGCCTCGACCTCGAACACAAGTACGTGCACGACGGGTCGACCCCGGGCATCCGGCTCGGGCCGCAGGAGTTCGCCGTGCTGCGCGTCCTGGTCGAGGCGCGGGGCGCGCCGCGGAGCGCACGACAGATCTGGTCGGCGTCGCGACCGCCCCGACGGCCCGCCACGGTCGACACGGTGCGCGTGATCATTCACCGTCTCAGACAACGCCTCGGCCGCCACCGGATCATCACCGGCCGAGGCGGCTGGCGGCTGGCAGACCCAGCGAGCGTACGGCCGCTGGCCATCCCGTGGCCCGGTGTGCCCGTTCCACGCGATCCGGCTCGGCGGACGGGAGTCGACGCCGGCGCTGGTCGCAGGCGGCGGCGCGCCGCGGCATGACGAGCAGGCAAGGGCGCCTGGTGACCGACAGGGTGACACCTGTCCGCTTGACACCGGACAAGGGAGTAAAGATGTTCTCGACCATCATCAGGCGACGACTGCGGGCCGCCTGCGCCGCGCTCTCCGCAGGCGACCCCGGGCCGCTGCAGCGACTGCTGCGACGCCGGTTCCACCTCTGCGCGCTCGGGATCGGCGACGACGTCGTCGTGGAGACCACCGACGGGCTGCACCACTGGTTGCGTAGGCTGCTGCGGACCGTCGCGGGCGCCGCACTGCGCTGCGAGGCCATCGCCGTGCAGGGGCCGATCTGGTCGGCGGTGGTCGCCTGCCACCTCGTCGTATGCCGTCCGGCGAATGTCGACAGACCATCGCCCGATCGGTACGCGCTGTTCCTCAGCTGGCAGTGGACCGGCGTACGCAACGCCCTGCTGATGCCCGGTCAGTCGAACATCGGCGCCGCACTCGCCCTGCTCGCCGCCACGGAGGCCGAGCAGAAGTCGGTCCGGCCGCAAGAAGGTCACGCGTGACGATCCCGCGACGGTCGGTTGTGTTG
>NZ_JBIWJO010000027.1:0-19782 GCF_044765245.1 Micromonospora sp. NPDC093277
GACGGGGCGAAGTACCGGAGTGGCCCGGCGCCATGATCGGGTGCACTGTATTCGGCATGAGCGGACGTTCCGTGTAGAGACCTTCGGCTGTGGAGTGGTTCGCTGCAACGTGCTGCGGCAGCGGTTTACACCCTGCCCGACGCAGCGCTGACAGCCTACGTTGCGGGAGTGTCGACCGTGGGGGCGTGCCGGATCGGGAATGTAGTGGGCATCGCCATCTGTGCACGCCGGCCAGGCCTCATCGGCCGGCCACAGCAGCGGGCCACCGACCGAACTGTCGGCGGCCGTCGGCGTACCGGGCCGGGGATGTAGCCGCGTGGCTGTCGCCGAGTGCTCCCTCAGCCCGGGGAAGAGCTCCGTGATGTCCAGCCCCGCGCGGGCTACAGGTTGTTGATTCGGGCCAGCAGCTCTGCCTCGGTCAGGTTTTCCAGGACCGCATCCTGCTTGCGGCCCAGGACCGCCAGCAGCTTCTCCTTCTCCAACTTCTTGGCCGCCGCCGCCTTCGCCGCCTGGTCCTCCGCGAGGCGGACGGCGATGACGTGCTTGACGACCTCCAACTTGGTCTCCAAGGTCGCCTTGGCCGGATTGGCCTCGGTGGCCACGAACGACTCGGTGTCGACGGCCTTGAGTTCGGCGTTGACCGCCTTGGCCACATCATCGAGGCTAAAGCCGGACTTGGCGGTCAGCGGAAGCTCCCACAACTGTTCCGTGGTCAGCAGGCCCTTGGCCGACGGATAGCGGAACTTCTCCCGCGTGGCCTTTTCAAAAATGGTCACGATGGCCTCTCTCCGATTTCTGGGTAGGGAATCAGAACTGGATGCTGATGAGGCGGCGCCGGCCGCCGGTCATGGTCACCTTCGCGACCACAGAGCTGCGGACCGTGGAGCTGAAGCCGAGACCGGACAGCTGATCCGGAGACGGCTCGCACTTGGTGCGGTCGCCGAGAACCTCGAACACCTTGCGGTGCGGTTGCAAGTCGCCGCGGAGGAACTCGTTGTAGATCCCCCGCGTCGGCTGGTCGTTCACGCACCCCTTCAGGATGAAGAAGTAGTGCCGGTTACCGACCTCGTTGTCGTCGAAGTAGTTCGGCGAGTACATGACGGTGGACACCGGTACGAACTGTTCGGTGGTGATGCCCCACAACTCCTTGCCCGCACTGCCCGGCTGCACGTCTTTACCCGGCCGGAAAGCGGTGATCACACCGCCGGTAACCGTCATCCGGCCCACCTCGACGGTTTCCTTGTGGCCGACCGCGCGTTCGTGGCTGTAATGCTCGATTTTCCCGTTGCTCTCGGTCTCGATCACGAAGCCGACCTGGGTGCTGTCGCGCTTGCGATACTGGTTCACCTCGATTCGGTACTCACCGTCGGGGACACGGTCGGTCCAGGTGACGTTCTCGACCGGCTCGCGGGAGAGCGTCCCGCTGGCGTTCATGTCGACGTCCAGCTTGTTGCGCTTCTCCTGGTACCAGATGTGGTCGCCGTTGGGTTCGAACACGTGCAGGTCGAGGTCGTCGTGGTTGAACCAGGACAGGCTCACCCGCAGCTTGCCGGTGACGTTGCCGCCGGCCCGCTTGACCTTCTCCCTGATCGAGTCGGTGACGTTGCCGCCGTACGACCAGCCGAAATCGTTGTCCCACTTGAACAACCGCGGAGCAGCCGAGTGCTGGCCGGTCGTGAGACTGACGAAGTGCGGCTCGTAGGTGTTGGCGACCCATAGGTCGATGGTGGTGGCGCCGGGCAGGATGTCCTTTATGAAGGAGACCACGGGAATCTCCTCCGGCTTCGCGTCACGAAAGCGCGCACCTGCCGACTTTATAGTGGCCGCCTGCATGAGCAGCCCTTCGATGCCGTCCTTCATCCGCGGCTGTGTGTCGTTGTCTACCCATAGCACGTTGGTGACCGACACATCGGACAGCCGGGCGAACCTTCGCTGCAACGACTCCTCGATGTCCAACTCGTCAATGGTCTTCATGGCAGCCTTGACCATGGCCGGGGTGATCAACGCCGTGGGGCGCTGGTAATTCTGCGGTGCCACCTTCGTCTCGAACGACCGGACCGCCTGCTCCAGGTCGACGCCCGCGGAGAGATCCTGGACGAGGGTGCCGATCACCGTGTTGCGGAAGCGTGCCGCCGGGTTCATGGCGTTGGCGAAGACGAAGGCCCGTCCGTCGGTCGCCTTCGTCCACCGGTTCTGCAGCGACCGGAACTCGGTCACCGCCCGACGATGCTCCGTGCCGCGGTAGAGGGCGTTGTCGTCGATAAGGTCGACGACGGTGTCCAGAGCGTGCTGGGTCAGCTCGGCCAGGCCACGCTGGAAGACCTGCACCGCGGCGTCAAAGTTGCCCTGTGCCGCGCCGACGTCTTCGATGCGATGCCGCTTTTCCACCCGGCCGTGCAGGTGGTGCCACACCTCGACCTGGCCGTCGCGCAGCGTTCGGGTGGTCTTCGTCCCGTACTGCGCCTGAGTGGACCGGAAGATGGTGGACAACGGCAGCGAAAGAACGAACTCGTCCAGAGCGGCGGCGACGACGGAGAAGACCGGGTCGGAGGCCGACACCCCGGACCAGACGGTACGGACCCGCCCGGCGTGGATCTCGACGACGTTGCCGAAGTGCTTGATGAAACCGCGGCAGGTCGAGCAGTCGTACTCGGATCGCTCACGGAACCGCAGATTGGTGCCGGCGGGGAAGGATTCGAGAAAGGTGAGCCAGAGTGAGTCCCGGTCGAGGCCGTCGCCGACGGCGTACAACTCACCCTTGGACATGGTGGACAGACGCGAAGTCACATCCGTCACGAACTGCTGGAAATCGCCCACCGTTTCATCCCCCTTGATCGCCGGAGATCCTACGGAGCGAACGCCAATCGGAGAAACGCGTTTCGGGCTTTCCGCACGGTCACAGACGGGCGCCGGTGGCCGGCGGTCAGTCGACCGGAGCGCGTATGGCGGTGGGGTGCCGGGCCGGCGGTCAGCAATTTCCGCCAGTTGGCCGGTGGCGCCGTTGAGTACATCCCGGCTCACGCAGCGGTTGCCTCCCCGGCACCGGCAGGCCTGGGTGGTCGAACAACTTCTCAGGCACGCCAGGCTCGCACCGAGGGACCGTGTGAACGCGCGCTCGCTCATGCCGCGATCGGGGTAGCTGGCTGCAAGATCGGTTGCACGCTCATGCCGCGAAGCGATCGGAGCGGAGCTGACGGACCCGGCTCGGCACGTCTGAGCCGGTCGCGGTGGGATAGCCATTCGGGAAGGCGAGCCGATGGTCCGCGTCCGCCGCAATCTTGTCCAGGTGGTCGTCGAGGTTGAGGAAAAGGCTGCCAGGGCTCCTACCCGAAAGCGGCGGCGAGCCGGTCGACGACGAGTTGTTCGAGGTCGGGGACGCGCTTGGCTTTCCAGATCTTGTCGGCGAGGCTGACGAGCAGGTCTTCGAGCTCGACGGCGGTCGTCCCCCAACTGGCAGGCGTCGCGGCGAAGCGGGCAGGTAAGGATCGATGCCGGCGTCGAGCAGAAGCTGCTGCCCGGCTGGCTCGTGCCGGGAGCCTGGTCCGGACAGTTCCTCGACGTGAACGGCCTTGCCGATGTCGTGGGTGGCCGCGCCGAAGAGAACGGCCTCGCGGTCGATGACCAGGGCTGGGTAGCGAGCGGCAAGCCAGGCAGTGAGCTGGGCGGCGACGTCGTGCACAGCGCGCAAATGCGCGGCCGACCGAGGTGGCGCGTTCATCTCGAAGAGGAGGTCGGCGACCTGTGCTGGCAGCAGGGCTCCGGCATAGTCGTGAGGGTGTCCGGCGTGATGTGGCTGGTGTAGACGTGCTCTTGCTGGTGGTAGCAGGGCGAGTATGACCGGTTCAGATGGTCATCGAGGTTCCTACGCCTTGTCGATCGTCCGATGTGGGTCGTGCCCGCGCTGCCATCATCGCTGATCTCTTCTGTGTCCGCCGCGCCGGCTGTCACCGTGCCCGAACCGCTGCTGGCTGCCCGCCGCGCTGGCGGATCTGCCGGATCCGCGCGCCTGCGGGGTCCGGCACCGGTTGACCGTGGTGGTGACCGCAGGAACCGGCATCACGTCCGCGACAGTGCCCACCCGCTGGCACTACTCGGCATCACCCGACGACTCTGCCAGAGCCCTGGGCCTGAGCCGTACTTTCACGACGGACGTGGACAGGGCGAGGAAGGTGTAAATATTGAAAGAAGTCTCGGCGTTTTCGTAGGTGCGGCGCTGCGGCATGGCCAAAGTGAGTGCGTGCGAACCCCACTGATCAGTCACGGCACTCGGACTTCGCGTTGGGCGATTGCGGCCCGATGGGCGGGCTCGGCCGCCTCGGCCCTCCTCCATGCCCCGGCTGCGCTGCGGCCCGGGGCGGCCACCGTTGCTGTTCGCTCCATGGCCGGACGCGCCCGGGCACTGCGGGGCTGGACCGCAGCGGCCACGGCGGCCGTCGTGCTCAGCGCGGGGCTGGTCGTGGTGAGCGATTCGGGCGCCGTGGCGACCCAGGGCCCGGCGGCGTCTTCGCAGCCGCCGGGCCTGCTGAGCTCCGCACCAGTGAACCAGCCGATCGCACAGGCTCCGGCTGCGGCGTTCGGGGCCGGTGACATCGCCCGGAAGCCCTCGGCCGGGGCGCGGGAGCTGGTGCAGCGGCGGACGGCCACGTCGGCCGTGTTCGAGAACGCCAACGGCAGCCTGACGGTCCGGTCGTACGCCGAGCCGCATTTCTACCGGCCGAGCGGTTCGTCAGCATGGCAGGAGATCGACTCGGATCTCGCGCCGATCTCCGCGCGGCCTGGGTGGTCGCGCTCGAAGGGGAACAGCTGGTCCGCGTCGTTTGGCCCGGCAGGTGCGACCGGCGGCGGCGTGCAGATCACCAACGCGGGCCGGCAATTCGGCTTCGCGGCAAGGGAGGTCGCCGATCCGGGCAAGGAGCCCTCGGTGTCCGGTAACCGGGCAACATACCGGGGAATCTGGCCTGGCGTCGATGTCGAGGAGACGGTGACGGCGGCTGGGGTCAAAGAAGACATCGTGCTGCATGGGCCCTCGACCCGGTCGAGGTTCGCGTTCGATGTGGTTGGTGCGACGCCGCGTTTGAACCGGTCCGGGAGCGTGGATCTCATGGCTGGCGGCGTCGGTGTCGGGACTGTGCCGGCGTTGACGGTGACGAGGGCCGACGGCGCAACGACCTCGGCTTCAGGTTTGCGGCTGTCCGTTGAGGGCCGGGCGATTGTCGCGTCCATATCCCCGACGTGGTTGAGGAGCCTGCCGCAGTCGGCGTTCCCCGTCGTGATCGACCCGGTGTGGAAACCGCCGAGCACGCTGCCGACGCACACGGTGAGTCGCAGCAGTGACGGTCAGACGCTGAACGGTGTGATGCAGGTTGGGTTGGACAGCCGTGCGGCGCGGTGGCGCACGGCGTTCTACGTGCCGATGCCGGCGGCTCCGGCGGCCACGCCGGGTCAGCCCGCCTGGCAGCTCGCCGGGGCCCATGTGTACTTCTGGTGCGACCCGAGCCCGCTGGCGTCCGGTCAGTACGACTTCAACGTGTACGGCTTGAACAACGCGGAGAACTTTCCGCCCACCTACGTGGGAATGCCATACGGGGTGCTGATGCACCGATGGCAGTGGAACGCCTGCGAAGCCGAAGCCATGGACGGGCAGGTCATCCCGTTCATGGCCGGTCGGCAGGGGGCCTGGTTCTCGGTTACGTCCGCCGATAATCACTTCGCGTCGGTCACCGACCCCAACGACGTGTTCCTTTCCGTCACATATGTGCGGCAGCCGGCACCGAGCAGCATCACGGCCCCGACCAACCACGCCGTGATCTCCACGGCGACCCCGACGCTGACCGCGACCCCGGCGGCCGTCGATGCCAGCGACCGCCATGCCGCACAGTACGACTTCCAGATCGGTACCAACTCCGACGGCACGGGGGTGGTGGTCGACTCGGGCTGGATCGACCAGCCTACGTGGACCGTTCCGCCCGGCGCACTGTCCGACGGGCTCACCTACTACGCGACCGTGCGCAGCGACGTGACCGCGATGCAATGGTGGGATCACTCCGACCCGCAGTATGTGCCGCCGGCGGCGCCCCGGGCGCCGATCAGCTTCCAGGTGAAGAAGCGCCTCGGTGCGGGTGGCCCGTCGCCCACCGACACCGTCGGCGCGCCGCCCGGCTCGTCGAGCATGCCGAGCCAGGGAGCCCCCTCGCCGGGCGACTCACCCTCGAGCGAAACGGTCAACATGCTGACCGGCAACCTCGCGGTCGCGGTCGGCACCCAGACCGTGCAGGCCCTGGGTGGCCCGGTCGGGCTGACGCTGACCTACAACTCGGTGAACGGCTCGCTGACCGACGGCTCGAACTTCGGGCTGCTCGGCCAGTACTACCAGGACACCGGCAATCACGCGTTCCCCGGGGCAGCCGCAGGCCAGCGGGTCGATCCGGGCATCAACCTGTCGTGGAACAGCGATCCGCCGATCGGAGGCCTGACCTCGTCTAAACCGTTCCTGGTGCGCTGGACCGGCGCGCTCCGGTTGCCGGCCGGCACGTGGACGCTGGGCGGGCTGGGCAGCGGCGGCATGCGGGTCTACCTCGACGGCTCATCGACCCCGGTATACGACAACTGGTCGGCGACCGCCTCCACGAACACCGCGACGTTCGGCACCACGACCGTGGCCGGCGCAAGCCAGCATCAGATCAAGGTCGAGGCTTGGGCCAACGCCGCCGGTGGAGCGATCCAGCTGTGGGCCAACCACACCAGCGAGTCCGATCCGGCCAAGAAGGCGGTCCAGGTCCCGGTCGGCTGGCTCACCCCCCAGCGCAGCGGCCTGCCCCCGGGATGGTCGCTGACCTCGACCGCGACGGTGGTCTGGACGCACGCCGAGGACCAGGGCCAACAGGTCGTGCTGAGCAGCCCGTCGGGTGCCATCGCGAGGTTCACGCGCACGCCGCAGTATCCCCCGCCCTCGACCGGCATGGTCTACCAGCCACCGGCCGGCAGCTACACTTCGCCGCCGGGCAACGACGACAACCTCACCCTCAACGCGAGCGGTCAGCTGCAGCTGGCGACCGCCGCCGGGCTGCTGTACACCTTCACGACCGACGGCAGTCTCGCGTCGGTGACGTCGGTCGCGGACGACCGGCACCCCACGGCGCTGCGCTACACCTACGGCGGCAGTCCGATCGCGTTGCGCACGATCACCGACCCGGTCTCCAACCGATCGGCGACCGCCTTCTACGGCGGCGACGCGAACTGCCCCACCAGCAATCCCGCGCCCACCGGTTACCTGTGCCGCTTCGACACCTGGGACGGGCAGTCCAGCACCTTCGGCTACAACGGCGACGGTGAGCTGGCCTCCGTCAGCAGCCCCGGCGGGCGGATAACGCTGCTGGGCTACGACAGCAGCGCCCGGCTGGCGCAGATCCGCGACGCGCTGGCCAACGCCTACGTGTCCAGTGGTGGCTCCGCCGGCTCGACGCTGGCCTGCCCCGCGGGCACGACCGGACTCACCACGGCAGCCGTGGACACCCAGATCTGCTACGACCAGTCGGGGCGGGTCGCCAAGGTGACCCAGCCGGCGCCGACGACCGGGGCCGCCCGGCCGTACCGCAACTACACCTACGGCAGCGGCCACACCGACGTGTCGATCGGCGGGTTCGCGCCGTCCTCCGGGTATGCGGCGCGCACCAGCTACGACGGCCAGGGCCGCATCACCAGCCAGACCGACTCGGCCGGCAAGAGCACCACGACCGTGTGGGACACCCTCGACCGGCCGATCGCCACCGGCAACGCCCAGGGACTGCAGACCAGCACGCTGTACGACCCGCGCGGCAACGTCACCGACGTCTACGGGCCTGCGCCGCTGGCCTGCTTCAGCGGCGGCTGGCCCACCGACGTCACGCCGGTCGCCCCGATCCAGGGCTACCTGCCCGTCGCCGATCCGCACGGCACCGCCGGCTGCGGGATCACCACGATCCCGCACACCCACAGCGGTCACGACGAAGGCCTCACCGGGCTGGCCGCGACCTACTGGAGCAACGGGCAGTTCACGGGCCCGGCCGTCAAGCACGCCACCGGCGTGGGCGGCACCGCCACCAGCAGCTACTGCCCGGCCACGACCGGACTGCTGTGCGCCAACTGGCCGGCCGGCACGTCGCCGGTCGCGCCGGACGCCGCAGGTAAGTGGAGCATGAAACTCACCGGCAGCATCGACATCCCGGACGGCTGCGGCTGGTACGTCCAGGTCGACTATCGAGGTCCGATCACGCTGTGGATCGACGGCCGGCCACTCGTGCGCGGCGGCCCCGGCGTCATCCCCGGCGTCCCGGACACCTTCGTCGCCGGTAACCACTACACCGCGTCCTCCGACCCACAAGGCGAGTACTACGCCGGCGAATGCTTCGCCGGGACGACCCACCAGATCGAACTCGACTACCAGGGATCCGCCGCAGTGGTCGACGAATTCGCCGTCTCACTGGTCAGCACCCAGATCCAGCCGTTGACGTGGAGAATCCCGGCCGACTCCACGCTGCACCCGAACTACGGCCTCACCACCTCCACCACCGACCCCGACGGCAAGGTCACGGCCACCACCTACACCGCGGGTGGCAACGACCCTGTCTACGGCTTGGCCACCACGACCACCGCCGGTGCCGGCAGCGCGACACCGTTGACAACGACCAACACCTACGAACCACCCACCGGCGCCACCTTCTTCCGCAGGACGAGCACGACGCTGCCGGCCGGCAACACCACCAGCTACACGTATTACGGCGGCACCGACGGCCCGATCGCCGCCGCGTGCGGCGTCAGCGGTACCACGCTGCAGGGCGGGCAGCTCAAGCAGCAGACCGACCCGGCCCCGGACGCCGGCACCCCGGCACGAGTCCAGCAATTCGTCTACGACGCCACGGGCCGGCAGGTCGGGCGCCGGATCGGGCCGGTCACCACGATCGGCAGCGCGTTGTGGCAGTGCACCAGCTATGACGCGCGAGGCCGGGTCACCACGCAGACGTGGCCGGCGACCGGGACCGCCCCGGCGCGGACGGTCACCCATACCTACGCCGTCGGCGGCAATCCCCTCGTCTCGTCCGTCAGCGATGCCAGCGGCACGATCACCTCCACAGCCGATCTGCTCGGCCGGCTCAGCCAGTATGTCGACACCGTCGGCAAGGTGACCCAGATCAGCTACAACCAGGCCGGGCAGGTCACCACGACCTCGGGACCGCAGGGGACCGTGACGCCCACCTACAACCCGGACACAGCCCAGGTTTCGACGGTCAGCGTGGACGGCACGCTGGCGGCGACGGCGAGCTACGACGCCGCCACCGAACGGCTGACCGGTGTCACCTACGCCAACGGCACCACCGCCGCCCTCGGCTACGACGCCCTCGGGCACGGCAACAGCCTGGTCTTCACCCGGACCGCGGGCGGCAGCCTGATCGCCGGGAACCAGGTCGTGTACAGCCCGGGCGGACGGATCGTCAGCGAGCAGCAGAACCTCGCCGGCACCACCCTGACCAACCCGAATCCCGCCGGAGCCACCGCGATCGACTACACCTACGATCCGGCCGGCCGGCTGATCGACGCGTGGCACGCCGCGGGCCACTCGACCTACAGCTACGCCGACAACGACACGGGCGACGGCTGCGCGAGCCCGAAGGCCGGCGCGAACACCAACCGCACCGCCGTCACCCTCGTCCCGGCCGCCGGCGGCAGCAGCTCGACCACCCGGTCCTGCTACAACGCCGCGGACCAGCTCGTCGCCACCATCACCGGCACGACCAGGAACACGGACTACGCCTACGACGGGCACGGCAACCAGACCCGCGACAGCGGCGCCGTCCTGACCTGGGACGCCTCGGACCGGCTGGCGTCCACCACCAAGAACGGTGCCACCATCGCCTACACCTACGACGCGCTGGATCGGGTGCTGAGTACGACGACGGGTGGCACGACCGTCTACTACGCCTACGCCGGGTTCGGCGACGCCCCCGCCGCCGTGCTCAACAGCGCCAAAACCATCACCGATGGGTACATCGGGCTCCCGGGCCAGGTGCTGCTGGCAAAGAAGTCCTCGGGCAGCACGTGGTCGTACCCGGATCTGCACGGCCATCACACCGCCGTCGCCGACGCCACCGGAACCCGGCAAGGCAACCCGGTCACCTACGATCCGTGGGGGCAGCAGACCAGCGCGAGCGGGATCACCAACGCCAGCGGCAGCCAGCAGATCGGCGCATTCGGCACGGCCGGCAAACTCACCAACCCGGCCACCGGCATCACCATCATGGGCGCCCGCCCCTACAACCCCGCCGAGGCCCGCTTCCTGTCCGTGGACCCTGTCGAGGGCGGTTGCGCCAACAACTACGCCTACGTCTTCGGCGACCCGCTCAGTCAGGCCGACCTGACCGGGAAGATGGCATCATGTGCCGACTTCCACGTCAGCCTGCCCTGGGGCGACCTGAACGGTGGCATCCACGACGGCACCTTCGCATTCGAGTACAAGCAGGCGCCGAGGGGGGAGCAGCGGTCCGGCCGCAGGTGCAACCCCATCGTCCCCGACTTCTGTGAGGTGGCCGCCGCCAACGAGGGCGTCCGGTGGAACGCGACCAAGAACGGCGGTACCAGCCTTTCCGGTGGTCGGAAGTACGAGGTGAACTCGAACGGGAATGCCGGCGGGACGTTGAAGCTGATTCCGGGGTCGGGCGCTCCGATCAAGACGATCGAACTCACCCTGGACTTCATGCTCTTCGACATGGCCGCCCAGGGATGGACGACCGTCAGATACGACTTCACCTGCGCAATGCCGTAGCACGTCAAATCGCCTGACCGACTCCGACAAGTCGAGGACGCCCTCCCGTCCGAGAGGGCGTCCATCGGGTCAGCCCAAGGCGACCCAGACGTGGCGGCAACCCTCCACGGGCTTCGATCGCTGGCTCACGTCGAGACGCGGACGCTGGGCCAGCGTTCAGCGGTGGCGGTGGCGGTGGCGGGCGAATCGTTGCCGGGAGCATCTCCGGGCTGGCCCTAGGCGCGCGGGTGTGCCGGGCGGTTCCTGCTCATCGGGGCTGAGGTCGCCGGATCGTATGGGCGGTCATCCGCCGGTGTTCGGTCGGGTGAGTCCTTGGTCGTAGGCGAATATGACGGCCTGTACGCGGTCGCGGGCGCCTATCTTGGCGAGGATCTTACCGACGTGGGTCTTCACGGTGGACTCCGACAGCACGAGCCGCTCGGCGATTTCCCGGTTGGTCCAGCCGCTTCCGATCGCCACCAGGATCTCGCGTTCCCGGTCGGTGAGGCTGGCCAGCCGCGGGTCGGTGCGGCCCGGCTGCGAAGGGCCGGCGGCGAGCTGGCCGGCGAAGCGGTCCAGCAGTCGGCGGGTCAGCGCGGGCGCGATGACGGCGTCGCCGTCCGCGACCGCCCGGATGCCAGCCAGAAGCTCCTCAGGGCGCGCGTCCTTGAGTAGGAAGCCGCTGGCCCCGGCGCGCAGGGCGGCGTACGCGTACTCGTCCAGGTCAAACGTGGTCAGCACGAGCACCCGGGACCGGTCGCCGGCCGCGACGATGCGCCGGGTGGCCTCGATGCCGTCCATGCCGGGCATGCGTACGTCCATGAGAATCACGTCGGGGTGCAGCTGCTCGGCGCGGCGCACCGCCTCGATACCGTTGCCGGCTTCTCCGACGACGTCCGTTTCCTCGTTGTTCTCCAGCAACATGCGGAAACCCAGCCGTTGCAGGGGCTGGTCGTCGACGATGAGCACAGTGATCATTTCCGGCCTTCGAGTGCGGCGAGCGGGGTCAGGTCGAGGATCGCCCGCACCGTCCATCCTCCGCCGGGGCGCGGGCCGGCCTCGACGGTTCCGCCGTACAGGGCGGCTCGCTCGCGCATGCCGGCGAGTCCGTGCCCGGGTTTCGCGGGCGGCGGTGGCGGGCGGTCGGGCGGCTGGGGGCCGGCGTCGTGCACCGTGATCTGCAGCCGCCCGTCGGCGGCGATGAGGCCGACGTCGAGGGCGGTGTGCGGCCCCGCGTACCGCAGCGCGTTGGTGAGCGCCTCCTGCACGATGCGGTACGCGGTGAGCTGTACCCCGGGGTCGAGGGCGTCGACGTTGCCGGCGGTGCGGTAGACGACGTCCGGTCCGGCTACCCGGATGCGCTCACACAAGGCGCTGATCTCGGCGACGCCGGGCTGCGGGTGGAGTTCGGCGGCCTCGGTCTCGTTGCGCAGGACGCCGAGCACCCGGCGCAGTTCGGTGAGGGCCTGCCGGCTGGTGTCGCCGATGAGTTCGAGCGCCTCGCGGCCGCGTTGCGGGTTGCCACCGACCGCGTATGCGCCGCCGTCGGCCAGTGAGATGATCACCGACAGGCTGTGGCCGATGATGTCGTGCATCTCGCGGGCCACCCGGGTGCGTTCGGTGGCCGCGGCGAGCTTGCTGCGCTGGTCGCGCTCGATCTCCAGGCGCTGCGCCCGGTCACGCAGCGCGGCCAGCTGTGCCCGGCGGATGCGGATGGCGAAGCCCAGGGCGGCGGCCGCGGTGACGGCGCTGTAGAAGAAGAACAGCGCGTCCCATGGCGACACCACGCTGGAGACCCGCCACGCGACCAGGAACAGCGCCGCGGTGACGGTCAGCCCGGCCCAGGGCAAGCGGGCCGGGTCGACCCGTAGCACGAGGCCGTAGACGGCGATGAGCAGCGCGACGTCGGCGCGCAACAGCACGCCGACGGACCACTGCAGGACGAACACGGCCGCGATGGCGTAGAACGTGGCGGTGGGGGCCCGCCGACGCCAGAACAGCGGCAGGACCAGGCCGAGCTGCAGGGCGGCCGTGCCGGCCGGTGGCAGATGGTGAAGCAGTCGCTGCAGGTCCCGCCGTTCCTCGCCGTGGACGAAGTCGGGCACGCAGAACACCAGCAGTACCACGGCCACCACCGCCGCGTCGAACAGCCATGGCCGCCGGTCGTCGAGCCGCCGCACCCGCTGGCCGAGGCCGGCGAGCCGGCCGACCAGCGGGTAGGCGGCGAGGTGGTCGGTGCCGGCGGAGCTCATCGTCACAGACCCCCTCGCGATGGTCATGCGTCCTTGCGTACCAGGCGGTAGGCTCCGCCGGCCAGCGCCAGGGCGGTCCAGCCCAGCAGGACCAGCGCGCCGGTCCCCGCGGACAGTGTGCCCGGCGCGTGTTGCAGCGCGTAGAGCGCCTCGCCGGCGTTGCTCGGCAGGTACGGGCCGATGTTGTCCTGCCAGGAGGTGGGCAGCAGCGACAGCAGCCCGGGCACCAGCAGCAGCGTGGCGACGAGCACCGAGATGGCCCCGGGAACCGAGCGCATCAGCATCCCGAGCGCGGTCCCGATCACCCCGACGAGGCTCAGATAGAGGCCGGCGCCGAGCAGCGACCGGGCGACGCCGCTGTCCGACAGGGACATGTGGGCCGGGGTGCCGTTCACGACGGCGTTGACGATCAGGAACCCGCCGAACGCGCCGGCGACGCCGACGACGAAGGCGACCACGCCGTACACGGCGGCCTTGGACCACAGCACCGGCAGCCGGCGCGGCACCGCGGCCAGCGTCGAGCGGATCATGCCCGTGGAGTACTCACCTGCGGCGACCAGCACGCCGAGCACGCCGAGCGCCAGCTGGCCGAACCGTACGCCGAACAGCGCCAGGGTCACCGCGCTCGCGTTGACGAACTCCCCCGAGCCCATCCGGGTGCCGCCGGAGGTGGTCAGCGACTTGTACCGCACCGCCGCGATGCTGCCGAACACCAGCAGGCCGGCCAGCCCGAGGGCGAGCGTGATCCAGGTGGAGCGCAGCGTCCACAGCTTCGCCCACTCCGAGCGGAGCACCCGCCGCCCAGTGACCTTGTACGCGGGCCGCGACACCGGCCCGGCGCCGGCTCCCGCGGTGCGAACTTCCGCAACGGTGCTCATGCCGCCACCCCGCTCGTCACGGCGCCGTGGTACTCCACGGCGTCCCTCGTCAGATCCATGAACGCCTCCTCCAGCGATACGTGCTTCGGGGTGAGCTCGAACAGGGCGATGCCGTGCTCGGCGGCCACGAGGCCGATCTGCCGTGCCGACAGGCCGCTCACCTGCAGCTGCTCGGAGCCGGCCCGCCCGGTGATCTCGACGCCTGGGCCGGCCAGTGCGGCCCGCAGCCGGGCCGGGTCCGCAGTGGCCACGGTGACGGTGTCGCCGCCGGCCTGGCGCACCAGGTCCTGCACGGTGGTGTCGGCGAGCAGCCGCCCGCGCCCGACGACGATGAGGTGCTCGGCGACGAGCGCCACCTCGGCCATCAGGTGCGACGACACGAACACTGTGCGGCCCTCGGCGGCGAGCCCGGCGAGCAGGTTGCGGATCCACAGCACGCCCTCGGGGTCGAGGCCGTTGACGGGCTCGTCGAGCATCACCGTCGCCGGGTCGCCGAGCAGCGCGGCGGCGATGCCGAGCCGCTGCCCCATGCCCAGCGAGAACGACCCGGCACGCTTGCGCGCCACGGACTGCAACCCGGTCAGCTCGATCATCTCGTCGACCCGCCGCCGCGGGATACCGTGCGTGTGGGAGAGGACCATCAGGTGGTCGAACGCGGTGCGGCCCGGGTGGATCGACCGCGCCTCCAGCAGCGCTCCGACCTCCTGCAGCGGCGCCGTGTGGCGCGCGTACCGCCGGCCGTTGACGGTCACCGACCCGCTGGTCGGCGCGTCCAGCCCGATGATCAAGCGCATGGTGGTGGACTTCCCCGCACCGTTCGGCCCGAGGAACCCGGTCACCATGCCGGGCTTCACCTCGAAGTCAAGGCGGTCGACCGCCGTCTTCTCGCCGTACCGCTTCGTCAGCTGCCGTGCCTCGATCATCGACCATCCCTCGCCTCGACTCCACCGCGTTTCCGGCGTCCCGCCAACGACGCTAGAGACCGAACGCCCTCCGGCAGCGGTACCACGGAATGATCTCCCGGTTCCGGCGTAGTACCGCGGTGCCCATCCCGGCAGCCAGCAGCGTCGCGGAAGGTACCGGGGGCGTCCACGCCACGTTGCACCGGCACTTTCCGTCCTGGCACACGGCCACGCAGGTTCGCGTACCGCCCGGACGGATCGCTCAGCGCGCCGCTCGGACGATGAACGCCGCAGAGTACCGATCGGCGCGCCTCGGGGTGGACCGCGAGGATGCTCGCTCGCCCGCACCACCGCCCCGACGACATCATCCTGGCCACCCAAGCGATCAACGACTGGGCGGCCCGGCAAGTACGCGGACCCGGGCGCAACACCCTTGACGCCGTCACCGTAGCTCCGGCGCTTCATACCAGGGCGCGGTGCGCCGGGGGCAAGCGCGTCGGCGCGGGTGCTGCCTGTCGCGGTGGGATCTTCTGGTCCCGGGGCACGGCCAGTAGAAAATCATCGATGGGACGGGTGTCGGCAGAGAGCCATCTTGAGCTGCCAGAACCCGAATCCGACAAGAGCGGCTGGGGATTGATACTGCTACTGCAACGGCGCTCAGGAGTGGAGCGCGATGGCTCGCAGGGCGATGTCGACGGAGGCCTGGAGATCTTCGCGGCTCGCGCCGGCCGCGGCGTGGACGGCGTGGCCCTCGCTGAGCGCCATTACGAATCGTGCCAGCGCCCGGGGGTCCATGCCGTTCGGGAGGTCACCTTCCTCCGCCGCGCGGGACAGTCGTTCTTCGAGGGCGGACTCGATGGCGGCCCGGCCGGCGGCCAGGATCTCGGAGATGCGGGTGTTCTCCGGCGAGCAGGCCAGGCCCCCTTGGATGGAGAGGCAGCCAGCGGGGTGATCACCGGCGGTGAGGCCGTCGGCGCTGGAGCGTAGGAAAGCTTCTATGGCGGCGTACGCGGTGGGTTGTTCGAGCACGGCGCGAGCGCTGGTCACCTGGGTCTCGTGATAGCGGGCGAAGGCGCGCTGGAACAGCTGCTCCTTGTTGCCGAACGTCGCGTACAGGCTCGGCCGGTTGATGCCCATCGCGCTGGTGAGGGCGCTCAGCGACGCACCCTCGTAGCCATGTCGCCAGAAGACCTCGGCGGCGCGGCCGAGGACCGTCTCCTCGTCGAAAGCCCGCGGTCGTCCGACGGTGGGCGTCTCAGTGCTCATGGGCTCAGTCTACCGCTCAGTACAGAAGGTGGCCCGGCTCACCGACCGATCGGTACAAAACCTGCTAGTGGCGCTCTGCAACCGAGCAGTACAAAAGGGCGCCGCACTCGAGCACCGCGGTCATTCATGGCTTGTCAACCGCCCCGCTCAGGCGCGCATACCTAGAGGAGACGCATGACCGTCACGCTGATCACCGGCGCGAACAAGGGCATCGGCTTCGAGACAGCCAAACAGCTTCTCGAGTTGGGCCACATCGTGTACGTCAGCGCACGCGACGTCGAGCGAGGCGAGAAGGCCGCGGCGGCGCTGGGCACGCGATTCGTCCAGCTCGATGTGACCGACGACGTGTCGGTGAGCGACGCGCTGGCAACCATTGATTCGGCCGAGGGCCGACTCGACGTCCTGGTGAACAACGCGGGCATCTCCGGGGCCGGAGCCATCGACGGACCAACGGCCCTCCGCGTGTTCGACACCAACGCGGTGGGGATTGTCCGAGTCACGGAGGCAGCACTGCCCCTGCTGCGAAAGTCGTCGAACCCCACGGTGGTCACCCTTTCGAGCAGCCTTGGATCTTTCTGGGCGGTGAACAACCCCGACCGACCGGAGTTCAATATGCCGTTAGCGCTCTACTCGGCGTCGAAGTCAGCAGCCACCATGCTCACTGTTCAGTACGCCAAGTCCCAGCCGGGTATCAAGTTCAACGCACTCGAGCCCGGCACGACCGCCACCGACATGACCGCCGCCTTTGGAGTCGGAAGATCAGTGGTGGAAAGCGCCAAGACTGTTGTGCGCCTGGCCACGCTCGGGACGGAGGGCCCGACCGGGACCTTTACGGACGAACTCGGGGAATTGAGCTGGTAGGCGCGGAGGAACTAAGGACGATCTGATGAACGAAAGGACAATCTGATGACCGAGAACGGTCTGCGTAGCTGGTACCTGCGCTACGTCGCGCAGCTGAACGCCCACAAATTCGATGGGATGGACGAGTTCATCAATGACCAGGTCCTGTTGAACGGCGAGCCGGGCACCCGAGACGACGTCATCGCGGTCCAGAAGCAAGACATCGATGCCGTTCCGGACCTTCACTGGGAGGTCGAGGAACTGCTGTTTGACCGTGACCGCATTGCTGTGCGCGCAATCAACACCGGCACCCCGGTGAAGGAGTGGCTCGGTGTGCCTCCTTCCGGCGCCTCGTTCGAGATCGTCGAATACGCCATCTACAAGGTCAGCAACGGTCGATTCGTGCAGATGACAGCCCTGCATGATTCGGCCGAGGTGCTTCGGCAACTGACCGCCTGACATCAGGGATCAAAATTGCCGCGTCCGCTCGTTCCCCGACGAGCGGACGCGGCAGGATCGAAAGAAAGAGTCTTGAGGTGGAACTGTCCATGACAACGATCGGGATCATCGGCGCGGGCGAGGTCGGCAGCCAGATCGCCCGTGCGGCGATTTCCCAGGGATATAGTATCGTCATCGCCAACTCGCGGGGGCCTGAGACGCTGAAAAACCTTGTTGCCGAGCTCGGCCCGTCAGCGCATGCGGCAACCGCTGCGGATGCCGCGGCAGCAGGCGATTTCGCCATCGTGGCCGTGCCCCTCAGAGTCGTCAACAACATGCCGGTCGAGGAGCTGGCAGGAAAAATCGTGCTGGACACGAACAACTATATGGTCTGGCGCGACGGCCACATCCCGATCCTCGACTCGGGCGAGAAGACGGTCCACGAGCTGCGCCAGGAGCACCTCCCCGCGTCAAAGGTCGCCAAAGCATTCACCCACATCCAGGCTCCCCGGCTTCTCATCGCCGGTCGACCTGCCGGTGCCCCCGGCCGGCTGGCACTGTCTGTCTCAAGCAATTTCCCCGAGGCCGTTGAGCTCGTGACGCGGTTGTACGACCAGTTCGGTTTCGACACCGTCGATAACAGTCCGCTGAGCGAATCCTGGCGCACAAGTCCCGGTCAACCGGCCTGGAACCGGTGGGCGCATCAGAACCGCGAGGAGCTGACCCGCAACCTGGGAAGAGCACGGCGGCGCCGCTGGTGACGTCAGCTGATTAGCGTAACCTCGACATCGACTGCCACGCACCTGACCTACGACGTCTTCCGGTGATCCGATGACCACTGTCAACGCCAATGAGATCGCCTTGGGCATCGAGTCGTTCGGTGACGACGACGCGCCACTCGTCCTGCTCGCGGGCGGGACGACGATGCTCTCCTGGCCCGACGCGTTTTGCGAGCGCCTCGCCGCCGGCGGTCGTCGTGTGGTGCGCTACGACCTGCGCGACAGCGGGGAGTCGACGACGAAGAATCCGGAAGAGCCTGCCTACACCGTGCGCGACCTCGCCGCCGATGCAGCGGCCCTTGCTGACGCGCTCGGCGGGGGACCTGCGCACCTCGCGGGGATCGGCGTCGGCGGGATGGTCGCTCAGGTGGCCGTGCTCGACCATCCGGGTGCGTTCTCGGCGCTCACCCTGGTCGGCACCCGCGCGGTTGCCCCGGGCCCGCCCGACGATGACCTCCCGGACCATGACCAGGCGACGATGAGCCAGCTGTTCGCGCGTCCGATGCCCGATTGGACCGACCGCGAGGCGGTTGCGGAGTTCGCCGCCGCCAGCGCGGAGATCCGCGGCGACGACCCCGTAGCCGCGCGCGCAATCGCTGCGCGCATCTGGGACCGCACGCCCGGCACCGCACCCCCGGTCCAGATGGCCAACCAGATGGGCATGGTGTTTTCCAGGCTCGACTGTAAACCCCGCTGGCGCGAGCGCCTGCCCGAGATCGAGGTCCCCACGCTCGTCGTCCACGGCCGCCGCGACCGGTTCTTCCCCGTCGGCAACGGCGAGGCGATCGCACGCGAGATCCCCGGGGCGCGCCTGCTCGTCCTCAAGGATGCCGCCACTGCGATCCCCGATGCGGCGGTCGGCGAGGTCACCGAGGCGATGCTCACGCTCGGATAGAGGACGGCAGGCGCCGGGCGGGTCCTGCCTCCATGCAGCAGTGGACGTCGGAGGCTCGATTCGGCCGCGCGTCCGCGATCGGCACGATTCCAAACCCGAGGTCGTCCAAGATGCTTCTCTCGATCCATGTCCGGTAAACCCACGGCCTCTGCCATCAGCGCTCCACGCCGGACGTCCGAGTCACCACGGAAGGGCACCATAGCCTCATGAGCTTCGGTCTCGTCGTGCTTGCTGTCGACCCGGGCGCGACCGATGTCGCGGTACGGGCTATGGCGGAGCGCTGCCGAAGCCTGCATCACCCCGAAGGTGAGCTGGACGAACGCATCGTTGGGTTCTACGAGAACCTCCGCGCCCACTACCCGGACTTCCCGCCGTACGCTCACGACTGCCCGTGGATGGACATGCCACTGAATGTCGACATCGACCACGTCAGCATGCACCTGAGCTTCAGCGAACGCAGCACGCCCGCGTTGCAGTTGATTGACCAACTCGCCAGCCGATACAACCTTACCATCTACGACCCTCAGGGCGACGAGGTCACGCGACCTACGGACGTACGAGCGCCGATGGATCCCGCGATCGTGGCGTTGATCGAGGAATTCGGGGCGCCGGACCGTTGACCACCAGGCGGCCCCGACAGGCTGGGTGCGGACGACACAAACGATCTTGACCTACGGGTTTGCCGCACTGCGAGCGCTCATGCCGAATACAGTGCACCCGATCATGGCGCCGGGCCACTCCGGTACTTCGCCCCCGGT
>NZ_JBIWJO010000028.1:0-15874 GCF_044765245.1 Micromonospora sp. NPDC093277
GGACACGGACTCTGCGCCCAACTCGCGCCCGAACTGATCACCCTCGACGCGAACGGATACCCGTCCCTACCCAACACCCCCGTCCCACCATGGCTGGGCAGCACCGCCCGCAAAGCAATCGCCATGTGCCCAGCCCTCGCCCTACGACAGGAAACCTGACGCCGGACGGCGAGCAGGGACCCGGCCGCCTCGGCCGGAAGTCCGACGCACCCCGCGACTATCGTTGTGTACGATCGTACGTTGCTTGTACGATCGTACGCATGACTCCTCTTGATCTTGCTAACGGTGACTCGCGCTCAATGCGGGAACGCATGCTCGCCGGCGATCTCTACCGGGGTGCGGACCCCGAGTTGGACGCGGCGATGCGCCAAGCGATGGTGCTGACGAAGGCGTTCAACGACAGCGATCCGCGAGACCCGGCGGGGCGCCGGGCCCTGCTTGAGCAGCTGCTGGGCTCGGTCGGTGCGGAGGTGGAGATCCGTCCTCCCCTGCAGGTCGACTACGGCAGGCACATCCGGGTCGGCGCCCGGACGTTCATCAACTACGGGTTGACGGCCCTGGACGTCGCGCAGATTCACATCGGGGAGGACGTGCTGATGGGCCCGAACGTGCAACTGCTGACCCCGACGCACCCGATCGACCCGGAGCCACGCCGCGCCAAGTGGGAGGCGGCTCTGCCGATCACGATCGGCAACAACGTGTGGATCGGCGGCATGGCCGTGATCTGCCCCGGTGTCACCATCGGCGACAACTCGGTGATCGGCGCCGGCGCGGTCGTCACGAAGGACATCCCCGCCGACGTCGTCGCCGTGGGTAACCCCGCTCGTGTCATCCGATCGGTCCACGACGGATGACCAGCCGGCAGCAGAGCACTGGTAGGAGCCGCCGCCGGTACGAACCGGATCGGCGCCAGCGCCTGATAGAGGTCACATTGGACGTCATCACCGAGCGCGGTGTGGCCGGAACGACCCACCGCCGGGTCGCCGCCGCCGCCGACGTGCCGCTGGGGTCGGTCACGTACCACTTCGCCAGCCTCGCGCATCTGCTGGCGGCGGCCTTCACACATCTGGCCGAGACAGCGGCGGCGGAGTTCGACGCGCAGATGGTGGAGATCGAACCGGGAGCCGACGCCCGCACGAAGGTCGTCGATGCGATGCTGGCCGACCTGGCCGACAACCACCGCAGCGCGATCCTCGCCTACGAGCTGTACGCCGCGGCGGCACGCGATCCCCAGCTCCGAACGATCACCCAGGAGTGGATGGACAGCACCCGTCGATCGCTGCAGCGACATTTCGATCCCGACACCGCGGAGGCGCTCGACGCGCTGATCGAAGGGCTCGTTCTGCATGCGACCCTCTCCACCCGGCCCGTCGATCCCGCAAAGATCAGGGACTCGGTCCGTCGCCTCGTACCCGGCGACGTGGCGGGATGACCGGCACCCCCCTCGGCGCGCCCGACAGGTCGCCGGCGCTGGCCGCGCCGGCGGGCGACGGCCGCGCGCAGGTGCGGGCCGCGACAGCCGCCGTGTATCTGGCGTTCGTCGGTAGCGGCTTCGCCTTCGCCACCTGGGCAGCCCGCATCCCGAGCGTCAAGAACCAGCTTCAGCTGAGCCCGCAACAGCTGGGACTGTTGCTGCTCGCCCTGCCCATCGGATCGGTCATGTCGGTGTTGGCGGCGGGGACGGTCGTGGCGCGCATCGGTCCCCGCCGCGCCGTTGCCGTAGCCGGTCTGGCCAGCGCCGCCGGGCTCTGCCTGGCCGGCATCGGCGCACAGGGCGCCGTCACCGTCACGGCTGCCGGACTCGCGCTTCTCGGACTCAGTACCGGCATCTGGGACGTGGCCATGAACGTCGAGGCCGCTGCCGTCGAGCAGCGGGCCGGCACGTCCATGATGTCTCGGTTCCATGCCTCCCTGAGCGCTGGAACCGTCCTCGGCGCCGGGCTCGCCGCAGCCTGCGCCGCTCTCCACATCCCGGTCGTCGCCCACCTGGCCTTCGTGGCGGTCCTCGTCGCCGTGGCGCTGCCACTGTCCACCCGCGGCTACCTGGCCACGGACACCCGGCCGTCCGCCAGCCGACCGACCCGCAACGCCCTGCGTGCGTGGGCCGAGCCACGCACCCTCGCTGTCGGCGTCTTCGTGTTGAGCATGGCGTTCTCCGAGGGCACCGGCAACGACTGGCTCGCGTCCGCCATGATCGAGGGCCACCACACCTCGGTTGCCGCCGGATCGCTGAGCTTCGCGATGTTCGTCGCCGCGATGACCCTCGGCCGATGGTTCGGGCCGCCGCTCGTCAACCGACACGGCCCGAGACTCGTCACCCGCGCCAGCGCGGTCCTCGCCATGTCCGGCCTCGCGATCACGATCTTCAGCCCACACCAGGCGTTCGCCCTGGTCGGTGTCATCATCTGGGGACTGGGCACCGCGATGGGATTTCCGCTCGGCATCAGCGCGGCAGCCGACGACCCGACCCACGCAGCCAGCCGCGTCAGCGTCGTCTCCTCCATCGGCTACACGGCCTTCCTGGCCGGACCCCCGCTTCTCGGCTTCCTCGCGAACCACATCGGCATCCTGCGCTCGCTCTCCGTCACCCTCGGCGTGGTCACGGTTGGTCTGCTCTTCACCGCGAGCTTCCAGGCGGACGGTAGGCGGCGACCACAGGGTGCAGGGACGACAGCGAGCGCCGAGCCCGCCGGCGCGGACGCGACGACGGGCAACTGATGCCCGTCCGCGCAACGGCGGTCAGCCCTGGACGCCGAGCAGATCCGTCAGGTCGTTGGCGTGCTCTTCCTCCTCCTCCAGGATGTCCTCCATCAGCCGGCGGGTGGTCGGGTCGGAGTCGCCGATCCACCGGATGATCTCCTGGTACGAGGAGATGACGATACGTTCGGCCACCAGGTTCTCCCGGAGCATGGTGTCCAGATCCGTCGCGGCCGGCGCGGAGTATTCGGTATGGGCGCGCCGAGCGAGCGTGGCGGGGTCGAAGTCGGGCACCCCACCGAGTTGATTGATCCGCTCGGCCGCACGCAGGCCGTGCTGCAGTTCCTCCGCCGCGTGCTCCTTGAACTCGGCGGCCACCTGCGCACGGTCGATGCCGGCAGCGGCGATCGAGTTCTGGATGTAGCGCAGGTAGCACACGATCTCGGTCGCGACGACCTGGTTGAGAATGTCCAGAACCGGGTCGGTGTCTCCGCCGTACGTCGCGGTGACCGGTCCTTCCTGCATCCGCCGGCGAGCATCGTCCCGGATCTTGGTCACATCGAGCGCAAACTGGTTCGGCATTACTGTCCCCGTCTTCCCCTGGCGTCGGGCTGGCGCGCGGTGGCCGGTTTACCCCGGACCGCCTGACTTATGCACGCCGACAGGCCGGCCAGGCGATTTGTCACCGAAACCGCGCACGAACCGTAGGTAGGATGATCAGCCGCGGCACGCGACGACGCCGATGTGGGAGTCGTGGCTGCGCCAACGTCCTGGCTCGGCCACTATCCTGTGCGGGTGATCAGCACCAGGGCGCGTCTGACGGTGGCGGCCTTCGCGGTCGGGACGGCATTGGCCGGGTGCGCCACCGAAGGGACGGACCGCCCGGCGGCCGAATGGCGGTCCCCGGCCGCGACGACGTCGAACGCCACCGCATCGCCGGGCGCCACCGAGCCGGGCGCCACCGAGACGGGCGCGACTGCGCCGGTCGAGCTGCGGCTGGCGTTCGCGGGCGACGTGCACTTCACGGGCCGCACTCGGCGTCTGCTCGACGACCCACAGACCGCATTCGGCCGCATCACGCCGGTGCTACGTGACGCCGACCTGACCTTGGTCAACCTTGAGACGTCGGTGACGGACCGCGGCACCCCGCAGCCCAAACGCTTTCAGTTCCGATCGCCGGCGACCGCGTACCCGGCGCTCCGCGCGGCGGGGATCGACGCGGCGTCGATCGCCAACAACCATTCCCTCGACTACGGCCAGGTGGGGCTGCTGGACACCCTCGACGCGGCGGCGGACGCGAACTTCCCGGTGTTCGGCGCGGGCCGCGACGTCGACGCGGCGTACGCACCGTGGCTGAGCACCGTGAAGGGTGTGCGGATCGCGGTGCTGGGGATGTCGCAGGTGCACGAGCTGGCCGCCCAGTGGAAAGCGACCGAAACCCGGCCGGGAATCGCGATGGCGTTCGACGAGGCCCGGGCCGTGGCCGCCGTGCGAGCAGCCCGCGATCAGGCCGACCTGGTGATCGTCTTCATGCACTGGGGCGTCGAGGGCAACTCCTGCCCGACAGGGGAGATGAAGACGTTCGCCCGCCAGGTGGCCGCCGCCGGAGCGGACATCGTGCTCGGCACCCACGCGCACACCCTGCTCGCCGACGGTTGGCTGGGTAAGACCTACGTGCACTACGGGCTCGGCAACTTCCTCTGGTACAGCGAGTCGCACAGCACCGACTCCGGGGTCCTGCGGCTGACCGTGCGGGGCCGGACGGTGATACGCAACGAGTTCCTGCCGGCGACGGTGTCGGGCACCGGGCAGCCCGTGCTCGTTTCCGGCGCGGCCCGGGAGCGGATCGAGGACAAGATCGCCACGGCGAAGCGGTGCACCGGTCTCACGACGAAGCGGCCTTGACCCCGTCACCGGCCCGGCGTCGCCGCCGGCGAACACCGCCGCAACTCTGCGAGAATCGCGGCGGTGTTCCTTTCGGGTCAGTAGATGTTCCAGCGCTGGTTCCAGTTGCCGCTGCAGTCCCAGACCTGCAGTGGCGCGCCGTTGGCGTACCTGACGTCTCGGACGTCGAGACAACGGCGGTCGGCGCCGTTCTTCAACATGACCCAGTTGCTGGTGCCGACCGCGGCCGGCCACCAGATCTGGTTCGACGCTCCGGTGCAGTCGTACTGCTGCACGGCGTTGCCGTTGCCGAGCCCCAGATCGGACCGGCGGTCGAGGCATTTGCCGGAGCCCCGGTTGACGATCTCGTAACCGTAGTTGCCGCTCGCGTCGATCTGCTTCGACCGCACCAGCCACTGTTGGTTCAGGGTGTTCCCCGAGGTGCGAAGCTCCCACAGCTGCACCGGCGTCATGTTGGCCGACGACCCGTTCGTCACGTCCATCACCATCGTGGGAAGACCGCTCGTGGGCTTGAACACGCTGATGTACCAGACGTTCCACTGCGGCCAGGAGTCGGCCTGGGCCGGCGTCGGAGCGATCGCCACGGTGAACGCCACCGCGCAGGTGGTGATCAGTGCCGCGAAGGCCTTCTTGACACGCATCGGATCTCCCTCTACTCGTCCGTCCCGGGATCTTGGCGAAGCCTGCGAAGGTCATCTTCAAGCGGCCCGGCACGGGCGGGCCACACCTTCAAGGCGAGCGTTAAACCTCTTGCCGTGGTGACCGGTTGCCAAGCGGGTCCGGCGCCGATTAGCGTGACCAACATCAATATAGCGAGCACAACGGAGGGCGGGCCGCCGTGCTGCGGATCCACTTCACCGCCGAGGATCTCGGCCGGGTACGGGTGCTGCCGGAACCTGATCCCATGTGGGAGACGGTGTTCAGCATCTTCCGCCTGCAGGAGCGTGGTCCGTCGCTCGTCTTCCACGAGTGGCGCCGAGCCGTCGCGCTGGCCTGTTCCCCGGAAGACCTGGCGATGCTGCGCGCCCTGGTGCCCGGCGGATACTTCCCGGACTTCCTGACGCCCAGCGAAGGCCAGTTCGGGCTGGACGCCGGAATCGAGGCGTTGCTCAGCACGCCGCGCTCCCGATTCCGCGCCGAGCTCGGCATTCTGGCCGGCCGGCACCGACTGCCGTCGTGGACCAGGCAACTCGCCGACGGCGACCGGGAGACCGTGCAGCGGCTTGCTGACGCGATACGCGGACACTTCCGCTCCGCCGTCGAACCGTACTGGCAGCAGGCACAGGCCCACATCGACGCCGACCGTGCCCGGCGCGCCCGGGCCTACCTGGACGGCGGCACCGAAGGGCTGCTGAGCAGTTACCTGCCGATGATGCGGTGGTCGTCGCCGGTCCTGTCGGTCGACGTGCAACAGGAGCAGGACGTACACCTCAACGGCCGGGGTCTGGTGCTGGTCCCGTCGTTCATCTCGATGAGCACCCCGGACTTCCTGCACGACAGCGCCCTGCCGCAGGTGCTGGTGTATCCGGTCGAGCACAGCGTGCCCGTGTCCGCCGCGGCGCCCGCACCGCGCATCTCGCTGGCTCCGCTGATCGGCGACACCCGCACCGCGGTGCTGGAGTCCATCGGCGAGGGCAGCAGCACCACCGAACTGGCCCGTCGGGTCGGGGTCAGCGCCGCGTCGATCAGCCAGCACACCGCGGTACTACGCAGCGCCGGGCTGATTCGCACCGGCCGCGTCGGAAAGGCGGTGCTGCACACGCTCACGCCCCTTGGGGACGCGTTGCTCAAGCGAGGACTCGCGACTGTGGCGTAGCGGCCGGCATCGGGCCGAGGCGACCTGGTGGGAGGCCCTCCGGCGGGCCGCCCGCGATGTCCGCCGCGCCCTTCCGCGCGCGGCCGGGGGTGGGAGCCTGTCCCGCGACGATCGCGGCGAGTGAGAGTGCGAACCCCACGAGTTGGATCGGGCCGAGCGTCTGGCCGAGCAGGGTGGCGCCGAGAACGGCGGCGACCAGCGGCGAGAGCAGGCCGAGAACCGCGACAGAGGTGACCGGCAAGGTGGTGATGCCGCGGAACCACAGGACGTAGGTGAGCAGGCCGCCGACCAGACCGAGCCAGAGGTAGCCGAGGGCGGCGCCCGGATCGATCGCGGGCGGTGCCCCCTCGACAAGGTAGGTGACCGGCGCCAGGAACACGCCTCCCGCGGTGAGTTGCCAGCCGGCAAAGGCGGTCGGACTGGCCCCGGCGGGCCGTCCCCAGCGTTTGGTGAGGGTCACGCCGAGCGCCATCGTGGCGGCGCCGGCAAGGCCCGCCGCGATCCCGACGAGGTCGAGCGCCGCATGCGGCCCGATCACCACCAGACCGACGCCGACGACGCCTGCCACCCCCCAGCAGAGGCGCCAGGCGGAAAGGTGCTCGTGGAGCACGGTTACGGCCAGGACGGCGACGACGAGCGGCTGTCCCGCCGCCAGGGTTGCGGCAACACCTCCCGGCAGACGTTCGGCCGCGACGAACAGCAGCGGCAGGAACAGTCCGATGTTCAGCACGCCGAGTACGGCGGCTTTCCCCCACCACGCCCCCTGCGGAAGCGTCCGGGTGATCGCCAGCGCGATCAGTCCGGCGGGCAGCGCACGCAGGAGTCCCGCGAACAGCGGGTGCCCCTGGGGGAGAAGTTCGGTGGTGACGATGTAGGTCGTGCCCCACACCGCGGGAGCGAGCGCCGTCAGGGCGATGCGAGGCAGATTCCCGGGGCGGACACTGTCGGCTCCGCCGACAACACTCTGTGCTGTTGGATTGGTCACGCTGGCAGTCTCACCTGGTGGCGATCAATGAGTCCAACACATGTTTGTCACCTCAACGATCTCAGTACAAGATGGATCGGTGGAGCTCCAGCAGATGCGCTACGTCGTCGCCGTGGCCGAGACGAACAGCTTCACCCGGGCGGCCGAACGATGTCTCGTGGTCCAGTCCGCCCTCAGCCACCAGATCGCGCGACTGGAGCGGGAGCTCGGTGCGAGGCTCTTCGAGCGCACCAGCCGCCGGGTGCGGCTGACGCCCGCCGGCGAAGCGTTCCTCCCGGCCGCCCGACAGTGCCTGGACGCCGCCGAGCGCGCAGCCGCCGAGGCCGCCGCAGCGGTCGGAGAGGTACGCGGACGGCTCGCCGTGGGCCTGATCCCCACCGTCGCCGCAGTCGACGTCCCGGCCGCGCTGCGGGACTTCCGCCAGCAGTACCCGCACGTACGCATCAGCCTGCGGGTGGGCGCGAGCGAGGAACTCCTCGCACAGGTCAAGCAAGGAAGCATCGACGTGGCCTTCCTCGGGCTGCCGATCACCGCGCGACCCCAAGGTGTCGCCGCACACGAACTCGCCCGTGATCGACTCGTCGCCGTGGTCGCCCCGGACCACCCACTCGCCGACGAACCGGCGGTCGACCTTCGCAGGCTGTCTTCCGAGACATTCGTCGACCTGCCGGCCGGAACCGCCGGACGTGCCCAGTCCGACCAGGCCTTCGCGGCCGCTGGTCTCAGCCGCGACGTCGCCTTCGAAGTGACCAGCGCGGACTTCATCGATCGACTCGTGGGGCAGAACCTCGGCGTGGCCATGCTCCCCGCCGCCTACACGCCTCGGCTCACCGGCGTCGTCACCATCGAGGTCACGGACGCGGCGACCCGCATCGAATACGCCATCTGGAGTGGCTACAGCCGTACGCCGGCAGCGACCGCCTTCCTCGGCATTCTTGACATCCCAATCAGGCCGGATGCGCGGGATTGATCATCAATACCTGGCGATAATGCCCCATTCGCGCGCCAGAGTGGTCAAGGCCACATAGGACACCAGTGCCATCGGCAGGGCGACGAAGAGTCGTACGTACACCGGGCCCCAGGTGTCCGGCCCCGCGATGGTGGCCCGCTTGTGCGGGCGCGCGGGGTCGTAGCAGACCCGTACCGCTGCGCCCTCCTCGTAACCGAAGGCGCCCGGCCGATCCTTGAACTCGACGGTCTCGCCGGCGGACGTGCGAAAGGCGAAGGTGAACTCGGTGCGAGAGTTGCCGATCGCCGAGCCCGCGTTGGCACTGTGGATGATCTGGCGCTTCGCGCACCAGCCCTGGGCCCGTTCACCACGTAGCACCAGGTGGACGGTGATCAGCACTCGGCGCAGGAACAGGAGGCACGTTGCCCCGCATACCAGGCCGGCGATCAGAAAGGCGCCTTCCATCGTCGTCATACCGCCACCTCCTTGTTGTGCCGCACGCGGTGTCACCAGCGGCCACCGTCGCGGCCTGCCGGACGCCGCACGGGATATTAGCCACTCCATCTGGTTCGGCAGCTGCGCGCCGGCAGACACGGCGCCGATTGCGGCGTGAACGCGCGGCCGATGTCACGGGTCGATCGGCTCGATGACCGGTTTACGGGCGTGCTGGTAGATCACCGAGCTGCGGAACCCAACGATCTCGCGGCGCCCGCTGAACTTGTCCATGAGGAACCCGCGCAGGCCGTCCACGCTGGGCACGGCGACGTGGACCAGAAAGTCGTCGGCGCCGGCCACGACGAACACCGACAGGACCTCGGGCAGAGCCAACGCGTACGCCTTGAAGCCCTCGATCACGGTGCGGCTGAGCGGCCGGACCTGCACGTGCAGCAGCGCCTGGACGCCGCGGTTGAGCGCGGCGAGACTGATCTCGGCGTGATACCCGGTGATCACCCCGCGGTCCCGCAATGCCCGGACCCGTTGCAGGCAGGTCGACGGGGCGATGCCGACCGCCCGGGCCAGTTCGCGGTTGGTCTGCCGCGCATGTGTCTGTAATTGGGCCACGATCGCCGAATCAAGTTCGTCCACGAACGGGATTCTCCCCGCTGCCCGAACATCGTTCGGAACTGACGGGTCGACACCGGCTGCTTGGCTACGGTCGGGTGCCACCAAGCGGCCGATCAACGGGGAGTCACCATGGCCACAGAAGCCGTCGGCGGGACCGGCGAGTTGATCCACGAACGCGTCGTCATGCGGCAGGGTCCTCGTTCCGGGCTGCCGATCATCGTCGCGGTGCACTCCACCGCGCTCGGCCAAGCCATCGGCGGCTGTCGGCTGGCCCACTACCCGCACTGGCGCGGCGGCTTCGACGACGCGCTGCGGCTCTCCGCTGCCATGTCGGACAAGTGCGCGCTGGCCGGCCTGCCGAACGGCGGCGGCAAGACCGTCGTCGCCCTTCCACCGGGCCACGTCCTCGACGCGGACGCCCGCCGCAGCCTGCTGCACGACGTGGGCGATGTGATCGCCACGCTCGACGGCGCCTACGCCATCGGGCCCGATGTGGGCACCGGTCCGGATGACATGGTCACGATCGCCGAACGCACCCCGTACGCGTTCTGCCGGCCGGCAGCGGCTGGCGGCAGCGGAGATTCTTCCCAGCACACCGCGGTCGGCGTGCTGGCCGCCCTGCACGCGGTGTGCACGCAGCGGTTCGGCTCACCCGACCTGTCCGCACGCAGTTTCGCCGTTCTCGGACTCGGCCGCGTCGGCGGGCACCTGGTCCGCATGCTCGCCGGCGCCGGCGCCACGCTTGTGGTCAGCGACATCGACGACGCCAAGCGGGAACTCGCCGACCGGCACGGCGCCACCTGGACCGGCCCGCAGAACTGCCTCACGGCCGAAGTGGACGTCCTGGTCCCCGCCGCCCTCGGCGGCCTGCTCACCGCGCAGTCGGTGCCGGCGCTGCGCTGCGCGGCGATCGCCGGCCCGGCCAACAATCAACTCGATGTCCCGGCCACCGCGGACCTGCTGCACGAGCGGGGCATTCTGTGGGCACCGGACGTCGTCGTCAGTGCCGGTGGCATCATCCACGCGACCGCCGTCGAACTGCACCACGAGACATCGGCGCAGGCCACCGCCCGGGTGCGGGGCATCGCCGACACGCTGGCCGGCATCGTGGGCGCCGCCCGCACCACCGGCTCCACCCCGGCCGCCGCAGCCCGACGTCACGCCGAGCGGCGGATCCGGCAGGGCCAGGGTCGCGCCAGAGGCGACCTGATCACCCGCTATGCCGCTGGGCCGGAACCGCTCGTGGAACGGACGGGCGAGGAGGAAAGGAGGGCAGGGCTCTTTCCCGCCGCCGACGATCGCCGGTTCAGTACTCCCGCCACCGGCGACGAGCGACCGATGCTGCTGGACCTGCTACGGGCCCAGCGCGCGACCCTGACGCTGAAATGCGCAGATGTGCAGACGGAACTGGCCCGCCGCTCTGTGCCGCCGTCGACTCTGTCGTTGCTGGGGTTGGTCCGGCACCTTGCCGACGTCGAACGCCGCTGGTTCCGGCAGGTTCTGGCCGGCCAGGACGCACCACCTCGATTCTCCTCGGAGACCGATCCGGACGGCGACTTCGACGGCGCGGTGTCCGACTCGGCGGCCGTCGGGGCAGCATGGCAGGCCTGGCACGCCGAGGTTGCGTTCGCGGATCAGCTGGTCAGCGAGGCGCAAGATCTTGACATCGAAGGACGCGACACCTGGCGCGGCGTCGTCTCACTGCGCTGGGTGCTCATCCACATGATCGAGGAGTACGCCCGGCACAACGGGCACGCCGACCTGCTCCGCGAGCGGATCGACGGGGCCATCGGCATGTGAGAACGAACGACACCAGCTAGGCCAACGGGGCCGGCATCTGGACGGCGAGGTTTCGCGTGACGGCGGGGTTGCGGCCATCAACGTGAGAGACTACTTTCGAAACATGTCTCTCACGAATCCGTACGGTGATGTGGAGCTGACCGCTCCGCAGGCGCTGCGGGCGTTGGCTCATCCGGTACGGCTGGCCCTGCTCGATCGGTTGCAGCGACACGGCCCCGCCACGGCCACCCAACTCGCACCGCACGTCGGTGCCACACCGTCGGTCGTCAGCTGGCACCTGCGGCACCTCGCCTCCTTCGGCCTCGTCACCGACTGGGACGGGGCGACGAACAAGCGGGAGCGGTGGTGGCAGGCGGCAGCCAAGGGCTTCCGCTTCACCACGCCCGACGACGCGGAGGGTCGGGACGCGGCGCGGCAACTGCTCGCCGAGATGTTCGCCCGATCCGCGGAGGCACCCCTGCAGTGGTCGCTGCGGGACGAGCCTCGGCTGGGTCCGGAGTGGCGAGCGCTGGCGGGGATGGCCGACACCCGGTTCGTCGTCACCGCCGACGAGTTGCGGCGGCTCGAAGAAGCGATCGAGGCGCTGCTCGCGCCGTACGTGCGGCGCAAGGGCGGCCCGGTGCCGGAGGGTGCGCAGGTCGTCCGGATGCTGCGGTATCTGCTGCCCGAGCCCGGCGACGACCCGGCGGCGTCATGACCACCACCACCACCACCAGCACCGCGCCCCTGCCGGCCCTACGCGACAATCGACGGTTTCGGACGTTCTGGATCGGCGAAACCATCTCCCAGTTCGGCGACCGGATCAGCGAGCTGGCCCTGCCGCTGATCGCTGTCACCGTCCTCGCCGCGACGCCCGCACAGGTCAGCATTCTCACCGCCTTGATCTGGCTGCCCAACCTGCTGGGCATGTTCGTCGGCGCGTGGGTGGATCAGCGGACCCGCAAGCGTCGCCTGCTGATCGTGGCCGACCTGCTCCGTGCGGCGGTGCTGTTCAGCCTTCCGGTGGCCTACCTGTTGGACGCGGTCACGCTGACTCAGCTCTATCTGGTGGCCCTGCTCACCGGGGCCGGTGCGGTGCTGTTCGGGATGGCGCGCCAGGCGTTCTTCGTCGCGCTGGTCCCAGCGTCGGCCTACGTGGAGGCGAACAGCAAGTTGAGCCTGAGCAGGGCGGCCTCGTTCGTGGCCGGTCCGGCCGTCGGCGGCGGTCTGGTCCAGGCGCTGACCGCCCCGGTCGCGATCCTCGTCGACGTGGTGTCCTTCCTCGGCTCCGCGCTGTTGATCGGCCGGATCCCGGTGACCGAGGCCCGGCCGGCGCCATCCCGGTCATCGACGCTCGGTCTGGTCCGGGACGGGCTCGTCCTGGTGCTGCGGCATCCGGTGATGCGCGCCGCTCTCGGCTGCACGAGTACGGTCAACTTCTTCACGTTCATCGCCAACGCGCTGCTCGTGCTGTACGCCAGCCGTGGCCTTGATCTGTCGGCCGGCGCCATCGGCATCGCGTTCGGCGTCGGTGCGGTGGGTGGGCTGGCTGGTGCGGCACTCGCACCTCGGCTCTCCCGCGCCATCGGGCTGGGCCGCACCGCGATGATCGGCGTGATTCTCTTTCCCGCACCCTTGGCGCTGACCGCGTTCGTGTCCGGCCCGACCTGGGCCCGGATCGCGGCGCTCGCCGCCATCGAAATGGTCTCCAGCATCGGTGTGATGCTGATGGACGTCAACCTCAACGCCCTGCTCACCTCGGTCACTCCCGACGATGCGCGGGGACGGCGGGCGGGCGCGTACAGCGCCGTCAACTACGGGATCAGGCCGCTCGGGGCCCTGGTCGGCGGCTGGTTGGGCACCACCATCGGCCTGCGCCCGACACTGGTGGTCGCGGGCCTCGGCGGGGTCCTCGCCGTACTGTGGCTGTTCGCCTCGCCGGTGCGCCACATCGCAAGCATCGAAGGCGCGACGGCTGACACCCCCGCACCGGGATGAGCGGGCGCCGACCGCGTCGCTGGAGCAGCACCCGGTGGCCTTCGAACGGCGGGGGCCGCCGGGAGCGTGCAGCGGTCAGGCGAGAGGCGCGGGGTCGGACGACGACCAGATCCCGCGTAGCGGTCGCATGCCCTCCTCGACGTACTCGGCGATAGGACGGTCGCCGCCGTCGAGGTACCACTGCTCGAGCGCGGCGAAGTAGCCGAATACGAGGGCGTTCGCGGTCACGCGCGCCTGTGCCTCGCTCAGCTCTCCGGTCGCCGCGATCAGCGGAGCGATCCGTTGGCTCGCCCGGTCGAGTGCGGCGCAGGCAGCCATCCGCACCGATGGTTCGGTGAAGAAGTAACGAACCCTGCGCCACGGGCTCCTTGCGGCCCGCGAGTCTCGTTCCGCGTCCTCGGGGCCGAGGTCTGGCTCCGGTACGGATTCGTACGCGCGGACGGCTCGGAGCAGGCTGCCGACCGGGTCCCCGGGATCGAGGATGTCTTCGAGCATCTCCCGGCTCATGCTGTCGAACTCGTCGGCGACGAGGAGTCCCTCCTTCGTGCCGAAGTAGCGGTAGACCGATGACGGCGAGACCTCTGCCGCGGCTGCGATCTCCTCGATCGTGACGGCGCCGAACCCGCGCTCGTCGAACAGATCGAGAGCGCGTTCCTGGATGGTGCGCATGGCCTTGATCCGCCAGCGCTCACGAAGCCCGGTCATGCGGCCAGGATATCAGGAGGTCACGCGCTTCAGACAGTGACTCGCAGCTGGCATTGACTCTCCGCAGGAAGTGACCTACAGTCGCTTCCGCTGATAGTGACTGTCTCTAACGGGACGTGCGCAAAGCGGACCGTCTCAGCCCGGCCGTGCGGGCCGCGAGAGTCCCCGACGGCGTCCTGACACCGCGTCCGTTTTGCCAACCCGTCTCAATTCGGAAGGACTCACGACATGACAAAGCTGGCGAGCAAACCGGGCAACCAAGCAGCCCTCGTGACGATGTACGTCGGCGTCGCGCTCACGGCGATCGCTGCCGTCTCCCCGTTTGTCACCACGACCGTCCTGGCCGACCACATCCAGGAGGGCTATCCGACCTACGCGCCGGGGGAGATCGACAACGCCGTCACCGCGTACACGGCGATCCTGGCCACGGTAGGGGTGCTGGGGCTTGTCGGCTGGCTCGGAACCGTCTGGGCGGTTCGCGCCGGCAAGGGCTGGGCCCGCCTCTTGGCAACCGGCATCTTCGCGATCGCGGCCTGCCTCGCGATCGCCGCTGTGACCACCAAGGACACCTCGGGCGACGTCGGTCTTGCGCCGCAGTTGGGCTGGCTTCAGCTCCTTCCCTGCCTCCCCGGCCTCGCGGCAGTCGTGCTGTTGTGGCGAAGGGCGGACTGATCGTCGGGCACCTGGCGCCGCGGAACATCGGCCGCGCCGTCATACGCGGGGCCGCCGCGCTCAAGCGCTCGATGTATCGAGGCGGACGGCCCAACGCATTCATGCGGCTCGTGAACCGTCTCGACGCCCTGGTGTACGGATCCCGGTGGCTGTCACCGCGCCGTACCGCCGTTCTCAAGGTGGTGGGGCGCCGCACCGGGGCCGTCACCTCGGTCCCGGTCGCGGTCGCGGAACACCAAGGTGCCGAATTCCTCGTGTCGATGCTCGGCCCGGATGCGAACTGGGTGCGCAACGTCCGGGCCGCGGGTGGCAGGGCCGTTATCTGTCGTCAAGGTCGCGAGATTCCGATCATGCTGGAGGAAGTCCCAGCCGAGCGTCGTGCCGAGATTCTGCGTCGCTACCTCGCCATCGCGCCCGGCGCGAGACCGCATTTCGGGCTTGCGCCGTCGGCGCCGCTGTCGAGATTTCGCCAGATCGCACCTCGCCACCCGGTGTTCCGGATCCTCGAGCGGCCCGACGGCAACGGGACGCAGGAGACGGACAGGTGAGCTTGTAGGGTTCGTGGGCATGCAGAAACTGGTGCTCTTCGATCTCGACAACACGTTGGTGGACCGAGATGAGGCGTTCCGCCGTTGGGCGGCCGGATTCTGCGAGGAGCGGCACCTGCCGGCTGACGCCTTCGCCTGGCTGATCGCCACTGACGGGGATGGCTTCGTGCCGCGTGACCGGTTCTTCGGTGAGGTGCGGGAACGGTTTGGTCTCGTGGCACCCGTCGATCGCTTGTGGGCCGATTACCGGCGGCGGATGCCGGCGCTGGTCAGCTGCCGGCCCGGGGTCCTGGACACGTTGGTTGCCCTGCGGCGGCAGAGCTGGCGGATGGCCATCGTGACGAACGGCCAGGCCGACAATCAGCTCGGCAAGATTCGTCGCACCGGGCTGGACCGGCACGTGGACGCCTGGGCGGTGTCCGGAGAACTGGGGGTCAGGAAGCCGGCCCGGGAGCTGTTCGAGGCCGCGGTGCGCGGATGCGGTCTGGAACTGTCGGACGGTGGCTGGGTTGTGGGGGACAGCCCGGCGCAGGACGTGGAGGGTGGCCGCGCGGCGGGGCTCGCCACCGTCTGGATCAGCAGGGGACAGGCGTGGCCGGCGGAACTGAGCCCGCCCGATCACGTGTGCGGCTCGGTCGAGGAGGCCGAACACGTGCTGCTCACTGAGCCATTCCGTGCAAGCGGGTGGTAGCAGTCAGTAGCCGCCTGGAATGCCGGGAAGGCGTGAGACGCGCCAGATCAGGTCCGGTACGAAG
>NZ_JBIWJO010000029.1:0-13009 GCF_044765245.1 Micromonospora sp. NPDC093277
CTGACCAGGTGCAGGTGGCGGGCGCCGTGGTTTTCGACGAGGTGGGCGGCGGTGTGTCGGGCGAGCGTGCCGGTGCCGCCGGTGATGAGCGTGGTGCTCCCTGCGTCGATGGGCCGGGCCAGGCCTCCTGCGCCGAAGGGCTGGACGGCCGGTGAGCTGGTGTCGGCGGCCAGGTGAGCGGCGTGGGGGGTGCCGCCACGAAGGGCCAGCTGCGGCTGAGGGCTCGCGATGGTGGCGGGCAGCGCGGCGGCGCTCTCCTCGGTGTGGTCGGTGTCGACGAGGGTGATGCGGTCGGGGTGTTCGGTCTGTGCGGTGCGGACGAGACCCCAGCAGGTGGCGGCCGGCAGGTTGGTCAGCACGTCGCCCTCACCGATGCTGACTGCCCCGGTCGTCAGGACGGTCAGGCGCGCGTCGGTGTAGGTCGGATGGGCGAGGAAGGCCTGCAGGGTACGCAGCAGCCGCTCGGCCGCCTCGTGCACGGCCGCCGGCACATCCGCCTCGTCGTCGCTGCTGTGCTCGGCCAGCGGAAGAATGACCTGCTCCGGCGCGGCGATCTCCTCACTGGCGATGGCCTCGTGGAGGGCATCCAGGTCGGGGTAGCAGGGCAGCTGCCAACGGGAGGTCGACGCGCCGACGATCACCCACCCGTCGGTGGCCGCCCCGCTGGGCAGGGGCACCGGGACCCAGTCCAACCGCCACAGGCGACCGTCGTACGTCTGCCGGCTCGCGTCGAGCTGCGCCGCGGTGACTGACTGGAAGGCCAGCGAGTCCACCGAGAAGATGGCCTGCCCGGCGTCGTCGTGAACGGTGAGGGCGATCTCGTGGGGTCCCCGCCAGCTGAGACGCACCCGCGCGCTGGCTGCTGGGGTGCTGCTGAGCCGGCGTACCCCGGACCAGGAGAAGGGCAGCCACAGTCGACCGTGCTCCCGGGCCACGATCGCGTCAACGGCCAGGTGCAGAGTCGCGTCCAGCAGCGCCGGGTGGAGACCGTACCCGTCGGTGTCGCCGGGCTCGGGCAGCGTGACCTCGGCGTACAGGTCCTCACCGGACCGCCAGGCCCGGCGGACGCCCTGGAACAGGGGCCCGTAGTGGTAGCCGGCCGACGCGAGCCGCGGGTACAGGCCGTCGAGGTCGACGGGGGTGGCGCCGGCGGGTGGCCAGGCCGACAGGGGCGCCGGTTCCGGCTCGCCCGTGCCGTCGTCGAGGGCGGCGGTGGCGTGGTGGGTCCAGGCGATCTCGGCGGCGGCGTCGGAGAGCCGGGAGTGGACGGTCAGCCGCCGCCGGCCGCGCTCGTCCGGGGCGCCGACGGCGACCTGGAGATCGGTCGGCTGCTCGCCGAGGCCGAGCGGGCTGTGCAGGGTGAGCTCGTCGAGGTGGTGGTGCCCGGTGGCCGCCCCGGCGTGCAGTGCGATGTCCACGAACGCGGTCGCCGGTAGCAGACAGCCGGTGCTGATCGTGTGGTCGACCAGCCAGGAGTGGGTGCGGGTGGACAGCCGAGCGGTGTGCAGGTCCTCGCCGTTGCTTGCGGTGGTGAGCGCGGCGCCGAGGAGCGCGTGCGTGCTCGGCCGCAGTCCGAGGTGTTGCGTGTCTCCGACCGGAGTCGCGGTGAGCCAGTACGGCTGGTGCTGGAAGGGGTAGGTGGGTGGGGTGGCGTGGGTCCGGGTTGCTGGGAGCAGGTGGGTCCAGGTGATCGGGTGGTTGGTGTGGGTGTGCAGTTGGGCGGTGTTGGTGAGGAGGGTGTGCCAGGGGTCGGCGTTGCGGCGGAGGGTGTGGCAGATGGTGGTGGTGTCGTTGTCGATGGTGGGGGCGAGCAGGGGGTGGGGGCTGATTTCGATGAGGGTGTGGTGGTCGTCGGCGATCAGGTGTTGCAGTGTCGGGTGGAAGTGGACGGGTTGGCGCAGGTTGTCCCACCAGTATTCGGTGGTGAGGTCGGTGCCGGGGACGGTCTGTTGGCGGGTGCTGCTGTAGAAGGCGGTGTCGCTGGCTCGGGGGTCGATGGTGACGCTGGTCAGCTCGGCCCGGAGTGGGTCGATGTGGGGGCAGTGGCTGGCGTAGCTGACCGGGATGATTTTGGCGGTGAGGCCGTGGTCGGTGAGGGCCGTGTGTGCAGCTTGGATGGCGATCGAGCTGCCGGAGAGTACGGAGGTGGTGGGGGCGTTGTGGGCGGCGAGGTGTAGTTCTGTGGCGTGGTCGGGTGCGAGTTGGGTGAGGAGGTTGGGTAGTTGTTCGGGGGTGGGGCCGGTGATGGCGAGCATGCCGCCGGTGCCTTCGATGGTGGTGAGGGCTTGGCCGCGGTGGGCGATGAGTCGGGCGGCTTGGTCGAGGGTGAGGGCTGTGGTGGTGTGGGCGGCGGTGATTTCGCCTTGGCTGTGGCCGATGACGGCGTGGGGGGTGATGCCGTGGTGTCGCCACAGTGTGGTGAGGGCGGTGGTGACGGCGAAGAGGACTGGTTGGACGACGTCGACCCGGTCCAGGCTGGCCGCGTCGGGCTTTTCGAGGATGACGTCGAGCAGCGACCAGTCCACCACCTGGCGCAGTGCTTTGTCCGTGGTGTTGATGCTGTCGCGGAAGACGGGGGAGGTGCGGTAGAGCTGGTGGGCCATGGCGGGCCATTGGCTGCCTTGGCCGGGGTAGATGAACGCGATTTTGCCGCTGTCGTGGGCTTGGCCGGTGGTGAGGTTGTCGTGTTCGGCGCCGTCGACCAGTGCGGTCAGGGCTTCGCGCATCTCGTCGGCGGTGCGGCCGAGGATCACGGCCCGGTGGGGGAACGCGGTGCGTCCGGCGAGGGCGTGGGCGACGCCGGCCAGGTCCAGGTCGTCGGTGTCGGTGGCCCAGTCGCGTAGCCGGCGGCCGTGTTCCCGCAATGAGGTTTCGGTCTTCGCGGAGAGCAGCCAGGGCACCCAGCCGCCGCCGGGCAGGTCGGTCAGCTCTGTGTCGCCCCTGTCGGCCGGCTGCGCCGATGTCGGGGTGGCGTCCGAGACAGTGCGTTCCGGCCCGCTGGTTGCTGGTTCGTCGGTGGGGGCCTCTTCGATGATCAGGTGTGCGTTGGTGCCGCTGACGCCGAACGAGGACACTCCGGCCCGGCGCGGATGTCCGTTCCGCTCCCAGTCGACCGGCTGGTCCAGAAGGCGGACCCTCCCGGCGGCCCAGTTCACGTGCGGGGTGGGCGCGTCGAGGTGCAGGGTGTGCGGCAGCCGGTGGTGCCGCAGGGCGAGAACCAGTTTGATGACGCTGGCCACCCCCGCGGCGGCCTGGGTGTGGCCGATGTTCGACTTGATCGATCCGAGCCACAGCGGCTGGTCGTCGCGGCGGCGCTGGCCGTACGTGGCGAGCAGCGCCTCCGCCTCGATCGGGTCGCCTAGGGTGGTGCCGGTGCCGTGTGCCTCGACGGCGTCCACGTCCGCCGGGGTCAACCTCGCGTTGGTGAGGGCCTGCCGGATCACCCGTTCCTGGGACGGACCGTTGGGGGCGGTCAGGCCGTTGCTGGCCCCGTCCTGGTTGACGGCGGAGCCGCGGATGACGGCGAGGACCCGGTGGCCGTGTTCGCGTGCGGTGGAGAGTCGTTCGAGGAGGAGCAGGCCGACGCCCTCGCCCCAGCCGGTGCCGTCGGCGGCGGCGGCGAACGGCTTGCACCGGCCGTCCGGGGCCAGACCCCGCTGCCGGCTGAACTCCACGAGCATGCCCGGGGTGGCCATCACCGTGACGCCACCGGCCAGGGCCAGGTCGCACTCCCCGTTGCGGATCGCCTGCGCGGCCAGGTGCATCGCCACCAGCGACGACGAACAGGCCGTGTCCACGGTGACCGCCGGCCCCTCCAAACCCAGTGCGTACGCGATCCGGCCGGACGCGACACTCGTCGTGCTACCGGTCAGCACATACCCGCCGACGTCACCCGACGCCTCGTGCATCCGGGGGCCGTAGTCCTGCGACATGGCTCCGACGAACACGCCGACCCGCCCGCCGCGCAGACTGGTCGGGTCGATGCCGGCCCGCTCGACGCTCTCCCAGGCGGTTTCCAGCAGGAGCCGCTGCTGCGGATCCATCGCCATCGCCTCGCGCGGGCTGATCCCGAAGAACGCGGCGTCGAAGCCCGCGGCGTCGGCGAGGAACCCGCCCTCCCGGGCGTACGTGGTGCCGGGCGTGTCAGGGTCCGGGTCGTAGAGCCCCTCCAGGTCCCAGCCCCGGTCGGTGGGTAGCGGGCCGATGGCGTCCCGACCCTCCACCAGCAGGTCCCACAGCTGCTCCGGGCTCGCGACCCCACCCGGGTACCGGCAGGCCAGCCCCACGATCGCCACCGGCTCGTCCAGCGGAGTCGCCGGTGCGAGTGCCACCACGGGACCCGGGCCGCCGACCGCCAACCGGTCGACGAAGTCGACCAGCTGGTCGGGCGTCGGATGGTCGAAGGTGACCCCGGCCGGGAGGTCGAAGCCGGTCGCCGCCGCGAGATCGTTGCGGAACCGCACCGCCATCAGCGAGTCGAACCCCAGCTCCTTGAACGTCCGGGTGGGGTCGATACCGGCGGCCGTCTCGTGGCCGAGGGTGAACGCGAGATGGTCGAGCACCGTGTCGCGGACCAGCCGCCGCCGGTCCGACTCGTCGAGGGCGGGTACCTGGTCGCGTAGCGGCGGCACCTCGACCGCGGCCTGGCCCGCCCTACCCGAGCCGTCCGCCGTCCCCGGCACCGGTACGGGTGGCCGCGGCGCCTCGGCCGGCGTGTCCAGCCAGTGACGCCGGCGCTGGAACGGATAGCCCGGCAGGTGCGGCGGGTCGTCGCGCCGGGTCGCGTCGACCGGCCAGACGTGACCGGCGTCCGCGACGTGCACCGCCGCGATGGCGGCGCGCCACGAACGATCCGCGGGCTGCTCCGGATGCAGGACGTGCGCCGCGGTGACCGCACCCGGCAATGTCCGGACATGCAGGGTGGTGAGCGTTCCGTCCGGTCCGAGTTCGACGAAGGTCCGTACGCCGTGCTGGTCGTGCAGCGCGGTGAGGCCCTCGGCGTAGTGGACGGGGGCGAGGATGTGTTGGACCCAGTAGTCGGGGTTGGTGAGTTGTTCGGCGAGTTGTCCGGTGATGTTGCTGATGACGGGCAGGTTGGGCGGGGTGTAGGTGAGGCTGGCGGCGGCGGTGTGGAATTCGTCGGCGATGGTGGTCATGTGGGGTGAGTGGAAGGCGTGGCTGACCTGGAGTGCGGTGGCCTTGCGTCCCTGTTCCCGCCACTGGGTGGCGAGTTGTTCGCACGCGGCCCGGTCGCCGCTGATGACCACGTTGTGTGGGGTGTTGACGGCGGCGATGGCGACGCCGTCGTGGCCGTTGATCAGTTGTTCAGCTTCGTTGTGGGTGGCTTGGAGGGCGATCATGGCGCCGGGGGTGGTGATGCTGTTCATGAGTCGGGCGCGGGTGGTGACGAGGAGGGCGGCGTGGTCGAGGGTCAGCACTCCGGCGAGGTGTGCGGCGCTGATTTCGCCGAGGGAGTGTCCGGTGAGGTAGTCGGCGCGTAACCCCCACTCGCTGGTGGCGACCCGGTGTAGGGCCACGTGCAGGGCGAACAACGCCGGTTGGGTGTAGGCGGTGCTGTCCAGCAGTGCTGCGAGTTCGCTGCCGGGTTCGGCGAACACCACGTCTTGGAGGTGGTGGTCCAGGTGGGGGTTCAGTGCCGCACACGCCTGGTCGAACGCTTCGCGGTAGGTGGGGTTGGTGGTGTAGAGGTCGGCGCCCATGCCCGGGTACTGGCTGCCCTGCCCGGTGAAACAGAAGGCGGTGCCCTGAGCGTCGGCGGCCACGCCGGTGACCGCGAGGGGGTGCGGCCGCCCGTCGGCGAGCGCGCCGAGCGCGGCGGCGAACTCGTCCCGGCCGGCGGCGGTGACCACTGCCCGGTGCGGGAAACGGGTCCGCCGGGCGAGCGCCGAACCGACCGCGGCAGGGGTGACGTCCTCCTGCGTGGCCAGCCACGCCCCGAGCCGCCGGGCGTACGCGCGCAGCGCCGGCCCGGTCTTCGCCGACAGCACCCACGACACCCCGCCGCCACCGGCCGCCTCGACCGTGTCCCTGGCCGGAGCATCGCGGACCACCAGGTGGCAGTTGGTGCCGCCCATGCCGAAGGACGACACGCCACCGCGCAGCGGCCGGTCGGGCGAGGGCCAGTCGGTGAGCTCCCGCTGCACCCGCAGGCCCAGCTCCTCCAGCGGAATGTCCGGGTTGGCCGAGACGAAGTTCAGGCTCGGTGGCAGCTTGCGGTGCCGTACGCAGAGCGCCAGCTTGACCAGGCCGACGATGCCGGCGGCTGCCTCCAGGTGCCCGACGTTTGTCTTGGCCGACCCGACCAGCAACGGTTCGGCCGTGCCCCGCCGGCGGCCGAGGACGGCACCCAGCGCGGCTGCCTCCACCGGATCGCCCACCCGGGTCCCGGTGCCGTGCAGTTCCACGTACTGCACCTCGGCGGGGTCCACCCCGGCGCGCCGGTACGCCGTGGCCAGCACGTGCTCCTGCCCCTGCCGGCCGGGCACGGTCAGCCCCTCGGTCGCGCCGTCGTTGCCCACTGCCGAGCCGTCGATCACGCAGTAGATCCGGTCGCCGGCGTCGACCGCGTCCGCGAGGGGCTTGAGCAGAACGAGCGCCGCGCCCTCGCTTCGCGCGTACCCGTTCGCCCGCGCGTCGAAGGTGAAACACCGCCCGTCGGGGGAAAGGCCGCCGAACTGTTCGGCGCCGATCGCGCTCTCCGCCAGTACGGCGAGGTTCACGCCTCCGGCGAGGGCCGTTGTGGACTCACCGTTGCGCAGGCTCTCGCAGGCCAGGTGGACGGCGACCAGGGAGGAGGACTGCCCGGTGTCGACCGCCAGGCTCGGACCGCGCAGGTCGAACAGGTAGGAGATCCGGTTGGCGAGGATGCTGCGGTGCAGGCCGGTCACGGTGTGCGGGGTGATCAGTTCGGTACCACCCCGATAGGTGAGGTGGGCGTAGTCATCCCAGATCGCGCCCACGAAGACGCCGGTGGGGGTGCTGGCCAGGGCCGCCGGGGTGGTCCCGGCGTCCTCGACAACCTCCCACGCGAGTTCCAGCATCAGCCGCTGCTGGGGATCCATCGCCGTGGCCTCGCGGGGGGAGATGCCGAAGAAGCCGGCGTCGAAGTCACCGATGTCGTCGAGAAAGCCACCCTGTCGTACGGCCCCGCCGTCGACCGGGCCGCTCCACCGGTCCGGGGGCACCTCTCCCAGGGCGCTGGCGCCCGTGGTCAGCAAACGCCAGAAGGCACCCGGATCCGCCGCCCCGGGCAGCCGGCATGCCAGCCCGACCACCGCCACCGGATACGGCCGACCGGTTCCCTCGGAAGCCGTCGCGTCAGGTCCGGTCATCTGCCTTCCCCCATGTTCGGTTCCTCTTCTGGTGGACGGGCGGCCTAATCCGATATGCCTTCCCGGAAGCGCATTTCCACATTTGTGAGGGGGCAGGACAGTCCGGCCTGACCGCAAATAAGATGGTGTGGCGCCGGCATGGACAATTTCCTGCCCAGTCGACAAGGATAGGGAGCGGGAATCGGGCCCGGATAGCCCCTAGCACCCCTACTTCGACCCCGCGACAGCGGGGTGCAACCCCTGCTCACCCCAGTCCGGTAACGGTTTATGTCGCCCGGGTCGCGGGCTGGTGCCCCGGCGTCGCGCGCCGATGCCGCGTATCTCCGTGCTTGTGCCTTGACTCGCCGATGGCCCTTCATTACGTTCCCGTTCGACACCTTTTTGTGCCGGCTGGGCTTCCCGTTGCTTCCTCCCGATCGTGGCGAACGACGTCGCCGGCGCTTCAGGCCGTGCGTTCCCCGCGGCGCGAGGAATTGCGGCCGGTCGACCGGTGTCGGCACCCGCTTCCAACCATTCGGGAGGAAAAATGAATTCTCGGAAAGCGGCGGTTCCGGGCCGTACCTGGTCGCGGCTGCGCCGTGGCCTGGCCCTCGGCGCGACGGCCGTGCTCGGCGCCATGGTGCTCGGCGCCGGGGCACCGAGCAGCGCCGCGCCGGAAAGCTTCCCCGACCTCAGCGACAACGCCTTCGCGCTCAGCAGGTCCGCCGCTCCGCCGCCGGCCCAGATGCGCCAGCTCGACTTCATGCTCGGCAACTGGAAGTGTGTGGTGACCACCCAGATGCACGGCCAGCCGCCGGAGACCGGCACGACCTATGTGGCGGTACGGAAGATCCTGGGCGGGCACTGGTACGAGCTGCGCTCGCTCCAGATGCCGACCGTGGCCAGCCCGCAGCGACTCGTCGCCCGGCAGGTCTACGGCTGGGACCCGGTGGCGCAGCAGTTCACCACCTACTACTACGACGACGCGGACGGCCAGGGCGCCGGCACGGCGCCGCAGGTGACGGCGGGGCACGCCGTCTTCACCGGCACCTACCTGTTCAACGGCTTCCGCCACATCGGTCGGGACGATCTCTACTCGCCGGGCCCGGGGAAGCTCTACAACGACATTTCCATGGGGCTGGAGTCCGCTCCGGAGGAGCTGTTCCCGGTGGGCACCTCCCGCTGCACCCGACACTGATCGTCCGCTGTCCCGGGCGGGTCGGATCGCCGACCCGCCCGGCCGCGTTTCCGCGGCCGGGCCGGCGTTCCGTCTCGGTTCCAGCGCCGGACCAGGGCCCCTGGACGGACCGGGTCTGCCGCCGGGCGGCCGGCCCGGCGCCGCACTACGCCGCGACGCGTAGCCGTTCGATGCCGGGCAGCACGGAGAGCAACGGGGGATACCGCCAGTCGGGCGGCCGGATGGTCAGCTCGACCTGCACATGCCGCCCCGGGGTGATCCGCAGTTCGTCGGACATTCCCAACAGCAGGGACGGCGTCGTGTGGCCGTCGGTGGTCGGCCCGACGGCGGCCGCGAGGAGATACCACCGCCCGGCCGGCACGGTGGCCAGCTGGAACGGCCCCGGCTGTTCGATCAGTTCCGAGGTGACCGGACGTCCCCGAGGGACGGGGCTGTCGAAGACGCCGACGAAGATCGGCGAGTCGGCCGGCGGGACCGCGTGGATTCCGCCGGAGAGGCTGCCGGCGGGGCGCTCCTGGAGTGGGTGAGCGCCAGCTCTTTCCTCGGGAAGCGGCTCGCCCTGCGCGACCCGGCGGTAGGCGGTGGGGGAGAGCCCCACGCACTCGGTGAACCGGCGGGTGAAGGTGCCCAGGCTGCCGTAGCCGACCTGGATGCTGATGTCGGCCACGCTCAGGCTGGTGGTCGAGAGCAGGTGCTTCGCTTCGTGGATGCGGACCGCGGAGAGGAAGCGCCCCGGCGTGACGCCGGTGACCCGACGAAAGGTCCGGAGAAAGTGGAACTTACTTATCATTGCGGACCGGGCCAGGTCGTCGAGGCTCAGCGGCTCCTCGTATCGGTCACGAATGGCGTCAATGGCTCGGCGGATGCCGTCTTTCACGTCGCCCCCCGCAAGAAGGTCTCTAACGGCGAGTCTCCTGCCGTCCGCTGCCAGAACGCGCACAGATCACTGTCATGCGGGCTGGGGCTCGATGACAGTTTCGCGAGGGCGTGCTTCGCCGTTGTCAAACGGAAGAATGGCCCATACCGTGCGGCGATGCCACCGCGATCCTAGCACCGAGTGAGGTGTCGATCGCGGTGGGTGTCCAAAAGATGGGCGCTCCGCTCGGCGGCATACTTCCGCGCTGGCGGGAAATGAGTTGTTGGTGGCGTCCGGGCATTCTGCCAGGAATTGCGCATTAGCCGAGTTGTGACGGACCTGCGAGGTCTGTCTAGTTTGGACCGCACGGCTCGACCGGTAGGTCGCCGGTCGGGGCCGCCGTCGATCATTCGGCCACGCGGGTACGGGTGGTCCACCGGAACACCACCGGGCTCGGCGACGACGCTGAGCTGCCACCGTCCCGTTCGAAGTGTTCGTAACCGCCCCGGTGGTGAATCTTCACCTTCTCGCCGTCTTGCGGTAGTAGCTGGGACCGCACGGTTGCCGGGAGGTCACTCGGTCCGCCGACGAGAACCGCCTCGACCATGTTTTCGACGACGTTTTCGGACGAACTGGTCATCGCTGCCCCCATGCTGCGGGAAATGTTTGCGAATCGACGCCTTTCATCATCGCTGGCAGTTGTGGGATTGGGCACCCGTAATGCACCCCTATCCTGGGCTGGGGCTGGGGAAATGGCGGTCGTGGTCGCTGATCGGCCGGCCGAATCCGGGGCGCCGAACAAATACAATCCATCGAGGCGGTATCGCCCGCCGCCCGTCCAGGTTCCCGGACCTGGCGGGCCGGCCCCCCTTTTCAGGACGGTGAATGCAGGTGACGACGGCTTTTTCCCAGGACATCTGGACGCGCCGCTACCACGAGGCGGGCCCGGACGCGATGCGGCTGATCTGCTTTCCGCACGCGGGCGGGTCGGCCAGCTTCTACTTCCCGGTGTCCCGCGCGCTCGCGCCGCGCATCGAGGTGCTGGCCGTGCAGTATCCAGGGCGCCAGGAACGGCGCCGGGACCCGGCGGTGAACTCCATCCACGAGCTGGCCGACCAGATCGCCGCGGCGCTCCCGTACGAAGACTGGCGGCCGACCGCCTTCTTCGGACACAGCATGGGCGCGACCCTCGCCTTCGAGGTGGCCCACCGGCTCGAGCGTGACCGAGGGCTGTCGCCGCTGCACATCTTCGCCTCCGGACGCCGGGCCCCCAGCCGGACCCGGGTCGAGAACCTGCACCAGCTCGGCGACGACGCGATCGTGGCCGAGCTGCGGCGACACAGCGCCACCGACGACCGGCTGCTGGAGGACCAGGAACTGCTGCGCATGATCCTCCCCGCGCTGCGATCCGACTACCGTGCCATCGAGACCTACCAGGCGCGCCCGGACGTCCGGCTCCGTTGCCCGCTGACGGTGCTGGTCGGCACGGCCGATCCGCTGGTGACGCCGGACGAGGCGGAGGCGTGGCGGGCCCACACCACCGGCCCCACCGAGGTGCGGTACTTCCCGGGCGGGCACTTCTATCTGACCGAGCGGATGCAGGAGATCCTCGCGGTGGTGACCGAGGTAATCACCGCGGTCCCGCGCTGACCACCGGCACGTCGCCGCCCGGTGTCGCCACGACGCTGGGCGGCGACGCGTACCCCGGACCGCCGGCGCGCCACCGCGACCGCGAGGGGCCGGCGCGGGTTACCACCGTCGGCCGGCCCCGGGGAGGGACGCCGTCAGAGCGGAATATTGCCGTGCCGGCCCCGCCGCTGCCGCGCGGCGGCGACCGCCTCGGCCAGCCGCCGCCGGGTGTCCGCCGGGTCGATCACCTCGTCGATCACCCCGAGCGCGAGAGCCCGACCCACCCCGCCGGACTCGCGGCGATGCTCCTCCAGCAGCCGCGCGCGCAGCTCGTCGACCTGCTCCGGCGGCGCCGCCGCCAGTTCCCGCCGGTGCAGCACACCCACCGCGGCCTCCGCGCCCATGACCGCCACCTCCGCTTCCGGCCAGGCGAATACCGCGGTCGCGCCCAGCGAGCGGGAGTTCATCGCGATGTACGCCCCGCCGTACGACTTGCGGGTGATCAGCGTGACCCGGGGCACCTCGGCCTCGGCGAAGGCGTGCAGCAGCTTGGCGCCCCGCCGCACCACCCCCTCCCACTCCTGCCCGACACCGGGCAGATAGCCGGGCACGTCGACCAGGACCACCAGGGGTACGCCGAGCGCGTTGCACATCCGGACGAAGCGGGCCGCCTTCTCGGCGCTCTGCGAGTCGAGGCATCCCCCCTTGCGCAGCGGGTTGTTGGCCAGCACGCCTACGGTCCGCCCGGCGAGCCGGCCCAGCCCGGTCACCATGTTCCGCGCCCAGCGCGGTTGCAGCTCCTCGAAGGGCGGCGCGTCACCGTCCTCGTCGAGCAGGTGTCGCACCAGCGGGCGTACGTCGTAGGCCCGCCGGCTGGAGGCTGGCAGCAGCGCCCGGAGGTCCCGTGGCTCGGCCACCAGGCCCGGGTCGACGTGACCGGGCCGGGCGAGCAGTTCGGTGATCCGTCGGGCCCGGGCGAACGCCTCCGCCTCCGATGTCGTCGTGACGTGTGCCACGCCGGAGCGCTGGGCGTGCACCGCCGGGCCACCGAGAGACTCCATGTCGACCTGCTCGCCGGTGACGCTCTGCACCACGTTGGGGCCGGTGACGAAGACCCGCGCCGCGTCCGACATGATCACGAGGTCGGTGAGCGCCGGACCGTACGCGGCCGCGCCGGCCGCCGGCCCGAGGACCACCGAGATCTGCGGGATCCGCCCGGACGCCTTGGTCATCATGGCGAACATCCGTCCCACGCCGTCCATCGACTCGACCCCGTCGGCCAGCTTCGCGCCGCCCGAGTGCCAGAGGCCGACGACCGGCCAGTGCTTCCACAGCGCCAGCTGGATCGCGTCGATGATGTGCTGTGCCCCGGAGGCGCCGAGTGCTCCACCCATCCGGCTGGCGTCGGTGCAGTAGGCGACGACCGGGAAGCCGTTGATCCGACCACGGGCGGCGCTCACGCCGCTGTCGTCGGCGGGGTGCAGCGGCACCACGGTGCCCGGGTCCAGCAGGCTTCCCAGGCGGGTGCCGGGTCGCCGGTCGGCGTGGACCGCCCCGTCGGCGCGGGGTGCGGTGATGGTGACCGTCATCAGATTCCTTCCGCAGCGCGAGCTGGACTGGGCCTGCGGGCTCACGCTAACGACGCCGTCCGCCGTCGCTGAACCCCTAGCCCACCCCGGATCGGACGCCGTCCGGGGTGGATCGGGGTGCGGAGGTAGGGGTTGCCGAATTCCGACGTACGCGATTCGCTGTCCCCGGCGCCCGTACGCGTTGGCGGACCTCCGCCCCCGGGTGACACCGCGAGCGGGTCGGCCGGGGCGTCGCGCGCGCCGCGAAGGCCGACACGGCAGGCCGGCCGTACCGGGTGGAGGACCGATATGACCCTGGCAGCGAGTAGTCGCAAGCAGATCCGTCAGTTGGACCGGGTGGTGATCCGGTTTGCTGGTGACTCGGGTGATGGTATGCAGCTGACGGGTGATCGGTTCACGTCGGAGA
>NZ_JBIWJO010000030.1:0-10120 GCF_044765245.1 Micromonospora sp. NPDC093277
GGCGGTGATGCCGGCAGCGGTCAGGACGGTGTTACGCAGCATGGTGTTCTTACGCATGATGATCAGAGCCTTTCGTTCGGGGGTTACGCGACAGGGCCCGCGATGGGGGGTGCGGGTGTCGCGTGAAGGGGGAAAGTCTTTGGGGGTGTGGGCCCGGCGGCGTGGCCTGCTCGGGTGGCCCGGGGGGTGTAACGACGGCCAGTGGCCGGTCATTCCGGCCCGGCTCGGCGGTGTGGCCTGCTCGGGTGGCCCGGGGGGTGTAACGACGGCGGCTGGCCGATCATTCCGGCCCGGCTCGCGGGTCGGGCCCGGCTTTGCACGCGGTCTGCCCTGTACAACGCCCCCGCCCCCGGCATGATTCCGCCCCGTGGGTGGCCTCGGCCACGGCACACCCCGCCGCAAATCACCCACCCCGCCCACACCTGCAGGGGCCGCCGACGTCGTGGCGTCGATCATGGGACTAGTGGAATCAGACAAAAGCGCCGATCGGGATGGAACGGGTGCCGCAAGTTCATGATCGACACGCCGGATCGCGGGCGGGCGGGGTGTGGGCAGGGGATGGCCGGACCGGCCCCGGTCGAGAGCGTGCCCACCCAAGTGATCCGGACATTCGGCGCAGGCGGCGCGCGCCGCCCGGAGAGGGTGACCCGGGATGCGGCATGTGGTGGCCTTCCGAAGGCCGGTGACCACCGCATGCGGCACGTGGAGTGGATCAGGGCGTGCGAAGCGGGCGGGTCAGGGCGCAGTAGCCCAGGGGTCGCGCTTGGGCGGGGCGCGGCATGTTGGGGTGACTCGGGATGCGGCATGTGGTGGTCTCCCGGAGGCCGGTGACCACCGCATGCCGCACATGGAGTGGATCAGGGGCGTGCGAAGCGGGCGGGCCAGGGCGCAGTAGCCCAGGGGCCGCGCTTGGGCGGGGCGCGGCATGTTGGGGTGACTCGGATGCGGCATGTGGTGGTCTTCCGAGGGTCGGTGACCACCGCCTGCGGCACGTGGAGTGGATCAGGGGCGTGCGAAGCGGGCGGGTCAGGGCGCAGTAGCCGAGGGGGTCGCGCTTGGGCGGGGCGCGGCATGTTGGGGTGACTCCGGGATGCGGCATGTTGTGGTCTCCCAGGCGTGGGAGACCACCATTTGCGGCACGTGGAGTGGATCAGGGCGTGCAACCGGGCGAGTGGCGCGCAAGCGGGCGGGCGGCGCGCAAGCAGGGGGCGGTCAGGAGCGGTCAGGGGCAAGCAGGGGGCGGTTAGGAGATGGTCCGATCGAGTGTCCACAGGAGAGGAGCGGGCGGTGTGCCAACATGGTGTGGATGGAGATCTGGCACAACCCTTCCTGCTCGAAATGCGCTGGTGCCCGGGCGACCCTGGACGAGGCGCGGGTGCCCTACCGGCTGCGGGCGTACCTGACGGAGCCGCCGAGCACGGTTGAGCTGACCGAGGTGCTGCGCCGACTGGACGCGCGGGCCTGGGACATCTGCCGCACCGGCGAGCCGGCCGCGGCGGCCCTGGGCATGGCGGACTGGCCGCGCGACGACGCGGCCGAGCCGCGCTGGGTCGCCACGATGGTCGAGCACCCGGAGCTCATCCAGCGTCCGATCCTGCTGCTGGACGACGGGAGCGCGCTGGTCGGTCGTACCCCTGAGGCCCTGGACGAGGCGGTGCGCCGCGCGGACCGGTGAGCCGCGGGTCGGTCAGGGCTGGTCGTCGGGGGCGGGCCCGGTTGCGCGGGCGTGCCGCTCGCGCAGGCGGTCGTGGATCTCGTCCGGGGTGTACGCGCGGCGCCGCCGCTCCGCCCGGGCCACGACCACCCCGGTCGCCGCGACGCCAGCGAGGCCGGCCAGCCCGAGCACCTTCCACCACCGTATCCGTTGCCGCATCGGCTTAGGGTAGTCCTCTGTGAGCATCAGCCTGGACGAGGCCGTGGAGCTGACCCGGACCGGAGACGTGTGGGTGTTCCGCGGGCGCAGCGTGCCCGACCGCGCCATCCAGTTCACCACCAACAGTCCGGTCAACCACGTCGGCATGGCGCTGGTGCTGGACGACATGCCGCCGCTGATGTGGCACGCCGAGCTGGGGCGGTCGCTGCCGGACATGTGGACCGGCGCCCATCAGCGCGGCGTGCAGCTGCACGACCTGCGCGACGCGGTCTGCGTCTGGGCCAACCGGTACGGCCAGCGGGCCTGGCTGCGCCAGCTCGAACCGCCGGCCGACACCGCGATGGAGGAGGCGGTGCTGCGGACCGTGGCACGCCTCGACGGCACCCCGTTCCCGTCCACCGCCCAGCTCGCCTGGCGCTGGACGCGGGGCCGGGTGCCCAACCTGCGCCGTCGGCCGCCGTCCAGTCAGGAGGGCGGCGGTGCGCCGGTACCCGATCGGGCGCTGGAGACCGCGTATTGCGCCGAGGTGGTGGCGGTGACCTACGAGGCCATGGGGTTGCTGCCGGCCGGCCGCCGGCCCAACTGGTACGACCCGGGACGGTTCTGGAGCGGCGACGACCTCGAGCTGGCCGGGGGCGCCCAACTCGGGACGGAGATCGAGGTACGCATCCCGCCACGCTGACCGGGTCCGTCGGCCGGCCGTCGGCTTCCGGGTGGCGGAGGGGCCGGGTGGCGGGCCGAACCGGCGCGCCCCGATCGTCCGTTCTCCGCGTCCCGTTGACCGGACGGGCGGATCGCGGCGCCGCCGCTGGTCAGGGCCGGCCACCGTGGCTACGCTCGCGGGTCGGCGACGACGAGGGAGACGACGTGACGAGCGCCGGACCGGAACAGCCCTTCGCGGCACGGTCGGCATCGCGGATGGTGATGTCGTGGCCGTGGATCGTGGTGATGCTCGGTGTCGGTCTGTTCGTCGGCCTGCTGGTGATCGCGCTGCTGTCGATGCGGCGGGAGGAGCACCAGACGTTCTCGGCCCCTGCCCCGCCGCCGCGTCTGCCGACCGTCGGTGCGGCGGCCTCCGCCGGCCCGGAAACCGAAGCGCCGTTGGTTGCCACCGGCGTCACCGCCTCGCCGTCGGTGCCGTCCAGCGTCAGCCCGTCGCCGACGGCAACCTCGGTCCGGCCCTCGCCGTCGGCGCCCGCCTCGTTGGTGGCGCGAGCTCCGTCGGTGGCGCCTGCGAACGGCAGGGTCACCGCCCGCTTTGCGGCCACCGCGAGCGATCGGGACTCGTTCGAGGCCCGGCTGACCGTCACCAACGGCTCGGGACGGAGCCAGGAGTGGGTGGTGGAGCTGCAGTTCGCCGGCAACGTGAAGAGCGTGCGGGCGACGTCCGGCTCCGGGGTCTCGGTCGACAGGCCGGGCCACGGGGTCTTCGAGTTGCGCGGAGCCGGGCCGCTGGGGCCGGGACAGAGCATCACCGTGCAGCTGCGGTTCGGCCGGATGGGGAGCGGTGACCAGCCGGGTGGGTGCACCGTCAACGGGACGGACTGCGTCCTCGGCTGAGCATGTCCGCCAAAGGTTGACAGCCCGGTGCTTCCGGCGTCGTTGCTTGATCGCTACGCTCGCCCGACCGATTCGACAGGGGAGGGACCATGGGCACGCGTCGCGTACGCCCGTCACCGGGCGCCACCATCATCTCCTCACCCTGGATCGTCGTCTCGATCGGCGTGATCGTCATGGTGGTGCTGCTGGTTGTCGCGCTCGGCGCGGCACGGGGCCGGCGGACGTACGCCGACGGCACGCCGCCGGAGCCGGTGATGCCGCTGCCGGAGCTGTCGACGGCGGCCACGACCTCGTCCCCGCCGAGGCCGGACGGCACGCCGGTGCCGCGCGGGCCGTCGCCCGAGTCGCCCGTCGTGCTGCCGGGTCGACCCACGCCGAGCCTGTCGGCCGGCGCCACCGCGGGCAGTCGAGCCGCCCCTTCCTCGGCCGCGCCGCCAGCGGCACGGATCGCCTCGTCCGAGCCGTCGCCGGTCACCGGCCGGTACCGGGAGGTGGAGCGGTTCCATGGTGGCTTCATCGGCGAGGTGCTGCTGGTCAACAGCGGTGACCGGCCCAGCGGCTGGACGGTGACGTTGAGCTTCCCGCGGGGCCGCCTCACGTCGTCCTGGGTGGAGAGCGCGGAGCAGGGCACCGCGAGTTTCGCCGACGGGGTCTTCACGTACCGCAGCCGGGTGGACCTGGCGCCGGGGGCGTCGGTGGCGCTGCGGTTCCACATCGAGAAGACCGGCGACAGTCAGCCGGCCAGCTGCCTGGTCGGCACCATGGAGTGTGCCGGCCGCTGAAGGTCGCGACCGGGGCTCGCGTTGTGGCGGGCCGGGGCTCAGCATGCCATTTGTGCAAGCCCGCTGCTTTGTTACGACTCGGTTTGCAAACTATTGCAGAATGTTTCGGCAAGAGCTAGCGTGCGGGCGAATCAGCGACCAGAGAAAGGCCGTCGATGAAACCCCCGCCGATATCCGCCAAGGCCCTGCTCGCCCTGATCACCTCCGCCGCGCTCACCCTCGTCGCCGTACCCCAGGTCGCCGCCCAGGCCGGCGACCGTGCCGTGACCCCGGACGTCCTCGCGGCCGCCGGCGCGCCCCAGTGGAGCAAGGAGCCGTCCGCCGAGGCGCTGCTCAAGGCCGGCAGCAACGCCGCCCGGGCCGAGCAGTTCTACTTCGTCCTGCCGGACCGCTTCGCCAACGGCGACCAGCGCAACGACACCGGCGGCCTGACCGGCGACCGGCTCACCACCGGCCTGGACCCGACGGACAAGGGCTTCTATCACGGCGGCGATCTCAAGGGACTCATCGACAAGCTGGACTACATCCAGGGCCTGGGCACCACGGCGATCTGGATGGCCCCCATCTTCAAGAACCGGCCGGTGCAGGGCAGCGGCGCGGACGTCTCCGCCGGCTACCACGGCTACTGGATCACCGACTTCACCCAGGTCGACCCGCACTTCGGCAGCAACGAGGAGCTGAAGCGCCTGGTCACCCTCGCCCACCAGCGGGGCATCAAGGTCTACCTCGACATCATCGCCAACCACACCGCGGACGTCATCAAGTTCGCCGAGGACAGGTACGGCTACGTCGACAAGAAGACCGCGCCGTACCGGGACGCGCAGGGCCGGCCCTTCGACGACCGCAACCACGCCGACGGCAGCCGGGACTTCCCGCAGGTCAACGAGAAGTCGTTCCCGTACACCCCGACCTTTGCCAGCGCGGCCGACGCGAAGGTCAAGGTCCCGGCGTGGCTGAACGACCCGACCATGTACCACAACCGGGGCGACTCCACCTTCGCCGGCGAGAACAGCGAGTACGGCGACTTCTTCGGCCTCGACGACCTGTGGACCGAGCGGCCCGAGGTGGTCCGCGGGATGACCGACATCTACGCACAGTGGATCACACGGGCCGGAGTCGACGGGTTCCGCCTCGACACCGTCAAGCACACCAACCTCGACTTCTGGCCGCAGTTCGCCGCCGGCATCAACGCCGCCGCGCAGCGGGCCGGCAAGAAGGACTTCTTCATGTTCGGCGAGGTCTACAGCGCCGACCAGGAGATCGAGTCGACGTACGTGCGGCAGGGCGGCCTGCCCGCCACGCTGGACTTCTCCTTCCAGGAGGCCGCGCGCGGCTACACCGCAGCCGGCGGTTCGGCCAAGGCGGTCGCCGACGTGTACGCCCGGGACGACCTCTACGCCGCCCGGGACACCGACGCCAACCGGCTGACCACCTTCCTCGGCAACCACGACATGGGGCGGATCGGCTCGTTCATCGCCGCTGCCGGCGGGGACGACGCCACCCAGTTGCGCCGCGACCAGCTCGCCCACCAGCTGATGTTCCTCACCCGTGGCCAGCCCGTCGTGTACTCCGGTGACGAGCAGGGCTTCACCGGCCCCGGCGGGGACAAGGACGCCCGTCAGGACATGTTCGCCAGCCGCACGCCGGACTACCTCGACGACGACCTGATCGGCACCACCCGTACCCACGCCAGCGACCAGTACGACACCACCCACCCGCTCTACCGGACGATCGCGGAGCTTGGCCGGCTGCGGCAGGCCCACCCGGCGCTGCGCGACGGCATCCAGGTCACCCGGTACGCGCCCGACGGTCCCGGCGTCTTCGCCTTCTCCCGGATCCTGCCCGCCGACCGCGTCGAGTACGTGGCCGCGGTGAACAACGCCGGCACCGCGCAGACTGTCAGCGTGGACACCTGGTCGGCCGGTGCCACGTTCACCGGCGTGTACGGCGGTGCCGGCAGCTCGACGGCCGGCGCCGATGGCAGGCTGAGCGTGACGGTGCCGGCGAGGTCGGCCGTGGTGCTCCGGGCCGACCGGGCGATCCCGCAGGCCGGCGCCGGCCCGAAGATCACCGTCACCGAGCCCGGCGACACCCCGGTCGCCACCCGGGCCGCCGTCACCGCTCAGGTCACCGGCGACCCCCTCGCGACCGTCACCTTCGCCGCCCGGGTGCCCGGCGGCAAGTGGACCCTGCTGGGCAGCGCGCACCGGGCCCCGTACACCGTCCACCACGACCTGACCGGCCTGCCGGGCGGGACGGAGATCCAGTACAAGGCCGTCGTCCGCGACGGCAAGGGTCGCGTCGCCAGCACCCTGGCCACCGGCGTGGTCGGCACTCCGGCACAGAGCCCGTCGCGGGACTGGGCGATCGTGCACTACCAGCGCCCGGCCGGGGGGTACGCCGACTGGGGCCTCTACACCTGGGGCGACATCGACCCGGCGTACCAGACCGACTGGCCCGCGGGGCAGCCGTTCGCCGGCGAGGACTCGTTCGGCCGGTTCGCCTGGGTGAAGCTGAACCCGGGGGCGAAGTCGGTCGGATTCCTCGTGGTCGACCGGAACGGCGCCAAGGACGTCGAGAACGACCGCACGATCGACGTGACGCAGACCGGCGAGGTCTGGGTCAAGCAGGGTGACCCGGCGGTGTACCCGACCCGGCAGGCCGCCACCGGCGAGCCCGACCCGCCGGCCGACCAGAACACCGCGGTCCTGCACTGGCGCAAGGCGGACGGGAACTACGACGGCTGGGGCCTGCACCTGTGGGACGGCGCGGCCAACCCGACCGACTGGGGGAGCCCGCTCAAGCCGGAGAAGATCGACTCCTTCGGCGCGGTGTTCCGGGTGCCCCTGGCCGCCGGGGCCACCGGGCTGAACTACATCGTGCACCGCGGCGACGAGAAGGACCACCCGGAGGACCAGCGGCTCGACCTCGCCACCGCCGGGCACGAGGTCTGGCTGCTGGCCGGGGTCAAGGGCCGGCTGCTGCCGTCGACCTCCTCCGGGGTCGCCAAGGACCTCGACATCACGAAGCAGAAGGCGCAGTGGATCGACCGGTCCACGATGGCCTGGCAGACCGGCCCGACCGACGGCAAGCGGTACGCCCTGGTCGCCGCCCCGACCGGCGGGCTGAGCGTCGTCGACGGCGAGCTGACCGGGTCGTACAGCACGCTGCCGTTGCGGGCCGAGCGCAACGGGCTCACAGAGGCCCAGCGGGCGGCCTGGCCGCACCTGTGGGACTACCACACGTTCACTCTCGACCGCGCCGACCTGGCCAAGGTGCCGGCGGCGCTGCGCGGGCAGCTCGTGGTGACCGAGCGCGATGCGCAGGGGCAGCTGCTCGGCGCGACCGGGGTGCAGATCCCGGGCGTGCTCGACGACGTCTACCGGGCCGCCACCACGGCCGAGTTCGGGCCGACGTTCGCTGGCAAGACGCCCACCCTGGCCGTCTGGGCGCCGACCGCCCGGACCGTGTCGCTGCAGCTCTTCGACTCACCGCAGGGGCAGCCGGCGACGGTGTCGATGAACCGCGACGACCGTACCGGCGTCTGGTCGGTGCGCGGCACCAAGGCGTGGGCCGGGAAGTACTACCGCTACCAGGTCGAGGCCTGGCAGCCGGCGGCGCAGAAGATCGTCACCGCGTCGGTCACCGACCCGTACTCGGTGGCCCTCGCGCCGGACTCGACGCACAGCCAGATCGTCGACCTGGACGACCCGGCGCTGGCCCCGGCCGGCTGGGCCAAGCTGCGCAAGCCGGCGGCGGTGCCGTCGTCGCAGGCGCAGATCCAGGAACTGTCGGTCCGGGACTTCTCCGTCGCCGACGACACCGTGCCGGCCGAGCGGCGGGGCAGCTACCTCGCCTTCACCGACCCGGACACGGCGGGCATGAAGCATCTCGCGGCGCTCGGCGAGGCGGGGGTCAACTACCTGCACCTGCTGCCGGCGTTCGACTTCGCCACCATCCCCGAGAAGCGGGCCGACCAGCGGCAGCCCGGCTGCGACCTGGCCGCCCTGCCGCCGGACTCCGACGGGCAGCAGAAGTGCGTCGCGGCGGTGGCCGACACCGACGGCTACAACTGGGGGTACGACCCGCTGCACTACACCGTGCCGGAGGGCGGCTACGCCGTCGACCCGGCGGGTGCGCGGCGGACCACCGAGTTCCGGCAGATGGTCGCCGGGATCAACCAGGCCGGCCTGCGGGTGGTGATGGACGTCGTCTACAACCACACCTCGGCCGCGGGCACCGACCCGAAGTCGGTGCTCGACCAGGTGGTGCCGGGCTACTACCAGCGGCTGCTGCCCGACGGCACGGTCGCCAGCTCGACCTGCTGCGCCAACACCGCCCCGGAGCACGCCATGATGGGCAAGCTCGTGGTGGACTCCCTGGTCACGTGGGCCCGGCAGTACAAGGTGGACGGCTTCCGGTTCGACCTGATGGGTCACCACCCGAAGGCGAACATCCTGGCCGTACGCGCTGCGCTGGACCGGCTCACCGTGGCCAAGGACGGTGTGGACGGGAAGAAGATCCTGCTCTACGGCGAGGGCTGGGACTTCGGCGAGGTCGCGGGCGACGCCCGGTTCGTGCAGGCCACCCAGGCCAACATGGCGGGCACCGGGATCGGCACATTCAACGACCGGCTCCGCGACGCGGTGCGCGGTGGCGGACCGTTCGACGACAACCCGCGGATCCAGGGCTTCGCGTCCGGGCTGTGGAGCGACCCGAACGGTGACGGCGTCAACGGGTCGGCGGCGGAACAGAAGGCCCGGTTGCTGCACCAGCAGGATTTGATCAAGGTGGGTCTCGCCGGCAATCTGCGCGACTACCGGTTCACCGACTCGTCCGGCCGGCAGGTCACCGGCGCCCAGGTCGACTACAACGGCTCGCCGGCCGGTTACACCGCCGCGCCGGGCGAGGCGGTCACCTACGTCGACGCGCACGACAACGAGATCCTGTACGACGCGCTGGCGTACAAGCTGCCGCAGGGGACCTCGGCCGCGGACCGGGCCCGGATGCAGGTGTTGGCCCTCGGCACCGTGGTGATGGGGCAGGGGACCGGTTTCGTGACGGCCGGCTCGGAGCGGCTGCGTTCGAAGTCGCTGGACCGCAACTCGTACAACTCGGGGGACTGGTTCAACCAGATCCGGTGGGACTGTGCCCAGGGCAACGGGTTCGGCGCGGGCCTCCCGCCGGCGGCGGACAACCAGAGCAAGTGGTCGTACGCCCGACCGCTGCTGGCCGACCCGAAGCTGGTGCCGGACTGCGCGGCGATCAACCTGGCCGACAGCCGGTACGCGGAGCTGCTGGAGATCCGGCGGTCCTCGCCGGTCTTCGGGCTGACCACCGCGGACCAGGTGCAGCAGCGGGTCGCCTTCCCACTCTCCGGCACCGCCGAGACCCCGGGCGTGCTCACCATGACCATCGACGGCCGGGGCCTGGACCGGACGTGGAAGTCCGTCACGGTCGTCTTCAACGCCACCGCGCAGGCGGCGACGCAGCGAGTCACCGGGCTGCGCGGCGCGGACGTGTCGCTGCACCCGGTGCTGCGCACGTCAGCTGACCCGGTGCTGCGTACCGCGTCGTTCGACCCGGGCACCGGCACGTTCACCGTGCCGGCCCGCAGCGTCGCGGTCTTCGTCGGGCAGTAGCACCACGACGACGGGAGGGCCCCAAGCCGCCTCGCTCGGATGGGGGCCCTCCCGCGTACGGGTTGACACCCTCCAGCCCTGCCCGGGCGATCCGTGCGGATCGTTGCCGAGCAGGGCCGGAGGAATCTGGCTGGTACGTACCGGCTGAGTTACCCGCCGTACCCGCTGTCAGTTGAAGCAGTCGCGGACGGTGCCCGCGCAGTTGGTCGGGTCGTTGTTGATCACGGTGGACTCGTCGTCCAGCTTGACCTTGCCGTCGTTGT
>NZ_JBIWJO010000031.1:0-9438 GCF_044765245.1 Micromonospora sp. NPDC093277
AGCGTGAAGGGCTCAGCCTCAGGCCAGTGCGCCAAGCTGTAAACCGAATGTTCTAACCGGTCCGCGGCCGGAGCCAACCAGGCTCCGGCCGCGGATCCATTTCTGGATGTCGTCGCCGTGCTCGCCGACCGGCCGACCGACCGCTGGGCGGAGCCCCGTTGGCACGACCAAAACCGGTCCGATTGAAGTTATGAACGTTGCTATGCTTCGCGTTCGCGTGCGTGGGGGCGCGCCGTGCAGCGGGGGGACAACAACCAGGCACTGCCGTCCTGCTCACCACCTGCCTTCTTGTCCTCAGGAGGAACGGTGGCCCGACCGGGTCAGCTCCAGCAACGGCTCGCCACTGGGACGCCGCGCATCTCGGCCGTCCTGACCATGACCCTGTGCCTCGTCGGCACCCTCACCGCCCTGCCGGCCCCGGCCGCCGCGGCGGCGGCGCCCGAGTCGACCGAGATCATGCTGCCCGCCGCGCCGCGGGCCGTGCCCCGGGCCACCCAGATTCTCAACGCCGGGACCACCGGCTTTCTCTGGGCTCAGGAGGGCGACGACCGGCTGTTGTGGACGGACTACGCCACCGGCACGCCCACCGCGCTTACGCACCGGCTGCCGGGCCCGGTCACGTACGACATCGACAGCGGCTACTTCTCGACGGCCGCCTCGTTCCAGCCGGGCTGGTACGGAGCGGGCTCCGACACCCTCGCCCTCTATTCCGCCGAGCCGTCGCCGCACGTCACCCTGCTGCGGGGCGGCTCGGGCGAGAACGAGCTGCCGTTGCCCGAGGGGCAGTCGTACCAGGGCACGTTCGGCGAATTCGTGCTCACTCGCGCCGACGGCCAGGCGTTCCACCTCTTGCGGGCCGGCACGGATACGCCGGTGACGGGGTTTCCCGCCGGCACCACCGAGGTCACGGTGGAGGACGGCGACGCCCGCTCCGTCATCCTTCGTTACAAGACAGCCGACCAGTCGGACGGCTGGGGGCACTGGGGCATAGTCGAGCTCGCCACCGGCGCGTTCACCCCGCTGCCGGATCGGCCGGACCCGGACGCCGGCTGGGAGGTGAGCGCCTTCCGGCTCGGTCGCGACTCCGTGCTGCGGCTCCGGAGCGGGCGCACGAAGCTGGACGTCCTCGACCGGGCCGACCTGTCGGCGGAACCCCGTATCGTCGAGACGGGCTCGTTCTCCCACCAGGCCGAATTTGGCATCGTCGGCTCCGCGCTGCTGGCCGTCGACCCGATCTGGACGGGTAACAACATTTACCGCGGGCAGCCGCTCTGGGCGGTCCGGACCGATAGCCCCGGCCGTGCCACCAAGGTCATGGATCCCGCTGCCCACCAGATCGTCGAGGCCCCGGACGGCTCGGTGCTCGTGGCGGGCGCCGACCGCTACGTCGAGCAGGGCGACCTGGACTGGGGCATCTACCGCATCACCCAGGCCGCCGACGGCTCCGTCGAACGACGCCGGCTGACAGCGGTGCAACCGATGCCCGCGCAGATCCACGGACTCGCCCTCGGCAGCGGCATCTTGAGCACGGCCGACAACAGCACGGCGTACGCGCCGAGCAGCACCCTCGGTGCGTACCGCAGCACCTGGCTGACCACGCCCGTCGCAGGGGAGGCCTTGGCCGTCGAAAGGGCCACCGTGGACGGGCGGGTCAGCGGACGGGACGGCTTCTGCCACAGCGACAGCCCCCGCTGCATCCGGATGTTCGCCGACGGCACCGGCCATCACGGTCGCGCCGAACCGACCGAGTCCGGCCTGACGATGCTGTACGTCAATGGCGCCAGTTCCTGGGGACCGACCCTCGACACGGGCGACGGCTCCCCGCGTCTCGCTGATCTTTCGGGGCGGTACGCGGTGGTCGACGGTGCCGTCTACCCCGGCCGGCAGCACATCAGCGAATTCCGGTACGGCGGGAGCGGAGCCGTCCTGCAGCGGCGGGACCGGGTCGCCGCGGCCGTCTGGGGCTCGACGTTGTGGAGCGGCGCGGCCTCCGGTGGCGTGGTGACGGCCACCCGGCTCCCCACCGGCGACGTCGTGGAGACCTTCACCACCAGCAACGACTGCACCCTGTCCGACCTGCAGGCCGTCGGCCGCTGGGTGTACTGGGCCTGCGTGGACTACTGGGGCTGGGTGCGCGGCTCGGGCGTCTACGACCGGACGTCCAAGCGCACCGCCGCAGCCCCGGCGGGCCAGGTCCTCCTCGGCGACGGCTACCTCGTCGAGCAGGTCGCCGGTACGGGTGGCGGGCTGCGGCTCGTCGACCTGCGCGGCGAGCTGCCCAGCCGGATGCTGGTCGGTACGGACGACCTCGGACGCGAGGGTGGGGCGCGCACCAGTTGGACCGTGGACCGGTTCGGCGGCGGCGTCGCCTACGCCGACGAGCAGCAGCGCGTCCACATCGTGCCGACCGGGATTCCCGCCTCCGCGCTGAACGTCATCGACTCCACGGTGGTCGACACCGCCGCCAACTGGTCCGGCGCCTGGTGGCTGTCGAAGCCCGCCGCGGCCTGGCAGGTCACCTTCCGGAACTCGTCCGGCGCCACGATCCGTACGCTGTCCGGCTCGTCCGCCCGCGGCCTGCTGCGGGCCGCGTGGGACGGCAGGGACACCGCGGGCCAGGCGGTCGCGGACGGCACCTTCACCTGGACGCTCACCGCCCAGCCCGCGGACGGCGTGGGCGCCGCCCTGACCGTCGCCGGCCCGCCGATTCAAGCGCCACCGGCACCGGCGCCGTTGCGGGCGACGAGGGCCCCGGCGATCTTGGGGGCACTCGCCGTCGGGTCCACGGTGCAGGCGGTGCCCGGCACGTGGACCCCGGCGCCCACCTCGTACGAGTACCAATGGCTGGCGAACGGCACCGCGATCCGCGGCGCTACCCGCGCCTCGCTGCCGATCTCCGCTTCGCTGCTGGGCAAGCGCCTCGCGGTCAGGGTGACCGCGAAGCGCGCCGGCTCCCCGTCCGGCACCGCGTCGTCGGCTGCCTCGGCCGCGGTCGCCAAGGGCAAGGCGCCGAAGGCCACGAAGAGACCGTCGATCACCGGCACCGTCAAGGTGGGTCGGACGGTACGAGCCGCCGTCGGCACCTGGTCACCAAAGGCCGATTCCTACCGGTACGAGTGGCGGTTGAACGGAAAGGTGATCCGCGGTGCCACCCGCTCGACGCTGAAACTGACGTCCTCGATGCGGAACAAGAAACTCACCGTCACGGTGATCGCCCGAAAGGCGGGCCATCTGGATGGCAGGGCGACCAGCACCGCGGTGACCGTACGCCGTTGATTCCGCCTGTTCGCGAACAGCGGGTTTCTTCGGTGTGCGGACGCTGGGTGGGCGCGTCACCGCTTCCGGTGGGTCGGCGCGGCGGAGCGGATGCCGTCGAGGAGCACCTGTAGGTAGCGTTCGACCCGTTCGCTCGGCTCGTCGCCGATGCGTAGGGCGAACACGGTGCCGCAGACCAGGTGGTGCAGGTCGTCGTCGGTGAGGCCGGGCCGCACCGCGTTGGCCTGCCGGGCGTGTCCGAGTACGGTCCGGGCCAGCTTGCCGAACTCGTCGCGATGGGCCGTGGTGCGCTCCGACGCGTCCAGGTCCGGCCGCGTGGAGATCACTTCGGAGAACGCCGGGTCAGCCAGCTGCCGCAGGAGCAGCGCCCGCAGGAGGATCTCGACGCCGGTCCAGGCGTCGTGCTGCTGGCTCGCGACGCGGGCGTCGTCGAGGAGTGCGGTGAAGGCGTCGTCGGCGAGGGCTTCCAGGAGTGCCCGGCGGGTCGGGAAGTGCCGGTAGACCGTGCCGACGCCCATCCCGGCCCGGCGAGCGATGTCGTTGAGCTGCAACGACAGGTCGCCCGCGGCCACCGCGAGGCGGGCCGTGGCCAGCACTCGGTCGCGGTTGCGGGCGGCGTCGGCGCGTAGCGGCATGGTCACCGGCACAGTCTACTGAAACGGATTGACAATCCGGTTCGGCCGAACTTCAATCGGATAAGTCATCCGTTTATCCCGGGAGGGTTCATGACTCGCGCCGTAACGTGGAGCATCGCCGACCTCCGCGACCAGACCGGCCGTACCTTCGTGGTCACCGGTGCCAGCAGCGGCCTCGGCGTGGCGATCACCCGCCACCTCGCCGCGCGCGGCGCTCGCGTGGTCATGGCGGTCCGCGACACCGACAAGGGCGATCGCGTACGCGGCCAGCTGCGCACCGACAACCCGAAAGCCGACCTCGACGTCCGCCGCCTGGACCTGCTGGACCTCGACACCGTGCACCGGTTCGCCGACGAGCTGCGCGCCGACGCGGTCACCGTCGACGCGCTGATCAACAACGGTGGCATCGGCAGCGTGCCCCGGCGACTCAGCCCGCAGGGCGTGGAAAGCCAGCTGGCAACCAATCACCTCGGCCACTTCGCGCTCACCGGCCTGCTCCTCGACCGGCTGACCGCGGGACGCGACCCCGTCGTGGTGACCGTCGGGTCCAGCCTCTACCGGCTGGGCCGCCTCGACCCGGCCGACCTCGCCGCCGAACGCGGATACTCACCAGGCGGCGCCTACGCCACGTCCAAACTCGCCAACGTGCTCTTCGCCCTCGAACTCGACCGCCGGCTGCGTGCCGCCGGGTCACCGGTACGCAGCCTGCTCGCCCATCCCGGTATGGCCCGGACCGACCTGGACCGAGACGCGCCGCCCCTGACCCGCGCGGCCGGAACGTTGATGGGACTCCTCCTGCGCCGGCCGATCGACGAAGCCGTGGTGCCGATCCTCTACGCCGCCACCGAGATCGCGGCTCCCACCGGCCGGCACATCGGCCCGGGTCGGCCACCACGCCAGGCCCGACCGACGTTCGAGGCGCTCGGCGGGGCGGCCACCGACCTCGACCTCGCGACCCGGCTGTGGACCCGGTCCGTGCAACTCACCGGCATCGACATCACCCCGCCCACGCCACACCACTGACCACGGTCACGATCGCGCTCAACTCGACGAAGAGGAGTCAGGTTGTCGCGGTTGCCGCCCTGGGGCGGCAACCTGCTGCACGAGTACGCCCACCAGTGGCAGCTACGAAGACCACGCCGAAGTCCAGCCTCTGACGCTCCCGGCGCCGCGAGGCGCAACGGGCCCTGGTCGCCGTGCCCGCCCACCACAGAGCGGGCGCGGCGACCAGGGATCACGCCGTACGTCAGGCACCCTGCACGGGCGGCGTCACAGCCGTTCCGGCGTGCGGATGCCGAGCAGATGCAGGCCCTGCCGCAGCACCCGGGCGGTCAGGTCGCAGAGCACCAGCCGGCTCTCCCGTACCGGACCGTCGGCCCGCAGCACCGGGCAGCGCTCGTAGAACGCGCTGAACGTGGCGGCGAGCCGGTGGAGGTAGCTGGCCAGGTGGTGGAACTCCAAACTGCGCTCCACCGCGACAACCGCCCCGGCGAAGCCGAGCAGCTCCATGGCGAGCGCCCGTTCGGCCGGCTCGGCCAGCGAGATCCCGGCGTCCGGCCGGGCCGCCACCCCCGCCCGCCGGAAGATCGACCGGATCCGGGAGTACGCGTACTGGAGGTAGGGAGCGGTGTTGCCGTCCAGCGACAGCATCCGCTCCCAGTCCAGCACGTAGTCCTTCTGCCGGTCGCTGGACAGGTCGGCGTACTTGACCGCGCCGATGCCGACCGCCCGGCCCACCTCGGCCGCCTCGGCCTCGCCCAGTTCCGGATTGCGCTGCCGGGCCAGCGCGGTGGCCCGGGCCACGGCCTCCTCCAGCAGGGCGACGAGTTTCACCGACTCGCCCGCCCGGCTGCGGAGCATCCGCCCGTCCGGCCCGAGGATCGAGCCGAACCCGACGTGCTCGGCCCGGGCCGGCGGGACCAGCCAGCCGGCCTGCGCCGCCGCCGCGTACACCATCTCGAAGTGCCGCCGCTGCGGCAGCCCCACCACGTAGAGCAGCCGGGTCGCGCCCAGCGTCCCGGTCCGGTGCCGGATCGCCGCCAGGTCGGTGGCCGGGTAGCCGTAACCGCCGTCGGACTTGCGCACGATCAGCGGCAGCGGCTCCCCGTCCCGGCCCACCTGGCCGGGTGGAAAGACGCAGGCCGCGCCGTTGCTCTCCTGCAGCAGCCCGAGCCGGCCCAGGTCGTCCACGACCGTGCCGAGCAGGTTGTTGTAGCTGCTCTCACCCTGGAAGTCACCCTTGGTCAAGGTCACGTCGAGCAGGTCGTACACGGTGAGGAAGTAGCGTTCGGACTGCTCGACCAGGAGCCGCCAGCGCCGCAGCGTCGCCTCGTCGCCGCCCTGCAACGCCACCACCCGGCGCCGGGCCCGCTCCTGGAACGCCTCGTTGGCGTCGAACTTGGCCCGGGCCGCCTTGTAGAACGCGTCCAGGTCGCCCATGGACAGCTCCTGCGCCGCCTCGGCCTCGCCCAGGTCGACCAGGTGCTCGATCAGCATGCCGAACGGCGTCCCCCAGTCGCCCAGGTGGTTGGCCCGGACCACGCGGTGGCCCAACCACTCCAGCAGCCGGGCCGCCGCGTCGCCGATCACCGTCGACCGCAGGTGCCCGACGTGCATCTCCTTCGCCACGTTCGGTGCCGAGTAGTCGACCAACACGGTCTCCCGCTCGGCCGCCAGCGGCACGCCGAGCCGCGGATCGGCGGCCAGTGCGGAGACCAGGCCGCCCAGGGCGGAGTCGGCGACGGTCAGGTTGATGAAGCCCGGCCCGGACACCTCCGCCGCCGCGCACAGGTCACCGAGCCGCGCGCGGTCCAGCACCTCCGCCGCGATCGACCGCGGCGGCCGGCCGAGCCGCCGGGCCAGCGCCAGCGCCGCGTCGGACTGGAAGTCGGCGCGCTGCGAGCGCCGCACGACCGGATCCACCGGTACGCCGGCCACCGTCTCGAACGCCGGCGCCAGCCGGTCGGTCAGCAGTTTCTCCAGATCCATGGGTACGCCGATCTCGCTCGGATCCGCCTCGCGCGGATCTCCGGACTGGGATGCGGGCGGACCGAGGACGATCGGCGATGACCGGCGGCTCGATCCGCCGGTCGCAAGAGAAGGGGTGCTCAGCGCAGGCGGTCGCGGGACCGCCGGCGTCGCTCCGCACCGACCGACACGTCGCAGGACGTCGGCGCGAGGGTGCGGGCACAGGTCATACGGCCCAGCCTAACCGGCCGGCCCGGGGGCGGTGCAAGGCCGTACCCGGGCCGGCGTCCGGTCGTAGCCGGAAACTCAGGCCGACGTGGCAACGGCCTTGCGGTAGCGCTCGGCCCGCCGTCGCACCTGGGTGTACGCGCTGGTCAGGCCCATCGCCCGACGAACCTCGACCAGGGTGTCGCGCACCTCGGCCCGGGTCCGTTCGGTGCCCTGGAAGATCAGCTCGTCGACCAGGCCGCTCGCCGCCTCGAATCGGGCCCGCCGCTCGCGGATCGGGTCGAGGAACCGGTTGAGCGCGACCGTGAGTTCCTCCTTGACCTCGACGTCACCGACCCGGCCGGCCCGGTAGCGCGCCTTCAACTCCTCGACCTTCGCCCGCTCCGGGTTGAACACGTCGTGGTACGCGAAGACCGGGTTCCCCTCGACCGTCCCGGGCACGTCGGCGCGCACCCGGTTCGGGTCGGTGTACATCCCCAGCACCTTGCGGCGCACGGTCGCCGGGTCGTCGGAGAGTGCGATGGCGTTTCCCGTGCTCTTGCTCATCTTCCCCTGGCCGTCCGTGCCGACCAGGGTGGGTGTCTCCGACATGACCATCTCTGGCACCGGGAAGACCTCGCCGTAGAGGTGGTTGAAGCGCCGGGCGATCTCCCGGGTCACCTCGACGTGCGCGGCGTTGTCCTTCCCCACCGGGACGACCTGCCCCTTCACGCAGAGGATGTCGGCGGCCTGGAGGACGGGATAGCCGAGCAGGCCGTACGGCATCTCCTCCTTGCCGGCGTCCCGGCTCATCTCCTTGAGCGACGGGACGCGTTCCAGCCGGGGCACGGTGACCAGGTTCTGGAAGAGGGTGTTCAGGTCGCCGACCTCGGGGATCGCCGATTGGAGGTAGAACGTCGCCCGGTCCGGCTCGACGCCGGCGGCGAGGATGTCGGTGACCATCTCGCGGGCGTTACGGGAGACCTGATCGATGTCCTCCCGGGTGTTCCTGGTGGTGAGCATGTGCAGGTCGGCGATGATGAAGAAGCTCTCGTACCGCTGGTGGAGCCGCACTCGGTTGGCGATGCTGCCGACGTAGTGGCCCAGGTGGAGCCGCCCGGTGGGGCGGTCGCCGGTGAGCATCCGTGCTGCGGACATGGTCGTACGCCTTTCGTGCCGAGAACAGGTGGAAGGACGCGCGGACGCGCGGAAGGAGACCCGGGGTGTGCCCGGATCAGTGGGATCGGCTGCTCAGAGCGCGAACCGCCATCGCCCGCCGGCGCGGAACCGCAACCCGTCGGCACGGAGTACGTCGAGGATCTGCTCCCGCCCGGTGTCGACACGGGCCGGGGGAACCGGAGCGGCGGCTGCCGGGAGACCGTCGACGGTCTCCGGGACAGGGGTGCTCGGCCGGACCATGCCTGCAGGGTAGCCGCTCGCCGGCTGCACCGGGTTCACCGCTGCGGTGGCCGTTCCGCTACCACCCGCATTGACCTGCGTTGACGAGTCGCCCGAGGCGCTTGCGGGCAGTTCCGCTGGCATACTGGCCACCCATGGTGCTGTCGCGTGGCTGGTCGCTGTTCCTGGTCGGGGTCGGAGTCTGGACCTGGGTGATCTGGCCGAGGTTCGCCGTTGCTATCTGGAACGACCCGCGTTCCTGGTCGACCGGCACGGTCGGCGAGGGTGCGCCCACCAGCTTCCTCTGGGTGCACGCGCTGCTGATCGCTGCCTCGCTGGCGATCGGCACGGCCGTCGGTGTGCTCGGGATCAGGGCCTGGCTGGCGGCCCGCCGGCGTCCGCGTGCCTGAGCTGCCGTTCGCGTGACCGGGCTCCACGCCCCTGAACAGGCAACATAGTTCCGCGATGATGATGTGACGCGGGACGCCCACCCCCGATTTGACGATCAAACCCGAAACCGCGTAACTTTCTCTCTGCCAGCGCGGAACGGGGCAAACGGGATGAAAGCCCGAGAGTCCGGATCCGAGGTGGCACCGGGTTGTCCGGGAGCACTGCTCCTGAACAACGCGGTCCGGGCGGAGCCCGCCAGAACGTCGCAGGGCGGATTTGGCGGAGCGGAACTGACCGGGTAAGGTTGACGACCGGCAGGGAAACGGACGAGCGAGCGGGTAACCGCAGCGGCCGGCCTGCCAAATCCGATGATCAAGCGCAGCGGCTCGCCGTCGTGCGGGTTCACGGGTGCCAACCCGCACGAAGCACGACAGACCGGGACACACGGTTTGACACGGCGGAGACGGGGAGGTAACGTAGTAAAAGTGCCCGGCGCGAGAGCGGCGGGGGCGGTTGAACGAGATGCCCCGGACGGGGGTCCTCCTGGTGGGGGGTTTCCGGATGG
>NZ_JBIWJO010000032.1:0-8249 GCF_044765245.1 Micromonospora sp. NPDC093277
CAGACGGTGCAGGTGTCGGCGTACCCGGATGCCTACGCCCAGTGGGAGCAGCAGGCCGCTGATCTGGTCGCCCAGTACTGGAACAGCTGACAACCACACAAGCACAACGCCGCTGGCCGGCACCCCGAACACAGGGGTGCCGGCCAGCGACGTCTCCAGATCTTGGACAGTTACCGTCCACCACGACCGGTAACTGTCCAAGATCCGCAAGCCACACCCGCTCGTGCCGGGAGAACACAGTGACGGGCGGGCGGTGAGGGCGCACGACGGGGCTGGGGGCGAGGGTGACCGGCGCAGGGATCAAGCCTGACCGCCCGGAGCCGGGCACCCTCGCCCCCAGCCCCCAACAGCAACCAACCCACCCAGAGCAACCAGCCCCCGACAGCAACCAGCCCCCGAGAGCAACCAGCCCAGCCAGAGCAACCAGCTCACAACAGCAACCAGCCCCCGGAAAGCGACCACCAACCCAGAGCCACGGCAGCAACAACCCCCGCAACCAGCCTCCGGCCGCGGATGATCAGGAGGCGCCGGAGCGGGCCGGAGACCGGCGGTGACCCAGCACGACGTCGACCAGCGCCGCGACCAGCGCCAGCGCGATGATCCCGGCGGCCAGCACCAGAGCATGCCGGAACGCGGTCGACCAGTCTCCCCGCGTGTTGCCCAGGGTCGAGAAGAACACGGACCCGACCGCGGCGATCCCGGCGGCCGACCCGATCCGCTGGCCGGTCTGCAGCATGCCGGCCCCGCTGCCGGCCTGCGGCACCGGCACCTCGGAGAGGGTGAGCGTCTGGTTCGGCGCGATCACCAGACCGCTGCCGAGCCCGGCCACCAGGAACGGCACCGCGGTCAGCACCGGCACCGAGACGTGCGACGAGCTGTGCAGCACCCACACGGTCGCGGCGAGGCCGACGACCACCACCAGCAGGCCGATGCCGACCAGCGGCCGGCCGTACCGGTTGACCACCCGGCCGCCCACTGCGGCCGCCACCGCCGAACCGAGGGCGAACGGGGTGATGGCCAGACCGGCGGCGAGGGCGCTGTAACCGAGCCCGATCTGCAGGTAGAGGGTGAAGATGAAGAAGATCGCGGTGAATCCAGCGAAGTAGAACAGACCGATCAGTGTTCCCAGGGTGTACGAGCGCAGCAAGAACAGCCGCAGGTCGAAGAGGGGCTGCTGGCGGCGCGCGTACCGGCGCTCCCAAAGGCCGAACGCGGCCAGGAAGACCAGTCCGGCCGGGATGAGCAACCACTTCGCCCCGCCGTGCCACTGCTGTTGCTGCACCAGCGGAAGCAGCACCAGGGTCACCCCGATACCGAGCAGCAGCACGCCGACCGGGTCGAGCCGGTGCCGGTCGGGCACGCCGGCGGGTCGGGCCGGCATCAGCCGCCAGCCCAGGATCACGGCGATGATGCCGACCGGCACGTTCACGAAGAACACGTACCGCCAGCCGTGCTGCTCGCCGCCGAGCTGGATGAGCAGCCCGCCGAGCAGCGGGCCGACCGCGGTGGAGATGCCGATCGTGGCGCCGAGCAGCCCGAACGCCCGGCCCCGCTCGGCGCCCCGGAAGAGCTGTTGGATCATGCCGCTCACCTGAGGGTTGACCACCCCGGCGGCGGCGCCCTGGACGAGCCGGGCGATGATCAGCCACAGTGGCGAACCGGCCAGCCCGGCCACCGCGCTGGTCAGTGTGAACAGGACCAGCCCGGCCACGAACGCGATGCGCCGGCCGCGCGCGTCACCGAACCGCCCGGCCGGCACGAGGATCAGGCCGAAGGTGAGCGCGTACCCGGAGAGCACCCACTGCAGGTCGCTCGGCGTCGCGTTCAGGGCCCGGTCGATCGACGGTACGGCCACGTTGACGATGCTGACGTCCAGCAGCGTCATGAACGCGGCGACCAGGCCGACGCCGAGTGCCCGCCAGCGGCGCCGGTCGTCGTACCCGGCGGTGTCCGCCGGTGCCGACCGGTCCGTGCTCATCGCGCCCCCCAAGGCCGTCGCTCACGCGTCCCCGATCGCCACCCCGGCCAATCGTGGGGCAACCGGCCGGGTTACGCCATCTGGCGTGCGCACCACCGTGGCCCGAAGTCCAGGCCCGCCATCGGGGAGTCCTCCCGGTGCAGCAGGCCCCGCTCGGTGAGCAGGTGCAACGGCTCGCGCAGCTCCTCCTCGGTCATCCCGGCCTCCTCGGCGATCTGGCCCGGATAGGGTACGTGCCCGCGCACCTCCAGCGCGGTCACCGCCTGGTACACCCGTTGCTCGATGTCCGACAGCTGTACCTGCTGCATCGTTCCCTCCTCGGCGTGACCCGCCCGACCGGCGGGTGGTCTGCGCCCGGCGGTTACCCGGAGGACCTCCGATGATGCCCACCCGAACGAGGGTGCCGCCGGGCGCGTGCGGGGTGCCGTCGGCGGGCCGTACCCTAGGCTGCATCAGTGATCATCTGGGATCTGGTCGTCGTCGGTGCCGGCCCTGCCGGACTCTCCGCCGCGCACGCCGCGGCCCGGGCCGGCGTCCGCACCCTGGTGGTGGAACGTGCCACCCACCCTCGCTACAAGACCTGCGGCGGCGGGCTGATCGGCGCATCGCTGGCCGAGGTCGCCGACCGGATCGACGTGCCGGTCCACGACCGGGTCGACCGGGTCACATTCACCCGGGACGGGCGACGCGGCTTCACCCGCCGGCATGCTGAACCGCTGGTGAGCATGATCCGCCGCGAGGAGTTCGATCACCGGCTGCGGTCCGCCGCGGTCGCCGCCGCGGCCGAGGTCCGCGAGGGCGTCGCGGTCCGCGCCGTCGAGCAGGACCCCGACGAGGTACGCCTGCGGCTGGCCGACGGCGACACCGTACGCGCCCGAGCGGTCATCGGCGCGGACGGCTCCTCCGGCGTCACCGCCCGGCACGTCGGGGTGGCCCACCGGCAGGTCGACCTGGGGCTGGAGCTGGAACTGCCCGTCCCACCCGCCGAGCAGGAGCGCTGGCGGGGTCGGCTACTGCTCGACTGGGGGCCGGTGCCCGGGTCGTACGCCTGGGTCTTTCCCAAGGGTGACCGGCTCACCGTCGGCGTCATCTCCGCGCGGGGCGACGGGGAGCGGACCCGCGCCTACCTGCGCGACTTCGTGGCCCGGCTCGGCCTGTCCGAGCTGACCCCGGAGCACGACTCGGGCCACCTGACCCGGTGCCGGACGGAGGACTCGCCGCTGCGTCGAGGCCGGGTGCTGGTCGCCGGTGACGCGGCCGGCCTGCTGGAACCGTGGAGCCGGGAGGGGATCAGTTTCGCCCTGCGTTCTGGCCGGCTGGCCGGCGAGGCGATCGCGGGCGGCGATCCGGAGGCGTACGAGCGCGAGGTGAACCGACGGCTGGTGCCCGAGATGCGGGCCGGGCACCGGTTGCTGGAGGTCTTCGAGCGCCGGCCCGACGTGTTTCACGCGTTGCTGGCCACCCCGCCCGGTTGGCGGATGTTCGTTCGGTTCTGCCAGGGCCGGACCAGCTTCGACCGCGCCCTGGCCCGCCGGCCGGTCCGGGCGGGTCTGGCCATGTTGGACCGGCTGCCGGGCCGCCGTCCGAGGGCATCCCGGTGAGGCCGGAGCCCCCGGCCGGTCAGGGCATGATGACCGCCCGGCCGTGGATCTCCCCTCGGCGCAGCGCCTCGTACGCCTCCGGCGCCCGCTCAAGGGGAAACGTCTGCACGTCGGCGTGCAACTGGCCCACCTGACCCAGGGCGATGACCTCCTGGAGTTCGGCCCGGGTACCCCAGAACGGCACCACGACGCCGGTCTCCAGCGGCACGGTCGGTGGCTCGTCGGCGACCGGCCGGACCGGGAGCGTGCCCCCGGCGAGGCCGACCAGCAAGAGCTTGCCGCCGGTGGCGACCACCTGCCGGGCGGTGATCAGGGTGGGGTCCGCCCCCACGAAGTCGAGCACCACGTCCGCCCCGTCCGGCGGCGGGCCCACCAGTGCCCGGATCTGTTCCACGGCGTCCGGCCCGGCCTGCACCACCTCGTGCGCGCCCAACCGGCTGGCCAGCTCCAGCGCGGCCACACTGGTGTCCACGGCGATGATCCGTACCGCCGTGGTGGCCACCAGGATCTGCACGGCCATGTGGCCCAGTCCGCCGATCCCGATCACCACGCAGGCGGTGCCCGGACGCAGCTTCGGTCGCGCCAACTCGATGGCATGGTACGGGGTGAGTCCCGCGTCGGTCAGCGGCGCCGCCTGGCTCAGGTCCAGGTCCCCTACGTGCAGCAGCCGGGACGCGGGCACCACCACATACTCGGCCAGCCCGCCGTCGCGGCTCAGCCCGATGCCGCCCACCGGCACGACCCGGCACTGGTTCTCCAGTCCGCGCAGGCAGGCGCGGCAGTGGCCGCAGCCGATGATTCCGTAGACCGCGGTCCGATCCCCGGGCGACCAGCCGGAGACCCCGGGGCCGACCTGGTCGACAATGCCGGCGATTTCGTGCCCGAGCGTCAGCGGGATGGGGAAAATCCCCGCCGGTGCGTCGAGGATGTGCAGGTCGGAGTGGCAGGCGCCGACCGCGCCGACGCGCAGCAGCACCTCGCCGGGGCCGGCCGCCGGGGTAGGCAGCTCGGCCTGCTCCAGGACTCCGGGGGCGGTCATCCGCACCGCGCGCATGGTCGTCCTCCACATCCTCGCCGAGTGCCGGTCGGGACGACATACCCGTGTCGTCCCGGTTGATGCGGGCAGTGGTGGGTCGGGCGCACAATGCGGTCATGAGCGAGTCGAGCGAGTCGTTCACCGACGAGGAGTACGCGTTCCTTCGGCACGTGCGGTTCGGCGAACTGCCGCCGGCGGTGCGTCCCGAGGAACGGGTGGCGCTGACGGAGACGGACGCCCGGCGGGACCGCCCGGAGCCGGCCGGCGGCCCCGAGGAGTGGGCACTGCGGAACAGCCCGGGCTGAGCCCGGAAACGCCCGACGGGCCGCGGGTGGCACACCCACGGCCCGCCGGACTGGTACGGATCAGAAGACCGGCAGGCCCTCGCGGACCAGCTTCCAGTTCGGCACGAAGAAGTCGGCCGGGTCGATGGCGCCCTTGGCCTGCGCCCAGTCGATGAGCAACTGGCGGATCTCCTGCTGCTCGTTGTAGACCTGGGTCTTCACGACGCCGGGGAAGTTGCCGCCACCGCTGCGCCGGTAGTTGTTCACCGCGACCACGAACTGGGCGTCCGCGGCGACCGGGGTGCCGGTGCCCGGCAGGACCAGGCGGGTGATCCGCTGGCCGACCGGCTTCGAGATGTCGATGTCGTAGTCGACACCCGAGATCGTGTCGTAGTTGTAGTCCGGCACGCTCGAGTCGTTGATGGTGGCCGGGTTGACGGCCGCACCGACCGGCAGCGTGCGGAAGTACTTCGCCGAGTACTCCAGGTACTCCTTCACCTCGGCGCCGGTCATCACGACCGCCTCGAGGGTGTTGTCGTACACGTAGAGGCCCGCGACGTCGCGGATCCGCACGTCCCCGGCGGGGAACACCGCGGTACGGCTGAACGGCGCCGCGATCGACAGCACCGGCAGGCCCGCGTACGCGGTGCCGGCGAGCGCCGTGGCCACCACGTCGGTCTGGACATGGTTGATGAAGTCCAGGATCGGGGTGTCCTTGTACCGCGACTCGGCGGCGGAGAGCTCCACGGTGGACCGAGCGACGACCTGGTTGACGTAGTCGACCGTCTTGGTGTGCTGGCCACGCACGGCCGCGAGCACCGCCGGGTCCTCGACCACGGTGTTGGTGTTCAGCATGGTGGCGCCCTTGGCGGCGACCTGCCAGCGGCCCTTCTCCCGGGTCAGGGTGAAGTCCATCCGGGTCAGCCGCTGGCCCCACCGCGACGGCTCCGAGGTCAGCACCCGCTCGCCGGTCTGGGTGTTGGTGACGAACCGCTCCGGGATCTCGCTGTGCGCGTGTCCGAAGAGGATCGCATCGATACCCGGCACCTGCTCGGCGATCAGCCGGACCGGGTTCTCGTTCGGCAGCTCCGGCCCGTAGCTGGAGGTGCCGTTGTCGCCGCCGTGGGCGGAGATGATGACCAGGTCGGCGCCACGGTCCCGCATGATCGGCACCCACTTCGCGGCGGTCTCGACCATGCCCTCGAAGAGCAGCTTGCCCTCGACGTTGCCCTTGTCCCAGATGGCCACGCCGGGGTTGGTCAGACCGAGAATGCCCACGTTCAGCGCCGGAGCGCCGTGCCCGCCGAGGTTGACCGGCTTGATCACGTACGGCAGGTAGGCCGGCTTGCCGGTCTTCTCGTTGATCGCGTTGGCGGCGAGCGCCGGGAAGCCGAGCTGCTCGATCCACTTGGCCAGCAGCGGCAGGCCGTAGTTGAACTCGTGGTTGCCCAGCGTGACGGCGTCGTAGTTCAGGACGTTCATCGCGTTGGCCATCGGGTGCGTCTCACCGGTGACGGTGATCGGCTCCTGCTTGGCGTAGTACGTGGCCAGGGGGGTGCCCTGGATGGTGTCGCCGGCGTCGAGCACCAGGGTCGCCTTGCCCTTGCGCTCGGTGCGGATCTGGTTGACCAGGGTGGCCAGCTTCGCCACGCCGACGTCGTTGTGCTGGCTGTCGTCGTACTCGGCGTCGTTGTAGTAGTCCCAGTTGTATACGTTGCCGTGGGTGTCCGAGGTGCCGAGGACGGTCAGGTCCCAGATCTTGGGGGCGTTGCCCTTCGCCTCGCCCGCCTGCGCGGGGGAGCCAGCGAGCAGGGGCGCGGTCGCGGCGGCCGCCGCGACGGCCAACACCTGACGGCGCGAGGCGCCGGAGGAGGAGGTCATGAGGTGCCTTTCCATGGGGGTAGACGCGCCTCGTAGGCGCCGTTGCGCACCATAACCACCTCCTGTCACGGGCGCCACATCGCCCCGAGGTGTTTCACCTCCTCAGCATTTCTGGCCGTTTAGCTGTAACACGGAGGTCACCCCATGGTCGTCTCCACATCGGTCAAACAGGGCAAGTCGGCCACCGTCGGCGGGGGCCGTTCGACACCGGGTCAGCGGGGCCAGGCGGCCATCCGACGGCGGACCTCGGCGACCTGATCTGCGTCCAGCCCGTAACGGGCGAAGCGCCGGTCGGGGAGCTCGTCCAGGTAGCGTCCCGCCGCCCGAACATCCGCCAGTTCCAGCGCCGGGTCCACCTGGCGGGCCAGCGCCAGCAACTCGGTCACCTCATACCGGCCGAGCGCGGCGGAGACGTCGATGTAGTCGCGTACCTCCCGCCGGTTGACCAGCGCGGCGGTCTTGTTGGCGACCAGATCGCGGACGTCCATCACCGGGCCCAGGTCCATCACCACCGGGCTGCGATACCGATCGAGCCGGGCCAGGCTAAGTCGGATCTGCCGGCCGTCCCGGCTCACCACGAAGTCCCGCAGGTCCCGGTCGAAGCCGTCGAACAGTTCCGCCAGCTCACTGTCCGGGTCCGCGTCGACCACCCGATACCCGGCCACCTCCAGTGCGGCCCGCACCTCGGCGGCCGCAGCGGCGGCGGCACCCTCCACGTCGGCGAAGAGGTCGACGTCCTCGGTGGGCCGGGTGACCAGGCCGTGCGCCGCCCAGGCCACTCCGCCGCCGAGCACGAACCGGTGCGGACCGGCGGCCGCCAGGGCCACCCGGGCCACGTCCCGGTAGAAGTCGTGCAGATGGCTCACGCGGTACGCAGGTCCCGGTGCCGGCTCTCCCAAGCCAGGCGTACACCCCGCGGCAGGTTCAGCCGCCGCCACACCCGGTGTAGCGTCCGCCCGTCGATCAGCTCCCGCAGGTCCTCGATCCGGTTGGTCTCCCGCAGCACGTTCTCGTACATCCAGAGCAGATCGTCCGGGTCGTCGAGGTCGAAGGCGCGTTCGCTGTTCCACATCAGGCGTACCGGTAGCTCGACGATGCCCCGGGTGGGGCCGGTGAGCTCGGCGAGGGCGCGGGCCACCACGGCGGGACGCCCGGGTCGGGCGAGGTGTGCGCTGATGGTGGCCGACATGTTGTCAGGGTAACCCGTGGCACGCTCATTGCCGCCCGCTGCGCCACTGCGTAGTTTGCGCGCCGACGTGAAGGGTGTCCGTTTCCAGCAGGTGTGTGCGAGCCCGCCCGCTTCGGCGGGTGCCCGGTCCCCGGAATGATGGCGGGCCGCCGGTCGTTGAACACGGGTGCACGGCCGAGGAAGGCCCAACCCCGGGGGCCGCCCGCTTCGGCGGGCGCTGTACCCCGGGAATGATGGCGGGTCGTCGGTGGTTGTGTATGGTCCCGGCGCCGCGAAGAGG
>NZ_JBIWJO010000033.1:0-8143 GCF_044765245.1 Micromonospora sp. NPDC093277
CGGCCTTGGCCACCAGAGAGCCCGCCGGTAATCACACTCAACCGCAGTGCCGCGCAGGAAGACGCCGACGTCCTCATCTGCCGCGAGGCGTGCGCCGCAGAGAGACGAATGCCGAGCAAGCGCGAACGCGACGAGAGGGGCTGCCCATACTGGCAGGGCTGGTTGGAGCAGTTGGGTGGAGGACAGAGGAGGCGAGGGGTGGCCACCAAGATCGTTCAACTGTGGGCCGAGGGGCTCGCGCCTGGGTGGGACGGCCTCTTCCGGGCGGATGGCTCTGCACGTGCTGTCGAGCTGGGTGGCGGAGCGAGGCTGGACTGGTTCGATCTCGGCCCGCCGCTCGACCTGGATGCCTTGCTGGGTGAAGACCCCGACAATGTGACCCACGTCGACATCCACCGCGGCGCGGACGTCCCCATACCGGACGGTTCCGGTTACGTCTGCGGCGGCGAAGGAGCTCACGGCTCCGAAGGTTTCTTCGCCCGGCTGGACAAGGACCGGAACCTGATCTGGATCGCGGCGCTGACCGACTCCAACCCGTTCGAGAAGGCGGAGGTGCGTGGCAGGCTCGCCACGTTCACCAACAACTTGGGCAACTCGGTGACGGTCGATCTCGACCATCCCGACTTCGCCTGAGCCGCTGGCGCATCGGCAACGGCGGGAGCAGGACCGGGTGCCAGTGGCGCCATCTTGCGCCGATTTCACGGACATGCCGCAGAGGACGCACCCATACGCGCGGGGCCGTCAACTGGACAGCTGGAGTATCCGCTCCAGCCCGGCCCGCAGCTTACGCCGCGCCGCCGGCTTCACCGCGAGCCGAAACCGCAGCCAACCATCGACGTCGGGGATCTCCAGCTCGCTGGCAGCATCCTCGGCGAACTGCAGCCAGCTCGTCGTCGGACAGCGCCCACTTGCGGAGGCCAGCCTCCACCACACTGTGGGCGGGCTCGAAGCACACGGTGTCGGGCTCGAACCAGCCAACCGGAGCGTGCCCGGCGGGCCGTCCGCGCACCACGGGCAGTCGATCCTGCGACGAGTCAGCCAGATGCCAGCCCTCGGGGTCGTTGTCGGGTCCTCCGAAGTCCAAGCGAACGCACTCGTGAGCGAAGGCATTGTGCTGCACCAGCTCTGCCCAGTCGCGCAGTTCGCCGGGGGCGCAGACGGTGACGTGACCGTCGATGAGGCCGGCACCGTAAGAGTCGATGAACCGCTTGTAGTCCTCTGGAAGTTTGACACCCAGCTCCACCTCGACAGGTGACCAGTCGTATCCGTCCCTGGCTGCAATTCCAAGCGCCGGTAGGCCCAGGAACCCTGCCAGGACTTCCGTCATGTCGCTCACGGAGCTGCTGTCTCTCGACAGCCCTGGGTCGTCATGCTCCGCGACGCGTTCCCCGGAGAGGACATCGTCGGGTCGGAGTTGGTCGCCGCCGGAGCCGGTGACAATGGCGTGAGAGTCGCTGAGCTCCACCACGACCAGGCCTACGTCCGCCCCTGCCTGCCGTGGTCGCCGCATGCGCGATCGAAGCGGTCTCTAGGACGAGCCCAGTGCCGTGGGTGAAACCCCGGCTCACCCTCCAAACGCCAGCCTTCAGGGACGACCCGGACAGACTCGACGAAGAAACTCCGACGCTCGACACGCACAGGCAGCATGGTGCACGACCACCGGGTACACACGCGATCCGACACCGCGTCTCCTCGTCTGCGGGCTCCGCGCGTCGACACGAGCAAGCACCACCGCCGGCGCCCGTTGGGCGGCAGATCCGCCCACCTACGGGTTGAGAACATGGTGTTGGATCGCCGGGTGATCGATTGGCGCTCGGTGCAGGACGTACACGGCGATTCTGGCGTCGTGATCGGAAGGCTGCTCGACCGACTCGGACGCCAACCCACCGCCGCCGCGTGGGACGAGGTCGAACGCCGGCTCATTGTCGAGGCAGAGTGCTGCTGCTCGGCTGGCTTCGCCACGCTCCCCCAACTCAGCCGGCTGGCGCACTCAGGCGCCAACGAGTTCCGGGAACGAGCGCTGCAACTCGCCGCGGTAATCGTACGAACCCTGCATCGGTACCACCGACACGACGACCTGGTCCGCACCAACCCGCAGTCCCTCGCAGTGCTGCACTCGCTTGCCCGGGCGCGCCTGGCCACATACACCGGTCCTGCATTGGTCCAGCAGCTGCAGGACGCGCTCGCCTTCGCCGGCTACACGTTCTGGGCCTCGATCAGCCTGGACTTCACCGACGAGCATTACCATCTCAACTGCCCACACTGCACAACCCGCCTGGCAATCGTCATCGGCGACTACGGCCACTACTCGGCGATCCGCGACCACAACGACGGCGACATCAGCCGCCGTCCGCTCGACCCCATCACCGCCCAGGACCTGACGGGAATCGGCCGATGGATGCACGACACCGCAGTCGCAGGCGGCGACACGACCCTCGCGTACGGCCTCACATCCCTGTTCGGCCGGGCCAGCTGCGGCATGTGCGGCAGCACGTTCAACCTCGCCGACTGGCTCGAAGCCGAAAACAGCACCGACCAGCCCATCGACCCGATCGTGCCACGAACCGACCGCTCGACCTAACACGTAGACGTCCCACACGGCCAGGAACAAGCTTCTCCCCTTCGACAGGTCCGGACTCCAGCCGCAACTCGCTGTAACGCTGCGTTACGAGCTCCTTCCGGCAGTGAGCGGATCCTCGCTAACGAAGCGGGGCGGTTGCCGTGGCCGGAACATCGAGCGTGACGAGGTGCCCCTCGCCGATTGCGTGCGTCAGACCGTCGTTTCCGGGAACCAGCCGATCAACCCGCGCCGATAGCCGTATCCGGGCGACGACGTTGGCAGCGGGGTCGATGGCAACCAGCGAGCCGTCAGCGAAGGCGAACAGCGCGCCACCGGGCACCGGGGCCGCGGCGCGGACAGCGCCGTGCGGTAGATGCCGTACGTCGCTGACGGCACCATGGCTCAGGTCGATGACCGCGATGCCGGCGTCGTCAATGAGCCACAGCGTGTCGCCGTGGAGGATTGGCGTTTGTGGGCGGAGATCACGCTCGTGGTGCCACAGCACCTGCACACCGCTCGCCGGATGAAAAGTCATGACCGTGCGTCGACCGCTGAGGAACGTGACACGGCCATCGTTGCTGACTCCGTAGCTGCCGCCGGCATCGGAGATGACCACCGGCCCCGGCAGCGTCCATTGCCTCAGAACTGCCCCGGAGGCGGCCATCACCAGTAGTTTCGGCAGACCGATGCCCGCGATGAGCACCGTATCGGCGGCAGAGTCACCGTCGGGCCTCCAGCGAACCGGCTGCGGCCAGGCAAGTGGACCGACTCCGGCAACCGCGCCGCCATCGAAGGGCAGGCACCTGCCGTCGGCAATGGCCACCCGCATCAACGGGTGGTAACCGCGCCACCCTCCCAGCCACACAACAGAGCCGCAGACGCTGACGTGATGCCGCCGGCTCATGCCGGGTGTCAAGCACCGGGTTTGATGGAGAGTTTCCATCAAACCCGGTGCGGGACAAAAACAGCAGCGGACGATCTGTCACTGTGCTGCGCCGATCCCGTGCTCGGCCAGGCGGCGTACGCCCGCCTCGCCAAAGTCCACATCAGGCCGGAGTTGGTGCGCGACCGAGTCCAGCCACTCGCGCGGCGGCTCATCGGCCCGGAAGTCGTCGTTTCACCAATACCCGTTGTCCTTGCGGCGCCATATCAGCGCTCCCAGGAAGGTGGTGGCGAACAGCAGCAGACCTGGGTAGCTGAACGCGAAGGCCGAGATCGCCAAAACCGAGGCAGCTATCGCAAGTCCGACCGAGTACAGGAGCTGGCGGATTCCACCGCGTGAATTTGCGACTCGGTCGAGCCACGCGCGGCGGGGAAGCAGCCACGACCGCACCCGTCGGCGCAGGCTGCGTGCACGCGACGGCTTCGGGATCTCATTGGGCTGGCGGGCGGGCATATCGACGATTGCTGTCTGCGGGATACGGGAGTCGATTCGGTCGAGCTCGGCCGTCGCGGACGGATAAAGCGTGGGCTCGATTCGGACCGTCATTCCGTCTGCGCCAAACAGCTGCCGTGCACCATCGGGCCAGCGCAGCATGGCGGTGCAGTCATCGAACAGAACAGTCGATGCCCCCTGAGGGATGGATAGGCTGACGCCGTCGTCGCCAACGATGAGAGCGACGTCATGGCTTACGCGGGAGCGGTGCCGCTTGCCGGTCGCTGCGAACCGGGAGAAGGTTGGCGCGGCCTCGAATCCGGTGGCACGGTGGGCGTGCGAGCCTGGCAGCATGAGCATTGCTGTTTCCACGAAAGTACCGGCGGCGGCGCTGACCTCTTTGGCCGTCATAGTGCGGAAGCCGTCGATGAGCTCTCGGGTGGTGGCGCTGTGGAATCCGGTGAGCAGGTCCGTTGCCCGGCGTGGCAACAGCCGGGCATCGACGTCGGGATCGCTGAGGCCGTCTAGCTCGAGGGCGCGGATGGTTTCCAGCTCGGAGTCTGCTGTCTCAGTCTGGGCCAGGTTGCGGACTTCGGCGAGGAGGCAGTCGAGGGCGTCGCCGATTTGGTCGGATTGCGCGTCCACGATCGCGGTGACGGTGGCATGCGGGCGGCCGTCGGTGGTGTAGGCCGCTGCAGCGGTATAGGACAGCCCGCGGTTCTGTCGCAGTTCGCGAAAGAGCACCCGGTCCAGGGCTCGCGCAAAGGCGGCTGCGGCCTGTGTGCGGGGAACTTGGCCGTCCATTACCAGGATTGGCGAGTCAGTGGCGAAGTAGGCCGGCAAAGTGGGGGCTGCGGACGAGGGAAGGGGCCATCGCTGGCCATCAGGAAGGTCGAGCCGAAGACCGCTGGGAATCCTGTCGCCCGCGATCCACAGCACGGCGTTCGACCGGTTGAAATAGGTACGCGCCCATTCGAGGACCTGTTCCTCGCGTATGCTCTGCACGCCCCATTCGGGATAGCTGACCAGACCGAAGCCGCGTGCACCGTGTCGCCACAGCGGCAACAGTTGGTTGACGGGCGTCGGTCGGTTGTTGGCCTCAGTCTCCAGCAACTTCTTCTCGACGGCGAGGCGTTCGAGCGGCAGGTCCCGCAGGCCGGCGCATACGTCGTTCAGATACGCAACGATGGCGTCCCCGGAACCTTGGATGACGAACTGTGTAGTCGTGGCACCGGTCATTCCGTTGTAGTGGTAGTCCGGGGTTCCGTGTCGGTGCAGCGCCAGGTGTTCGACGAGGTGGCTGATCCCACTGGTCGCCAGGGTCTCGTCGACCCGGCCGACGCGGAACATCAGCCCAGCTCTCACCGGGCCGGACGTCGGCGCCATCAGTACCGGAACTCCATCAGCCTCGAGCAGGCCGGATTCGTCTACCATTTGCGGGCGGCCCTGCGGGCGGAGCGGAAGGTGTCCTTCCACTTGTTGCCGTACCAGACCCCCCAGGGGTACCAGTTGCTCCGGTCTCCGAGCGCGGCGAAGTGCGGCGCCATCCGCTGGTAGTCGCCGGCGATGAAGAATGCGTACGCAAAGGTCGCGTGGGCTGCCACGGCGCCGTGCGTGGACGGGTCGAAGTCCGGATGGAGCACCGTCTGCTCAGCGGCCCGGGCGAGTTCGCTGCGAACGGAGCCGTGCTGGAGGCTCTGCTTCATCAGCGAGTAGTCGTCCTCCATGAAGGCCTGCTCGATCAACGCGTCCGCGAGAACCGCACCGTCAAGTGTGCCCGGCTTGCCGGTTTCCAGACATCCTCTGGCGAAGGTCAGGAGCGCATACGACGAGCCGCCCCACTTCGGGCAGAGGTTCTGTGTGAGTTCCGCCTGCGCCAAATACGGGACGTCGCAGTGCTCGGCGGCCCGGTCGTACCGCCGCTGCCCCTCGTCAACGCCGAGGCCGAGTCCTCGGGCGATGGTGACGCGTTCGGTCCACGCGGCGGCATTTGTCGGGTCAATAGTGGTGGCATCGGCGAGCAGCCGCTCGGCCCGGTGCAGGTAGTCGTGAAACATCTGCCACTGCGCCTGCTTCACATACTGGGCGAGCAGTCTGCTGCGGGCGTCCCAGGCCATGACGATGAGGCGTGCGCCGAGCAGCGTGCGGACCAGCGATGAGTCACGTTCCGAGTCGACCACGCGTTGCAAGAAGCTCTCAACGCCTCGGGTACGCGCAACCGCCCGTACCGCTACGGACCGGTCCGCACGGACCGGCAGGCGTTCAAAGTAACTTGACACCCCGCTCCAGTTGCCCGACTTGAACGATGCACGGAGCGGCGCCAGATCTGGGTAGATATCGAACAAGTCGGTGCGCACCGGACTGAGGCGGTACAGCAAGTTGATCACGGCGGCGATCATACGGCTGCCAACCGCGCCCGTCAGCCCATCTTCGCGGTCAGTGCCCGCAGCCCAACGGCGACCAACCATCGGTCAACGCCGTGCCGCACCAACCACCGTCCGGTCCTCACGGTCGGGGTCTCAGCCCGTCGGCATCACTGGCCGAATCGTCGGGCTCCGCAACAAACACGCAAGCAGCAGATCTGCTAGCCGGACGAAGGCGGCTCTGCCGGCGTACGCGGCGACCGGGCAAAGGACAAGCCGCCCCGCAAAGCGATGTCCGTCGATCACCGCCGGCATTGGCATCAGCAGCCCGGTGACGTAACGTATTCGCGTAGTTCTATTACGTCAGCGACCGTTCGAGCATCCCAACGGGGTAGACCGGATGAGCGAGGTGGCCGCGGCATGGACAACGGCAAGCACAGCCCTCGTTGCGAGGCAGCCCAGCAACATCGCTGCCGCTGCACCGAGTGCGGCGGCTCCCAACACGGCGTGCAGGGCTGGCTCGACCAAGCCAGCCACAACTACCAGTTCCGCCAGAGAAAGCGGGAGGCCTTCGAGAGCGGACTGGTCTGGACGAAGCACCGCCCGCCGCGCCTGGAGCAGAATCGCGGCAACCAGGAGATCAGCACGGACCGTGCCCGCGTCGACATCGCCGACTGGCTCGCTGTCCCGCCGCCTGCCGGGTCCGAGCACCGCGAGCCATATCCGTCGCCCGTCCAACAGGTGACAGCGCTCGCCGAGATGATGACGCGTGGGGCCTGGCCGGCAATCGCCACGGAACTAAACCGCGCCGCTGCGGACGCCACCAGCGTCAAGCGAGAGCTCACCAACCACGGCTGGTGCGATCTCTTCATCGGGCTGATTCAGGCGATCGAGGTGACCCGACACGGTTTCAACAGCATCCCGGAGAAGGTCAAGGGCATGATCCTGGGGTCGGCCTTGCAGGCCAACCGGCCACACGTCACCGAAGCTGTTGTCGGCTTGATCGTTGACAAGGTGTGGCAAGGGTTCCAGGCCGCGGCGTTTGGGGCCGTTCCGCTGCTCGACCTCATCACGAACGAAGAAGCTCTGCGCGCACTACGGATCCTCGCGGTGTTCATCTGCCCCGCACCAGCGCAACACGCAGCGGTACGTCAACACGCCCTGAAGCCGCTCGGCGACGACGCCACCAGAATCCTCACCGACCAGACCAAAACCAGGCTTGCCGAGCTCTTCGCCGACTGGCGATCCGACGCCGATGGCCAGCAGACCGAGTAGCCCGGGCACGGCCGCTTCGCATGCGCCTCCCCCACCTCCGCCGCAGGCCCTGGTCGGCGCATCCCTGCAGCAGCGGGCACGGACCTCCCTCACCGAGCACGAGAAAGATCACCCGCTCGCTCCTCGTCAACCGCTGGCTCGACCAGGACACGCACCTGCCGGCACCCGACCCCCGGCGTTGGCCGACCTCGCCGGCGTGTCGCGGCCGTGATGGGGTGGGGTACAGATGCCCTATGTTGTCAACAACTGGCAGCCGCGTGCCGACGGAATTCGTCGAGGGTCATCGCTTCCGGCCGTGCGAACGGCTTTGGTGCCGCCCATATCTCGCCGTCGGAGAGCGAGCGGAGGTCGCCGAGTACGAACTCGACGGGCGCATGGTTGTCCTCCACCGACCAAGCATCCCATCGGTGAAGCCCCGCCCTCATCTGGCACCCCTCTGTGTCATCAAGAGGCGGCGAGGAGTGGTGTTCTAGGCTCAATGCCATTAAGTTAGGGCATTAGTGCTGGTCAGTTCAGTGAGCTGACGAGGGGTCGTTCGGCCGGTACGGTGCTGTGGCGTGACGTTGTCTG
>NZ_JBIWJO010000034.1:0-7812 GCF_044765245.1 Micromonospora sp. NPDC093277
GTACGGGTCGGTGGTGCCCATGAACGCCCATCATGCCTCGTGCACGAGCAGATCGGGGTCTTGCCCGGGTCTTGCCCAGCATCCGCTTCTGCCGCGAAGCGCTCGCTACGCAGAGCGACGGCCGAAGGCGTGCGAATCGTGCCGTCGGCCGTGCGCGACTCCACGCTCGGTGATCGTCACGACAGCTAGCACCCAGCCAGAACGCTTCGGGCGAAAGCCTTGGCATCTGGTGAGTCGTCGGGTCGCACAGGCGCGGCACCGTTCGTATCAATCGAAGATTTCCTCGTACTTGACCTTGATGCGCCCGTGGTAGCTGTCGACCACGAGGTACCAGTCGTCGTCGTATGGCACCTCGAGGACGATCGGGCTCACGTTGAAGAAGCCGCCGTGGTACTCGTATTCGTCACCGTCGAGGTACGCCTGGTATTCGTCGGCGTCCATCAGGCATGCCCGCGCGGACGAGCCGCGCAGCTGTACCGCGAGCTGGGTGCCGCCTGCGCAGCCACCGAGATCGAACCACAGGTGCTCCATAGGCGATTACTAGCGGATCGCGCGGCGGACGTAAAGCGGCTCGCGATCCGTTTGGAGGTCACCCTGCATCCGGCTCGATTCGGTCCTAGGTCAAAGCGGACTCTCATCCCGCGAACCGGGCGCTACGCACTGTCACCGCCGGGCTTGTTGGTCCTTGGTCGCGTCGCAGTGCCACGCCGCGGCCGGGACTGTCAGAATCGTGCACAAGGAGCCGGTACGCGGGGACGGGGAGACGCCATGAGTGACTGGAACGACAAGATCATCGCTGAGTTTCGCGCCAACGGTGGGCAGGTAGGCGGTCAGTTCGCTGGCGCGCCGCTGCTGCTGTTGCACACGGTCGGTGCCAAGAGCGGCCAGCCTCGCGTGAACCCGGTGATGTACCAGGAGGTGGACGGCGGCTACGCCGTGTTCGCGTCCAAGGGCGGTGCGCCCACCAATCCCGACTGGTACTACAACCTGGTCGCTCATCCGCAGGTCGAAGCAGAGATCGGTACAGGCACCCTCCAGATGGTCGCCAGGGTTGCCGTCGGGGACGAGCGGGAACGGATCTGGAGCACGCAGAAGGCCGCGTATTCAGGCTTTGTCGACTACGAGCGGAAGACCACCCGCCAGATCCCAGTCGTTGTACTGGAACCTGCACCGTAGGCGGAGGCGGTACAACCCCAGTGCCCACCGGTGCGGGCCGCGCCGCTGGTCCGGCGCATATCCGCACGCGCCGCGAAGTGCTCGCAACCGAGGGTGACGTCGGCGTCGGTCGCTAAGGTCCGAACGTGGCTCCCCTCTGTGTCAAGACGGTGCGGCGACCAACGTTCTAGGCTGGTTGGTGGCGGGTCCGGGAAGTGGCTTGTCCAAAGAGCCGGCGTTGGGGTGTGAGCCGGTCGCGCTGGAGTCAGTAGTCGTTCCCCGGTGCCCTACCGGGTCCGTCACCCCGTGCGCGATGGCGTCGTCGAGCATGTGGCGGTAGACGATGTCGGAGAGTCTGCGTTTGAGGCAGCGCATGGCTTCCATCGAGGTTTTGCCAGCTGCCTTCTTGCGGTCGAAGTGGCCCGTCCTTCGGTGGCATTACGTAGTTGGACGGTGGCCATGGTGTGCACTACCGGTTGATCTGCCGATTGCCTGCGCGGGAGAGGCGGTGGCGGACGTGGTCGCCGGAGGAGGCGTCGATCGGTGCTGTGCCGTTCCAGGAGGCGAAGTGCGCCCGGTTGGGGAAGCGGGTGATGTCACCGACCTCGACCAGCAGCCTGGCAGCGCCGGATGGGCCGATGCTGTGCAGGTCCATCAGGGTGGAGCCGGTAGCGGCAACAAGCTCCTTGAGTTCCTTGTCGGCGGCCTTCTTGCGCCGGTAAACGCGTTCGAGGTCGCTGATCAACTCCGCGGCGACCCGGCGGCGTGTCTTGCCGGCGACGTCGCAGGGTCGCACCTTGGCGAGCAGGGCTTTGGCCTGTGCCGCGGACAGGTCCTTCTTCGCACCACCGGGGATCCGCTCCAACAGCAGCTGGTGCAGCTGGGACACCATGCGAGTGTGGTCCTCGCCTAGTGACCGGCGACGGTCGGCCAGGATCCGCAGCACCGCGAGCTGCTCATCATCGATAACCGGACGCAGGCCGGCCATGCGGGTGCCGACCAACGCGACTGAGTGCGCGTCGGTGGTATCGGTCTTGCGGCCCTGACCGATGACGAACACCCTCGCCCTGGCCGACAGTTTCGGTGGGACGTCCACCACGTGTTCGCCCTCGCGGAGCAACCGCACCGCCACGTGCCGGCCGATACCGCTGCACCCTTCGATCGCCCACACCCGAGCCGGCCACTGCTTGGCGCATCGCAGCATTGCCCGGTAGCCATCCGGGTCTGTGGCGAGCGGCCGCCGCCGAGGACTGTCTCGCTGCCCGTCATGATCTCGATCGTCACCGAGCGTTTATGCGGGTCCATGCCGATGACCACACGATCTGTTGGGCTCATCAGAGTCCTCCGATGCTTGATCCTGTCCTTGTTGTCGAGGCGGGAGGGCAACGCTACTTCGAGCCGAGCAAACCCCTCTTGAGCCTCTCCCCGCCCTAAGGCGACGCCCGGGACTGCGCAGGCCAGAACAGAGCCACACGACCAGCGTGGGCAGCCGATGAGAGAGCGACAGCCCGGGCGCCTAGACCGAGCCTCGCCAGACACCGGTCATAGGGCAAGTGAACAAGTAGCCGATGAGCGTGCGGTTGATCATGGCTCGTGCCCCCAGGCCGAGTAGCCGGGGTGGTGAAACTCGTCCTGGCTACTCGACCTGAGGGCAGGGCCCTGTGGGGGGATGGCCGGAGTGTTCGGTCGTTACGGGATCGTCCGCTGCGACCGCCCGGCGATTGGTGTTACTGGAGAGATCCGAGCGCCTGGACGTGGAAGGGCACGAACTCGCCGTGCCGGCCGTCGCGGATCTTCGCTGTCCAGGCGGGATCGGCGAGCAGGGCACGCCCGGCTGCTACGAGATCGGCCTCGCCGCGTTCCAGTAATTGCACGACACTGTCCAGGCTGGCGCTACCAACGACTGCCCCAGTGCGGATGGAGTCTAGGAACTCCGGTCCATCGAGCCCCACCGAGCCGACGGCGATTGTCGGGCGACCGGACAGCTTTCGGGTCCACCCGGCCAGCGTCAGCGGCGAGTCCGGGAACGCGGGTAGCCAGAAACGCCGGGTCGAGCAGTGGAAAGCGTCGACACCGGCGGTGACCAGTGGCGCGAGGAACGACTCAAGCTCGGCCGGTGTCTTCGCCAGCTGTGCGGTGTAGTTGTCCATCTTCCATTGGGAGAAGCGGAGGAAGATCGGAAAGTCCTTCGCCACCACGCGCCGGCACGCGGCCACGATCTCGGCGGCGAACCGGGTTCGCCCGGCAAGGTCACCGCCGTAACGGTCGGTACGGCGGTTGGTTCGCTCCCAGAAGAACTGGTCGATGAGGTAACCATGCGCGCCGTGGAGTTCGACGCCGTCAAAACCCAGGCGCTCGGCGTCGGCCGCCCCTTGGGCGAACGCCGCGATCACGTCATCGATCTGCGCCTGTGTCATCGGCGCCGTGACGGGCTCGCCGCTGCGGGAAAGCCCGGAGGGGCCAACCGGTGGCACCCCCGGGTTCGGCAGATCACCTGGTTTGCGGTCGGTACCGACGTGCCACAGCTGCAGGACGATCCGGCCGCCGGCGCAACGCACCGCGTCGACAACGCGAGCCCAGCCGGCCAGTGGCGCGGCGCCGAAGATGCGAGGGACCGCTGGGCTGCTCGCCGAGGCGGGGTGATCCACGACCGTGCCCTCGGTGATGATCAGTCCTGCCCCGTGTTCGGCGCGGCGGGCGTAGTACGCGGCGACGTCCGGGCCTGGTACGCCATCCGGCGAGTGGGTCCGCGTCATTGGGGCCATCACGATCCGGTTCGGCACGGTGAGCCGGCCCACGGTGAACGGACGAAACAGTGCCGCGACGGGGTCCGCGGTCGATGTCGGCATGTTGAATCCTCGAATCTGATCGGTTGTCTGGAGGCTGGTGGGCGACTAGCGGAAGTCCGCTGCATGGTCGAGGGCCCACTGCCGGAACGTGCGGGCCGGAACTCCGGTGACCTGCTCCACGGTCGTGGTTACCAGCTCCGGCGCGTCGACCATGGCGGCCCACCCATCGAGCGCCATGTCCACGAACGCCTGATCGCCCCACGCGGCCAGCAGAAACTCGCGCGCCTCTGCACGAGGCTGCTCCTGCCACCGCAGGTCGCGGTCGATCGCCGTCCCGATGAGCCGTACCTGCTCCTGTTGGCTGACGGCCTCGGGCCCGGTGAGGGTGTACGCCGCCCCGACGTGCCGATCCTCGGTCAGCGCCAGCGCGGCCACCGCGGCCAGGTCCTTTTCGTGAATCAGCGATCGGCGGGCGTGCCCGTAAGGCCACCGCACGACCCCTCGGGTGCGGATCTGCTCGGCCCAGCCCAGCGTGTTGGCCGCGAATCCGCTCGCCCGTAGGAAGGTCGACTCCAGCTCGGTCCGTTCGATCAGGCCCTCGATTTCGCCCCAGAACCCGACCGGGCGTTCGCCGTCTCGCCCGCCCATCGCGGACAGGTAAACCACCCGGCGGGCGTGCTCCGAGAGCCTTTCCACGGTTGCTGGTGCGGCCGCGGTCGACAGGCCGGGCCACACGAGGAAAACCGAGTCGACCCCGGCCAGGGCGGCGTCGAGCGTGTCCGGTCTGGTCAGGTCACCGCCGGCGACGCCAACATCGGCGGGCAGCCTCGCTGCGCCCGGTTCGCGGACCAGTGCTCGGACGTCTGCGCCCAACTCCAGCAGCCTGTCCACCACGTGCCGACCGACGTTGCCGGTGGCACCGGTGACCAGGACTGTTCTGCGTGTACTCATTGATGGCTCCCGGTTCGTGACGTAACGCGCGCCGATTCCGGCCGACCCGGCAACGGCGTCCTACACACCCTCGAACTTGAACAAATGTTCAAGTCAAGTACCGTGACGGCCGTGACATCGCTCGCACCCGACGCCGACGAACTCACGATCGGTGAACTGGCCGACCGCAGCGGCGTGACCGCCTCGGCGCTGCGCTTCTACGAACGCCAGGGCCTCATCCGCAGCCGGCGCACCGTCGGCAACCAGCGCCGCTACAGCCGCCCCACCCTTCGCCAGGTCGCGTTCATCCGGGCCTCACAGAACGTCGGAATCCCACTGGCGACAATCGGCAGCGTCCTCGCCCTCCTACCCGACGGACAGCCACCGACGCGCGAGTTCTGGATCCGCGCCTCCGAATGCTGGAGCGCCGAACTCAACGCGCGGATCCGGCAACTGGAACGCATGCGCGACTTGTTCACCGAATGCATCGGCTGCGGCTGCCTGTCCCTCGACCAGTGCAAACTGACCAATCCAGACGACACATTGGGCGCCCTCGGGCCCGGCCCGCACCGACTGGTCACACACCCGCAGACCTCATAGCCGACCGCAGGCACCGGACGCCTCCATGCCGCTATCGATCCACTCGAACAGCCACCGTCGGCCACGGCGAGCCGAGCGCCCGGTTCACCGCGCTAGCCAGGGCATACGGGTGGCCGCCGCCGTGGGGCCCGCCACCCGTGCGTTCGACACCGCGGCCCACGCCGTCGGGCCGACTCCCGCCGGCCTTGGCCACCAGAGAGCCCGCCGGTAATCACACTCAACCGCAGTGCCGCGCAGGAAGACGCCGACGTCCTCATCTGCCGCGAGGCGTGCGCGTTGTCTCAGGACATCGGTCACGCTGAGTGAACATCAGCCTCGGTGCTGTTCCTTGGGAGACGCGACGAAGCGAAGCGCCACGGCGCCGGGGAGGCCGCCGTCGCCGCACAGGGAATCGGGGAGCACGTGGGGAGCAGCCGGGTGCGCTGAACGGCGTTGAACGGCATTCAACGGCACGCAACGGTGCTCAACTGCACCCGCCGCCACCTGCGGCTTCTCGTTTCTGCAGGTCAGAGTGGGTGCAGCGTCCTGCTTCACACCGAAGAGGTCACTGGTTCGATCCCTGTATCGCCCACCATGGGTAGCAGTGCGCGAACCGCGTCAGCGGTTTGTATTTGATCAAGGGCTGGGCCTTCGAGGTCCGGCCCTTGTCCGTCTCTGAGCACCGGAATCCTGAAGATCGGCGTGAGGCTGTCATCGGAGTTGACCACTATCTCGTGGATCAGGGCTTCGAAGAGGGCTTTCCTGGCGATGTGGTTGCCGTGGTTGAGGACGTCGCGGATGCGAGCGTGGATTTTGGACAGGTCGGCGGGGGCTGGTGCGGCGGGTGGCTGGTCCAGGTCGAGTTCGAGTTGTGCCTTGCGGGCGCGTAGGAGTCGTGACTGGTCGCGTAGGTTGGCCAGCCGGGTTCTGACGTTGTCGTCTTCGTCGTCGAGGATGCCTTTCTCGAAGGCTGTCAGGTAGCGGTCGACGGCGGTGCTGTTGTCTTTGAGTTGTCTGTTGATCGCGGCGAGTTCGTCCTGGTAGGCGCTGGTCGACTGGGTGTGGCTGGTCTGGAACTCGGTGATGGCTTGGCTGATGACGGGGTAGCCGTTGGAGTAGAAGTCGAGGACGGCCTGGCGCATGGCGTGTTCGAGTTCGTCGGCGTTGAAGCGGTGGTTGTCGCATCCGGCGTTGGTGCCGTAGCGGGCGCGGCTCCAGCAGATGTAGTAGCGGTAGCGGTGGTTGCGGCCGTGGGCGGCGGTGCCGATGTAGCGCCGCCCGCACTGCGGGCAGCGGATCTTGCCGGTGAGTTCGTAGTCGGAGGAGTTGGCCGCGCGTTGGCCGATGTCGGCGCTGCGTTTGGCGAGGATGCGTTGGGCGAGGTCGAACTGCTCGGTGGTGATGATGGCGGGGTGGGCGTCGGTGACGGCGATGTCGCGGAAGTGTTTCTCGCCGAGGTAGACCCGGTTGGTGATGATCAGCTCGACGGTGTGCGGTGACCAGGACTTGCCCATGCGGGTGCGTAGGCCGCGGTCGTTGAGCATGGTGGCGATGGACTTCGCCGTAACCTCCTACACCGGTGCCAAGGTCATGCACGACCTCACCATCGACGACATCCACACGTACTATGTGCTCGCCGGCACCACGCCGGTCCTGGTTCACAACTGTGGTCCGCGCTTCTCGGTCGATTCCACGGGGAACGCCACCGATCTCGCCAATCTAGGTGGCAGGGTTGGTGTTCCGAAGCTGGAAGGTGGCACCCTGCAAGAAGTGGGCGGGCGCATCTGGGGTTCCGGAAATCCCTCCCACCTCATAGGAACACGCTCTCCAGCTGAATTGCGAGCATTGGCAAGCAGGGGTGACGCAGAGAAGTTGCAGGACTTCTATCAGAGTGCAGCGCTTGCAGGAAAGGGCGGAAAGACTGCACCGGCACGCGTGAGGCTGACTCAGGAGATCATCGATGCTTGGAAATAGTCGGGTGAGTAAGGGAGAGCAGGTCGTAGACCTGAAATTTGCGGCGGCGCGAGGGGAAAGCGTGGAAGTGTGCTTCGAGCCGGTAGGAACCACCTTCTCCCTGAGCGACGGTGAGGCGATCTTTCTCCGGACCGCAATCTCAAACGTGGCCTCACTTGAGATTGTCTCGTGGCCTAACGGGATTGGGGTTTGGGTTCCTTATCCCGGCGACTACGCGATCGTTGACGCAAAGGGGAACGAAATCGATACACTCTGATCCTCTCCGTAGGAGGGGATGTTCGCTCCGGATGCAATGCCATTAAGTTAGGGCATTAGTGCTGGTCAGTTCAGTGAGCTGACGAGGGGTCGTTCGGCCGGTACGGTGCTGTGGCGTGACGTTGTCTGG
>NZ_JBIWJO010000035.1:0-5319 GCF_044765245.1 Micromonospora sp. NPDC093277
TTTGATTCCCCGGACTGGTCAGGCTTTGGTCTGTCTGGTTGGGATTCCTTTGGCAACATTTTTGTTGCTGGGATTTGTTTTCTGACAGTTTTTTGTTGGAGAGTTTGATCCTGGCTCAGGACGAACGCTGGCGGCGTGCTTAACACATGCAAGTCGAGCGGAAAGGCCCTTCGGGGTACTCGAGCGGCGAACGGGTGAGTAACACGTGAGCAACCTGCCCTAGGCTTTGGGATAACCCCGGGAAACCGGGGCTAATACCGAATAGGACTGCTGGTCGCATGACTGGTGGTGGAAAGTTTTTCGGCCTGGGATGGGCTCGCGGCCTATCAGCTTGTTGGTGGGGTGATGGCCTACCAAGGCGACGACGGGTAGCCGGCCTGAGAGGGCGACCGGCCACACTGGGACTGAGACACGGCCCAGACTCCTACGGGAGGCAGCAGTGGGGAATATTGCACAATGGGCGGAAGCCTGATGCAGCGACGCCGCGTGAGGGATGACGGCCTTCGGGTTGTAAACCTCTTTCAGCAGGGACGAAGCGTAAGTGACGGTACCTGCAGAAGAAGCGCCGGCCAACTACGTGCCAGCAGCCGCGGTAAGACGTAGGGCGCGAGCGTTGTCCGGATTTATTGGGCGTAAAGAGCTCGTAGGCGGCTTGTCGCGTCGACTGTGAAAACCCGCGGCTCAACCGCGGGCCTGCAGTCGATACGGGCAGGCTAGAGTTCGGTAGGGGAGACTGGAATTCCTGGTGTAGCGGTGAAATGCGCAGATATCAGGAGGAACACCGGTGGCGAAGGCGGGTCTCTGGGCCGATACTGACGCTGAGGAGCGAAAGCGTGGGGAGCGAACAGGATTAGATACCCTGGTAGTCCACGCTGTAAACGTTGGGCGCTAGGTGTGGGGGGCCTCTCCGGTTCCCTGTGCCGCAGCTAACGCATTAAGCGCCCCGCCTGGGGAGTACGGCCGCAAGGCTAAAACTCAAAGGAATTGACGGGGGCCCGCACAAGCGGCGGAGCATGCGGATTAATTCGATGCAACGCGAAGAACCTTACCTGGGTTTGACATGGCCGCAAAACCTGCAGAGATGTGGGGTCCTTCGGGGGCGGTCACAGGTGGTGCATGGCTGTCGTCAGCTCGTGTCGTGAGATGTTGGGTTAAGTCCCGCAACGAGCGCAACCCTCGTTCGATGTTGCCAGCGCGTTATGGCGGGGACTCATCGAAGACTGCCGGGGTCAACTCGGAGGAAGGTGGGGATGACGTCAAGTCATCATGCCCCTTATGTCCAGGGCTTCACGCATGCTACAATGGCCGGTACAATGGGCTGCGATACCGTGAGGTGGAGCGAATCCCAAAAAGCCGGTCTCAGTTCGGATCGGGGTCTGCAACTCGACCCCGTGAAGTCGGAGTCGCTAGTAATCGCAGATCAGCAACGCTGCGGTGAATACGTTCCCGGGCCTTGTACACACCGCCCGTCACGTCACGAAAGTCGGCAACACCCGAAGCCGGTGGCCCAACCCTTGTGGAGGGAGCCGTCGAAGGTGGGGCTGGCGATTGGGACGAAGTCGTAACAAGGTAGCCGTACCGGAAGGTGCGGCTGGATCACCTCCTTTCTAAGGAGCACCATCCGTCGAAGGACGGTATGGAGCCCGCGACCTGCGGATGTCGGGTCGGGGTGCTCGATTGGCGGAGACACTGGCGAGTTTTCTCTGGCAACGGCCTGAGGCTCTAGTACGACCGGCTTTGGTTGGTGTGGAACGGGTTGATGGTGCGGCTGGTGGGGACGGTAGGCACCCTGTTGGGTCCTGAAGGAACAACCATGAAGGTTGTGTTCTTTCAGAGCCATGGCCTCATCCTGTGTGGGTGGGGGTTGGTTGCCAGGCATGGCCTGGTTCCATATACCGCCGGCGGTGGTCGGGTCTGGTGTGGGACGTGTCGGGTTGTGGGTTGGTCGTTTGTTGAGAATTGCACAGTGGACGCGAGCATCTTTGTGGTCAAGTTGTCAAGGGCGAACGGTGGATGCCTTGGCACCAGGAGCCGATGAAGGACGTGGGAGGCCGCGATAGGCCTGGGGGAGCTGTCAACCAAGCTGTGATCCCAGGGTGTCCGAATGGGGGAACCCGGCTGGAGTCATGTCCAGTCACCTACACCTGAACACATAGGGTGTGTGGGGGGAACGCGGGGAAGTGAAACATCTCAGTACCCGTAGGAAGAGAAAACAAATAGTGATTCCGTGAGTAGTGGCGAGCGAAAGCGGATTGAGGCTAAACCGGCTGCGTGTGATACCTGTCAGGGGTTGCGTGGTCGGGGTTGTGGGACCCTGCTGGGTGTGCTGACACATGCCCGAGGAGTTACAAAGCCAGTTGCTAGTCGAACAGTCTGGAATGGCTGACCGTAGACGGTGAGAGTCCGGTAGGTGAAAGTGGCTGGTCTTCTGTGGGTGTTCCCGAGTAGCGGCGGACTCCTGAAATCTGCCGTGAATCTGCCAGGACCACCTGGTAAGCCTAAATACTTCCTGGTGACCGATAGCGGACGAGTACCGTGAGGGAATGGTGAAAAGTACCCCGGGAGGGGAGTGAAATAGTACCTGAAACCGTTCGCCTACAATCCGTCGGAGCCTTGCGGGGTGACGGCGTGCCTTTTGAAGAATGAGCCTGCGAGTTAGTGGCATGTGGCGAGGTTAACCCGTGTGGGGGAGCCGTAGCGAAAGCGAGTCTGAATAGGGCGTTTGAGTCGCATGCTCTAGACCCGAAGCGGAGTGATCTAGCCATGGGCAGGCTGAAGCGCGGGTAAGACCGCGTGGAGGGCCGAACCCACCAACGTTGAAAAGTTGGGGGATGACCTGTGGTTAGGGGTGAAAGGCCAATCAAACTCCGTGATAGCTGGTTCTCCCCGAAATGCATTTAGGTGCAGCGTCGCGTGTTTCTTGCCGGAGGTAGAGCACTGGATGGTCTAGGGGGCCCACAAGCTTACCGAAATCAGCCAAACTCCGAATGCCGGTAAGTGAGAGCGCGGCAGTGAGACTGCGGGGGATAAGCTTCGTAGTCGAGAGGGAAACAGCCCAGATCACCAGCTAAGGCCCCTAAGCGTGTGCTAAGTGGAAAAGGATGTGGGGTCGCATAGACAACCAGGAGGTTGGCTTAGAAGCAGCCACCCTTTAAAGAGTGCGTAATAGCTCACTGGTCAAGTGGTTCCGCGCCGACAATGTAGCGGGGCTCAAGCACACCGCCGAAGCTGTGGCATTCACATTTTTACCTCGCTTGGACTTGATTCCTTGTGCAGGTGTGTGGATGGGTAGGGGAGCGTCGTGCCGGGGGTGAAGCAACGGGGTGACCTAGTTGTGGACGCGGCACGAGTGAGAATGCAGGCATGAGTAGCGAAAGAAGGGTGAGAAACCCTTCCGCCGGATGACCAAGGGTTCCAGGGCCAGGTTAATCCGCCCTGGGTGAGTCGGGACCTAAGGCGAGGCCGAGAGGCGTAGTCGATGGACAACGGGTTGATATTCCCGTACCCGCGAAAGAGCGTCCCTGATGAACCTCGTTGTGCTAACCACCCGAGCTGTGTGCGGTCTTCGGATCAATCGCGGGGAGCGTGGGAACCTGGCGGGTAGTAGTCAAGCGATGGGGTGACGCAGGAAGGTAGCTGAGCCCGGCCGGTGGTTGTGCCGGGGTAAGCGTGTAGGCCGTGTCGTAGGCAAATCCGCGGCACTTGAGGCTGAGACGTGATGCCGAGCCGATTCAGGTGAAGTCAGTGATCCTATGCTGCCGAGAAAAGCCTCTAGCGAGTTCTTAGCGGCCCGTACCCCAAACCGACACAGGTGGTCAGGTAGAGAATACCGAGGCGATCGGGCGAACTGTGGTTAAGGAACTCGGCAAATTGCCCCCGTAACTTAGGGAGAAGGGGGGCCGGAGACGTGAAGCCCCGCGCGGGTGGAGCGTTGTATGGCCGCAGAGAGCAGGGGGAAGCGACTGTTTACTAAAAACACAGGTCCATGCGAAGAAGTAATTCGATGTATATGGACTGACGCCTGCCCGGTGCTGGAACGTTAAGGGGACCTGTTAGCTCTTCGGGGCGAAGCGGAGAACTTAAGCGCCAGTAAACGGCGGTGGTAACTATAACCATCCTAAGGTAGCGAAATTCCTTGTCGGGTAAGTTCCGACCTGCACGAATGGCGTAACGACTTCCCCACTGTCTCAACCACAGGCCCGGCGAAATTGCACTACGAGTAAAGATGCTCGTTACGCGCGGCAGGACGGAAAGACCCCGGGACCTTTACTATAGCTTGACATTGGTATCCGAATTAGCTTGTGTAGGATAGGTGGGAGCCGGTGAAGCTCATACGCCAGTATGGGTGGAGGCAATCTTGAAATACCACTCTGGTTGCTTTGGGTATCTAACTTCGGACCGTTATCCGGTTCAGGGACAGTGTCTGGTGGGTAGTTTAACTGGGGCGGTTGCCTCCTAAAGGGTAACGGAGGCGCCCAAAGGTTCCCTCAGCCTGGTTGGCAATCAGGTGTTGAGTGCAAGTGCACAAGGGAGCTTGACTGTGAGACTGACGGGTCGAGCAGGGACGAAAGTCGGGACTAGTGATCCGGCACTGGCATGTGGAAGCGGTGTCGCTCAACGGATAAAAGGTACCCCGGGGATAACAGGCTGATCTTCCCCAAGAGTCCATATCGACGGGATGGTTTGGCACCTCGATGTCGGCTCGTCGCATCCTGGGGCTGTAGCAGGTCCCAAGGGTTGGGCTGTTCGCCCATTAAAGCGGTACGCGAGCTGGGTTTAGAACGTCGTGAGACAGTTCGGTCCCTATCCGCCGTGCGCGTAGGATACTTGAGAAGGGCTGTCCCTAGTACGAGAGGACCGGGACGGACGAACCTCTGGTGTGCCAGTTGTCCCGCCAGGGGCACGGCTGGTTAGCTACGTTCGGAAGGGATAACCGCTGAAAGCATCTAAGCGGGAAGCTCGCTTCGAGATGAGGTATCCCACCCACCTTTGGTGGGGTAAGGCCCCCAGCTAGACGACTGGGTTGATAGGCCGGAAATGTAAGCCCGGTAACGGGTTCAGTTGACCGGTACTAATAGGCCGAGGACTTGACTACTAAGCTGCTACGCGTCCACTGTGCAACTCCCGACAAACGAACAACACCCCCAACAGGGTTGGGTTGGTTGGTTGTTTGATATGTCGATAGAGTTACGGCGGTCATGGCGGAGGGGAAACGCCCGGTCACATTCCGAACCCGGAAGCTAAGCCCTCCAGCGCCGATGGTACTGCACTCGGGAGGGTGTGGGAGAGTAGGACACCGCCGGACAATCTTTCCAGTCA
>NZ_JBIWJO010000036.1:0-4772 GCF_044765245.1 Micromonospora sp. NPDC093277
CTGACCAGGTGCAGGTGGCGGGCGCCGTGGTTTTCGACGAGGTGGGCGGCGGTGTGTCGGGCGAGCGTGCCGGTGCCGCCGGTGATGAGCGTGGTCCCGTCCGGGTCGAACGGCCGCGATGTTGGCTCAGGGACGGGGCCCGGACGGCTGCCCGGTGACGGGGCGGAGGTCGGGCCGGCGTCGGGGGCGAGGTGGGCGGCGTGCGGCGCGCCGGCCCGGAGGGCCAACTGCGGGTGATCGCTGCTGATGGCGGCAGCGAGTGCGCCGAGGCTCTGCGGGGCGCGGTCGGTGTCGACGAGGGTGATGCGGTCGGGGTGTTCGGTCTGTGCGGTGCGGACGAGACCCCAGCACGTGGCGGCGGGCAGGTTGGTCAGCGGGTCCTTTGTGTCGACGCCGACCGCGCCGGTGGTGAGGACGGTCAGCTTGGCGCCGGTGAAGGCCGGCTCGGTGAGGAAGGCCTGCAGGGTGTGCAGGAGTTGTTCGGTGGTCTCGTGCACCGCAGCCGGCACGTCGGCGTCGTCATCGGCGGTGTGATCGGCCAAGGGGACGATGACCTGTGCGGGGGCTGCGACCTCTCCGCCGGTGACGGCCTGCTGAAGAGCGTCCAGGTCCGGGTGGCAGGGCAGGTCCCACCCGGGCACCGGACGGCCGATGGTCACCCACCCCCGCATTGCGGTTGGCGCGGCGGGCAGCGTGGCAGGAACCCAGTCCAACCGCCACACCTGCCCCCGTGCGGTGGCCTGCCCAGGCAGCTCGTCCACCGGCACCGGCCGGAACTCCACCTTCGCCACCGACAGCACCGGCGACCCGGTCCCGTCCACCGCCACCAGGCCGCACCCGTGCGTACCGTCCGGCCGCAGGCGGACCCGGAGATCGGTCGCTCCCGCCGTGTGCAGCCGTACGCCTGACCAGGTCATCGGCAACGCCACGGCACCCTCGCCGGCCGGTGTGACGAGTCGCAGCGCGGCGTCCAACAGCGCCGGGTGCAGGGCGTGACCGTTCGCGCCGTCGACGCGTACCTCCGCAGCGAACTCCCCGTCGCGCTGCCAACCGGCGACCAGGCAGTCGACGCCCAGCTCCCAGCCGTCCGCCACCGCCCGCTCCCGCAACGCGGCCAGGTCGACGGTGGCCCACTCGGGTGGTGGCCAGGCGGCCTCCGGGTCGTGGGCCGGCGCGTCCGACGAGGAGAGCAGGCCGGTGGCGTGCCGGCTCCAGACCACCGCCGCGTCGGCGCTGTCGCCCGTCGTCCCGACGTGGACCGTGATCGGCCGCCGGCCGGACTCGTCGGCCGCTGTCACGGTCACCTGGACCCGTAGGTGTCCCTGCTGGGGCGGCACCACCGGCTCCCGTACGGCCAGCTCGTCGACCTGGTCGCATCCCACCTGGGCCGCCGCGTGCAGCGCCAGGTCGAGTGTGGCGGTCGGCGGCAGCAGCACCGTGCCCCGCAGCCGGTACTCGGCGAGCCACGTCTGTTCGCCGACGCCCAGCCGGCCGGTCAGCACGACGTCCGGCGTGCCGGCCAGTTCGAGGGCGGCCGGCAGGACCGGGTGTGCACTGGGCCGGAGCCCGAGGTGGAGGGTGTCGGTGGCCGGGTTCGCGTTGAGCCAGTAGTGCCGTCGTTCGAAGGGGTACGTCGGCGGGGTGGCGTGGGTCCGGGTTGCTGGGAGCAGGTGGGTCCAGGTGATCGGGTGGTTGGTGTGGGTGTGCAGTTGGGCGGTGTTGGTGAGCAGGGTGTGCCAGGGGTCGGCGTTGCGGCGGAGGGTGTGGCAGACGGTGGCTGAGTCGCCGTCGATGGTGGGGGCGAGCAGCGGGTGGGGGCTGATTTCGATGAGGGTGTGGTGTCCGTCGACGGTGAGGGTCCGAAGGGTGGGGTGGAAGTGGACCGGCTCCCGCAGGTTCTCCCACCAGTAGTCGGCGGTCAGCTCGGTGCCGGGGACGGTCTGTTGGCGGGTGCTGCTGTAGAAGGCGGTGTCGCTGGCTCGGGGGTCGATGGTGACGCTGGTCAGCTCGGCCCGGAGTGGGTCGATGTGGGGGCAGTGGCTGGCGTAGCTGACCGGGATGATTTTGGCGGTGAGGCCGTGGTTGGTGAGGGCCGTGTGTGCAGCTTGGATGGCGATCGAGCTGCCGGAGAGTACGCAGGTGGTGGGGGCGTTGTGGGCGGCGAGGTGTAGTTGGGTGGCGTGGTCGGGTGCGAGTTGGGTGAGGAGGTTGGGTAGTTGTTCGGGGGTGGGGCCGGTGATGGCGAGCATGCCGCCGGTGCCTTCGATGGTGGTGAGGGCTTGGCCGCGGTGGGCGATGAGTCGGGCGGCTTGGTCGAGGGTGAGGGCTGCGGCGGTGTGGGCGGCGGTGATTTCGCCTTGGGAGTGGCCGATGACCGCCTGCGGGGTGATGCCGTGGTGTCGCCATAGTGTGGTGAGGGCGGTGGTGACGGCGAAGAGGACTGGTTGGACGACGTCGACCCGGTTCAGGCTGGCGGCGTCGGGCTTTTCGAGGATGACGTCGAGCAGTGACCAGTCCACCACCTGGCGCAGTGCTTTGTCCGTGGTGTTGATGCTGTCGCGGAAGACGGGGGAGGTGCGGTAGAGGGTGTGGGCCATGGCGGGCCATTGGCTGCCTTGGCCGGGGTAGATGAACGCGATTTTGCCGCTGTCGTGGGCTTGGCCGGTGGTGAGGTTGTCGTGTTCGGCGCCGTCGACCAGTGCGGTCAGGGCTTCGCGCATCTCGTCGGCGGTGCGGCCGAGGATCACGGCCCGGTGGGGGAACGCGGTGCGTCCGGCGAGGGCGTGGGCGACGCCGGCCAGGTCCAGGTCGTCTGTGTCGGTGGCCCAGTCGCGTAGCCGGCGGCCGTGTTCCCGCAAAGAGGTTTCGGTTTTCGCGGAGAGCAGCCAGGGCACCCAGCCGCCGCCGGGCAGGTCGGTCAGGTCCGCACCGTCCACGGTGGTCGACGGCACGACATCGGCCGGCGGCTCCAGCACGGTGACCGGCGAGGCCAGCGGCGGTGGGCTGGCGGGTGCCTCCTCGATGATCAGGTGGGCGTTGGTGCCGCTGATGCCGAAGGAGGAGACGCCGGCCCGCCGCGGCTCTCCGTTCGGCTTCCACTCGACGGCCCTGTCGAGCAGTTGGACCTTGCCGGCGGCCCAGTCGGCGTGCGGGGTGGGGGCGTCGATGTGCAGGGAGCGGGGCAGCATGCCCTGCTGCATGGCCACCACCATTTTGATCACGCCGGCGACGCCGGCGGCGGCCTGGGTGTGGCCGATGTTCGATTTGATGGATCCGAGCCACAGTGGCTGGTCGTCGCGGCGGTGTTGGCCGTAGGTGGCGAGGAGGGCCTGGGCTTCGATGGGGTCGCCGAGGGTGGTGCCGGTGCCGTGTGCCTCGACGGCGTCCACGTCCGCCGGGGTCAACCTCGCGTTGGCCAGGGCCTGCCGGATCACCCGTTCCTGGGACGGACCGTTGGGGGCGGTCAGGCCGTTGCTGGCCCCGTCCTGGTTCACGGCCGAGCCGCGGAGGACGCCCAGGATCTGGTGGCCACGCTCCTGCGCCACTGACTGCCGTTCCAGCAGCAGCAGGCCGACGCCCTCGCCCCAGCCGGTGCCGTCGGCGGCGGCGGCGAACGGCTTGCAGCGCCCGTCCGGGGCCAGGCCGCGCTGCCGGCTGAACTCGACCAGCACCGTGGGGGTCGCCATCACCGTCACCCCACCGGCGAGGGCGAGGTCGCACTCCCCGTTGCGGATCGCCTGCGCCGCCAGGTGCATCGCCACCAACGACGACGAACAGGCCGTGTCCACGGTTACCGCCGGCCCCTCCAACCCCAGCGTGTACGCGATCCGACCCGAGGCGACGCTGCTGATGCTCCCCGTCAACAGGTGACCCTCGAAACCCTCCGGCGCCCGCTGGATCCGCCCCCCGTAGTCGTCGTACATCACGCCGGTGAAGACGCCGGTGGCGCTGCCGCGCAGGCTGGTCGGGTCGACACCGGCCCGCTCGACGCACTCCCACGCCGTCTCCAGCAGCAGCCGCTGCTGCGGGTCCATCGCCGTGGCCTCACGCGGGCTGATCCCGAAGAATTCCGCGTCGAACCGGGCCGCCTCGTACAGGAAGCCGCCGTGTCGGGTGTACGTCGTCCCGGTCCGCTCCGGGTCGGGGTCGTAGAGCCCGGCCAGGTCCCAGCCGCGATCCTCCGGAAACCCGCCGATCGCGTCCCCGCCGTTGATCACCAGGTCCCACAACTGCTCCGGGCTGCTCACCCCACCCGGGTAGCGGCAGGCCATTCCCACGATCACTACCGGGTCGTCCAGCGCCGTCGCAGGAGTCGGCGCGAGCGTCACCCGCTCCGCCGCATCCGGTACGGCGGAGACCCGAGCCAGTAGCTGACCGACCACCGCGGTGGGGGTGGGGTGGTCGAAGACCAGCGTCGCCGGCAGCCGGAGACCCGTCGCGGCGCTCAGCCGGTTCCGCAGCTCCACCGACATCAGCGAGTCGAAGCCCAGCTCCTTGAAGGCCCGGTCCAGCGGCACCGCCGAGGCGGCGGGCAGGGCGAGCACGGTCGCCGCCGCGTTCCGCACCAGTTCGCGTACGGCCTCCTCGCGGGCCGGCTCCGGCAGGCCGGCGAGCTGCTCCCGCCACCGGCCGCTCGACGAGGTGGTCCTGGTGGTTTGGGTGAGGTGGGTGGGGAGGTTGGTGGGGTTGAGGTGGGCGGTGATGGGGGTGGGGTTGGTGGTGGTGAGGGCGGTGTTGAGGAGGGTGAGGGCGTGGGGGGTGGTGAGGGGGGT
>NZ_JBIWJO010000037.1:0-2299 GCF_044765245.1 Micromonospora sp. NPDC093277
GCGGAGCCGGCCGGCGTGGATTTGGTGATTTTGCCGGTTTCGGAGGTGGGTGAGTACTGGCCTTTGGTCAGTCCGTAGATCCGGTTGTTGAACAGCAGGATCTTGAGGTTGACGTTGCGGCGGAGGGCGTGGATGAGGTGGTTACCGCCGATGGACAGGGCGTCGCCGTCGCCGGTGACGACCCATACGGACAGGTCGGGGCGGGTGGTGGTCAGGCCGGTGGCGATCGCGGGGGCGCGGCCGTGGATGGAGTGCATCCCGTAGGTGTTCATGTAGTACGGGAATCGGGAGGAGCAGCCGATGCCGGAGATGAACACGATGTTCTCGCGGGGGATGTTCAGTTCGGGCATGAAGCCTTGGACGGCGGCGAGGATGGCGTAGTCGCCGCAGCCGGGGCACCAGCGGACTTCCTGGTCGGACTTGAAGTCCTTCGCGGTGAGTTTCAGGGCGACGGGTTCAGACATTCTTGCAGACCTCTTCCAGCATCGTCTCCAGTTCGGCGGCGGTGAACGGTAGGCCGCGGACCTGGTTGTAGCCGATCGCGTCGACCAGGTATCTGGCGCGGATGACGTGGGCGAGTTGGCCGAGGTTCATTTCCGGGATGACGACCCGGTCGTAGGCGGCCAGCACCTCGCCGAGGTTGGCGGGCATGGGGGCGAGGTGGCGTAGGTGGGCCTGCGCGACGGGTAGGCCCCGTTGGCGCAGGCTGCGGCAGGCCGCACCGATCGGCCCGTATGTCGAGCCCCAGCCGAGGACGAGGACGCGGGCGTCGCCGTCGGGGTCCTCGACCTCCACGTCGGGGACGGGGATCGCGTCGATGCGGGCGGCGCGGGTGCGGACCATGAAGTCGTGGTTGGCCGGGTCGTAGGAGATGTCACCGGTCTTGTCGGCTTTTTCGAGGCCGCCGATGCGGTGTTCCAGGCCGGGGGTGCCCGGGATCGCCCACGGCCGGGCCAGGGTGTGCGGGTCCCGTAGATACGGCAGGAACGTGGTCCCGTCCTCCCCGTTCGGGGCGGTCGCGAACTGCACCCGCAGGTCCGGCAGCGATGCCACGTCGGGCAGCAGCCACGGTTCGGAGCCGTTCGCGACGTAGTTGTCCGACAGCAGGATCACCGGGGTGCGGTACGTCAACGCGATCCGTGCCGCTTCCAGGGCGGCGTAGAAGCAGTCCGCCGGGGAGCGGGGGGCGATCACCGCGACGGGGGCCTCACCGTGACGGCCGTACAGGGCCATGTTCAGGTCGGCCTGCTCGGTCTTGGTCGGCATGCCCGTGGACGGGCCGGCGCGTTGCACGTCCACGATCAGCAGCGGCAACTCCAACGCCACCGCCAGGGAGATCGTCTCACCCTTGAGCGCCACACCCGGGCCGCTGGTCGTGGTCACCCCCAGCGCGCCGCCGTAGGAGGCGCCGACCGCCGCGCCGACCGCCGCGATCTCGTCCTCGGCCTGCATCGTGACCACACCGAACCGCTTGTGTTTACTCAACTCGTGCAGAATGTCCGACGCCGGGGTGATCGGATACGCGCCCAGGAACACCGGCAGCCCCGACCGGACCCCCGCCGCGACCAACCCCAACGACAGGGCGGCGTTACCGGTGATGTTGCGGTAGGTGCCCGGCAGCATCCGCGCCGGCGCCACCTCGTACCGCACGGAGAAATCCTCCGTCGTCTCCCCGAAGTTCCAGCCCGCCCGAAACGCCGCCACGTTCGCCGCCACCAACTCCGGACGGGCCGCGAACTTACGCTCCAAGAACCGCAACGTCGACGCGTACGGCCGCGAATACATCCACGACAACAAACCGAGCGCGAACATGTTCTTCGCCCGCTCCGCGTCCTTCTTCGACACCGCATGCTCCGCCAGAGCACCGACCGTCATCGACGTCAACGCCACCGGATGCACCACATACCCGTCCAGCGACCCGTCCTCCAACGGACTGGACGTGTAACCGACCTTCGTCAGGTTCCGCTTCGTGAACTCATCCGTGTTCACGATCACATCCGCGCCACGCGGCAGATCCGACAGATTCGCCTTCAACGCCGCCGGATTCATCGCCACCAACACATTCGGCGCGTCACCCGGCGTCAAAATATCGTAGTCAGCGAAATGCACCTGAAAACTCGACACACCCGGCAACGTCCCAGCAGGCGCCCGAATCTCCGCCGGAAAATTCGGCAACGTCGAAATATCATTACCCAACTGGGCCGTCTCCGACGTGAACCGATCACCCGTCAGCTGCATACCATCACCCGAGTCACCAGCAAACCGGATCACCACCCGGTCCAACTGACGGATCTGCTTG
>NZ_JBIWJO010000038.1:0-1831 GCF_044765245.1 Micromonospora sp. NPDC093277
TGCCCCCGCGTCATCAAACGCGCCCGCCACAACTCCTACCGCGTCAAACGACCCACCGACAAGATCACCCGCCACAACCGACCCGCCATACCCAAACTGGCCTGCCCAGACGCCTTAACTTAATGGCATTGGCTCCGGATGCGTTGTGACACATCGGTGAGAATGCTCAGTCAACGGCATCGAGAATGAATCCATGGATGTAAATCTAAAGCCCTGCCAGGTGTCACCTGGCAGGGCTTCGGTGTGGTCTGACGCCAGTAGTTGACGGCAACGTCAGTGGACGGGTGAGGCGCAGGGTGGCGGTTCGTCGCTGTCGGAGCGTGCCGTCTCGGTGGTCTCCCCGCCGTCGAGCGCGGTGCCGAGGGCGTCGATGGCATTGTGTTGGAGGCGGAGGCGGACGTGGGCGCAGATGGTGGCGGTGACGCCGATGTGGGCGTGGCCGAGGAGTTCCTTGATCACGACGATTTCGACGCCCTGTTCCAGGAGCAGGGTCGCAGTCGAATGACGGAGGTCGTGGAAGCGGATGCGGCGGAGGCCGGCCCTGCCGAAGAGCGTGGTTAAGGCGCGGGTGAGGTTGGTCGGGTCGATCGATCCGCCCCGCGCAGTGGTGAAGACGTGTCCGTTGGGCTGCCACGCGATGCCTGCTGCCTCGCGCTCGTGCTGCTCTATTCGTGGTGGATTTTCAGCGACTGGACGCAGCGGGCGGGGAGCACGATGCGGCGTTCGGAGGCCGGGTCCTGGTGGGCAGCGTGGTGAGCCCGCCTGCGCTGGTGCGCTGGAGTGTGCGGCGGATGGCGGCGGTGCCCGTGCCGAGGTCGAGATCTTTCCAGTGCAGTCCGAGGAGTTCGCCCTTGCGGAGTCCGGTGTGGAGGGCGAACTCGATCGATGAGTGCAGGCGGTGGTCCCAGGTCGCGGTGAGGAACTGGCGGGCTTCGTCGGCGGTGAGGGGTTCGAAGCGTCGGGGCCGTGCGGGCTTGCCTTCGAACCCTTGGCGCGCTGCACCCGCACCTGCTGCGGCTTGCTGAAGCCGACCTCTGCGAGAAGCCGCTTGGTGTGGAGAAGTTCAATCTCGCCCTCGACAAGCAGGATCATCCTCGGGTACGGCGACAAGCCGAAGTCGCCGAGTGCCCGCTCCAGGGTTTCGGCCTCCTCATGTCGAGCTGAGAGGCGATCATGGAGCATAATCCACGAGGTCTCCCGTCAGGTCGGGCAGTGGCTTCACACGGCCTGCTATTGCCAGGTCCTCATGTGACCGAAGCAGCACCTCGGCTGCGATCCGCTCGTCTGCGCCAGCGCTGGACTCGCCGCGCCGTGTCAGATGTTCCCCGGACAGGCATCGCCGCTGCATGAGCCGCGGGCAGGTCCGCCGCGTGACAGCACTCGCTATTACCGAAGACTTCGGCGGCGTCCCACGCCCGGACCGCAGGTTCTGTCGGTGTCATGGGTTGACCGGCTGATCGGCAGCGAAGGCGAGGCCACTGGCTGCCTCGGCTCGCCGGCAAGCTCGCCCAGCCGTGCCACTTGCTGCGAGGGTAGGAGTTTCCGCCACCGAACTTGAGCAATCGGACGGTGACCCCGATCCCGGTTGCGGCGGCCCAGCCTCGGTTTTGAGCAACGCGGCGCAGCCGGCGTCGGCCGAACAAGAACTCACCAGCATGGCCGCTGGCGTGCCGGGAACCCAGTCGGGCAACCGTCCGCCCCATATCACTTGAGGTGCCGGTCCGGTGAGTCCGTGGCTCTCGATCAGTCCGTGCAAGTCACGCACGGCGGTGGCGGCAAGTGTGGCATCCACCGAGCCGCGCGCATCGGCGGTGGAAACCGGCGATGCCGC
>NZ_JBIWJO010000039.1:0-1828 GCF_044765245.1 Micromonospora sp. NPDC093277
TCTCTTCGTACCGGACCTGATCTGGCGCGTCTCACGCCTTCCCGGCATCCCAGGCGGCTACTGACTGCTACCACCCGCTTGCACGGAATGGCTCAATGACCGCCACGTTCGCCAGGCAGGCAGAGCGACGCGAGGCAGCCAGAAAGGCATTGCACCTCCTGCTCGGCCGGGGCGGTCAGCCAACAGACTTGGGGTAACGCCGAACTGAGCACGACGTCTCGGAAGATGCCAGGTAGAGCTGGACGACACCCGCGCCAGCGGTCCATGCCTATCTGGCACCCTGGCCGGTTGGGAACGACGCCCGGTGCCGGTTTGCACCTGGCCGGACACGTCGACGCCGACCCCGCCGAGGTGGCGACCCTGGAGGAAGTCCTCATCGCCCTGGACCAGATGCGCGTGGAAAGGGGCCTGAGCCTGCGGCGCGGCCGGGTGGTGGCCGGTCAGCCGATTCATCGGTACCGTGATGCGGTCCGAGAGACCGGAGATCTGGGGCCGAGGGCTCAGGTTTATGCGACCACGATCGGTAGGTACAATGCGACAAGCGATCAGTTGATTTGTCAGTCAGGCGTCTTTGTATGTTCATGACTTTAACCAGTAGGGCGCCGGTCTGTTCAATGCTGCTGTGTCTCTCTGTGGCCGGGCTGTCGGCCTGCGCCACTCACGGTCCGAACGAGTCGGAACGGTATCGGGACCGGCTGAACGTCGACGGATATCGGTTGATCGGAAAGAGCTACTCGGATGCGGCGATCGCCGTTTATGTCGGCCCCACTCGCAATGATCTCGTAGCGGGCGTTTCTGGTCCAAGCCTGACTCTGGCGAAAGGCGAAACCGACTGGTCGAATGGATCTTTTAAGTATGTGGCGGATGGTGTTGGCCATGACAGAGAAAGTGGGAATTGTCGCGTTACGGTCTTTCAACTCGATGCGCTACCCTCGACTGTGGAGTACGTTCGTCCTTACCATATAAATAGCCGGGAGCGCGACGAAATCTTGGCCGGGTCGATGTCCGTAGTGCGGATAGAAACGTTGTGTGACATGCAGAAAAGGCCGTAAAGCCGCCGGCTGACTTGATGGTGACTGGTGGCTGGTTCGTGCGGGTAGCCAGGTCGGCCGGCGGCGAGTTCGGTGTGGGCTTGCAGGACGTTGCGGCTCCCTCTGGTTCTTCTAAACCCTGTTCCTTGTTAGGCTGCGCCCGGCCATTGCGCCGGGCGAGGATCTCAACGCAGTCCGGGCCGCAGCAGGCGGAGCCGGGCCGGCCATGCCGTCGCTGCTGCAGGTCTTCGTCGCCGATGCCGACGGGACGATCGGGCGCGGTCGCCGCCGGAGCCCGCGTCGTCACCGTCCCGGCCACCCAGGCCTTCGGTCAGCGGGGCGGTCGGGTACGTGATCCGTTCGACAACATCTGGTGGATCAGCGCGGTGGTCGAGAACGTCGCACCCGAGGGGGGAGTGCGGCGGCTCGCCGAACCGCGGTACGCCGAAGCGATGCGCGAGGCGCAGGAGACCTGGACCGGGAGCTGAGCGGCCGCGCCGACAGCGTCGTCAGCCGCCCGCTGATCGGCTGAGCCCGTACCTGTCCAAGACGCCGCATTACCCAGCTTCAGACACGCACTCTTCTCGGCACGTCCGGACATCGGCGACCGGCGCCGACGTCACCTTCGGTGACGAGCGCTTCGCGGTAGATTCGGTCACCCGTTCGTGGTTCACACCGGCCCAAACGACGGGGCCCTTCTCTGCAGGGCTATTGCGTGTTCGGTTCGCGGGTCGTTGAGCTGGGGGTTCGCGGGGTGAGTGGCCTACCTGGAGGCGAATGAAGCGGGTGAGGCCATC
>NZ_JBIWJO010000040.1:0-1777 GCF_044765245.1 Micromonospora sp. NPDC093277
TGGCTGGTCTGGTCGGTCAGTTGCGGGCGCAGAACCCGAACACGGCGTTCATCTCCGCCGGTGACAACATCGGCGCGTCGACGTTCGTCTCGGCGATCGATGGGGACAACCCGACGCTGGACGCGTTGAACTCGATGGGTCTGGTCGCCTCGGCGGTCGGTAACCACGAGTTCGACAAGGGCATGGCCGACCTGACCGGTCGGGTGTCCGACCGTGCTGACTTCCCGTACCTGGGCGCCAACGTGTACCGGGGTAACGAGCGGGCGCTGCCGGCGTACTCGGTCAGCACCATCGGTGGGGTCCGGGTCGGCTACGTCGGTGTGGTGACCGAGCAGACCGCGTCGCTGGTCAGCCCGGACGGCATCGCGGGTCTGACGTTCCGTGACCCGGTGGCCGAGGCGAACCTGGTCGCTCGTCAGCTCAAGGACGGCAACCCGGACAACGGCGAGGCCGACGTTGTGGTGCTGCTCGCCCACGAGGGCGCCGCGACGGAGAACATCACCTCCGCGCAGGCGCTGGCCAACGACCCGGTCTTCGGCAAGTTCACCCGGGTCGACGCCACCATCGACGCCATCTTCAGCGGCCACACCCACCAGCCGTACGCGTTCAAGCTTCCCGTCCCGGGGACGGACAAGCTGCGTCCGGTGGTGCAGGCCGAGGATTACGGCATGCGGCTGGGCAAGGTCAACCTGACCTTCGACCCGCAGACGCACGCGGTGACCGCCTCCGACGTCCAACTGGTCGACGTGGTCGGCGCGCCGGAGAACCCGGCGGTGGCCGACATCGTGGCCGCCGCGAAGGTGAAGGCGGCCGAGCTGGGCAAGCAGAAGCTCGGTGCGATCACCGGAGACATCAAGCGGGCCTACAGCAACGGCAACGAGGACCGTGGCGCCGAGTCGGCGCTGGGCAACTTCATCGCCGACGTGCAGCTGGCCGGCACCAAGGACCCGGGCCGGGGCGGGGCGCAGATCGCGTTCATGAACCCGGGCGGTCTGCGCGCCGACCTGGCCTACCGCAGCGACGGCACGGTCACCTACGCCGACGCGTTCGCGGTCCAGCCGTTCTCCAACGACGTGGTCACCAAGAGCTACACCGGCGCCCAGATCAAGCAGGTCCTCGAGGAGCAGTGGCAGCCCGACGGCGCGTCCCGTCCGGTGCTGTGGCTGGGTGTCTCCAAGGGGCTCACCTACACCTACAACCCCGACGCCCCGAAGGGCTCACGGATCATCTCGGTGAACCTCAACGGCACGCCGCTGGACCCGTCGGGCAGCTACCGGGTCACGGTGAACTCGTTCCTCGCCTCCGGCGGCGACAACTTCACCACCCTCGGCGGCGGCAGCAACCCGGCCACCACCGGCGACAACGACCTCACCATGCTGGTCGACTACTTCGCCGCCAACTCGCCGGTCACCGCGGACACCGCACCCCGGTCCACGATCGGGCAGGCCGGTCCGCAGTGCACCACCACGATCACCGGCAAGTACAGCAAGCCGCTGGTGATCAGCGCGGGCCTGGTCTGCCTGGAGAACGCCACCGTCTCCGGCCCCGTCACGGTCAACCCGGGCGCCTCGCTGGTCGCCACCGGCGGCACCATCAGCGGCCCGATCTCCGCCACCCGCCCGGTGCTGTTCGACCTCACCGGCGTCACGGTGTCCGGCCCGATCACCGTCACCGGCGCCACCGGCGACCTGACCATCACCAAGGGCAAGGTCAACGGCCCGGTGTCGGTCACCGGCAACACCGGCGGCGTCCGCATCGACACGGTCACCATCAGCGG
>NZ_JBIWJO010000041.1:0-1556 GCF_044765245.1 Micromonospora sp. NPDC093277
ACAACGACGGCAAGGTCAAGCTGGACGACGAGTCCACCGTGATCAACAACGACCCGACCAACTGCGCGGGCACCGTCCGCGACTGCTTCAACTGAACCACCACATAACCCCGGGGTCCCCGTCCGCCGCCGGCGGACGGGGACCCCGGCCGCTCCGAGGGCAATTCCGTCCCGAGCCGCGCTGGTAGGCCGGTTCGCACCGGCCCGCGAGCTTTACGCCGCCGGCCACGTCCTCGCCCCCCGTCGCACCGGGCGGCACGCCGCGCCCGGACTCCTCCCTCGGGTGTCCTGCGTACCTAATGTGGGCTTTTTTCGCATACAGCCCCGAGGTGAAGAAGATTCCCATACGGTCTGGATAAGAAGCTACAACCGATTTGTAGCGAAGGCCGCCTCGCGATGGTGAAGCGACCTTGTCTGGTACGAGGAGAGGGCAGAGAGCTCCGATGTCCAACTACCTTCCCAATAATGATCACCCCGCCCGCGAGACGACCTCCCTGTTCCGCCGTCGGCGGCTCTGGCTCGCCACCGGCGTCATGGGACTGACGGGAGCGGTCAGCCTCGCGGGTGTGGCGTACGCGACCACTGGGGTCACCGGCGCTCACCGGCTGACCGACCTGAAGTGGTCCACCGCGCAGGAGGTCACCTCGGACGACGGCCAGGGTGAAGCGAAGGCCAGCGACGAACAGCGCGACAAGGACCAGGACGGCAAGGACGGCAAGGACCGCGATGTCAAGGACGAGCGCAGGCAGGAGGAGGTGCCCTGCAGGAGCGAGAAGCTGGTCGAGGCCGTCGACCGGGCCAACCGGGAGTTCGGCGGCACCTTGAAGCTGTCCCGCGACTGCGTCTACGACCTGAGCAGGTTCGACGAGAAGTCCGGCACGGCCCTGCCGACGATCCGGCAGGAAATCACCATCTGGGGCAACGGCGCCACCATCAGGCGGGACTCGCGGGACGCGTTCCGGCTCTTCCGGGTCGCCGACGGCGGTGACCTCACCCTCAAGGACCTCACCCTCAAGGACGGCAAAGCCGGCAACGAGGAGAAGAAGTCCGAAGAGCGCGACAAGGACGGCAAGGACAACAAGCGCGACGAGGACGACGGCGGCGCGCTGCTGGTCGAGAAGGGTGGCAGTGCCCACCTGAAGGAGACCACGCTGACCCGCAACAACGCCCGCGGCAACGGCGGCGCGATCGCCAACTTCGGCCGGGTCGACGTCGAAGACAGCGACGTCGACAAGAACAACGCCGACAAGAACGGCGGCGGCATCTTCAACACCGGCGTCCTCAAGGTCAGCGGCTCCCGCGACGACGACGGCAAGGGCGGCCGCGAGTCTCACATCAGCAACAACACCGCCGGAGAGAACGGCGGCGGCATCGCCAACGGCAAGGGCGACGAGGAGAAGAAGGACCACGGCAAGAGCGCCCCGCTCGACAAGAAGGACGACAAGGACCGCGACAACCGCGTCGGCACCGTCGAGATCGAGAAGACCGTGATCGAGGGCAACAAGGCCGACAAGAACGGCGGCGGCCTGTTCAGCTCGGGCGGCTTCGTCAAGATCT
>NZ_JBIWJO010000042.1:0-1364 GCF_044765245.1 Micromonospora sp. NPDC093277
GCAGGGCTATTGCGTGTTCGGTTCGCGGGTCGTTGAGCTGGGGGTTCGCGGGGTGAGTGGCCTACCTGGAGGCGAATGAAGCGGGTGAGGCCATCCAGGTGATCATGGAGTTCTCGACGCTCTATGACACCTTGAGGAACCTCACCCGCGATGTCAGCATGCCTGATTCCCGTACTGTCCGCAGTCGCGGCCCCCACCAACACGCCACCGCAGCAAGTCACCGGCAGTGAGCACGCCACGCTGATGCACGCGTTGTCCGCCGTGGTCGATCCCCGCTCACTACGCGGTGCCCGCTACCCCCTGGCCGGGCTGCTGGCGGTCGCGGTCTGCGCGGTGCTGGCTGGCGCGTCGTCGTTCGCGGCTATCGCCGACTGGGCGCACGACCTCGACGAGCTTGCCCGCGCAAGGCTTGGGCTCATCCGCCGGGTTCCGGCCGCCACCACGATCTGGCGGGTGCTGACCCGCCTGGACGCCGACCATCTCGCCGTGGTCCTGGCTGGTTGGCTGCGCACCCGCACCCCACCACCGGCCACTGCGCGACCCAGGCGTCACCGGATCGTCATCGCCGTCGACGGCAAAACCATGCGTGCCGCCCGCCGTGCCGACGGCACTCGGGTCCACCTGCTGTCGGCACTGGACACCAGTACCGGCATCATCCTGGCCCAGGTCACCGTGGCGGCCAAGAGCAACGAGATTCCGGCGTTCACCCCACTACTCGACGCGCTCGAGCAGGTGCTGGGCAACCTCCACGGCCTGGTCTTCGTCGCGGACGCCCTGCACACACAGACCTGCCACGCCAAGGAGATCGCCACCCGTGGCGCCCATCTACTCGTGCCGGTGAAGGCCAACCAGCCGACCCTGTTCGCCCATCTCAAGGCCCTACCCTGGGCGCAGGTCCCCGCCGGTGACCGCCGCCGCGAACACGGCCACGGCCGCCGCGAGACCCGTACCGTCAAGGCCCTGACCGTAGCCACCCCCGGCGGGCTGCCGTTCCCGCACGCCGAACAGGCCATGCGGATCACCCGCACCCGCACCGTCGCCGGCAAGACCAGCCGAGAGACGGCCTACTACACTGTGTCGCTGCCAGCCGAGCACGCCCAACCAGCGGATCTGCAGGACTGGGTACGGCGGGAGTGGCTGATCGAAAACCAGGTACACCACGTCCGCGACGTGACCTTCCGTGAAGACCTCCACCAGGCCAGGACCGGCACCGGCCCCGCCGTCATCGCGACGCTACGTAACACCGCAATCGGCTTTCACCGCACCAACGGCGAGACCAACATCGCCCGTGCCACCCGACGTGCCAGCCATCGTCCACACGACCTCATCACCGTGGTGACCAGCAGTTATCTCAGAACGCAATG
>NZ_JBIWJO010000043.1:0-1277 GCF_044765245.1 Micromonospora sp. NPDC093277
GGCGGCTGCCGGCGCACGTGATGATCCGTTACGTGATCGCGATGGGGCTGTTCTGCGCCGAGTCCTCTGACGAGGTGATGCGTCGGCTGGTGGGTAACCTGCGCAGGCTCGGTTCCTGGGACGATGACTGGCAGGTCCCGACGGCGTCGGCGATCAGCCAGGCACGTCAGCGGCTGGGCGTCGAGCCGGTGAAGATGTTGTTCGACCGGGCGTGCGTGCCGTTGGCGGGGCCGGGCACGAAGGGCGCCTGGCTGGCCCGGCGCCGGCTGATGGCGATCGACGCGACCAGTGTCGATGTGGCCGACACCCCGGCCAACGTGGAACGCTTCGGCCGGATGGGGTCGGGGCCGAAGGCCTCGGCGTACCCGAAACTGCACATCGCGGCCCTCGCTGAGTGCGGCAGCCACGCGATCGTCGGGGCAGTACTCGGCTCGTGCCGCACCGGGGAACGTACCCTGATCAAGGACCTGGCCGGGCGGGTCGGGGCGGGCATGCTGGTCCTGGCTGACGCGGGCCTGTACTCCTTCGACCTGTTCAACTCCTTCGCCGCTACCGGCGCGGACCTGGCCTGGCGGATCGGGGCCTCCGTGTCGGTCGGGCATCTGCGGTGGCTCGCGGACGGCTCCTACCAGGCACTGATCTTCAAGGCGGGGTTGTCCGCGCAACGCCGGGCCAGGCTGGTCGAGCAGGCCCGTACCGGCCAGGAGATCCCCGCCGATCTCGCCCGCCTCGTCAGGGTGGTCGAGTACACCGTCCCGGACCGCAACCCCGACGGCGAACTCATCGTGGTGGTCACCACCCTCACCGACCACCACAAGGTCCCCGCACTCGAGCTGGCGGGCGCTTACCAGCAGCGTTGGGAAGAAGAGTCCGCTCTGGACGAGATCAAAACCGACCTACGCGGCCGCGGCGAAGTCCTCCGATCGAAGACCCCGGACCTGGTCGAACAACAGATGTGGGGACTACTGCTGGCCCACTACGCCATCCGCGCACTGCTGCTGCAAGCCGCCGACCCCGCCGGCTACGACCCCGACCGCATGTCGTTCGTCAAAGGCCTACGCGTCGTGCGCCGCCAGGTCACCGACCAGGCGGCCATTACCCCCTGAGCACCTTTGCACCGCCCTCGACGACGCGCTCACCGAGATCCGCCACCAGCCAAACCCACCCCGACGCGACCGCAGCTGCCCCCGCGTCATCAAACGCGCCCGCCACAACTCCTACCGCGTCAAACGACCCACCGACAAGATCACCCGCCACAACCGACCCGCCATACCCAA
>NZ_JBIWJO010000044.1:0-1139 GCF_044765245.1 Micromonospora sp. NPDC093277
TGGGTTGGGGGTGGTGGGGATGGGGTCGTACTCGTCGATTGAGTTTCCGTCGTGGGCGCGGGGGTTGTCGCTGGTGGTGACTGGTGAGCAGCCGGGGTCGACGCGTGAGGGTGTGTTGCGGTCGTTGGCGGATGTGGTGGAGCGGGTTGGTGGGGAGGTTGTGGAGTCGGAGGTGGTGTTGTCGGGTGCGGTGCGTCGGGTGAAGGGCGGGATGCGGGGGCGGGCGGGGGATGCGTTTGTTGATCGGATGGGGGGCCTCCTGGGTCCGGGTGGGTTGTTGGCGGATGGGTCGGCGTATTTGGGGGGTGCGGCGGGGAATTTGCGGGCGGCGTCGACGCAGGTGCAGTACACGAAGTTGATGACGTTGGCTGGTCTGTTGGAGTTGTGGCTCGAGTTGCAGATGGCGGCGTTGTATTCGGTTTTCAATCCGGTGGGTGCGGCGGCGTGGTTGGCGGCGCGGGTGGCGGCGGCGCGGGTGTTGTTGTGGTTGTTGCGGTCGCGTTTGGGTTTGGTGTTGAACGCGTTGTTGTCGGGTGTGTTGATGGAGGTGGCGTCGGATTTTTTGGTGCAGGCGGTGCAGCGGAACAAGGGGTGGCGGCATGGGTTTGACGGGTCGTTGTTGGGTTCGTCTGCGATGGCGGGTGTGTTTGGTGGGGCGTTCGGTCTGGTGTTGGGTGCTGGGGCGGGGGCGTTGGCGGGGGTGGTACGGGGATCGGTGGGGCATGTTGGGGCGGAGGTGGGTTCGGAGGTTGTCGGTGAGGTAGGGGTGGAGGTGTTGACCGAGGGTACGGTGACCGCGGTCGAGACGGGGCAGTTCGATGTGACGGGGTTCGCGGCGACGGCGGGTGTCGCGGCGGCGGGTGCGTCGTTGTTGGGCGGGGTGATCGATTCTCGGGTGCGGTCCCTGTTGAACCGACCCGACGGCGCCGTCGAGCAGGACGACAAGGACGACACCGTCACCGTGTCGACCCTGGACCCGGACGAGGCGCGACCGACACCGGTCGCTCTGCCTTACCCCGGCATCACCGACCCGGACGTCAACTCGGGCTCCACCGACCACACGACGTCCACCACCGACACGCACCCGACCACCAGCCACGACACACACAACGCCAGCGACACCGCCGCCGACAACACGC